>NZ_CAKLBV010000072.1 GCF_920984675.1 Methylobacterium sp. Leaf118
GGGCGTCCCGCCATACCCAAACAGGGGGTCAAAGTTCGACGCCGATCCAGGGTCAATGTTCAACGCTGTTTGACAGCCCTGAAGGCGGCTCCCCCGCACCTGCGGGGATCGACCCGCGCTTTGCAGCGGCGGGCGCGGGGCGTGGACGGCTCCCCCGCACCTGCGGGGATCGTCCCACCGGAAGAGAGCGACCTACAGCACCCCACACGGCCCCGAACCCTCTCGGATTGGCTCACGTGGGCAGGCCTTGAGGAGCGTCAGCTTTCATTGAGCGCTACTGCGGCGCCGAAGAACTACGGGAGATGCCAAAGCCGAACGTCCGCTTCTAGGTTAGGACGCGACATCCGTAAGGGGCGAAACCCAGCCATTGGGATGCCCGCTTGGCTCAGAAGGTACACCCTGTGAGCCAGGGCACGGTGCAGCCTTCAAAGGTGGCTCAAAGGTGTTGATTTGTTCTGAGCCACCCGTCACGTCCTGAGCCACACCTTTTGAGCCAGGACAGGACAGGACGGGATGTCGGCGATCGGGTACGTCAGGGTCAGCACGGGCGACCAGAGCGTCGAGGCTCAGCGGCACAGCATCGAGCAACGCTACCAGGTCGAGGAGTGGTTCGCCGACGAGGGTGTGTCCGGGGCTGTGCGCGCTCTGGAGCGACCGGGCTTCTCGGAGCTGTTCAAGTACGTCCGCAAGGGCGACACTCTGATCGTCGGTGCCATCGACCGTCTGGGGCGCAACACCCTTGATGTCCTCGCCACCGTCGAGGCCCTTCAGGCGAAGGGCGTCGCGATCGTAAGCCTGCGCGAGGGCTTCGATCTCTCCACCCCGATCGGCAAGGCCATGCTCACGATGCTGGCCGCCGTGGCCGAGTTGGAGCGCGCCAACAGCAAGGCTCGGCAGTTGGCCGGCATCGAGCGCGCGAAGGCTGAGGGTAAGGCTCTCGGGCTGAAGAAGGTGATCGACGACCGCTCCGTGGCCGCATGGCGCGAAGAGAACAATGCCACCATCGCGGTTACGGCCGCACATTTTGGGATCTCGACGGCCAGCGTGAAACGAGCCTGCCGGCTTCCAGCATGACGCGCAATTAATTGCGGGTGCCGCAACTCGCATACATCTGAGCTACCGTGGCCCGCAGGCAGAGTGTCTCGCATGGGTCGCGAGCGGGTGCCTCCTTTCTGATCGTAGGCCGCATCGATCCGATCTTAAATGGCCTGCGGTGTCCCACAACATCGTCTCGTTGAGGCACACTTAATAGGACCGGCCTCGGTGAGCCGATTCATGCTGCGGTGCTCCTCTTTATCCATCCGCCTCCTGTTTCTATTATCAAACTTGAGCACGATCATAATAACTTTGATCTTCTTTAGAAGGAAAAATCAATATGAAATCTATATCGCCGCAAGGACAAATGCGTCGTTCCGGCAAAAATATTTCATACAATCATCTTGCGAAATAGTGTTTCGAATTCAGCATGGTAAAGGCAGTGGAATGATAGAGTATCATTCAGGTCTAAAATTTGACTTCTTCATGCTGCGACTGCAAAGTCACACTCATTGAGCAACTACGCTTTCCAGATTGGTTTTTTTGTAAATCCAGCTAATATTGTACCTCTGGGGGGGGGGGGGGCACAAGCCCTGTTCTAAAACATGCCATAGGGCTGCGTTATGTCGAACGCTTTCACATATAGTCATCGAATGCTTACAGAAGGCGCTGACACAGCCTCTACGGGTATTTATTATGTAAGAACCCAACATGGAATAAATTATTATGAAATAGTTGGAGCGATATTCGGATTGGGCGGCAATGACTCTCTTACGGCAATTTCACCAACAAAGTACTATAATGGCAATAGTTACATTTCGTTCGGAGACAATGACTTTCCGTACGGTGGAGGATCGCTTTATGGTGGCGAGGGCAACGACGTCCTGTCAGGCGGCGCAGGTAACGACTTCCTGCGCGGAGATGCCGGGATCGACGTCCTGAATGGCGGTGTCGGCAATGACACCCTGGAAGAAGGCGATGCCGGCAGCAGCCTGGATGGCGGCGACGGCGACGATCAGTTGCAGATCGGCTACCAGTACCGTGCCGTAGGCACCGGGCTGACGGCGCGGGGTGGCACGGGCAACGATACGATCATCGGCGGCTCGGGAACCGACATCCTCGACGGCGGGGCTGGCGACGACACCCTGCAGATCAACGGCACGGACCTGACGGCCACCACGATCACCAACATCGAGCACCTACGGGTGGCCAGCGGCGTGGTCCTGACCGCTGCTCAGTTGAACGGCTTCACCGACGTGGGCAGTGCCTTCGGCAGCAGGGGTGACGTGACGGTCACCACGGCCGGGACGATCGGCGCCAACTTCCTGGCCGCCTTCGGTGGATCCCTCGCTACCTCGTCGGGCGCAGACACCGTCACGCTCGGTCATTCGACGGTGCAGTGGAGCATCACTACCGGGGCAGGCAACGACACGGTTACCTCAGGCGCTGGCGTTGACATCCTCTATGGCGGCGAGGGCAACGACGTTCTGTCAGGCGGCGCAGGTAACGACTTCCTGCGCGGAGATGCCGGGATCGACGTCCTGACTGGCGGTGTCGGCAATGACACCCTGGAAGAAGGCGATGCCGGCAGCAGCCTGGATGGCGGCGACGGCGACGATCAGCTGCAGATCGGCTACCAGTACCGTGCCGTAGGCACCGGGCTGACGGCGCGGGGTGGCACGGGCAACGATACGATCATCGGCGGCTCGGGAACCGACATCCTCGATGGCGAGGCTGGCGACGACACCCTGCAGATCAACGGCACGGACCTGACGGCCACCACGATCACCAACATCGAGCACCTACGGGTGGCCAGCGGCGTGGTCCTGACCGCTGCTCAGTTGAACGGCTTCACCGACGTGGGCAGTGCCTTCGGCAGCAGGGGTGACGTGACGGTCACCACGGCCGGGACGATCGGCGCCAACTTCCTGGCCGCCTTCGGTGGATCCCTCGCTACCTCGTCGGGCGCAGACACCGTCACGCTCAGCCATGCGACGGCGAACTGGAGCATCACTGCTGGGGCAGGCAACGACACCGTCACCACTGGGGCAGGCAACGACAGCCTCAACGGTGGTGAGGGCTTGGATCGCCTCGATGGCGGGGCCGGCGCGGACACCATGCAAGGCGACGGTGGGAACGACACTTACATCGTCGATCATGCTGGCGACCGCGTGTTCGAGAGTTCTCCGCAGGACGATTACGATAGCGTCTATGCCTCCGTGAGTTGGTCGCTCGCCGCGGGTCAAACCGTCGAGGCCCTCTACGCGGCTGCCCGCGGCATCACCCTCAAGGGCAACGAGCTGAGCAACAGCCTACACAGCGACGGCGGAGGTAACCGCCTCGAGGGCGGAGCAGGCAACGACCACTATTACGTCGTCGACGCGGCCGATCAGATCATCGAGGCGGCCGATGGCGGCTTCGATGTCATCTACGCCGCGGGCGATTGGACGTTGACCGAAGGCTCGAACGTCGAGGGACTGGCCGGCGATACCGGAGCGATCGCCCGCCGGCTCACTGGCAACAGCGCGAACAACGTCCTGTTCGGAGGTGACGGCATCGACATCTTGACCGGTCGCAAGGGCGACGACAGCTATCTCGTCAACCGAGCCGAAGACCGGGTGATTGAGGCCAAGGGCGAGGGCAGGGACGACGTTCAAACGTTGGTCAGCTATGCCCTTGCTGCCGGTCAGGAGATCGAATTTCTTTCCACCAATGACGATTTTGGTACTGACGCCATCAATTTGACCGGCAATGAGTTCGCCCAGACCATCACCGGCAATGACGGCCACAACATACTCAACGGCCGCGGTGGTGCCGACACGCTCGTGGGTTATCTCGGGAATGACACCTACATCATCGATAACGCCGCTGACCGCGTCGTGGAAATGGCTGGCGAGGGCCGCGACACGATTGTCACTTCGGTCAGTTACCGGCTCGCTATGGGCCAGCAGATCGAGGTCCTACAGACGGCTGATTCCAAGGGTACGGCCGCCCTCACACTCACCGGCAACGAGTTCGCCAACACACTCGTCGGCAATGCCGGAAACAACGTACTCGACGGTGGCGTCGGCAGCGACGAAATGATCGGCGGGGCCGGCAACGACACCTACATCGTCGACAATGCGGGCGACCGGGTGGTCGAGGCGGCGGGTGGCGGCCGGGACGCGGTCGCCGTGGGCGTGAACTACACCCTCGCGGCCGGCCAGGAGATTGAGGAGTTGCGGGTTCTCTCGTCGGCCGGAGATCGAGCGATCAGCCTGACCGGCAACGAGTTCGCGCAGACCATTCGGGGTAACGATGGCGCCAACCGGGTGGACGGCGGCGCGGGCGCCGACACCCTGATCGGCGGGGCCGGCAGCGACACCTACATCGTCGACAATGCGGGCGACCAGATCGTCGAGAGCAAAGGTGGAGGTTGGGACTCTGTCGCGACTGGGGTGAGCTACACCCTCGCCGCCGGTCAGGAGATCGAGGAATTGCGGGTTCTCTCGTCGGCCGGTGACCGGGCGATCGACCTCACTGGCAACTCGCTCAACCAGACGCTGATCGGCAATAGCGGCGCCAACGTCCTCAACGGTGGCTGGGGCAACGACGTTCTGACCGGCCGGGGCGGCGCCGATACCTTCGTCTTCGCCAACGGGCCGGGGACGGGAAACATCGATCGCATCACCGATTTCGCCTCCGAGGACACGATTCAGCTGTCGAAGAGCATCTTCACGACCCTGGCGACGGGGGAACTCGATCCGACGGCGTTCAAGAACATTAGCGTCAGCTCAGTCGATGCGAGCGATCGCATCCTCTACAAGCAGTCGACCGGCGAGCTGTTCTACGACGCCGACGGCTCGGGGAGCGGCGCGAAGGTGAAGGTTGCCGTCCTAGACAACAAGGCCGCGCTTACGGCGGTCGACTTCCTCATCGTTTGAGGCGCAGGAGCCGAGGCGGTCATTGCGATCGCCTCGCCCTACAAGCAATCCCTGCCCGCGTGATCCTTGGAGGCGTTCGCTTGGCGGATGTCGCCGACGACGGTGCGGGCATCGCGGTGCCCTGAAACGTCTATGAGGTGGACCATATCGGCCTCTAGCTCAGCCGCGGTGGTGATGAACCTTGCCCGCACGGAATGCGCCCCAAAATGGACACTCGGCAAAGCTACGCCGACGTTATTGTGTCGGGCAAAGCCGAGCCTCCCACCATGGCAGGACAAAATGGGATGAGTGGCATGGCTGGGGTAATGGATCTCCTTAGTTTTCGTAATAAAAATATTGAATCACTGAAAATCAAAACCAGATAATAAAGCGCGCTCAGATATGAAAACTTTAAATACGAGGATGATGTATTTCAAGATAGATCAAGGATGGAAATTTGATTTTTACTCGCAATCATAGTAGCCATCACCATGATTTAATGCGCCGAAAAGGCGCGAGGGGGTTAGGCCGTGGCACCGATTCTGACCAACAATGCACCAACGTTTGCTGGAGGCGGTACCGGCAAGATCCTCACACCCGTCGGCGCGTCGTGGGATACCGCCTATAGTGCGATGCTGCAGGCCGACGGCAAAATCGTAGTCGCTGGGCAAGGCTGGGGCAGCAACGGCAGCTACGATTTTGCGGTGGTGCGCTACAACGCCGACGGCACGCTCGACACCAGCTTCGGCACAGACGGCAAGATCTTCACACCCGTCGGCACGTCGAGCGTTGAGGGCCGGAGTGTCACAGTGCAGGCCGACGGCAAGATCGTCGTCGCCGGGTATGGCTATGGCATCAACGACAGTGCCGACTTTGGGGTGGTGCGCTACAACGCCGACGGCACGCTCGACACCAGCTTCGGTGACGGCGGCACCATCCTCACACCCGTCGGCACGTCGGACGACTTCGCCTACAGTGTCACGGTGCAGACCGACGGTAAGATCGTCGTTGCTGGAAATGGCTATGGCAGCGGCGGCGATGCCGACTTCGCGGTGGTGCGTTACAACGTTGACGGCAGTCTCGACACCGGCTTCGGCACCGGCGGCAAGATCCTCACACCCGTCGGTGCGTCGTACGATGAGGGCCGCAGTGTCATGGTGCAGGCCGACGGCAAGATCGTCGTCGCGGGGTATGGCTATGGCAGCGGCAGCGGCAACGACTTCGCGGTGGTGCGCTACAACGTCGACGGCACGCTCGACACAAGCTTCGGCGCCATCGACACCCTCGGGGGCAGCGTCCGCTTCACCGAGGGCGACCCTGCCATCCGCCTCGACACCGACGTCGCCATCGCCGATCTCGAACTCGACGCGCTCAATGGCGGGCTGGGCGATTATGCCGGCGCCGAACTCACGCTCGCCCGCAGCGGCGGCGCCCACGCCCAGGACGTGTTCGGCTTCGACCCCGCCGGCTTCGTCGTCGCGGGCCATACCCTGGAGACCATCGGCGGCGACACCTTCGCGACCTTCACCGACGCGGACGGGAGCCTCGTCATCCAGTTCACCGGCACGAACGTAGCGACCTCGGCCCTCGTCACGGCCGTCGCGCGAGCGGTGACCTATGCCAACACCGCCGACGCGCCCCCGACCTCGGTCGCGATCGCCTGGCGCTTCTCCGATGGCGGCAGCGGCGCCATGACCGCCACCGGCACCACTACCGTCACCCTCACCGGCACCAACGACGCCCCCAGCCCGACCGCCGACATCCTCGGCGTCACGCAGCGCCTGACCGCCAGCGGCAACCTGCTCGCCAACGACAGCGATTCCGACGGCGACACGCTCAGCGTCACCGCGGTCGGGGCGGGCACCGGCACCAATCCCCCCGCCTTCGACGGGGAGAGCCAGGTCATCGGACGCTACGGCACGCTCACTCTGAACGCCGACGGCCACTATGCCTACGCGGCCACCGGTGAAGGCGGCGTGGCCGTCGGCGAGGTCGTGACCGACACCTTCACCTACGGCGTGTTCGACGGCGCGCTTGGGCAGACGAGCACGCTGACATTCGAGGTGACCGGGTCGGGTCTGGGGACGGCGGGCAGCAATAGCTTCCTGCTCACACACGGCACGTCCAGTGCCACAGGCCTGGGCGGGAACGACAGCTACACCGTCGACGAGGCCGGCGACCAGGTGATCGAGGCGATCGGCGGCGGGCGGGACACCGTCGCCGCGGCAGCGAGCTACACCCTCGCCGCTGGCCAGGAGATCGAGGAACTGCGGGTCGCCTGGAGCGCGGGGGATCGCGCCATCAACCTGACCGGCAACGAGTTCGCGCAGATCCTCAAAGGCAATGGCGGTGTCAACATTCTCGATGGCGGGGCGGGAGCCGATACGCTCGATGGTGGAGCCGGTGCCGACACCCTGATCGGTGGCACCGGCAACGACACCTACATCGTCGACAATGCTGGCGACCAGATCGTCGAGACCAAGGGTGGAGGCAAGGACTCCGTCGCGGCTTTTGTGAGCTACACCCTCACCGCCGGCCAGGAGATCGAGGAACTGCGCGTCCTGCTGGCGGCCGGCGATCGGGCCATCGACCTGACCGGTAATTCGCTCAACCAGACGCTCATCGGCAACGGCGGCGCCAACGTTCTCAATGGCGGCTGGGGCGACGATGTTCTGACCGGCCGAGGCGGCGCCGACACCTTCGTCTTCGCCAACTGGGCGGGGACGGGCAACATCGACCGCATCACCGATTTCGCCTCCGAGGACACGATTCAGCTGTCGAAGAGCATCTTCACGACCCTGGCGACGGGGGAACTCGATCCGACGGCGTTCAAGAACATCAGCGTCAGCTCAGTCGATGCGAGCGATCGCATCCTCTACAAGCAGTCGACCGGCGAGCTGTTCTACGACGCCGACGGCTCGGGGAGCGGCGCGAAGGTGAAAGTTGCCGTGTTCGACAACAAGGCCGCGCTCACCGCGGCCGACTTCCTGATCGTGTGAGACGGAACGGCGCACGAGGAACCTCGCCGCGGTTGAAACGAAGGGGGTTGAGGTCAGCGAGTCTCGGGGCTGTGCCCCGACGGACGCCCCGCAGCCCTTCAGCTTTGATCAGCGGCCTGGAGGCGGGTTCCGTAAGCCGCCCTTATGCGAATGGCAGCGGCAGCTTCGGAATGATGCAGCCCGTAGCCGAGCGCCGAATTGGCCTGCTGCTGGTTTCCCGGACACCCGGTTTAGGTGTGATGGTGAAGCCGGAGGTGCTCCATGCAGCCTCGCAAGTTCGGACGTGAGTTCAAGATCGAGGCGGTTCGACTGGTTCGGGAACGTGGTGTCAGTGTCGCGCAGGCCGCGCACGATCTCGATGTTCACGAGTCGATGCTGCACCGGTGGGTGAAGCAGGCGGCGGCCGATCCCCAGCACGCTTTTCCCGGTCAAGGGCAGATGAAGCCCGAGCAGATCGAGATCGATTGCCTGCGCAAGGAGGTCGCTCGTCTGAAGGCGGAGCGTGATATCCTAAAAAAGGCCGCCGCATACTTTGCGAGGGACGCGATATGAAGTTCGCGTTCATCGCAAAGCATCGCGCTGTCTGACCGGTCGCGTGGATGTGCGCGGCGCTCGGTGTCTCGCGCTCCGGCTTCCACGCTTGGCTCACCCGGCAGCCCAGCCAACGCACACGGGACGACGAAGCCATCCTGAGCAAGGCCCACGCGAGCTTCGTGGCCAGCGACCGCACCTACGGCGCGAGGCGCGTCTGGCGCGATGTGTTGGCCGAGGGTGTCTCGTGCGGGCTGCACCGCATCGAGCGGATTATGCTCCAGAACGCCTTGAGCGCGACCGCGCCGACGCGGGCTACCGAAGGATGAAGGTGACCGGGCTGCCGCTTCGCCCAATCTCTTGGAACGGCGATTCGCGGCCGACGCCCCGAACCGGAAATGGATCGCCGACTTCACGTATATCTGGACCGCCGAGGGCTGGCTCTACGTCGCCGCCGTCATCGACCTGTTCTCGCGCCGTGTCGTGGGCTGGTCGATGCAGACCGGCATGACGGCTCAACTCGTCACGGATGCGCTCGTCATGGCGATCTGGCGCAGGGGCAAGCCGGATGCCTTGCTGCATCACTCGGACCAGGGCTCGCAATACACGAGTGAAGCCTTCCAGCGTCAGATGGCCGAGCACGGCGTGACCTGCTCGATGAGCCGGTCGGGCAACGTGTGGGACAACGCGGCGATGGAGAGCTTCTTCTCCTCGCTGAAGACCGAGCGCACGGCCCGACGGACCTACCGGACCCGGGACGAGGCTCGGGCCGATGTGTTCGACTATATCGAACGCTTCTACAACCCGGCCCGGCGGCACTCGACCTTGGGCTACCTCAGCCCTGTCGAGTTTGAAAACCGAGCCCAATTAGCTTAGGACGGTGTCCACCAAACCGGCAGCAGGCCAGAAAAACTGTTGCCAGAAAAGAAGGCAGTACCAGCTGAGGGATAGGCGCGGGGCCCTCGGTGTTGTCAGCAGCTTGGGTGGGCCTGGAAGGCTTGGGCAGGCTAAAATTTCGCGGGTTGGAAGGCTCTGTCGCCAACATAAGCCTTTGCCTTCTCTTGCTGAATTCCGACCGTCGGCGGCCTAGGAGGCCCCGGCGGGCTCCGTCAGCCACCCCTCTAATTATATCCCCTCCTCTATCTCTCCCCCGGGGGCCCCCGTCGGCCCATCCGCACGCCCTCTGGAGGCGCCGGCTTGGTCGGCTCTCTTCTCCCTTCTTCTATTTTTCCACCTGAAAGGGAGAAACGGCCTTCCAAGCCCACCCAAGCCTTCCAAGCGATGTCAAATCAGACATTTAGCTGATCCCCTTAGCCTTCCGCGGCCTTCCGCCGGCCACCCTATTCCAAGCCTTCCGGCACCAAGCCCTGCATCAGGCCCCGTCGCCAAAATGCTGGAGGCTCAGGCCGAGCTAGCTGCTGGGCTGACCTGCGGTTGCACAGAGATGGGCTCGGTGTTCGCAGGATACTCGGAGCCCCGTTCCCGGGCCCGGGCGTCAACCCCGTCAACCCTCGTTTTGGGACCGTGTCACTAGAGGGATCTCGGATGCCTTCCGACCGCAGAGACGCCATTGGCCGGGAGGGACCCGCTTGACGCGGTGGCCTGTTAGCCTCTGTTAGCCCTCACCTCGGCGGTGCATCACTGAAGACATTTCGGATGCTTTCCACCCGCAGATGCACCACCGACCAGGAAGGACCCGTTGGACCGAGCCGGCTGCGCGCAGCCGCTCTTCCCCCCTGCATTTCGTGTGGAAGGCGTGCGGCCCCAGGAGCGAAGGGGGAGCGGGGGAGAGAGGAAGGCAGGACCAACCAAAACCGGAGCTAGTCAGGTCTTGCGGATCTCCCAGAACATCTTGCCGGACTTCCGCTGCTGTGCGTCGATCCCGCGAGCGCGCAGGGCAGGGGCAATGCGTGCCATCGCCGTTCCGACGGCCTGCGGGGTCTTGGGCCACCCGAAGCTGTTGCGGGTCCGATCGGTGGTTACCGCCGGGTCCGACAGGCACTCGAGCAGCTCAGTCGGTGTCCCGCGCCACGCGTCGCCCAGCACCCCATTCATGAAGGCGACTACCGCGGCGGCGACCGGGTTGTTCTCGAAGGCGGTGTTGGCAAGCTCGGTTTGGTTGGCGCTGTAGGCTTCATACAGGGCGGCTCCGTCGAGGCCGAGGCCAGGGGCCGCGGCGACCATGAACCGGGCGAAGCCGGCCATGCGGGGCAGCTTGTCGAGCTTGATCCCCTCGACCTCGCGCAAGCCGGTGGAGAGGGCTTCGAGGATCGTCCCGAGGACGCGCGGGGCGGCCTCCGCCCAGGCCCGCCGGATGTCCGCCGAGGTGGTGCGCTCCTCCTCCGGTACGGGGCGCAGCCGCACGGTGATGGAGCGTTGGGCGAGGTCTGGCCGGTCGGCCAGGGTCGGGATACCGTTGAGGATCACCGGCCGCTTGGCCTCCAGGATGGAGAGGCCGTCGTTGGTGTACATCGAGCGCGAGGCCAGCGCGCCGCCCGTGGCCAGGATGCAGAGGCTGTCCGACATCCAGTTCTCGACCTTCGACAGGTTGTCGAGGGCGACGAGATGGGTGTGCTGCGCCAGCACGAAAAGGTCGCGGTCCTCCTTCGGGGGTGACAGGATGTCGACCGCATGCGGATCGACGATGGAGCGCAGAAGGCGGCTCAAGGTCGATTTCCCGGTTCCTTGCTCGCCGTTCAGGATTAGCAACGGGTATTCCTCGGCGTCGCGCATCGCGCCGAGCACCCAGGCCACGATCAGGTGAAAGTCGGCTTCTGTACTGACGTTGACGAAGGGGCGCAGCTCATCGATGCCGCGCTCCGAACCGAACTCCGGCTCCGGGAGGGGCTGCATCCCCTCCGGCCGCACGAAGGGCAGGTCATGGCTGTCGAGGATCTGCACCCCACGCGGTGAGACCTCGACCGCGCGCCAGCGGTCACAGCCCAGGTCCAGATAGAGGTTTCCGTCCCGCTGGCCGACGCGCAGCCATTCCTTGCGGCATGGGCCGTAGGCGATGGCCTTCGCCTCCAGGATGCGGACCGTTTCCTTGATCGCGGCCTCGGAGGGCACGCGACCCGTGTCCTCGAATGCCTTGAGGCTGATGTGCCGGGCGAACGCTTCGGAGGACAGGCGCCAGTTCTCACGGTGTCCCTCCGGCATCAGGATCGAGGCGAACGTCATTTTCTTCGGGGTGTGCCACAGCTCGAACTCGGCCGTCAGGGCGAGAAGGGTATCGTGCCAGGGTGGCCGGCCGGGGCCGCGCTTGCCGCCATCGTCCGCTACGAGCGCCGGGGTGGCCACCGAGGGCATCGGGATCGGCGTCAGGGTTTCGGCCCATCCGATCGGGCGCGCGCCCGCGACGAGGCTCAGGGCGCGCTCCTGCGACCATCCCTCGGCCAGGGCATCGGCAGCGTCCCAACCCTCGGCGATCCCGGTGGGCGGCTCGATCTGCGCGAGCGATGCAGCGCCGGCCACGAGGATCAGCTCCGCGGCGGCCGAGGCATAGGCGAGACCGGGGGCGTCGGCGTCGGGCCAGATCACGACGCGGCGGCCACGAAGCATCCTCCAGTCGGCCTTGCCGGCGCTCTTACTGCCGTTGGGGCTAGTGACGGCCACGCAATCGGGCACCAGCTCGCCGGCAGCATCGGCCGCCTTCTCTCCCTCGCACAGCACGACCAGCGCCCCAGGCCGGGCCGCGAGCCTGTCGAGGCCGTAGAGGGGACGGGGCTCCGTCCATCCCTTCCACTTCCACTTGAGAGCGCCGCTGGCCGTCTCCCGGAACAGGGTGAGCGGCTGATAGGTCTTGCTGCCATCCGCGCGTACGAAGCGGCAGGCGTAGCCCAGCAGCCCACCGCTCGCGTCGAAGTAGGGCCAGCGATGTACCGGCTCCCCATGACTCGGGTGCTGCTTGGGGAATGCCGGTGCACCCTTCGGCACGGGCATGACGGAGAGGAAATCGGCCGGTGGGGCGAGCTTGGCGGCAAACCTTGGGGCAGCAGCGCTGTTGAGGGGGGCGAAAGGGTTGTTACTCATACGCGTCGACGCCTACCATCACGGCGACGCTACGGGCCGCCTCGTCTTGCTTCAGGTCGAAGAGGAAGGCGGCGAGCGCGATCAGGTCGCCGCCCTTGTCGCCCGTGGCGAAGTCACCCCAGCGGCCGGTGCTGAGATTGACCTTGAAGGAGCCTGGCTGGCTGTCCCCTCGCTTGGGGTTCCGGGCGACCCACTCGCGTCCCTCGCGACGCCCATCCGGGAGCCATCGAGTCACGACCGCGTCGGCGCTACTCCGGGCAGCGTCGGCGATGTGGTTGAAGGCAATGCGCCGACCCCGCCTCATGACAGCCCATCCCAACCGGCGGTGTTGCGGCCATATGCGGCCTTGATTTTGTCTGCGATTGCTTGCGAAAACTCCTCGTGTCGGCGACCGATCGTCAAGAACACCTGCATATCGACGAGTTGGTAGACGGCGCCGTTGATGACGCAGAGGCGGACCTCCTCTGTGTTGTTCTTCCAGACGGTAGCGGTGGTGCGGAAGTTGGTCATGCCCAATCTCCTCCCAGGAAGCTGCGCACGGCGGGGCGACCACAAAAAAGGCCTGCACCATGGCCCTCTCGGTCGATCAGCGCGACAACTTGGCTTGCCCGGACAGCGATAGCTGGCCTAAGCGTACAACCGGATTTTTTCTCAGAGCCGCTTTGATCAGCGCCGTTGCGGGCTCCTACCCCCGCAGCGGCGTTCGTCTTTTTGGTATCCACTTTCCGTTCCCTTCGTCGCTTTGCGACGAGGAACAAGAGCATTATAAATCAGTGGCTTACCTGCGCTTCCCAAGCTGAATGTCGTCGGTTCGATCCCGATCGCCCGCTCCAACCAACCCGCTGAAGCGTCAGCCCATTTGACGCATGGCCCCGGGGGCCGATCAGGGGGCCACACACCCCCCCAGCGATCGCCTCGGCCCTTCGCGCGATGCGGGCCCGGAAGCCTATTCCGCGCGCCCTTGCTCGACCGGCTTGAAACCGCGAGCGCGCGCATTCCCGGCGTCCATCAGGGCGGCGAACATCCGCCCGCCGCGGAGATCGGGAACGACCGGGCGTCGATCGCCCCTCGGCGGACATCGCATCAGGGCTCGGACGGCGGGTCATTCCGTGCAAGATGCTTCGCACCGCTCTCGGAGGGGCGTGCGCGATCCTGCGGCCGTCAGCGGCGCGCCGTGTATCGGCGTACGCCTCGAACGGGAGGCGGCCCCGAACGCGCGCAGGATGGCCGCCCTCGACGCCGCCGGCGTCGCGTTCAGCGCCGAGAACCGGAAAGGCCAGGGATGCGGTTGAGGAAGGAACGGGCCGACGCATGAATGCATCTGAACTCAAGGATCTGACCGGCGCGCGCGCGGCTCTGTCCCGGCAACGCAACGCGATTGCGCGGCGGATGGCCGGGATCGATCTGGCGCCCGTGTCGATGGCCGAGGATCTGACCCGCGTCCTGTTGGCGATCGAGGCCGTCGACCGGGCCCTGGCGGATGCCGGCCAGCCCTTCATGGCAGCGGAGGACTGATCGGGGCGCCATGCCGTGGGTCACGGGTTCGCCGGACCCAAGAGCCCGGGCTCGGGGTGCGGGACAGCCCGCGCCTCGGCCTTCGCGTTCGGAATCCGGGCGCCCCGGCGCCCCCAACCCGGGCCGGCACTCCCTCCGCGCGAATTTTTTCGCGCCGCCACAGCCCTGCAAAGCGCGCCCCGTCCTGGCGGCGGCGGCTTGGTCGTGCGATACAGCGCCCATGACGAGCGATATCCCGCACCCCTATTCCATCACGGTCGAGCCGCTGAAGAAGCCCGAGGGTCAGTTTGGCTGGGCCCTCAGGAAGCATGGGAAGCTGACCGAGCGGTCGGACCGATCCTTCCCCAGCGAAGCCAAGGCGTATGAAAGCGCCTTGAAGGCCGTCGAGCGCGATCAGACCGGCTTCGGAAGCCGATAGGCTTCCGCGACCGGGCCGAACGCGACGCCGCGAACCCACCCCTGGCTCTGCCGTAGGGGCGGGTTCGCGGCGTGCGCCGGCCTTGCGTCGAGGGAACCGGCGTCAGCCGTCCGTCAGCACGATCTCCTGAAGCCGACTGGGCCGCATCAGGCGGATATGCGCGGCGTCGATCGCCACGATCCCCTCGCGCTGGAACCGCTTGAGCATCATCGTCACCCATTGCCGGGTCGAGCCGACCAGCGCGGCCAATTCGTCATGGGTGATGCGGCGGCGGATGACGACCGTGCCGTTCTCGGGCGTGCCGTAGAGGTCGCCGAGGTTGAGGAGCAGTTGCGCCAGCCGCTCGATCACGGAGCGGGTGCCGAGCATCTGCGCCATCGCGGTGTAGCAGCGGCCCTTGGCCTCGAGGGCCGCGATGAGGCAGAGCGCGAAGCCCGGCATCTGGCGCACCAGGCTGCGAAGCGTCGCGCTCGACAGCACGGTGACGCGCACCGGCTCGATCGCGACCCCCGACCATTGATGGCAGCCGCCGCCATGGATGCTCGGGCCACCGATGAAGTGGCCGGGCGTCCAGTAGGCGAGCGTCACCTGCCGCCCGGAAGGGCCGGAATAGAACACCCGCACCCGGCCTTCCTCAATGAGGAAGATGCCCTCGTGCGGCGCCCCTTGCGTGAACACGCTCTCGCCGGGCGCGAGGCTCAGCGTCCGGCCGGCGGCGCGCACCCGGGCGATCTCGGCAGGGGTCAGCCCGTCGAGGAAGCTCGCGCCGTCGTCGAGTCCCTCGACCGTCTCGCTGAGGAACAGCGCGCTGGCGATCAGCGGCGCCGGGCGGCGGGGTTCGGGCAGCGGGAGCGGAGCCGACGACATCGGAGGGAACCTCGGGAACGCGTCCGGGGACCGACCCGTCGCCCGGTTCGATTATCGGCCTCCGTCGCTTGAGAGCAATTCCAAATCAGTCACTCGATTGAACACATCCTTCTACCGTGCGGCTTTTTTCGAGCATAGACTTCCAGACCGCCAATTATCACGGCTCATCACCGCACAACTGACCCTGGCGACGAAATTAATTGCTGGCCGCCGCCACATTCGGGACGGCACATCCGCAGCGTCGCCGTCGTCCTGAGCGGTCGACGCAACCGCCCACGGAGCCCCCGGTGACCCATCGCTTCCCGCTCACCCGCCGCCTCGCCGCCCTGCTCCTGACGGCGACCGCGCTCGGCGCGGCGGCACCCGTCGCCCTTCGGGCCGAGACCATCCGGGTCGCCATCGGCACGCAGGACACCACGATCAACTGCGCCACCGGCGGGCTGCTGATCCGCGAGCTGAAGCTCCTCGAAAAATTCCTGCCCCGCGACGGCCGGTACAAGGACGTGACCTACGACATCCAGTGGCGCAACTTCACCAGCGGGGCGCCGCTCACCAACGAGATGGTGGCGGGCAAGCTCGATCTCGGGGCGATGGCGGATTTCCCCGGCTCGCTCAACGGCTACGCCTTCGCCAAGGCCGGTCGCCGCTCGCGGTTCATCGCGGTGCTCTCGGGCAGCCTGCGCGGCAGCGGCAACGGCATCGTCGTGCCCAAGGAATCCCCCGTCCAGTCCTTCGCCGACCTCAAGGGCAAGACGATCTCGGTGCCCTTCGCCTCCACGGCGCACGGGCTGCTCCTGCGGGCGGTGACGGCGCAGGGCTGGGAGCCGGGCCGCGACGTCACGATCATCACCCAGGCGCCGGAGGTGGCCGGGGCGGCGCTGCTCGCCAACAAGATCGAGGCCCATGCCGACTTCGTGCCCTTCGCCGAGCTGTTCCCCTGGCGCGGCTTCGCCCGCAAGATCTACGACGGCGCGCAGGCCGATGCCCCGACCTTCCACGGCGCGCTCGCCGACGGCGACTATGCCGAGAAGCACCCCGAGATCGTCACCGCCTATCTGCGCGCCGCGATCGAGGCGGACCGGCTGATCGCCGCCGAGCCGGAACGCTATTCCGAGCTGATCGAGCGGGTGACCGGCATCGAGGCGGAGGTCGCCTACCTGTTCCACGGACCGCTGGGCCTGCAGACCCGCGACCTCACGTGGAAGCCCGCGTACCGGCAGGCGGTGAAGACCTCCTTCGCGACCCTCAAGCTCCTGAAGAAAGCCGATTCCGACATCGACCTCGACCGCTTCGTCGAGGACCGCTTCCTCCGCGCGGCCACGGCGGAGGCCGGGCTCGACTACGCGGCGCGGTTGAAGGACGAGGCCCCGCTGCCGCTGCGGGCGAACGATGCCGCCACCGGCCAGCCGATCACCGATGCGTCCCGGGTCGCGCAGGTCTGGGTTCGCGGCGAGGCCAAGGTCCGCCCCTACGCCGCGCCGGAGACGGCCTTCGCGGCCCTCGCCGAGCTCGAACGCCAGGGCCGCGAGGCCCGCGCGGTCTACGCGCAGGATCGCGGCACCGGCATCAAGCTGTTCGCCACGCAGGCCTGGTACGTGCGCGATCCGAAGGGCGCCCTGAGCGCCTTCCTGCTCAAGGGCGACGCGCAGGGCTACGCCACCGCCCAGGGCGGCGAGGTGCTCGACTTCGCCGCGGCGCGGGCCAGCCACACCCAGCTCTCGGCCCGATGAGCGGAACTGGGAGCGGACCCATGAGCGGACCCATGAGCGGATCCATAAGCGCGTCGGCGATCGAGACGGCCCCGCCGATCCGCGGGGCACGGGGGCCGGCGATCCGGGCCCGCAGCCCCCGAACCCTGCCGCTCGGGCGCCTCGCCCGGCGCGGCCTCGCTCTGGCTCTGAGCCTCGCGGCCTGGCACCTCGCGGCGAGCCACCGGCTCGATCTCGGCCTCGTCACCTTCCGCAACGTGCCGACCCCGGCGGCGGCGGCGCAGGCCGCCTGGGCTCTGCTCCACGCGCCCCTGCTCCCGACCCATCTCGGCGCGAGCCTCGTGCGGGTGCTGTCGGGCTTCCTCGCCGCGCTCGGAACCGGCATCGCCCTCGGTCTCGCCATCGGCCGCTCCCGGCTCGCCCGCGACCTCCTGCTGCCGCCGCTCGAAGTGCTGCGGCCGATCCCGGCGGTGGCCTGGATCCCGCTCGCGATCCTGATGTTCCCGTCCTCCGAGGTCTCGATGGCGTTCATCACCTTCACGGGGGCGCTGTTCCCGATCCTGCTCAACACCGTGCACGGGGTGGAATCGGTCCATCCCCGGCTGGTGGCCGCCGCGCGCAGCCTCGGTGCGGGCGACACCGCGATCCTGCGCGAGGTGATCCTTCCGGGGGCGGCCCCCAGCATCGTGACGGGGGCCGCGATCGGCATGGGCACGGCGTGGTTCTGCCTCGTGACCGCCGAGATGATCTCCGGCCAGTACGGGATCGGCTACTTCACCTGGGAATCCTACACCTTGCAGAACTACGACGACATCGTCGTCGGCATGCTGCTGATCGGCCTCCTCGGGATGGGATCGAGCCTCGTCGTGCGCTGGCTCGGCGAGCGGGCGACGCCGTGGATCGGCGCGGGAGCGCAGCGATGAGCGCGGGCGCCGCATGGGCCGGCCTCCCGGCAGCCGACGGGCACGTCGCCATCCGGGGCGGCGCGATCCGCCTCGGTCGGGGTGCCGCCGCCTTCGACGTGGTCGAGAACATCGGCCTCGACATCCCGGCCCGGCAGTTCGTCTGCATCCTCGGGCCCTCGGGCTGCGGGAAATCGACCCTGCTCGGCGCGGTGGCCGGCCATCTCGCCCTGTCGCGCGGCAGCGTCAGCCTCGACGGGCAGGCGGTCACCGGCCCGCATCCCGACCGCGGCATCGTCTTCCAGCAGCACACGCTGTTTCCCTGGCTCAGCGTCCTCGACAACGTCGCCTTCGGCTCGAAGATGTCGGGCGTCGGCCGGGCGGAACGCCGGGAGCGGGCGCGGGCGCTGCTGGCCCAGGTCGGGCTCTCCGACTTCGTCGAGGCTTACCCGGCGGAACTGTCGGGCGGCATGCAGCAGCGGGTCGAGATTGCCCGCGCGCTGATCAACCAGCCCCGGGTTCTGCTGATGGACGAGCCGTTCGGGGCGCTCGATGCGCAGACCCGGCTGACGATGCAGGAACTGCTTCTCGACATCTGGACGCGCCACCGCACCACGATCCTGTTCGTGACGCACGACATCGACGAGGCCCTGTTCCTCGCCGACCGGCTCATCGTCATGACGCCGCGTCCGGGGCGCATCCTCGACGACATCCCCCTAGCCTTCGGCCGCCCCCGCGACCGCGGCCTGATCACCGATCCGCGCTTCACGGCGATCAAGCAGCGCTGCCTCGCGCTCCTCCAGGGTGCCCCCGGCGGGGTGCCGCTCGCGCGGCTGAGCCCGATCGGCATGCCCTAGGGACGCGCCCGGGATCTCGGATCCCGGCGCGATCCCCGTGTCCGAGAGGGGCTCCACCTCTCGGGCCGATGCGAGCGGGCGCCGCACCCGTCAGCGCGATTCGAGATGTGGGCGGAGGATCGTCAGCATCCGCTCGGCCGAGGTGCCGGGCGGGAAGAAGCCCAGATAGGCGCCGCTGCGGTCGAGGAGGTAGACGAAGGCCGAGTGGTCGATGGCGGAGGTGCCGTCCGCCCGCACGACCTTCTCATGGAAGACCTTGTAGGCCGCGGCCGCCTGGCCGATCGCCGCCGCGCTGCCGGTCAGGCCGATCAGGCGCGGATGGAAGCTCGGGACGAACTCGGCCAGGAGGGCCGGCGTGTCCCGGTCCGGGTCCAGGGTGATGAAGACGGGCTGGATCGCCGCCCCGGCCTCGCCCAGCAGGGTCAAGGCCCGGGCGATCTCCATCAGATCGGTCGGGCAGACATCGGGGCAGCCGGTATAGCCGAAGGTGAGGATCACGAGCTGGCCGCGCAGGTCCGCGTCGGTGCGGGGGCGCCCGTCCTGATCGATCAGCGCGAACGGCCCGCCGACCGGCTCGCGGTTCCACATCAGCACGTCCATCAGCGCGGCGGCCGAGCGCGGCGGCGCCTCGGCCCACGTCGGGCCCGCGGCGAGGACGGCAAGAGCGAGACCCGCGAGGCGCGCGGCGGAGACGCGCCTACGCACCGAAGGTGAGCCGGCTGCCGGTGGTCGGGACGATGACGTGATCGGGCATCTGCGCCTGCGCCTCGAGGGCGAAGTTCAGGCCGCTGCAATGCATCGGGATCACCACGTCGGGCTTCAGCGTGCCGATCTCGGCGACGACCTGACTGAGGTAGTCCTTGGGCGCGGGCCCGAGATGGAAGCCGCCGACGATGGCGTGCACCTTCTCGACGCCCGACACCTCCTGCGCCTGCCGCACCGAATTGACGATGCCGACATGGCCGCAGGAGGAGATCACCACGAGGCCCTTGCCGCGCACATGATAGCAGGTGGCGTGTTCGTGGACGTGCTCGTCCGGGATGACCTTCCCCTGGAGTTCGGCCGGCGAATAGTGGGTGGCGTCGCAGCCGAGCCCGTCCTTGATCCCGCGCTCGACGAAGGTGTTGGGCAGGATGCGCTCGGACGAGCGGCGCTTGATCGGGCCGGTGGTGAAGGCGTGGCCGGCGACCACGGTGGGCGCCTCGCACAACACGGTGGCGATGCGGCGCGCGGTCAGTTCGCGACGGTCGAGCTGGCCGAAATCGGTGAACTGGCCCTGCACCCCGCTCGGGGAGAGCCGGTGGCAGAAATTGTCCTCGCCGCCGGCATAGAGCTTCAGGTCGGGCGAGAGCCCGTCGCGATAGCGGTCGAGGAAGCCGGTCAGGCCGCCGTAATGGTCGTGATGCCCATGGCTGACGATCAGCGCATCGACCTTGGTCGGGTCGACCTTCAGGATCTCGATGTTGTTGAGCAGGGCCTCGGGGCTGTAGCCGAAATCGAGCAGGATGGTGCGGGCGTCGTCCCCGCTCTTCGATTCCGCGAAGAGCGAGAGGCCCCACTGATTGTGCAGCACCTTGCGGTAATCGGCGCCGCGGCCATTGCCCGGCGGCTGGTGCCGCACGCCCTGGACCGTGACGGGCTTCAGGAACTGGTCGTGCGCGGAATCGATCAGGACGCGCAGGCTCAGCGCGTCGACCGTCGGGACCTCAAGGGGGGCGGCGCGCGCCACCTCGATGCAGGAGAACCCGGCCGCCGACCCGGCGGCGAGCACCGCCGACAGTTTCAGGAACCCGCGCCTGTCGAGAGTCTCGGCCATCCACCCGCTCCGTCTGGATATCGTATCCATCGTATAGCGGAGCTTGGCCGAAACGGATTTCTTTCTTTGTCCCGGGCGCCGGAAGATTCTTCGAAGATCAGCCACGCCGAGAGACGCTTTCCGCCAATCCTGCCGGGACTTGCGGGGCACCGCGAATCGCGCCCGGCGCGATCAGCGGGCGACCCACAGCGGGAAGCCGCTGGGACCCTGCGGACATCTTCTCTCGGGAGCTTCTCGCGGGGGCGGTCGCAAGCCGCGGAGCCCACGGTCTCGCCCAGCGCCTGGGCGGCGTCGCGATCAAAGTCGCGATGGCGGCCTCGGTCGCGGGCCTGCGGGTGACCACGGAGGCGCTGGGGGCCGAACGCCCGAAGGAGTAGGCCCCCAGCGCCTCCCGGCGGCCCGGACGACGGATCGACGGTGGCCGGGCCGCGGACATCCGCCACCCGGCAAGCTTGACGGCATCGTTGTTGCTCGGACAGCTTGCCCGTTCCGCTCAGGGTCGGGCGCCCTCACGGCGTGCCGCCCCGGTCGAAGCCCCCACGCTCCGGCCCGGGACCACGTCGGGTCACCCTGCGTCGAGGAGGTGGATGCATGGCCCTGTCATCGGAGTTTCGCCGTCGGCTCGAAGGATACGGTCTGACCACGGCCGAGATCCTGTATCACCTGCCGGATCACCCGCATCTGCTCCAGACCTTCATCTGGCAGCAGCTCGATCTCTTCCCCCGCTTCCCCGAATTGCAGCGGTTCCTGGCGTTCTGGCAGGAGCGCCTGGACGGCCCGCTCCACTCGGTGCGGGTCATGCACAGCCGCCTGATCAAGCCGGCCGAGTTGAGCGCGGTCTCCGGCGCGTTCCACCTGCAATGAGACCCGAGCGGCCCCGAGCCCGGCCGATGGGCCGGGTCCGGCGCCGTCCGGGGTTCAGCCGACCGGCGTCGTCCGCGGCCGGCACCGCCCGCTAGGCCGGCGCCTGGATGGGATCATAGCAAATCTGGTTGATCCCTTCGGGATGGCGGATTTGGGCTTCGCTCAAACGCCGCGCGGGCTTGCCTGATCCGGGCTCCGCTTTG
>NZ_CAKLBV010000073.1 GCF_920984675.1 Methylobacterium sp. Leaf118
GCGGATGTGGGCTTCGCTCAAACGCCGCGCGGGCTTGCCTGATCCGGGCTCCGCTTTGATCAAGCGGAGCCCGGATCCGGCGGCGAGGGCCGCCAGGACGCTGCGCCCGACCGCGCTCGCGGCGTAGCGGGTGCGCTGGGTCCGGGCGTCCCGCGCGGTCACGCTCACCAGCGTCTCGCCCGCCAGCGTGTCGACCGCCCGCAGCACCAGGGCATGCTCGACGCCGAAGACGCGGGCGAAGCTGCGGCTATCCTCGGCCAGCCCGAGATGGAGCCCGGCGAGGATGCCGGATTCCAGCAGGCTCAGCTCCGGCCGGAGCGCCGCGATGGTGTCGGTGGTCGCCAGAAACGTCTCGGCGTCGGCGGGGGGCGCGCTCATGCGGCCTTCGCCGTTTCGCCGCGGGCGCGGACCTGCACCAGCACCGATTTTGAGGTCGGCGTGTCCGAGAACTCGCCGAAGGCCGAGAGCGGCACCAGCACGTTGAGTTCCGGATAGTAGCCGGCCAGCGCGCCGCGCGGCATGTCGAAGGGCACGAGACGGAAATCCTCCGCCCGCCGCTCCAGGCCGTCCTCCGTGCCGAATCCGACGAGGTCGACCCGCTCGCCGAACCGGCTTTTCAGCGCCGCGAGGTCGTCGGGATGGGCGAAGACGACGCGGCGCTCGCCGTAGACGCCGCGGTAGCGGTCGTCATGGCCGTAGACGGTGGTGTTGTACTGGTCGTGGCTGCGGAAGGTCTGGAGCACGAAGGTCTCGCCGAGGGTGGTCGCCCGCTGGTGCTCGGTCGCCGCCGGCAAGGGGCCGCTCGAGAACGTGGCCCGGCCCGTCGCCGTCTCGAACACGCGCTCGGCGGCGAGGTTGCGCAGCATGAAGCCGCGTGGGCGCCGCATCCGGGTGTTGAAGCTATCGAAGCCCGGAATCGTCCGCTCGATCAGGTCGCGGATGCGGTCGTGGTCGTCGGCGAGCCCCGCCCAGTCGATCTGCTGCGCGCCGACGGTGGCCGCCGCCATCCCGGCGATGATGGCGACCTCGGAGCGCAGATGCGGGGAGGCCGGACGGTTGATGCCGCCCGAGCCGTGGACCATGCTCATCGAATCCTCGACGGTCACGATCTGGACCTTGCCCCGGCTGTTGCGATCGACCTCGGTGCGGCCGAGGCAGGGCAGGACGTAGGCGACCCGCCCCGGCACGAGGTGGGAGTGGTTCAGCTTCGTCGCGATGTGGACGGTCAGCTCGCACCCCGCGAGCGCCTGGGCGACCCGCGGCGTGTCGGGCGTGGCGCGCAGGAAATTGCCGCCGAGGCCGATGAAGGCCTTCGCGGTGCCGTCGAGCATCGCGTGAATCGCGCCGAGCACGTTGTGGCCGTGCCGGCGCGGCATCGCGAGCCCGAAGGTGCGCTCCAGGGCGTCGAGCAGGGCGGCGGGCGGACGCTCGTTGATGCCGACGGTGCGGTCGCCCTGCACGTTCGAGTGGCCGCGCACCGGGCACAGGCCCGCGCCGGGCCGGCCGATATGGCCGCGCAGGAACAGCAGGTTGACGATCTCGCGGATCGTCGCGACCGAATGGCGGTGCTGGGTCACGCCCATGGCCCAGGTGGCGATGACCCGCTCGGCCCCGAGATAGACCTCGGCGGCCGTCTCGATGGCGTCGCGGGTCAGGCCCGACTGGTCGAGGATCGCCGCCCAATCGGTCGCCGCGACGGCGTCGCGATAGGCCTCGAAGGCGCTGGTATGGGCCGCCAGGAAGGCGTGGTCGAGGACCGACGGGCGCCCGTCCGCCAGGGCCGCCGCGTCGCGGGCGAAGACGGCCTTGGCGATGCCCCGGAAGGCCGCCATGTCCCCGCCGGGCTTGGGCTGGAAATAGTGGCTGGCGATGGGCCGGCTCGCGCCGCGCAGCATCTCGACGCTGTTCTGCGGATCGGCGAAGCGCTCCAGCCCGCGCTCGCGCACGGGGTTGAGCACGACGATGCGCGCGCCCCGCTCGGCGGCCCGGCGCAGGTCGCCCAGCATGCGCGGATGGTTGGTGCCGGGGTTCTGGCCGACGACGAAGACCGCGTCCGCCCGCTCGAAATCCTCGAGCAGCACGGTGCCCTTGCCGATGCCGATGGCCTGGGTCAGCGCGAGGCCGCTCGCCTCGTGGCACATGTTCGAGCAGTCGGGAAAGTTGTTGGTCCCGTAGGCCCGGGCGAAGAGCTGGTAGAGATAGGCGGCCTCGTTCGAGGCGCGGCCCGAGGTGTAGAACTCGGCCTGATCGGGATGATCGAGGCCGCGCAGCGTCGCGCCGATCTCGGCGAAGGCCGCGTCCCAGTCCACCGGGCGGTAGCGGTCGGTGTCCGCGTCGTAGCGCATCGGCTGGGTGAGACGGCCTTCGTTCTCCAGCGCGTAATCGCTCCAGCCGCGCAGCTCCGACACGGTGTGCCGGGCGAAGAAGCGCGGCGTGACCCGCTTGTCGGTGGCCTCCCAGGAGACCGCCTTCACCCCGTTCTCGCAGAACTCGAAGGAGGAGCCGTGGGCCGGATCGCCCCAGGCGCAGCCCGGGCAGTCGAATCCGTCCGGCTGATTGGCCGAGAGCAGAGCGCGGGCCCCGGAGAGCGGCGCGCGGCTGCCCAGCAAGTGCTTGCCGCAGCTCTTCAGAGCCCCCCAGCCGCCCGCGGCGGAGGAGCGCTTGGGCGATCCGTCAGTACGGCCCATGCCGATTGTCCTGGGAAAGGTGTGTGCGCCTGGAGTTAAGCGCGCGCGCCTCAGCCCCACAAACGTGAAAGTCTCGGCCCTCTCATGCGCAGAACGCGTGCCGCGCCATTTTGCGGCCTGAGCCATGCGTTTAGAACAATACTTCTTACGGTCCGCGCGGCGGTTGCGTGTCGGAGCTCGGCGCCGGGAGGCCTCATGACGAGGTTCTGAAAGCCCTTGTGCCGGAAACCGAGCTTAGCTTTCATCATTGCAACTTATGATCGGTCCGAGATCGTGCGGTGGATCGGACCGAACCCGAGCGTGGGGGGGCGCAGGGTGGGGCGATCGCTTCCGAATGGGCAATGCCGCCGGCGCCCGCCTGGATCATGTGCGTCCCAGCGACATCGTTCATTTCGCCAGAAAGGGTGTGATTTGGGTTCGCGCCGGAACGGGCGGAATCTCGACCTTCGGGAGCCCACGGACAAGCAAGGCGCGTTGGTGGCGGCTGCCCGCCGGCTACGATCATGGGACTCTTCTTCTCGTCGAGAACGACGAGGGGGACAATTGGGAGTTGGGAGCCGAGTGTTGATATGCCGCTGAGCGAATTTAAATCTCTGCTTTCCCTGGCAAATCGTCAGTTCCGCTGAACCGGCATCGTTCGGGTCGAGGCACTCATGGTCAGACTCACTCCCAGGGCCCTGCGGTTCGCCGAGGACGCGGCGTCGCATTTCATCGATGCCGTTCCGCCCCGTCACGAGCGGCAGGCGGAGTGGGAACGCTGGCGCGAGAGTCGCGAGGCGGCCCTGCAGCGTGTCCGTCGAGGTGCCGGACGTGGTGGCGCATGTGTTGATGTCGGCGGTCGCCTATTGGGTCGAGGAGAGGCAGCACACCTCCAACGAGAACGGCGAGGATTCTGACCTCGGCAACGATCTCGCCTTCCTTGAGAACGTGCTCGATGTCCTGCGTGCCGAACGGATCGAAGCCCCGGGAAACTCGCTCTGATCCCCATCGGCGATGATCGTCACGCGTCGCCGATCGCCCGCGCGTAAAGGGGTTGAGACGTCGTGACAACGGGCGTCCGCCGGGCGCAGGGAACAGGACCATCGGTCCGGTTCCCTGCAGATCGGTTTGACGGTTCGAACGAAGTTGTCCGTCACGCGCCCCGCGCGATCTCCGCCGCATCCCGTCCGACGATCGGCGCGAGGGCCGTCGCGCCCTCCGCCCGCAGCCGGTCGGCGAGGCCGCGCTTGATCGCGCCGACGAGGCCCGGGCCCTCGTAGATCAGGGCCGAGTAGAGCTGCAGCAGGCACGCGCCCGCCCGGATCTTGGTCCAGGCCGTCTCGGCCGAATCGATGCCGCCGACGCCGATCAGCGGGATCCGGTCACCGACCCTGAGGAAGGTCTCGGCGAGGAGGCGGGTCGAGGGCGCGAAGAGCGGCCGGCCGGACAGGCCGCCGGTCTCGCGCGCCAGTGCCGTCTCGGCGAGGCTCGCCGGCCGAGCGATCGTGGTGTTGGAGACGACGAGCCCCTGAATGCCGCGCCGCAGGGCCGTCGCCGTCATGGCGTCGAGGCCGTCGAGGGCGATGTCGGGGGCGATCTTGAGGAGCAATGCGGCCCGTGATCCGCTCGCGTCGCGGGCGGCGACGACGCGGGCCAGGAGGTCGTCGAGGAAGGCCTCGCCCTGGAGGTCGCGCAGGCCCGGGGTGTTGGGCGAGGACACGTTGACGGTGATGAAGGCCACGTGCGGCGCCAGCCGCGCGGTGCAGGCGACGTAATCGGCGAGCCGGTCCTGCGACTCCTTGTTGGCGCCGATATTGACGCCGACGAGGCCCTCGCGGCCGGCCCGCGCCTTCAGGCGGTCGGCGACGGCGTCGAGCCCTTCGCTGTTGAGGCCGAAACGGTTGATCACCGCCCGGTCGCGGGCGAGCCGGAACACCCGCGGGCGCGGGTTGCCGGGCTGGGGCAGCGGCACGACCCCGCCGACCTCGACGAAGCCGAAGCCGAGGCCGAGCATCGCGTCGGCCACCCGCGCGCCCTTGTCGAAGCCGGCGGCGAGGCCGACCGGGTTGGGGAAGCGATGCCCGAACGCGGTCACCGCCAGCGCCGGATCGTCCGGGGCCGGGCGGCTCGGGGGCAGCAGGGCGAGACCCCGCAGGGTCAGGTCATGGGCCGCCTCGGCGTCGAGCCCGTGCAGCAGCGGCCGGGCCAGGGGAAACGCGGCGTGGACGAGGCTCTCGATCATCGGGGCGCGATCTCCTCCGGGAAGACGTGGCGCCCGTCCGCGCCGAGGGGCAGGTCGACGACCGCGCGCACGGCGCTCAAGGGGAGATCGCCGTAGAGGTGGGGGAACAGGGCGCCGCCCCGCGAGGGCTCGAACCGCAGGGCCTCGCCGAGCTGGTCCGCCGCCACGGCCACGAGGAGCAGGTCGCCCTGGCCCGCGAAATGGCGCGCGGCGGTCTCGGCGGCCTGCGCCGCGGTGGAGAAATGGATGAAGCCGTCCGCGTGATCGACGGGGGCGCCGGTGAAGCGCCCCAGCGCCTCCGCCTCCCGCCAGAGCGGTCGCGGGCAGATCTTGTAGACGAGGGACATGCGGGCTCCGGCCGGATCTCCTGACCCGCCGGACGGATAGAGGGCCCCCGCCTCCGCCGCAACCGATCGGATTTCTCACTTCACCCGGCGCGCGCGGGGTGCGACACTGGCCGGCTCCGGGCGTCCGAATTGCGTTCGCCGCGAACTGGCTCTAGTTTCCTATCACTAGGCCGCCTGTCCCAACGATACGCGCCGGGCCGAGGTCGTCATGCTGTCGCACGAGCAGATCTGGGCTGCCATCGATCGACTGGCCGAGCGCTACGGCTACTCGGCCTCCGGGCTCGCCCGCCGCGCGGGCCTCGACGCCACGAGCTTCAACCGGTCCAAGCGGATCGGGCCCGACGGGCGCAAGCGCTGGCCCTCCACCGAATCGATCTCGAAGGTGCTCGCCGCCACCGGCGCGAGCCTCGACGACTTCCTGCGCCTCGTCGACACCCGCGAGCGGCCGGCCCGGGCGATGGTGCCGCTGATCGGCCTGACGCAGGCCGGCTCGGGCCGCCCGTTCACCGACGAGGGCATGCCGACCGGCGGCCCCGGCTGGGACGAGATCGAGTTCCCCGATCTCGGCGGGGACCGCGCCTTCGCCCTCGAGGTGCAGGGCGATTCGATGATGCCGCTCTATCGCGACGGCGACGTGCTCATCGTCTCGCCGACGGCGAGCGTGCGCAAGGGCGACCGGGTGGTGGCGCGGCTGGCCAACGGCGAGGTGCTCGCGAAGGAATTACGGCGGCGCACCGCCCGCACCGTCGAGCTGGTCTCGCTCAACCCCGCCCACGCGGACCGCACGGTGCCGCTCGCCGAAGTCGCCTGGCTGGCGCGGGTGATGTGGGTGCGGCAGTAGGCGCGCGATTCGCTTTGCCGAAGGCCCGGTGCCGGAGAACCGTCCCCAGGTTGGGGGCGTGATCGGCGCGCGCCTCGGCCCCGAGGGGCGCCGCGTCCGCCGCTGCCCGAGGGGAACCTACAGCCCGACGATCCGGTGCGCCACGTCGAGGGCGACGTGGCCCGAGAGCAGGCTCCAGCCGCAGGCGATCATCGTGGCGATCATCACGAAGGGGATCGGCCGGCGCTCCAGCTGACGCCCGCGCAGGGTGTTGCGCAGGATGATGAAGGGCGCCACGAACGCGATCATCGGCAGGGCGGCGATGGCCGAGACCCCGCCCGCCTCCAGCAGGCGGAAGCTCGCCCGGCGGTTGGTCGCGTATTCGAAGGCGCTCGCCAACAGGCCCGACAGCGCGAGCCCGATGATGAGCGCCTGGATGGATTCGAGGGACGTAGGGCTCATGGCCATGACGCGCGGCGCTCCTTCTCAGGATGAGACGCGCAATCTGGCCGATCGTTTACGCCTTGTTAAGGAATATCGTCCCGCACGGTTAACGCCGCCCACAGGCTCCTGCGGGCGGCGGGCGGTTCACGCATCCTCTTCGAGGTCGATGTCGAGGATCGCCATGCGGAAGGTGAACGAATCGTCGCCGTCCTCCTTGTCGTCGGCGAGCACGCCGATCGATTCCTCGCCGATGAACACCTCGGCCGAATCGCCGGTCTTCATCGCGACGACGCGGATATTGGCGTTGGCGAACTTGCGTCGCAGGTAGCCCTGCAGCTTGGCGACCTCGGTCTTGTTCACGCCGGAACCTTCTCGCTTGGGGGAGCCGCGCAGCGACGCCCGAGGCGCGGCGCAGGCCATGCGGGCGGCTTGCCAGATCGCGGGAGGGCAGGCAACCCGGACGCTGCTGAGGATGGCGCAGGAATCGGCGAAGGCCGCGCGGCACAGGAGGCGCCTTCCCGACACGCTTTCGTGGCGGCGGAGCATGGCCCCGGCATTCCGGAACACGACCGACAGCGCCGTGCGTGCCATCATGGGCCGACCGGCCCGCGGGGCGTCGCCCGGGAGGAGCGCTCGCAGCATCGCGACCGGGGCATCGTGCTGCGGCGGCGCGCCGAACGCGTCGAGATCCGGGCCGCCCTGGAGCGGGGCAACCCGATCCGGATCTACGCGAGCCCTGACCGGGGGCGAGAACCCGTGCCGCGTCTCGCCTGCGGCACGAGCTCCGCGGGACGCGGGGTCAGATCCCGCCGGCGATGTCGACGAACTCGCTCATCGCCACGAGCTGGTCCATGGAGCGCGCGGGCTCGGCGCAGCCGGCCGCGCCGACGACGCGGGCCGGCACGCCGACCACGGTGGTGTGGGGCGGGACGGGACGCAGCACCACGGAGCCCGCCGCGACCCGGGCACAGGCTCCGACCTCGATGTTGCCGAGGATCTTGGCGCCCGCGCCGATCATCACGCCGCGGCGGATCTTCGGGTGGCGGTCGCCGCCCTGCTTGCCGGTGCCGCCCAGCGTCACCGCGTGCAGGATCGACACGTCGTCCTCGATCACCGCGGTCGAGCCCACCACGACGCCGGTGGCGTGGTCGAAGAACACGCCGCGCCCGATCCGGGCCGCCGGGTGGATGTCGGTCTGGAAC
Source organism: Methylobacterium sp. Leaf118 (assembly GCF_920984675.1). Classification (GTDB taxonomy): domain Bacteria; phylum Pseudomonadota; class Alphaproteobacteria; order Rhizobiales; family Beijerinckiaceae; genus Methylobacterium. The sequence goes on from NZ_CAKLBV010000073.1 coordinate 7,722, forward strand.
ACTTCGGAGGACCGGCTCTGAAGGTAGAGGGCGAGGTCGCGCCGACCCTGGTGCCAGTACCAATGGGCGAGGCGATGCGCCTGGAGGGCGTGGAAGCCCTTGAAGTAGAGCAACGGCTCGATCGCCCGGGTCGTCGCCGGGTCGCGATCCATCACGGCCAAAATGTCGGCGCGCATGCTCTGGCCGATGGCGGGATCGCCGCTCACCGCCTCGTGGAAGCCGTGGGCGACGAGTTCGGTCGGCAGCGAGGCGTGGCCGAGGCGCGCTGCGACCCGGTGGCCGACCGCGGCCTCCAGGGTCGGATGATTGAGGATCGTCGCAACGAAGAACGAGGCGAGCGACGGCTCGTCGCGCAGCACCGTCTCGGCCTCGCTCCGCACCCGCGTCCAGAGCGGGTCGACGATGCCGGCGATCGCCTCGCGCCCGATGGGGTGGAGCGAAGGACTGGCGGACATGCTCTCCTCCTAGGCGGATGCGCCGATGGGCAGGCCGGCCGCGCGCCGCGAATCCGGGCCTCGGGCCGCTCACGGCCCGTCGATGGTGAGAGGGGCCGCGCGGGACGAAAGACCCGTGGAGCGGCCCGGGCAGGCACCGTGGATCTCGCGGACGCGGCGCTCGGGATGAAAACGTCCCCTATCGCACCGCGTCGCGATCGTACAGCTTGGGCCGGCCCCGGGCCGTATCAAGGGGTGCGTGCCGACATGGCCGGGCCGGAGGCGGGCGGCGCGGTCTCGTCCGAGAGCCGGATCGGCCGCTCGGGCCGATCCGCTCAGGCGGCGGGGCGCCGTCCGCCGTTCTCGCTGCCGCCGAAGCGGGCCTGGATCACGCCGATCAGGCGCTGCGCCATGGTGTCGACGGGGACGTCGGAGGTGTCGACCACCGCGGAGGCGCGGGCATAGAGCGGCTCGCGGCTGATCAGCACCGCGCGCAGGTCGTCCAGCACCCAGGTGGGATCGCCCTTGCCCTCGACATGGCCCTGGTCGCGGACCCGCTGGAGATGCTCCTCGGCCCGCGCCCGGAGCCAGATCGTGTAGAAGGACGACAGCAGCAGGTCGTAGGTCAGGGGCTCGGCGACGATGCTGCCGCCGGTGGCGAGCACCATCGGCCCGGGATCCTCGGCGAGCTGACGCAGGGCCTTCTGTTCCAGGCGGCGGTAGCCCTCCTGGCCGTAGATCGCGAAGATCTCCCCCACCGAGAGGCCGTTCTCGCGCTCGATCTCGTGGTTGAGCTCGACGAAGCGCCAGCCGAGTTGGGCGGCGGCCATCCGCCCGAGGGTCGACTTGCCGGCGCCCCGCAGGCCCACGACGGCGACGCGGCGGCGCGCCACCCCGGTCTCCGCCCCGGCCAGTCCGGTCAGCGCGGCTTTCGCCAGGGCGATCTGGTCGGGGCTTGCCTGTTCGAGAAGATCGCGGACCACGCGCCAGTCGGAGGAGGCCTCCTGGGCGGCGACGAGATCGTCGAGGCGCATCCCCATTGCGTTGGCGACCCGCCGCAGCAGGATGATCGAGACGTTGCCCTGGCCGCCTTCGAGCTGGGCGATATAGCGCTCCGACAGCCCGGAGGCCTGGGAGAGGAGCTTGCGCGAGAGGCCCCGCACGGTCCGGGCGTGGCGTACCCGCCGCCCGAGTTCGTTCAGGAAGTTCGCCTCATGCTCGGCCGCATCCGTCATGGCCTTCATCACCTCTCGTCGGCCCGTTCCCGGTCCGCGCCGTCCTCTCAGCCCGCCAGCATCCTGCCACGCGGGCCATCATCGGCACACCCTGCTTGCTGCAGTGCACAATGCAGCCTTAGCAGATGCAGCGATCGGGGCCGAGCCCCATCTGGACGCTCGGTCATGCACGCGCAACCCATAGCCCGAGCGCGCCCTTCATGCGAACTCGGCAGTGAATAATATTTGTTGGTTTGTCACGCCAAGCCGCGTCCTGGCGTCATTCTTCCCCATTCGTCACTCCTCCCCCTTCGTCACTCCTCCAAGTTCACGGTCTCGAACAGGTGGCGCCCGAGCGGATCCATCGTGAAGCCCGTCACCGTGCGCCGGATCGCCACGTGGACCACGGTGTGGGCCAGGGGCACCCAGGGGGCCGCGTCCCGGAACAGGATCTGCGCCTCGCGGTAGAGCCGGGTGCGGGTCTCCCGGTCGTCGGTGCGGCGGGCGGCCTGGATCGCTGCCTCGTAGGCGGGATCGCACCAGCGGGCGAGGTTCGCCCCGCCCGGGGCCGCCGCCTGGCAGCCGAGCAGGACGTTCATGAAGTTGTCCGGGTCGCCGTTGTCGCTGGTCCAGCCGTAGAGCATCGCGGTCGGCTCGCCGGCATAGAGGGCGGCCCGGTACGCGCTCCAGCCGCGGGTCACCAGCCGGGCCCGGATGCCGACCCGGGCGAGGTCGGCCTGGATCATGTCGGCCACCCGCCGGCCGTTGGGATTGTAGGGCCGGCTCACCGGCAGGTACCACAGGTCGATCTCGAAGCCCTGCGCGAACCCGGCCTCCGCGAGCAGGCCTGCCGCCGCCGCGCGGTCGAACGGCGTTTCGGGCAGGCCGTCGTGGAAGGCCCAGCTTCCCGGCGGCAGCGGGTTGCGGGCGAGCCGACCGGCCGGGCCGTAGACCGCCTCGACGATCGCCCGCCGATCGATCGCGAGGTTGATGGCGCGGCGCACCCGCAGGTCGGTCATGGGCGGGCGGGTGGTGTTGAGGGCGAGGTAGGCGACGTTGAGCTCCTCCCCCGACAGGAGCGCGAGATCGGGGTCGGCCCGCACCGCGTCGAGATCGGCGGGACCGGGAAAGGCCATCACCTGGCACTCGCCGGCCTTGAGCTTGGTCAGCCGCACCGCGGCGTTCGGCGTGATCGAGAAGATGAGGCCCTCGATCGGGCGGGTGCCCGCGCCCGGTCCCGTTTCGCCCGCCGTGTCGGCGCCCGGCGGGCGCCAATAGTCCGGGAAGCGGCGGTAGCGCACGGTGAGGTCCGGCCGGAAGCCGGCGAAGCGGAACGGGCCGGTGCCGATCGGGGCGCGGGCGATCTCCTCCTGCGCGCCCGCGGCGGCGAGGTGCTCGGCATATTCGGCGGAGAGGATGCCGCCGAAGGCCTGGGCGAGGTTGGGCAGGAAGGTCGCGTCGGCCTCGCGCAGGCGGAAGCGGACCCGGCGCGCGTCCAGCCGCTCGATCCCCTGGATCAGACGGCCGAGACCGAGATCGTCGAAATAGCCGAAGCGGTCGCCGCCGACCCGATGATAGGGGTGATCCGGCTGCCACTGGCGGAGGAAGCTGAACAGCACGTCGTCGGCGTTGAGCGTCCGGCTCGGCACGAACCGGGCGTTGGCGTGGAAATGCACGCCCTCGCGCAGGGTGAAATCGTAGGTCCGGCCCTCGTCGGACACCGTCCAGGATTCGGCCAGCGCCGGGCGCAGGGTCGTCGTGCCCGGCACGAACTCGACCAGGGTGTTGAACATCTGCCACGTGACGTTCATCGCCGTCGTCGTGGTGACCCGGCCCGGATCGAGGGATTCCGGGTTGCCCTCCGAGCAGTAGACGAGGGTGCGCGCCACCGCCGGCGCGGCGCCGGCGAGACTGGCGAAACCAGCCAGGCCGAGCGCCAAGCGGAGCCCCAAGCCGGCGAGGAGGCGCGCGCTCGCCCTCACGGCGCTCCGGCTCCCGCCGTCGCCCGCAGGGCCGGCCGCTCGCCGGCCGGTTCGCGGGGGAACTCGACCCGCACGGTGGTGCCCTGACCGGGCTCGCTCTCGATGGCGATGCGGCCGTGGAGCTTCACCGTGACGAGGTTGTGGACGATGTGCATGCCGAGCCCGGTGCTGCCGCGGGAGCGGGCGGTGGTGAAGAACGGATCGAAGATCCGGGCCAGGTTCTCGGGCGCGATCCCGCCGCCGTCGTCGATCACCTCCAGCCGCGCCAGCGGTCCGGCGCTCTCCGCCCGCACCACGATGGTCCCGGGCTCCCCCTGCTGGGCCTTGTGCACGAAGCCGTGGGTCACGGCGTTGGTGACGAGGTTCGTCACCACCTGCGCCAGCACGCCCGGATGGGTGTCGACGACGATGCCCGGGGCGCAGTCCGGCCGGATGCGGTGGCCGCCCTTGCGCAGCATCGGCTGGAGGCTCGCCAGCAGCTCGTCGAGCCAGACATCGAGGGGAAAGCTGCGGCGCTCGTCGCTCGCGCGGTCGACCGCGACCTGTTTGAAGCCGTGGACGAGGTCGGCCGCACGGGTGAGGTTGGAGCAGAGGAGATGCGTGCCTTCGCTGACCCGGTCGACGAAATGGGTGAGGCGCGAGCGCGACAGGGTGCCCGCCGCCACCACCGCCTGGAAGGCGCGGGTCTCGTCGCGCACCAGCGTCGCGGTGGTGAGCGCGATGCCCAGCGGCGTGTTGATCTCGTGGGCGACGCCGGCCACGAGCTGGCCGAGGGAGGCGAGCTTCTCCGCGCGGATCAGGTCGTCCTGGGCCTGACGCAGGTCGAGAAGCGCCGCGTCCGCCTGATCCTTGGCCCGGCGCAGGGCCCGCTCCCGCCGGCCGATCTCGGTGACGAAGAAGTTCGTGGCCCGGGCGATGTCGCCGAGCTCGTCCGCCCGCTGGGTGCCGGACAGGGCCGCGGCCTTCGGATCGGCGGCGAGGGCGATCATGTCCCTCTGGAGTTGGCGCAGGGGCACGAGGATCGAGCGGGCGACCGCGAGGGCGGCGAGCGCCCCGAGCAGCAGCCCCCCGGCGGCCCCGACAAGCAGGAGCTGGCGCAGGAAGGCGCCGAACCGGTCCGCATCCTCCAGCGCGGCGTCGTTGAGGGCGCTCGCGCTGGCGCTCATCGCCGCGGCGAGGCCGTCCATCTCGGCAAGGGTCTCGTTCTGCCGCCGCAGGCCGCCGACGGTCGTCGCCAGCCGGTTGCGCCATCCGTCGATGGCATCGACCATGTCGCCCTGGATCAGCGGCGAGATCGGCAGGTTCGCCGCGCTCGCCGAGAGGCGCTCCCCCTCCGCCAGCATCGCGCTCGCCGCATCCGGATCGCGCCGGGCGAGAGCGTCGGCGGTGCGCTGGCCGAGCTTGAGCGTGGAGATGCCGATGTTCTGCGTGGCCTGCTCGGTCTCGTTGGCCTCGATCGCGTAGCCGAGGAGCTGAGCGACCTCGTCGTGCAGGGTGCGCTGCTCGGAGGCGACGATCTTGATCCGGCGCTCGGCCCATTCGCCGAGCCCGGGACCCTCCGGGCCCGTCCCGTCCGCCGGGAGCAGCGCGTCGAGTTCGGCCGCCTCCTGGCTCCGTCCCGCCCCGCGCAGGGAGGCGGCGAGGTCGCGTCCGGCATGGGCGAGCCCGGCCTCCGGGCGCGGCGCCGGGGAACCCGACCCGGCGGTGCGGGCCCGCGCGAGATCCCACCGACCGGCGGCGAGCGCCAGGGCGTTGAGCTGGGTGACGGCGTCCCGGATCGTGCGCAGGCGCTCGACCTTCCCGGCGAGCGTCCGGGCGAGGTCGGCGTTCGAGCTCTGCTGGCGCAGGCGCGCCTGCTCGGAGAGGTCGATGAGCCGCCCGGCGCGCCGTCCCATCTCGGCGATCAGGCCGTCATTCTCGCGCGTCAGGGCCGTGAGGTCGCGCATCCGCCCGGTGGAGAGGCCGAGGGTCCGCTGCGCCGAGGCGACGCGCTCGGCCTGACCCGCGGTGCGGGCGTATCCCCGCAGGCTGTCGAGACTCCGGCGGGCGTCGCCGGCGAGGGTGAAGAACCGCTCCTCGCGGGGCCCCCGCTCGCCCGGGCGGGCGGCGACGTAGGCGTCGCGCTCGGTCCGGGCAACCGTCAGGTCGTGGTAGATCCGGGCGGCGAGTAGGGCGCCGGTGCGGGCACGCTGCTCCTGGGCGAGCAGGACCCAGCCCGCCGCCGCGATGGCGGCGGCGACCAGGATCGGGACACCGCCGACAAGGGCAATCTTTCGCCCGACCCGCATGCTCGCCCCGTCGAGGCCTCCCAGGAAGGCGATCTTCCAGCGGCCGGGATCGTTGCCGGAAACGCGCAGCGGGACAAGGCCTTCGGGCCGGCGCGCGGGAACCGGGTTCACCCTCCCTGCGCCGCCACGCTCGCCGAAGCGCGCGCCGGTCTCACCGGTGCTTCACATCCGGACCAGGGCGGAGGGCCGGCGCTTGCGCACGGGGGCCTCGCGGCCGGGCCCACCGCCGACGAATCGGCCGTCCTTCGCGGGCGGGGCCGCCGCGGTGCGCCCGGTCCGGCCCCCGGTCTGACGCGGACCGTGGAGGATCTCGCGCAGGGTCGCCAAGGCCTCGGGGGAGGCGTCGAGCAGATCCTTGGAGAAGTGCGGCATCGCGAGTCTCCTCGAAAGCAGATTCCGACGAGCCGGCCAGCGGGTCATCGAAAAGAAAGGCGTTGGAACGACGAGTGCGGGATGCCGGCCCGATGCGGTCGGACTGGATCGGGTCCTAGAGGATCGTCCCGGATCTCGCATCCGGGGCGGCGCTCCGGAGTCCTGTTCTGCACTGTCTTTTTCTATGGGACCGGACATCAGCTTTCGAGACGCTGCGCGCAGCTGTTGCTCTGTACCGTCTCTTTTCCGAGGGCCGGAAAACCGATTTCGGGAAAATGCTCCCGGTTCTTGGTGGGCATCGTCTGTCTTCGAGAGCCGCGAACCTGCTTTCGGGACGATGCTCTAACGCTTGGTCAGGGCGATGACCCGCACCGCGCGGCCCTGCGCCGAACATCCCGCGGGCTGCGCCACGGCGGCCGGGCGGCAGGCCGGCTTGGTCTCTACCGTCTCGGATTTCGAAGCCACCGGCTTCCCACCCTCGACCTTCGCCCCCTCACTCTTGGCGCCCTCACTCTTGGCGCTCTCACTCTTGGCGATCTCGGCCGTGGCGACCGCGACCCGGGCCGCCGACGCTGGGCGGGCCGGCGGATCGACCCAGCCCTTCGCGGGCACGGCGGCGGCATCCGCCCCGGCGAGCCCGGCCACGAGGCCGGCGGAGAGCAGCGCGCTCGCTGCGACCATCGACATCCATCCCTGCATGACACCCCCCTCACGGCCTCGCGGTCGCTGATGAGGCCGTTCTAGGCGGGGTGGATGTCCGGGGTTTTGCGTCGTTCGTCACAGGATCACGGGATGGCGACGGATTGTTGCGTGGGGGGCTTGTCCGACGCAACAATGGGCCGCCGGGACTCAATCGCCGTCGGGACGGAAGACGTAGCCGAGGCCGCGCACGGTGCGGATGTAGCGGGGATTGGCCGGGTCCGGCTCGACCTTCTTGCGGATGCGGTTGATGCGCACGTCGATCGCCCGGTCGAAGGCGTCCGGATCGCGGGCATCGGCGAGGTCGAGCAGGCGCTCGCGAGACAGGGCCCGCTTGGGATGGTCCGCGAAGGCCTTGAGGAGATCGAACTCGGAGCGGGTCAGCGCCTGCTCCACGCCCTCGTCGTCGCGCAGCCGCAGGGCATCGAGTTCGAGCCACTTCGTCCCGAACCGCACCCGGCGCGCGGGCGCCTCCGCCGGGGCGGGGGCGGGCGCGGCGGGAGCCGTCTGGGCGCGCCGCAGCACCGAACGCACCCGGGCGACGAGTTCGCGCAGCTCGCAGGGCTTGGGCAGGTAATCGTCGGCCCCCAGTTCGAGCCCCACCACCCGGTCGATCGGGCTCGCGGTGGCGGTCAGCATGATGATCGGGATGCGGGTGCGCGACTTCAGGTCCCGCACGATCGAGAGCCCGTCCTCCTCCGGCATGTTGAGGTCGAGCACGACGAGGTCGGGGGTGCGCGTGGTCAGGTGGGCGCGCAGGGACCGGCCGCCGTCGCACAGGGCGACGTCGAAGCCGTGGAGGCGCAGATAGTCGCCGACCATCGCCCGGGCGTCGGGCTCGTCGTCCACCACGACGACGTGCGGGCCGCTCGTCTGGGAGCCGGTGCTCGGGGGGGCGGGGATTGCGGAAACCGTCATCGCGGGGACGCTCCGGCGATCGGCAAGATATCGTCCGTCATCTCCTCAGCTTTCCTCGATGTCGAGCCCGTCTCCGCTGGAAACGCCCGGCCACTGATCGGCACAATGCCCCAATCGGGGCGCATTGGCGACGCGGGCGCGAGGCTTCCGCACAGACCTTCGCCCGGCCCGTCCACAGGATCGGCGCGGCCGGCCCGATCTCGCGCGTGCCTGTCAAGAAACCGCGGCGGCGGCGGCGTTCGCGCCCTGTAGAGACGGCCTATCTTTCACCAAGATTTCTTCATCTGTCGTGGACTGGCCGTGGACGCGCCGATCTCGGCCGGCACCGAAGGGTGTCGGTGCGTGCGTTTTGAAACGGCCCGCGTGTCGCCTCCCGCCGCAGGAGGGCGCCACGATTGCCGCAAGGGGGCCGACCATGGACGACGACCTGCTCGAACTCATTCCCGACGAGGCCCCGGCCGCCTCCGCCCGCTCGGGATGCTGGACGATCGCGCTCGTCGACGACGACCCGGCGGTGCACGAGGGCACCCGCTACGCCCTGGCCGGCTACGAGCTGGACGGGCGGGGGCTGGAGATCATCTCGGCCTATTCGGCGGCGCAGGCTCGGGTTCTTCTTGCCGAGCGGCGCGACATCGCGATCGTCCTGCTCGACGTGGTGATGGAGACCGACGATGCCGGGTTGCAGCTCGTCGACTACATCCGCCGCGAGCTGAAGGAGGAGACGGCGCGGATCATCCTGCGGACCGGGCAGCCGGGCCAGGCGCCGGAGCGGCGGGTCATCGTCGATTACGACATCAACGACTACAAGGCGAAGACCGAGCTCACCGCCGACAAGCTGTTCACCAGCCTGACCGCGGCGCTCCGGGCCTACCAGCAGCTCAAGCGGCTGGACGAGACCCGGCGCGGGCTCGAAATCATCATCGATGCGGCGCCGATGCTGCTCGACCAGAAGTCGATGCGCCGGCTCGCCGAGGGCGTGCTGACCCAGGTCGCCTCGCTCCTCAACGCCGATTGCGCCGGAATCCTCGTCCTGCGGGAGGGCGAGCGCGACGAGGCCCGCGACGAATCGGGCGGCTACAGCGTCCTGGCGGGGTCGGGGCTCTACGGCGGCTATGTCGGGCAGGCGCCCGGCGCGCTCTCGCCGGAGATCCGGCCGATCGTCGAGGAGGCGTTCGCCGTGCGGCGGCACAGCTTCGGCGAGCATTGGTCGACGCTCTATGTCCGGACCGCGAGCGGCAGCGAGATCGTCGCGCTGATCGACACCGACCGCCCGCTCTCCGCCACCGACCGGGCGCTCATCACCCTGCTGACCGGGCGCCTGTCGATCGCCTTCGACAACGTGATCCTCTACGAGCGGCTGCAGCGGGCCAACATCACCCTCGAGCAGCGGGTGCTGGCGCGCACCGCCGAGCTGATCCGGGCCAACCGCCGGCTCGACATGCAGCGCTCGGACCTGCGCCGGGCCAACAGTCTCAAGACCGAGATTCTGGGCACCATCGCCCACGACCTGAAGAACCCCCTCGCGGTGATCCTCGGCCGCTCCGAGATGCTGGCCGACCTGATCGGGTTCGGCCCCGAATCGGGGCCGGGCGGGGATCCGCGGGCCGCCATGGGGGTGCAGGTCGAGCATATCCGCAGCTCGGCGACCCGGCTGATCGGCATGATCGACAGCCTGATGGCGGATGCGATGAACGACGCCCTCGACATCACCCTGCGGCGCGAGCCCGTCGATCTCGCCGGGCTCGCCCGGGAGGTCTGCGAGGCCAACCGCCCCCTGGCCGATTCGAAGGGCCAGTGCCTGACCACGGCGCTGCCGGCCGAACTCTACCTGTGCGGCGATGCCGAGCGCCTGCGCGAGGCGCTCGACAACCTCGTCTCGAACGCGGTCAAGTACTCGCATCCCGGCGGCGCCATCGTGGTCTCGGTGCAGGAGGAGGCCGGCCTCTATCTCTGCGCGGTCGCCGATGAGGGCCCCGGCCTCTCTCCGGAGGATGCCGGCCGCCTGTTCGGCCGCTACCAGCGCCTCTCGGCCAAGCCCACCGCCGGCGAGGGCTCGACGGGCCTCGGCCTCTCCATCGTCAAGCGCATCGCCGAACTCCACGGCGGCCGGGCCGAGGCGTTTTCGGAGGGGCCGGGAAAGGGGGCGGTGTTTTCAGTCAGGTTTCCGAAGGAGGCGGTGGCGTTGCTGTGAGGGGGCAGGGGCAATAGCGCAAAAGGGTTGTAACGGCCGAACGTCAGGGATGCTACAAGGCTCGGATGCAGTCCACTCGCATCATAATTGGAAAAATTTCCACATTTGCAGCGGATTGTTTGATTTGCATATGGGCCGTGTTGTGGAGCAATGAAGAAAGTTTATGATTATTTTATATTCTAAAATACATTGCCATTTTCATCTCTGGGAGCGGTTAGTTTGAGCTTTCACCAAGATGATTTAGAAGTGGTTCCATTTCGCTCGGAGTCAAAGGCCAGCTTTCCACCGCTCGTCCGCCACGTTCGGAAATATCCAAGTACGCTAAAAGCACGGAAGGCTGGGAAAAAATCGGATTGCGCTGAGCAATGCCCTCTCTGATTTTAGTCACAAGGAATGGTTTCTCGGCAAGGAGACGCCGAAGCTTTTCAGCATAATTATTTTGGGCCTTTTCCTCGTATGACCCTAAAAGCAGGCCCTCCAGCACGGTTGGGCTGGGCTCCAAGCCTACTGTATCTCGATAAACAGCGCTCAGGTTTGCCGTAATTTCCCGAACTGCTGCGAGAGCTTCCTTCACCTGAATATCGACTTTTTCGAAGTAATCATTCGTGGCTTCCAGCAATGCCATTGACTTTGCAGCATTTCTTCGCATGGAAGGTGTCGCCTGAATCTGTGGCTTATAAATTGTGTCATGTGTCAGCTCGCTATATGCATGTTGAAGGATTGTCTTGATCTGCAACTCACATGGCGTTCCGGCTGGAATCTGCACATCACCGATCGTGAGAGCCTCCACCGGCCTCACGACAAAGTGAACAGCGGCGTATTCAAAAAGCACCGGGTTCTTGTTTTGTTCTTCATCGTAGTCCCTATCCTTGCTGTGTGTCCACCCCTTCATCGCCTCGACGGCTGCGACAACTTTGTCCACGTCGCTGCCTAATAAGACTACAAAACGCGTTCCGACCTTGTCTTCAATGCTTTCGTAGGGATCTCTATAGTTTTTGTTCCGAAAGAACGCTTTTTCTATTAACTTTTTGTCGGCCTTCAGGCGCGGTTTGACTGCGGTCTTGAGGAAATGATCTGTGTCGAGAGGGGCGATAGATTTTCTGAGTGCGTCCGTGATGCGATCCGAGACGTGCTGCCCCCAAGCCAGATAGGCGGCACGCTCAGCCTCCCACCGTTTGAGGAACGCCTGCTCCTTGGTTGGCGCCCTGTTCATTCCTGCGCCTCAATCGCACCGCGGATCGTCAACCGCGTCCAGTGCTTTCCATCAGGTGTGTCGAAAGCCTCAATATCTACCAAATCATTAATGGCCTCGGGCGGCCCAGAGAGCATGATTTTGCTGGGAAATTTCAAGCGACGCATGCGAAGAGAGCCTCCTACTTCACTCAAATCCTTGGCAATCGCCGCATCAGGCACGCGTTCGCGGCGCATGTGATCAACGTAAGTACCGCGCAAGGCCGGGGGTAGGTAGGTGTCGGCGAAGTGGCCAACTTGAACCGTCGGAGCCTGTTCAGTTTTTAGGTAAGAGTATAACGAATTGTATAAATCGACTTTATCCGACTGCGGAATTTGTGCGGATTTTATGTACGCTTTTGTTGTGTCAAAAAATTTCTTCACCTGTTGCGCGCTGTTTTGCGGTACATCTAGACCAAGATAAGCGCTATGAAAATACGCTGCCGCTCCGTCCCGGTGCGAGCTGGTAAGCTGATAATCATAGACGGTGGGCTTCCAGTCCTCGACCGGAATTGGTGAATCAGCCTCTCCGCCGATGAAGAGCCCAATCTTATAAAGTTTGGTCTTTGGGCTTAGAAAAAGACTATCAACGAAAGTTGCTTGCATATTGTTTTGTTTCATGAATCCTTCATGGAGCTCGGCCTTCATGATTCCAAAAAAATGCCGTTCAGGATAGCCTACGGTTCCATCAAAAACGACTGTTAATCCTCCTGGTATCTGTCTTGAGACCTGAGCCTCTGCTAGCAAATCTGCGAAAGATCGCGACTGCTGTACAAAATCTTCGTCATCGGCATCGACGATCGCAACCCCACGGCCAGCAATACTGGTAGCGTCTGTGAGCCGTAGAGCCATTTCCATGCATTTGGCGTCCCGTTTGAAGGCCGAATGCACGCGACTTTGAAAGGCGGATAGTCCTTTATCATTGAGCGCAAGAAGGCCATTTGAGTACGTCGGCGTACGCACATTGCCGTCGTCGCCACGCTTATATACCTCGTGAAGGCAAACACGGCGGATAGTCAGATTTTCGAGCGGCATTACCTTCCCCGACCGCATCCTGCTTAGGCGATCCTGCGGATGAGGGCAGGTCGTAGCGCGGTTCGCGAATCACAGCGCCAAGCTTGAGCTTGTCATAGCTTGAGGTTGTGTGCGACCCACTTTGCGCAACATCTGAGAAGCGCGACAGGCATGTCAGAATCCTAAAATCCGCATCCTCCGCGCAAGGAGGCTTGGGATGCCGATAAGGCTTTGAAGCTAGAAAAATTTAGGAAAATAAACTTGACAGCGCCCCGCTCCTTCGGCTAACCTCGCCACTCTCCCAAAATCCGCCTCCAAAAAAAGGTCCCAAAACATGGCCTGGGCGCCTCTTCATGGGCCGGCGGTGCGGCGGGCCGTGGCCGATCTCATGCGGGGGAGCGATCTGACCGCCCAGGAGATCGCGACGCGGACCGGGGTGCCCTATGCCACCGTGTGCCGATGGAACCGCATCCAGGGCTGGCGACCGGCGGTGCTGCGGTCGCGGGAGGCGCATCGGCCGCAAAAGTGGTCGGACCAACGGGTGGCGGCGCTCGGGCGGGTCGTGCGGGTGCCCGGCGTCGATCCAGGCGACCTCGCCGAGGCGCTCGGGGCGCGGCGGGACCGGGCCGAGGCCCTGTTTCGCGCCTGCGGCCTCTCGGAGGCCCTCGACCGCCGCTCCGCCGTCGGGCGGGCGCAAGGCGAGGGGGGCTTGCGGGCGGCCTTGCGCCTCCACGTCGCCCGGCAGATCGGCGCCTTCGATGCGCTGCTCTGCGCGCAGAACCGCCCGGGCGTCAGGCGAGGGGTGGGCAAAGGGGCTGGCAAAGGGGCGGGGCAAGGGGATGGGCAAAGTGTTGAGCAAGAGGGAGGCGACGGCCCGCGCGCGAACGGGCGCCCCCCGGGACGCGTCAGGGAGAGCCGGCCCCTCGACACGGCCAGGATCCTGCGCGACCTCGCCGGCCTGAAGAAGCTTCTCGACGGGCTCGGGCCGGAGCCGGAGCCGGTCGCGCGGCCCGGCGCGGACGGGCCGCCCCTCGACGTGGTGGCCCTGCGGGCCGACATCGCCCGGCGCT
>NZ_CAKLBV010000074.1 GCF_920984675.1 Methylobacterium sp. Leaf118
GCCGCCGACCCGGGCCTCGAAGCCGTCGGCGACGCCCATCATCGCCGCGTGGCGGCGGGCCGCCTCCTCCCCCGCGCTCCGCTCTTGATCGGCGCGGGCGCGGGCCCGCTCGGCCACGCTGTCGCGAAATTCGCGCGCCGCCGCCGCGATGGCGCGCAGCTCCTCCGGGCCCCGCACCGGGATCTCGACCGCGGTCTCGCCCCGGCCGATGGCGGTGAGCGCCCGGGCCATCCGGCCCAAGGGGCGGGCGATGGCCGAGCCGAGGGCGAAGGCGAGGGCCACGGAGAGCGCCAGCATCGCCAGCAGGCCCGCACCCCACGACATCACCGCCCGCTCGGCTCCGGCGCGGGCCGCCCCGGCGGCCTGCGCGAGCGCCGCGCCCAGACGATCCTCGACGGCCTTGAGCCCGTCGATGCGCGCGCTCGCGAGCCGGAACCAGCCCTTGGCGTCGGCGAAGGCCGGCGCCTGGCCGGGCGGGGTGGCGAGGGCGATCCCGCGGATGCGGGCGACCTCGCGGGCCGCCTCCGTCGCGCCGGCCGCGTCGAGGGCGGCGCTGTCCTCGGCCGGGCTCGCGGTGCGGAACAGCCGCTCGGCGGCCTCCTGCTCGGCCGCGAGGCCCGCGAGCCGCCGGTAGCCGGCGAGATCGATCTGGCCCGCGGCGAAGACCGCGGAGGCCGCCGCCCGCTCCTGGCCGGCGAATTCCTTGAGGGAGAGGAAGGCAGTGTAGGCGCCGACCCGCGCCGCCACCGTCGGGTCGGCGGCGCCCTGCCCCACCTCCCGCACGAGGGTGAGCGCCTCGGCGATGGCGCCGGAATAGACCGCGAGATTGGCCGGCACGCTCGCCTCCAGCCGGTCGACGGCGCCGCGATGGGAGGCGATCCGGGCGAGCGCCGCGCGCAGGGCGGCCGCCTTGCGGGCGATGCCGTCGGACGCCTCCGCGTCCGCCGCCGCCAGGGCCGCGACCAGGACGGCCTGGGCGGCGTCGGTGGCCCCGCGCTGGGCAGCGAGTTCGGGGCCGAACTGCGCTCCCTTCGAGCCGAGGAACAGGGAGGAGGCGCCGCGCTCCCGCTGCGCCTCGTGCACGAAGGCGCCGAGCCGGGCCGAGAGGCCGACGAAGCGCTCCATCCGGGCCATCGCCCGGCCCTCGCTCCAGCGCCCGTAGACCGCCTCCCCGGCCACCCCGGCGAAGGCGAGGCAGGGGATCAACGCCACGGCGACGATGCGTCCGCGCAGCGATCCGAGCGGACCGGAGCCGAGATGTTTCGGGAGGGAGAAGGCTGTATCGGAGGAAAACGCTGACATTGGGAGCCGTCTCGACAACGAGTTACAGGCCGACAATGATGTTGCTGCGTGAACAAACGGTTGTTTCCCGAGCGATCTGCTTGCCTGTTCGAGAATGTTCTATTTTATAGGCTTATCGCTCAAAAAACGAGCAGGCAACGTCCTTGCGACCCCGTTCTGCAATCGCTCCTGTCCTGGCGTTGCGCGCGGCGCGGTCGCGGCGGGTCGCCCGCGGCGCCGATCCGGACCGGCCGCCCCCACGACCCATCGTCGCCGGATCGGCGACATCGGCGACACGGTCATCGGCGTTGCCGTCGTACCTGTTCCGTTCTAGTGGTTTCGCGCGGCCCGGAACCCATCTGCTGTCCCGAAACCTGTTCCCGCGCGGCACACCCGTCATCCGCCCGACCCGTCGGAGGCGATCCGGCGCGGTGACCTCGGCACGACCGCGAGAGAGTCTTCGCCCATGGCCACAGCCAAAGCCCGCAGAGCCGAGACCGCGGCCGGACAGGGGGCCGCCACGGAAGAGACGACCGACGCCCGCCTCGCCGCCCTGTTCGACGCGGCCCCGCCGGCCCGCGATACCCGCCTCATCACGGTGCGGGGCGCCCGCGAGCACAATCTCAAGAACATCGACCTGACGATCCCGCGGGACCGGCTCGTGGTGTTCACCGGGCTCTCCGGCTCGGGCAAGTCGTCGCTGGCCTTCGACACGATCTACGCGGAGGGCCAGCGCCGCTACGTCGAATCGCTCTCGGCCTATGCCCGCCAGTTCCTGGAGATGATGTCGAAGCCCGACGTCGATCAGATCGACGGGCTGTCGCCGGCGATCTCCATCGAGCAGAAGACCACCTCGAAGAACCCGCGCTCCACCGTCGGCACGGTCACCGAGATCTACGACTACATGCGCCTGCTCTGGGCGCGGGTCGGCATCCCCTACTCGCCCGCCACCGGCCTGCCGATCGAGAGCCAGACCATCAGCCAGATGGTCGACCGGGTGCTGGGCCTGCCGGAGAAGACCCGGCTCTACCTGCTCGCGCCCGTGGTCCGCGGCCGCAAGGGCGAGTACCGCAAGGAGATCGCCGAGTTCCAGAAGAAGGGCTTCCAGCGCCTGCGCGTCGACGGCGACTATTATCCGATCGACGACGTGCCGAAGCTCGACAAGAAGCTCAAGCACGACATCGACGTGGTGGTGGACCGCATCGTCGTGCGGGCCGACATCGCCGCGCGGCTCGCCGATTCCTTCGAGACCGCGCTGGAGCTCGCCGACGGCATCGCCGACATCGAATTCGCCGACACCCCCCCGGAGGGGCAAACTCCCAAAAGAATCACGTTCTCGTCGCGCTTCGCCTGCCCGGTCTCCGGCTTCACGATCCCCGAGATCGAGCCGCGGCTGTTCTCGTTCAACAACCCGTTCGGCGCCTGCCCGACCTGCGGCGGCATCGGCCACGAGATGCGGATCGATCCCGAACTGGTGATCTCCGATCCGGCCCTGTCGCTGAAGCGCGGGGCGGTGGCGCCCTGGGCGAAGTCCACCTCCCCCTATTACGACCAGACCCTCGATGCGCTCTCCCGCCATTTCGGCTTCAAGACCACGGTGGCGTGGTCGGCCCTGCCCGCGCAGGCCCGGGAGGTGATCCTCTACGGCACGGCGCAGGAATCCGTGCGCTTCGACTACAATGACGGCCTGCGTGCCTACGCGGTCAACAAGCCGTTCGAGGGCGTGATCCCGAACTTGGAGCGGCGCTACAAGGAGACCGAGAGCGACGCCTCGCGGGAGGAGATCGGCCGCTTCATGAGCGCCACCCCCTGCGCCGCCTGCGGCGGCAAGCGGCTCAAGCCCGAGGCGCTCGCGGTCAAGATCGCCGGCCAGGACATCGGCGAGGTCACCGCGCTCTCCGTGCGCGAGGCCCATCGCTGGTTCTCCGAGATCTCCGCGAAGCTGACCGACAAGCAGAACGAGATCGCGGTCCGCATCCTGAAGGAGATCCGCGACCGGCTGACCTTCCTGGTCGATGTCGGCCTCGAATACCTCACCCTCGCCCGCGGCTCCGGCTCGCTCTCGGGCGGCGAGAGCCAGCGCATCCGGCTGGCCTCGCAGATCGGCTCCGGGCTCACGGGGGTGCTCTACGTGCTCGATGAGCCCTCGATCGGCCTGCACCAGCGCGACAACGAGCGCCTGCTCGGCACGCTCAAGCGCCTGCGCGACCTCGGCAACTCGGTCATCGTCGTCGAGCACGACGAGGACGCGATCCTCCAGGCCGATTACGTGGTCGATGTCGGCCCGGGCGCCGGCATCCATGGCGGGGAGATCGTCGCCCAGGGCACGCCCGAGCAGCTGCTGCGGAACCCGGCCTCGCTCACGGCGAAGTACCTCACCGGCGAACTCGCGGTGCACACGCCGAAGGCCCGGCGCGATCCCGGCCGGGGCACGCTCACCGTCGTCGGCGCCCGGGGCAACAATCTGAAGAATGTGACCGCGCAGATCCCGCTCGGCACCTTCACCTGCATCAGCGGCGTCTCCGGCGGCGGCAAGTCCACGCTGGTGATCGACACGCTCTACAAGGCGGCGGCCAAGCGGCTGAACGGCGCGCTGGAGCATCCCGCGCCCTTCGACCGGATCGAGGGGCTGGAGCATCTCGACAAGGTCATCGACATCGACCAGTCGCCGATCGGGCGCACGCCGCGCTCGAACCCGGCGACCTATACCGGCGCCTTCACCCCGATCCGCGACTGGTTCGCCGGGCTGCCCGAGGCCAAGGCCCGCGGCTACCAGGCGGGGCGGTTCTCCTTCAACGTGAAGGGCGGGCGCTGCGAGGCCTGCTCGGGCGATGGCGTCATCAAGATCGAGATGCACTTCCTGCCCGACGTCTACGTCACCTGCGACGTGTGCAAGGGCAAGCGCTACGACCGCGAGACGCTCGAGGTCCGCTACCGCAACAAGTCCATCGCCGACGTGCTCGACATGACCGTCGAGGAGGCCGCCGACCTGTTCAAGGCGGTGCCCGCGATCCGCGAGAAGATGGAGACCCTGGCCCGCGTCGGCCTGCACTACGTCCGGGTCGGCCAGCAGGCGACCACGCTGTCCGGCGGCGAGGCGCAGCGGGTGAAGCTGTCCAAGGAGCTGTCGAAGCGGGCCACGGGGCGCACCCTCTACATCCTCGACGAGCCGACCACCGGCCTGCATTTCCACGACGTGGCCAAGCTCATGGAGGTGCTCCACGAGTTGGTCGATCAGGGCAACACGGTCGTGGTGATCGAGCACAACCTCGAGGTCATCAAGACCGCCGACTGGGTGATCGACATGGGCCCCGAGGGCGGCGATGGCGGCGGCACCCTGGTGGCGCAGGGCACGCCCGAGGCGATCGCGGCGAGTCCGGCGAGCCATACCGGCCGCTTCCTGCGCGCGGTGCTGGACCGCCGCCCGCCCGGGGCGGCGGCGAAGGCGGCCGGGAAGTCGGCGGCCGGGAAGAGCGCGGCTGGGAAGTCGGGGGTCGCCAAGGAGATCGCCACCAAGGCGGCGGCCAAATCCGGGCCGGGCCGGGCCGCGGGCCGGGGGCGCCAGGCCGCCGAGTAGCCGCTCGCGGATCGCCCATTCGGGAGGCAGGGCGGGTCGGCGACGACGAATCGTGCGGCTCGATCGATTCGAGGGGGAAGCCCCGCCGGGCGCCCCACCGGCGGGGCGCCGGCCGCCTTCGCGGCCGCGGGGTCCGGGATGCCTTGCGCATTCGCCCCGGCCCCGGTGCCGATCTCGCCCGGCGCCGATCCCGCGCAATCGTCTGAGCCTGCTCTTCAATTTCCGCGAAGCCGCCACCCGGGGCCGGGACCGGACCGTCCGAGGCGGCGGTAAGAATTCGTTAAGGCTCTCGTTGCTGCGCAGCAAAAATGCGGCTTTTGCGCAACGGTGGGATCCGAACTGCCGCGGTTGAAGGCAATCCCCTGTCATTCGAGAGCAGTCTGTAGAATAGTTCCCAGCGTCGAGACTTGAGGTGCGGCCGTAAGGGGGCGTCGGCACGATCCGGTAAACCCCGCTCCGAATAGAGAGCGGGACACGAGCCGGACGGTGCGGGGGCTACGGGGCGGACGCCTGAAATCCTTGGGAAGGAACGAGAAAAATGATGAAGAACTGGCTCGCCGCTGGCGCGATCGCGCTCTCGGCCGGAATGACCACCACCGCCGCTTTCGCTCAGACCACCACCATCCCCGGCGAGCAGGTCGGTCTGGCCACCGGTGCGCCGCTGCCGGAAGGTGTGTACGCGATCAACACCTTCACCTATGGCGGCCGTGACCAGGGTGCCCTCGACGTTGGCTTCAACGTTCCGCTGCTCGTGTGGTCGACCCCGTGGGTGCCGATGGGTGGCCGCCTCGAGCTCGCCGTCGCCGCGCCGACCGTGATGGCCTTCGGCAAGAACGGTGGCCCGGGCGGTATCCGCGACTTCACCGTCAACGTCGGTACCTTCGTCGGCGCCATCTGGGCGTTCGATCTCGGTGGCAACTTCGGCGTCAGCGTCCTCGGCGGTGCCTACCTGAACGAGCTCAACGGTGACCGCGGTCAGGTCGTGACCAACGCTGGCGTCCTGAGCCCCGGCGCGGCGCTTCCGCTCCTGGCCTCCAACACCTACCGCTTCGGCGTGGCGGGCAGCTACACCGGCGACGGCTGGAACGTCACCGCCAACCTGACCTACAACTTCTACGACTCCCCGGCGACCTTCAGCGGCAACAACGTCTTCGGGACCCGTGGACCGTACAACATCTCGGACGCCCTCAACCTCGACCTGACGGCGACCAAGAAGTTCGGCAAGTTCGAGATCGGCGCCATCGGTTACGGCACCGTCAACCTCGACCCGAACCTGCTCGTGCGTCCGGGCGTCCTCGGCAGCGGCACGATCGGCCGCGGCGGTCGCTTCCTCCTCGGCGGCCTCATCGGCTACGACTTCGGACCGTTCACCACGCAGTTCTACGTGGCCCGGACCGTCGCCCGTACCTCGGACGCCTTCGACTCGACCGAGGGTTGGTTCCGCATCATCGCCCCGATCTACACCCCGCCGGCCCCGGTGGCCGTCGCCCCGGCTCCGCTGGTGCGCAAGTACTGATCCCAACCGGGGGCGCCTTCGCGGCGCCCCCGTACCCGACCTGGGTGGAACCGCTCGGCCGCAAGGCCGGGCGGTTTTTCTGTCATGCGCCCGGCCCGGCCCGGCCCGATCGGACCGGACGGGCTCTGTCGCGGCGCCGATGCCGCGGGTGTCGGCGGCCGTTTCGCTGCCTATCTCTTTGGGACGACGGGTCGGCCGACGGCGCCCGGGGCAAGGCGGGACGCGTCGGGAGCGCAGGCGGGAGCGGGGGACGGCATGGGCGCGCACGGCGAATTCAGGATCCCGGCCGCCCTTCAGCCGAAGCCGGGCGACTATGCCTACGACCTGGAGCGGGCCCTGTCCTGCGTGGTCACGCTCTCGTCCCGGGTGCCCGAGGAGGCCTTCACCGCCGAGGCCCTCGGCACCGAGCGGGCGGGCAACGGCGTCGTGATCCGCGAGGACGGCCTCGTCCTGACCATCGGCTATCTCGTGATCGAGGCCGAGACCATCTGGCTCACCACGCATGACGGGCGTTTCGTGCCCGCCCATGTCGTCGGCTACGACGCGGTGACCGGGTTCGGCCTCGTCCAGGCGCTCGGCGATCTCGGCCTGCCCGCCCTGCCCCTCGGTCGGTCGGACGCGCTCAAGGTCGGGGACCGGGCGGTGGTGGCGGGCGCGGGCGGGCGCGGGCACAGCCTCGCGGTCGAGCTGGTCGCCCGCCAGGAATTCGCCGGCTACTGGGAATACGTCCTCGACGAGGCCCTGTTCACCGCCCCCGCCCATCCGCATTGGGGCGGCACCGCCCTGATCGGGCCGGAGGGCGAGCTCTGCGGCATCGGCTCGCTCCAGCTCCAGCAGGGCGGGGCGGCCGGGGGGCGGGCGATCAACATGGTCGTGCCGATCGAGCTGCTGCCGCCGATCCTGGCCGATCTCGAGGCGAGCGGCCGGGCGGCGCGCCCGCCCCGCCCCTGGCTCGGCCTCTACGCCACCGAGACCGAGGACGGCGTCGTCGTGATGGGCCTGACCGACAACGGGCCGGCCGAGGCCGCCGACCTGCGCCCCGGCGACGTGCTGGCCGAGGTGGCGGGCGAGCCGGTGGCGGATCTGGCGGGCTTCTTCCGGCAGATCTGGGCGCTGGGGGAGGCGGGGGTGCGGGTGCCGCTCACGGTCAACCGCGACGGACGCACCCTGCGGCTGTCGCTGACCTCGGTCGACCGCGAGCAGTTTCTGGTGGGGCCGAAGCTGCACTGAGCCCGCGCCGACGGTTCCGGCGGCGCAACGACGATCGCGGCGAGACGGGGGGCCGCGGGGCTCGGACGCATTGATCGAATCCGCGGGCGGGCCTATCCCGACGCGATGACGGATCCGATCCACATCGTCGGCGGCGGGCTCGCCGGCTCCGAGGCCGCGTGGCAGCTCGCCCAGGGCGGCGCGCGCGTCGTGCTCCACGAGATGCGACCCCATCGCCGCACCGAGGCGCATCAGGGGGAGGGGCTCGCCGAGCTCGTCTGCTCGAACTCCTTCCGCTCGGACGACGCGAATGCCAACGCGGTCGGGCTGCTGCATCAGGAGATGCGCGCCCTCGACTCGCTGATCATGCGGGCGGCCGACACCCACCAAGTGCCCGCGGGCGGGGCGCTCGCCGTCGATCGCGAGGGGTTCTCGGCGGCGGTGACCGCGGCGCTGGAGGACCACCCGAACGTGAGGATCGTCCGCGAGGAGGTCGCGGGGCTTCCGCCCGAGGAATGGGGCCCGACCATCCTGGCGACCGGCCCCCTCACCGCCCCGGCGCTCGCCGAGGCCGTGGCCGCGCTGACCGGCAAGGAATCCCTCGCCTTCTTCGACGCCATCGCTCCGATCGTCCACCGCGACTCGATCGATATGGGCAAGGCGTGGTTCCAGTCCCGCTACGACAAGGCGGGACCGGGCGGGACCGGCGCCGATTACCTCAACTGCCCGATGGACCGGGCCCAGTACGAGGCCTTCGTCGCCGCCCTCGTCGCGGGGGAGAAGACCTCGTTCAAGGAATGGGAGGCCTCGACCCCCTATTTCGACGGCTGCCTGCCGATCGAGGTGATGGCCGAACGCGGACCCGAGACCCTGCGGCACGGCCCGATGAAGCCGGTGGGGCTGACCAACCCGCACGACCCGACCGTGAAGGCCTATGCCATCGTCCAGCTGCGCCAGGACAACGCCCTCGGCACCCTGTTCAACATGGTGGGCTTCCAGACCAAGCTCCGCCACGCCGAGCAGATCCGCATCTTCCGCACCATTCCGGGGTTGGAGAACGCCGAGTTCGCCCGTCTCGGGGGCCTACACCGCAACACCTACCTCGATTCCCCGCGCCTGCTCGACGCCACCCTGCGGCTGAAGGCGCGGCCGTCCCTTCGCTTCGCCGGGCAGATCACCGGCTGCGAGGGCTATGTCGAGAGCGCCGCGGTCGGGCTGATGGCGGGCCGCTACGCCCTGGCCGAGGCCGAGGGGCGAAGTCTCGCCCCCCTCCCCCCGACGACGGCGCTCGGCGCGCTCATCGCCCACATCACCGGCGGCCATGTCGGGGCCGAACCGGAGGCCGAGGCCAACGCCCCGCGCTCGTTCCAGCCGATGAACGTGAATTTCGGGCTCTTCCCGCCGCTGGCGCAAATGCCGCGCAACGAGACGGGGAAGCGCCTGCGCGGTCCCGAGAAGGCGGCCCTCAAGAAGCGGGCGCTCACCGACCGAGCCCGCAGCGACCTTGCCCTCTGGCTCGCGGACGGGAGCGCCCGCGCCGCGGCCGAGTAGCCGTCAGGCGGCGCCGGAGGTGCTCCAACTCCGCTTGGTCTCCTCGGCGGTCGTGTTGAGGTGGACCTGATCGCCCTCGACGGCGCGCACGAAGTCGAGGGGAATGTAGTGGTGCAGGCCGCCGGCTTCGGCGTCCTGCTTCGTGAGCTTGATCTCGCCCTTGTCGACGTGATCGACGGTGCCGACAGAGGCCCCGTCGGAGCCGATGACGGGCGCGTGTTCGCGGATCTGGCTGGCGTCGACCATGGTGTTCTCCCGGTTGGACAGGGCGAACCCGCCGCCGTCCGGCGATGTTCCGAAGCGCCGGCCGGGCCCATCCGGGCTTGGCACGCCGCCCCGCGAGGCGCGGTTTAGCCGGGCTTGTCCGCGTCGCCGGGCGTCTCGGGCTTGGGATCCTTCGACGGGTCGGGGTTGTCCTCGGGGCGCAGCGTCGCCCCGGGCGTCCCCTTGCCTGGATCGCCCGTCTGCTCGTCGATATTGCCGAGCGCGCCGCCTTCCTGGGTCTTGCTGTCCCGTGTTCCCGGCTTTTCAGGTTTCCTCACGGCACCCTCCTGTCAATGAAATGTGAAAGATAGTGCATGATCGGGGGCTTTCGAGCCCGATCGAGCGTATTCGATGAGCGATCGTGCCGAATCGACCGACGGCCAATCGTAAGTCTGGGCTGCGCTCCACCCGTGCCGGCTCCGCCCGAGCGGCCGGCCCGGGGAGGGAGCACGCGCCAAGAGCCCGTCCCGACGGCGGATCGGGAGGCTCCCGGTGCGATCTCGGGGCGAACCTCAGCGCGCCGCGGGGGCCGTCGTGCTGCCGGTGCTGTTGGTGCTCTTCGGATGACCGATGGCGCCCGTCGTGTCCTGGGTCGGGTTGCCGGCCGGGGCAGGGCCGGTGCTCCGCTCCGGGCCCGCCTCGGCGGTGTTGCCCGGCATGGGGCCCGGAGCCGTCCGGCCGCGCTCGGGGCTGCCGGGGGCGGTCGCGCCCTGGGCCAAGGCCCCTCCCCCGAGGCCGAGGGCGAGCGCGGTGGCGAGCGTCAATGTCGTGGTGCGCATGGTGCGTGGCGTCCCTGTCGGTGGTGTCGTGCCTCCGACAAGTCGCGGGAGCGGACCATCGTTCGCCGCCGCCGTCTCGGCCCCTGCCCCGCCGACGGGGCCATTTGGTCCCGTCGCCCAGGTAGCCTCTCTCGCGACCGGAGGCGCCGCCACAGCGGTCCCGCGCCGATGACAGCACCGGCGGCGAGGCGCCCCGCCCCGTCGATCCCCGCGACCCTCACCCGATCTCTGCCCCGTTCCTGTCCGCCCCCTTCGTGACCGCCTCGGCCGAGCATCCCCTCGTCCCCCTGACGCCTCGGTCCGTGCGGCGGTGGCGCGGGGCCGTTTCGCGCCCGTATGGGGCCGATGGGGATCGGCCTGGACCCGGCTGCCGAGAGTTCCGCCCGGTCCCTGACCCGACCGAGCCTCGTCCGAGCAGGCATCAAGCGGCCAACGCAAGCGGCCAACGCAAGCGGCCAACGACTGCATCTCTGTCCCTCGGTCGGTGTCGGTTGAGGGTCATGGCGCGAGAGAGGGATCACCGACGCGTTCACAGCGTCGCGCAGCGCCATGCCTCGCGCCATCGCGCCTCCGTCACAGCGGCGGTGTCCGAACGCGTCCCACGGGCTCCAGGCGGAGCTCAGGCCAGGCTCACGCTGCGCGAGCCACCGGGACGATCCCCGTTCGGCCAGGGCACTCCCATGGCCGCCAAGACCTCCGCCGAGGCGAAGCCAGCGATAGTGCCGTTTGGGCTTAGGACCGAGAAACGGAGGGACTGCACACCGGCTCGCAGCGGCAGCGCCTGCCAACGCAAGCCAAGCTCCGTCCGGCCAGAGCGGCGCGCTCAATCGCGTCAAGATGTAGTGAATGGCGCGCCCGAAAGGATTCGAACCTCTGACCCCCAGATTCGTAGTCTGGTAGAGCGGGATAACAGTCCCGAACACAAAGGGGTAGGTATCGGGCTGCAAGGCGCTGTCATCACTTGGCTTTTGTGCCAGGCACGGCCACAATGGCTAACAGTTGGGAACGCTCCTTAACGGGCGTTTTGTGATACCCCGCTGTTACCCGGAGGGCGAGGTCTGGTGGTCGCAAAGGTCCTGACCATGCAGAGCGTTGAACGCCTCAAACCCCTGGCCGCGCGCCGCGTCGAGATCCCCGACGCGGCCTTGCCGGGCTTCTACCTCGTGATTCAGCCGAGTGGGGCGAAGTCGTGGGCGGTGCGCTACCGCTTCGGCGGCAAGACCCGAAAGCTCACGATCGGCCCCTACCCTCTCTTCGACCTGTCGGCAGCCCGCACTGCGGCGCGCGAGGCGTTGCAGATGGCGGCGCGCGGTCAGGACCCGATCCTTGAGAGGCGGGCCAGCGTCGAGGCCGCACTCGCCGCGGAGCGGGACACGGTCCAAGCCGTGGCCGAGCAATATGTCGAGCGGCAGCTCAAGCCGAACGCTAAACCCCGCTACGCCGTCGAGGCCGAAGCGCTGCTGCGCAATCACGTCGTTGCTCGCTGGGGCGACCGGCGCATCGGGGAGATCACCCGCCGCGATGCCATAGCCTTGATGGACGGCCTCACTGATGCCGGTATGGGGGTCGGCGCCAACCGCGTGTTCGCGGCGGCTCGGGCGCTGTTCAACTGGGCCCTGTCCCGCGAGATCATCGAGACCATGCCGTTCCTGCGGCTCAAGCCGCCGATCGCCGAGATCACGCGGGATCGCGTTTTGACGGATGCCGAGCTGCGCCTCGTGTGGCTCGCGGCCGAGCGCGTCGGCTATCCGTTCGGGACGATGGTGCAACTGCTGCTTCTGACCGCCCAACGCCGTGACGAGGTCGCCCGCATGACCTGGGCGGAATTGGACGACGATGGCTTGTGGCTGATCCCAGCGGCACGGACGAAGAACAGCCGCGAGCATTTGGTGCCCCTCCCCTCGCCTGTCCGCGCCATTCTGGACGCGGCGCCGCGGATCACCGGTCGATCCGGCTTCGTGCTGACGACCGACGGTGAGACCGCCTCGTCCAACTTCGCGAAGAACAAGACGAAGCTCGACAACGCCATGCTGGCTCTCGCCCGTGAGGCGGCCGCTGAAGCCGGAGCCGATCCCAGCAAGGTGGAGCTACAGCCCTGGCGCCTTCACGATCTCCGTCGCACGGCCACGACCGGAATGGCCCGCCTCGGCTTCCCCGTTCACGTGACTGAGGCGGTGCTGAACCACCGCTCCGGCACGATCAGCGGCGTGGCGGCCATCTATAATCGTTACGCCTACTTGGATGAGAAGCGTACGGCGCTGGAGGCTTGGTCGGTGCGTGTCATAACAATCATCGGCGAAGGTGTCGCTCATCATGGATGAGAGCAAGAGGCAGCAACAGATAAATGAGCTGTGGGATGCCTATGTCCTGAGTATCCCGAATATGGATGTTCTCAGCCGCGCTAAGGACCGAGCGATACAATCTATAGAAATGCTTCGAGCCCTGAAATTGGATTACGAAGACGCGATCGAGGCAGCTCCTGTCAGTGAACATGTTGAGACAGATGATTGGACAGAAGTAGATGCAGCTGAAGCGGAGGGTTTCACGTCGGCGGCTCATATAGCAAGGCATGCTCGAGTCGTCTGGCAATTGATGTCTCTCGAGTTTTCGGAAATGCTTCTAAATCCATTGGGATTAGATATCGACTTGATGGACCCAGATCAATGGAAAGGCGGGGAGCGGGAGGCATTGCAAGCATTGCTCCAATTGAGTGAGTTGCCAATACCTCACACGAGCCGAGCATCTTTCGATCCGCTGCCGTGCGTGGTGCCGAGATGGCTGTTCAACAAGCTCAAAAACGCCTTGGCTGCACTTGATGAAGGTGAGGTCCAGGCGATTATAGCGCCTGCCCGTGCCGGCAGACATGATGATGCATGGACCTGGGATCAAATGCGATCTGGCGTCTTGGAACATATGTACTTTCTGTTTGGGCAAGACAAACCGATTAGCCGTGCTCGTCAAATTGTTGCCGAAGCTACAGGAATTTCAGTGGAAACAATTCGAGCGTGGGAAAAAATGCCCAAACTCACGGCTGATTGTCAGTTAGCTGTAGATGCGGGTGAACTAAAGGCCGCTATCGATATCGATCCAAATCACAAAAATACTTCTGGCAAGCTAATGGATCATAGAGTGCTGGCGCGTCTGCAAGTTTTCGAGGATCGACCCTTGTCGATATTCGGCCGGCAGTATCGCGAACAATTCGGTCACAGACACAATCAGAGCCCAAGTGGTGGCAATGGGGATCAGTTGCCACCACTCGACTGAGGTCGATTGGTGTTGATTGACCCCTGAATGCGGGTGTCAATCGAAACGTATCAGCAGCATAGATTTTCAAAATAGCCCGAAGCATTTTGCTTCTGGGCGCGAGCTTTCGCGCGTGTTTGGAGGTGTGAAGGTGAGCAATCGGCAGAAGCTCTACTGCACCGCGACGCAGGTCCGTCGCCGCTACGGCGGTATCTCGGAGATGGGTCTGTGGCGGTGGATCAACGACGGCAAAACGGGCTTCCCGAAGCCCGACCTGGTCGTCAACGGACGTCGGTTGTGGAGCGAGGACAGTCTCGACGCCTTCGATGCCCGGATCTCGATCGAGGAGGCTGCTTGAGCCATGAAGAAACCCGCTCGAAGCGGGGCTCCGGCGGGCTCTTCGAATTTGTCACTTGGCGGCGACAAGTCCGAAGATACCACCCGGCCCCAGATTTTCAATCATCTCCGTCGTCGCTTTGGTCTCGCGCCCGCGACGGCTGCGGTGATCGCCGAGCTGGCGTACCCGAGCATCGATACCTGGCGGGGGCGCGCGTGAGCGCCCTCGACTTCTCTCGCATCAGCGCTGCGGCGCTCGCCGATGCCGAGGCGATCTGCCGTCGGCTCATCCCCGGCGGCCGGGTCCGAGCTGGCGAGTACGTCGCCTGCAACCCCAACCGGGCGGATCGCCGGCCTGGCTCCTTCAAGGTCAACCTGCGCACCGGCCGGTGGGCCGACTTCGCGACCGGTGAGGCCGGCGGTGACCTGATCGCCCTCACGGCGTGGCGCTTCGGCGTCCGCCAATCCGATGCCGCGCGGCAACTCGCGGCTCACCTTGGCATCGACACGGAGGCGCGCCGCTGATGGACCGCCTGGACGAGATGCGCCGCGCCTTCGACGCCGCGCCTGACCCGCACGATCTGCACATCGATGGCGGCACCCGCGAGGACAACGAGTCCGAAGCGCACTGCCTGATGCCGGTGCCGGACGATCTCCCGGCCCCGAACTTCCGCCATCCGGCCTTCGGCATGCCAAGCCGGACTTGGGTCTACCACGATGGGGCCGGGCACGTGCTCGGTCATATCACCCGGTACGATCCGCAGGAGGGACGCAAGGAATTCCTGCCGCTGACCGTATGGGAGGAGAACGGCAAGGCACGCTGGCGCTGGAAGTCCTGGCCGCGCCCTCGTCCGCTCTACGGACTCGATCGTCTCGCCGATCGGCCCGACGCCTCGGTCATCGTGGCCGAGGGCGAGAAGGCAGCCGACGCCGCGCAGCGGGTGTTCCCCAAAAGCGTTGTCATCACCAGCCCCGGCGGATCGAAGGCGGCCAAGGCGGCAGACTGGACGCCGCTGAAGGGGCGGCCGGTGATGATCTGGCCGGACGCAGACGCGCCCGGTCTCACCTACGCGGCCGATGTTCAGCGGGAGTTAGCCGCGATCGGCGCCGGCACCGTGACGATCATCGACGCCATGGCGGTGGCCGCCGCGCGCCCGTCAGGCGAGACTCGCGCGCCGCCGGAGGGATGGGACGCCGCCGACGGTCTCGACGAGGACGGATGGCGGCCCGATGATCTAGCGGCCCTGGTTCTTCAGCATGTCGAGCGTACCGAGCCGGCGCCCAGCTACGTCTCGTTCGGCAAGTTCAGCATGAACAGTGACGGGCTCGTCGCGGAGGTGACGAAGGGTCGGGGCGAGAACGCGACCGTCGAAGACGTGTGGATCTCGGCGCCGTTCGAGGTGATCGGCCGGGCCCGCGATCCGCACGGCTTTGGCTGGGCACGGTGGTTGCGCTGGCGCGACCCGGACGGGCGCCGTCACGAGCATGCCGTCGCTGATGCCGCGCTTCACGGTGACATGGGCGTACTGGCCGCCGATCTGGCGTCCCGCGGACTTGTGGTCTCCCGCGCCACCAGAGGCATGCTGTTCGACTACCTCAACCGAGTGCGGGTGAAGGCGCGCGTCACGACCGTGAACCGCACGGGCTGGCACTTGATCGGCGAGCGCCGCGTCTTCGTCCTGCCAGATGCGGTCATCGGCCAGCCCGAGGCCGAGACGGTGGTCCTGACCGGCGCGACCGCGGCACCTTATGCCCGACGCGGCACGTTGCAGGATTGGCGCGAGGGCGTCGGTCACCTGTCCGCTGGGCATGGGCGGCTCGTGCTGGCCGTGGCGACTGCCTTCGCCGGCCCGCTTGTCGATCTGGTCGGCGGTGAGGGTGGCGGGGTGAACCTCTACGGCCAGTCCAGCCGGGGCAAGACCACGGCACTGAAGGCGGCGGCCAGCGTCTGGGGCCGGGGTGCCTCGGATCCTGGCTTCGTCCGGTCCTGGCGCGCCACCGCCAACGCGCAGGAGGCGACCGCTGCGATCGTCACCGATACCCTGCTCTGCCTCGACGAGATCGGCGTCGCCGAGGGACGCGATGCGGCCGCCGCCGTCTATCAACTCGCTTCCGGTGTCGGCAAAGGCCGCTCCGCACGCGACGGCTCGATCCGGGCGCCGATGACGTGGCGGGTGCTTACTCTCTCGACCGGCGAGCTGCCGATGGCCGCGAAGATCGCCGAGGACAGGCAGCGCCGTGCCTATGCCGGTCAGGCCGTGCGGCTGCTCGACGTGCCGGCCGATGCGGGCCGCGGCTTCGGCGTGTTTGACGGTCCGGGCCCGAACGGTGATCCAGCATTGCTTGCCGAGGCGCTTCAGAAGTCGGCGCAGACGGCCTACGGCGAGGCCGGTCCTGCCTTCGTTCGTGCCCTGATGGATCTGGGGCAGGAGGAGGCACGGACCCTCGTCGTCAGTCTGGTCGAGGATTTCGTCGCCGAACACGCGCCCGCCGATGCCGACGGCCAGATCCGCCGAGCGGCCGCTCGGCTCGGCATGATCGCGGCGGCAGGCGAACTCGCCCGGTCCTTCAACATCGTGCCATGGGAAGAGAGTGAGGCCGAAGCCGCGGCAGCCCGTGCCCTGACAGACTGGATCGGCTCGCGTGGCGGCACCGAGCCGGCGGAGGTCCGCGAGGCGATCGGGCAGGTCCGGCGGTTCTTCGAGGCGCACGGTGAGGCCCGCTTCGAACCGACGGACGAGACGGACGCCAGGCCAGTCCCGAACCGCGCCGGCTGGCGCCGTGGGCATGCTGACGGCCGTGTTTGGCTCGTCCTACCCGAGATGTGGAAGACGGAGGTCTGCTCCGGCCTCGATCCCGTCGCGACGGCTCGCATTCTGGCCGAGCGGGGCATGCTCCGGCGCGATCCGAACGGCAAGATGCAGCGCTCCGAGCGGACGCCCGGCGGCTCGACGCTGCGGGTCTACACTGTCACGGCCAGCGTCCTCGACGGAGGTCCGGATGCACCCTGATCTCCGCCTCCGGCTTCGCGAAATCACCAAGTCCCTCTCTACCGCGAAAATGGGTGTGACAGGTGTGACAGGTGTGACAGGTGTGACAGGTGTGACAGCCAGGGGCGGCAACACCCCGTCACACCTGCGCGTCACACCTTATGGGCGAGAAAAAGATCAACAAAATCAACGCGTCACACCTGTCGCACCTCGTCACACCCTCAAAAAGACGGGTGGAGAAAAGCGTCACACCTCGCCGGGTGTGACGGGCGGGGTGACAGCAGGTGTGACAGCCGCTGGCGTCGATCCGGACGACTGGCTCGCCCACTACGAAGAGCGCGCCGCGATCCGGGAGTTCGAAGGCGGGTACGATCGCGACGAGGCCGAGCGCTTGGCGCTTGAGGAGACGATCATGACGCTCGGGCCGAGGCCCGGCTCGACTCACTAGCAACGGAGGATCGACGATGATGGGATCGAATATTGCGGGTGCGATCAACGCCGCCCACGCTGGAGTCGAGGCAGCCAAGCGCGAGGGGGCTCGCTACGCGGTCGAGTGCGGGCGTCTCCTGATGCAGGTCAAGGAAACCGTGCCGCACGGTGGCTGGGACGCGTGGCTCCGGCTCAACACCACCGTGTCGCCTCGGACGGCGCAGCTCTACATGCGGATCGCCCGACACGTCGCGGACGACCCGGCAAAAGCGCAACGCGTTGCGGATTTGAGTGTTCGGGAAGCCGCGGTCGAGGCTGCCGGCGAGAGGCGCGGCGCCGTCGTGCGCAAGCCGCTGTCGCCTGAAGGCGAGGCTCAGCTCGCTGAGATGATGAAGCTTTGGGATGAGGCCAGGGGTAAGCCGCAATGGAAGGAAGGCTTTGCCCGCGAGCTGTTTCGTCGCGGCGATGTCACTCGCGAGGAGCGGGATCGCATGATCCGCAATGTGTGGGCTCTGCATCACGCCGACCTGACGAAGGCCGAGCGACAGGCGGCAGGAAAGCGTGCTGCGGAGCTACTCGCTGAGAAGATCCCTCACGACAAGCTACGTGCTCTGCTGCCAAAGCTCCGCCAAGTCTCTGCTATCGATCTCGCCATTGCGATAGGAGATGTGCGCGAGGCCAATGACGGGGGCGGTCGCCGCTGAGGTTATCCCCCTCTCCAATGCTGCGACAGAACATCTCAGCCAGAGCGGGATAAAGCACAACATCGCATAACTACACATAACAACATGCAGCAGGAAGTGGCGGCGGCTCGGGGCTGATGTCGGACAATCTGCTTGCATTGTGCGAATATTGCGGTCCACATGATGGGACATCGTTTGCACACAAGGTGCGCCCTGGATGTCCGCCGATCGTGTCATCTTCTCCGAGCCCGTTCGCTTCAAGGCTGAGCCCGGCCTGAATAGCGCCGTAGCTCGCGCCGCGCGCCAGTCTCGCACTTCATCGGCCGAATGGATGCGCCGTGCCCTCCGCGAGCGTCTGGCTGCCGATGGGATCTCTCTCCCGGATCTTGACGCGCCGAACCTCTATCATGTGGCCGCCCCGGCGAGCCGCACCGTGATCTCATGCTGATCGGAGCTGCCATGCCCAAGGCCAAGCCCCCCACCGTCACCGATCCCGCAGCCGAGCTGTCCGGCCTCACCGCCTCGCAGGCCAGCCTTCGCGACCGTCAAGCCAGCCTCGCCGCCGAGACCGAGATCGCGGTCGCCCGCCGCCGTGAGCTGCTGATCTCCGGCACCGACCCCGCGGCCCTGGCCGACGCCGAGCGGACCTGTCGGGATCTGGAGGGCACCACCCTCGCCATCACCGACGCGCTCGCCGAGATCGAGCGGCGCATCACCGACTGTCGCGCCCGGATCGCCGTGGCCAACGAGAAGGCGGAGCGGGAGGCGACGGCCGCCGGCCTGGAGCGCGACGCCGGCGCCATCGTCGCCGCAACCAAGCCGGTCGCCGAAGCGGTGGCTGCGCTGGTCAAGGCGCACAAGGGCCTCGCCTCCGCCATCTCCGGCCGAGCGGCCGCGATCCATGACCCGCGGCTCGACAGTGCCCCGTCCGCCATCGCGAGCAGCTTCATGCTGGGCGAGCTGCTGACCGCGCTGCCGAGCCTCGACCTCGTGGACGGATCGTCCCCGATCTTCCCGGGACATCCGCCCGAGCGGATCCAGGCCGGTCACGCCGCGGCGCGGGCCGAGACCCTGGCACTTCAACTTCGCGAGAAGGCCGCGGCCGTGCAGGTCGGCGAGGCCTCGGTGAAGCTGCCCGCCTTCGAGACGGTGGTGCCGATCGTTCAGGCGCCTCGCGACGAGGTGTGGGTCTACGTCTCCACGCCCTGCTTCTACCGGCTCGGCGAGACGAAGGTGATGGTCACGCCCAGCTACCTCTCGCTCCCGGTGCCGGTCGCTCTGCGCGCCATCGAGTTCGAGTGCGCTTCCCGTGAGCCGGACGACGCATGGCGCCGCTCCCAGCGCGACGCAGGTTGGGCCTCGATCACCTCTCACAGCTACTCGTGGGACGAATGCGTCGATCTCGATCTGGATCTGGACGCGCACCGCGCCGCCGAGAGTGCCCGCCTCACCGCGGAGGCTCGAACCGCCGCCGCTGCCTGATCACCCATGCCGGGCCTCTCCTCCCGGCGAGGCACCCGCGGTCATGTCGCTCGGCACGTCCAGGCCGCGGGTGCCACCCTTCCATTCAAAGACGAGGCAAGCCCATGACGATCCGCACGGAACAAGAGTACGACGAGGCTCAGCGGCGCCTGGATAGCCAGATGCTCATCGTCCGCAGCCGGTCCCTGACCGATGGTGAGAAGCAAGATTTCGAAGCACTCGTTCGGGACATCGAGACCTATCAGAACCGCCACCCGAACATCGGGCGCAGGCCTTCAGAGCCGTCGGGCTCGAGCCCCGGCACTGCCTCGGACAGCGTCTCGCTCTCCATCGAAAGCATGCGGCGGGTACTCGCACAAGCCGGCCTCGAGCCTGTTGCCCATTCCGCCCCCTCGTCCACCAGCTCTACGGGTAACGTCGCCCTGTCGATTGCCTCGATGGAGCGAGAGATCCGGCGAGCCGGCATGAGGCGAACGGCGTAGGGGCAACCGACCAGTAAAGGGGAGGCACTCGGTGCCCAACCTGCTGGGGACCCTGGGAACGGTCAAACCTATACGGGTGGGCGGGGCCCCAGGCCTTTCTAGCGCCAGGCTTCCAAACTGATGCAACAGAGCCCTTCTGACCCCCTCATCACCATCTCGGCCGCGGCTGAGCGGCTGGGCATCAACCGCAGCACGCTCTCGCGCCAGTGCAAGGCCGGGCAGGTTCGGGCCTACGGGCAAAAGGTGAGGTTTTCCGAGGTGTTGGCGGATCGCGCCGCCAACATCGATCTGACCCGCTCCGGCAGGCGGGAGGGGCTGACTGAGGCCGAGGACACGGCTCGTGCATCACGCCGTGTATCACCGGCTGATGCAACACCCGATGCAACAGGCGCCCCTCGTGAGGAAGACCAGGCGGAGGGCGGCGCCACGGAGGCGTTCGTGCTGGTCGACGGGCAGGCGATGCCTCTCGGCAAGGCCCGGGCGCTCAAGGAGACCTACCTCGCCCGCCTCCGACAGCTTGAGTTCGAGCTGAAGTCCGGCGCGCTCGTGGACCGCGCCGCAGCCGAAGCCGCCTTCTTCGAGGAAGGCCGGGCGATGCGGGATGCCTGGATCGCGTGGCCGGCGCGCATCGCGATCGAGGCCGCCGACGAGGTCGCCGTCGATGCCGCGACGGGCAAGGTCGATGCCCGCTCTCTGGTCACAGTCCTGACTAACCGCGTCCACCAGCACCTCGCCGAGATGGGCGAGCCCGAAACCCCATTCCGGTGAGGAAGCCAGCACGATCAAGCACACCTCCGCCGGCACCGAAAGTCTCCGGCTCAGTCTCACACGCGGAGGCTCAAATCGTGCTCCTCTCGATGATGGCCGCCGTGCTCCACGTGGCGGCGACCGGGTCGATCGATGGCGAGGTGCCGCGACGCAGCCGGATCGCGCTCGGGCTGTGCGTGGGGGGGGCGGTGCTGGTTGTCGGCGCAGTGGTGGCAACCCGGCCGGACATCGGCCCGACTATCGAGCGGGCCCGGCCCTGGATAGGGGATTGGTAGCGGACAGGCGCGATGCTCGGCGCACCTCCGCCGGCATGAACCAGGGCTGATCCCGCAGTGCTTGCCCTGGCGGACGCCTCCGCTAGGGTCAAAACCGCATCAAGGTGTTGCGTGGGCTGTAGTTTTATGATTCGAGGCCGCCGTTTGCAGCGCGGAGGC
>NZ_CAKLBV010000075.1 GCF_920984675.1 Methylobacterium sp. Leaf118
CAGGCCGACGATCGCCGCCTGGGCCTGCGCCACCGCCATGCCGGGGCGCAGGCCCAGGCGGCGCGCGGCCCGGTCGACGGCGACGAGCGCGCGCCGGGGCCCCGCGCTCGCGGCCACCACGAGCGGACTATCCCACCCGGGCGCGCAATGGGCGTTGCGCCGCCGCCAGAGGTCGGTGGACCAAGTCGGCAGGTAGACGGAGACGACCCGTCGCATCAGGCGCGTCCAGGATCCAGGAACGGGGGGCGTCCGCGCCGCGGGCGCGGGTGAGTTCGACGAGCCAGCGGGCCCGGGGCAGACCGGGCATGGACAGGCCGAATCGCGGCGGCCCGGTGCCGGGCTGGGGCGAGACGCGCCAGCGGGTCAGGGCCGCGCTGGGCTCGTCGCCGGACTCGCCGCCGGACTCGCCCTGTGCGGCCGCGCGCCGGCGTCGGCGGATGACGACGGTGAGGGCGCCGCTGCGCTCCGCGGCGAGTTGCAGGCGCCGCGAGGCGGTCAGCCCGAGCCGGGACGCCTCGCCGACGACTGCCGCGAGGCCGCGGCTGCGCAGGCCCTCCTCCATGGCCGGCAGCACCTCGGCATCGCTCCAGGTCTCGGCGAAGACGATGCGGCCCGGCGAGAGGCCGACGCTGACGAGGGCGGGGGCGAACAGGTCGCGTCCGCGCAGGCACCACAGCACAGGACCGGGCAGCCGGGCGACGATGGCGGCGGCGAAGAGGGCGGACAGGGCGGCGTGGTCGGCGCTCAGGCCCGCCTCGCCCACCTCGTGCAGGGCGCCGCAGCGCAGGCCGCCGCCGGGCAGATGCCGGTCGAGATCGGGCAATCCGAACGGCAGGGCCGGCCGGTGGGCGCCGGGCCGCCGGGCGAGATCCTCCATCTGCCGGCGCAGGTGGCGAAGCCGGCCGCCCCCCTCCGCGCGGCGGGGCGCGGCGGGCATCTCGCTGAAGCCTGCGGGGGGCATGTCCATTCCTGTCGTGAGAACAGGACGAGAACATACGACCCGCCGCCGGGCGTCAATCGCGCGAAACGAGCCCGGAGGATTGCGGGGAGGAATCGGGGGGTGGGCTTGACGGGGGAGCGTGACGCTGGGGCGTCAAGGTCTCGATGCGGGCCGGGCCGCGGTGTCGTCCCGGCGCTATCGGCTCCAGCGTCCCAGGCGACGGGTCTTCCAGCGTTCGCCGCGCGGCAGGAGATCGGGGATCGGATCGGCCTTGCGCCTGCGGGGCGTTTGCGCCGGCTCGGCCGGGCCGGCGACGGTAACGGCGACCGGCGCCAGGGGCGGCGGCACCGGCGCGGCGGCTTTGGCCGGCGCGGCGACAGGCTCGACCGGGAGGGGCCTGGGCTTGGGAGGCCTGCCGCGGGGGCGCCGCACGGGCCTCTCCTCGAGAGCCGGCTCCGGATCCTGCACGGGCTCGGGCGTCTCCGGCACGATCAGGTTCGGCAGAACGCGGCGCTTCTCGGCGGCGGGTTCCGTCGACGCCGGATCCGACCGGAACAGCGAGGCGTGCTGCGGAACGGGCGGAGGGGCGACGCGGGTCGGGATGATCGTCGAGCCACGACGGCCACCGGATTTGGCTTCGACGGTGAAGGACCGCCGAGAAAGGTTGCGCATGGAGAACTGAGATTTCGAGGCCGAACTGTCCGGCCGACATCACAAGCATAGAGCCTTGGCCTTAACAAGACAATACGCCGATCTGTTCAGACCGGGTTGTCTTCGCGGCGGTCGTCGCACGGTCGTCGAACGGTCTTGCCGGCCACTCGCGGGTCCGGACCCGGTCGCGCGCCGCGCGCCGCGGCCTGCGCACAGGCTTAACGAAGGGCTAACCACATCCGAGCACGGCGCGGAAACCGCCACGCTCGGAGGCGTTAGCCGAAGACCCGATCCTTCGGGATCCTCTGAGGTCGCAAGCGATCTTCCGGGATTCCGGACGAGCCCGGTCCGATGCTGGAGCCCCACGATGACCATCACTGTCTTCGATCCGATCAGCGGCCAGATGGTCACGATCCGCGTGCCCGCGCCGCAGCCGCGCTGAGACCCCGTTCCCCCGTTCCCTCGCCCTCGATGACGATGATCGGCCTTCCCTTCTATCGCCTCCTGATCGCGGCCGGCCTCGTGCTGGGCAGCGCCCTCGCGACGACGGCGTTCAGCCACGCCGAGCCGAAGGGCCTCTGCGGCGGCCCTCCCGCCCCTGCCTGCACGGCACCGGACCACAAACCGTCCTGATCGGCCCACGTCCCGTCGCGCCCTCGGCCAAGCATCCGGTTGATGCCGCGACGGACGACTCTCCCGACATCGTCGCATCGATTGCGTTGTCGCGCGCCCGCGTCGCAATGCGGAGGACGGGACGAAGCGGGGCCGTGAACAGACCCGAGAAGATGCTTCTGCGCCGGGAGAATTCGGGAACTTCGTCTTCCTGAATCGCTTTCCCCGGTCTGAACGGGTGACATACCCGCAAGATCATCTCGGAGGAAACCAACGTGACGTTCACGAAAACCGTTGTCGCGGCCGCTGCCCTGGCCCTCATGACCGGCTCTGCTTTCGCCGCGCCCTGCAACACCGGCAGCACCGCCAAGGCACCGGAGGGCTCCAGCGCCGCCGGCAGCAGCACCGGCAGCGGCGCCGATGCCGGCTCGAAGAACCTCGCGGGTGGCCAGCAGCCGGCCTCGCCGGGCACGGTGGGGGCGATGAACAATGTCGGCGCCAACCAGGGCGTGGCCGACAAGCCGGGCTCGAAGGAGACGTCCTCGGCCAAGAACAATGCGGGCGGCAACCAGCCGGCCTCGCCGGGCACGGTCGGCGCCATGAATGCCGCCGGCAACGACCAGAAGCTCGGCGAGAAGGGCGGCAACGACTGTTGATCGCCCCCGCAGCGTGACATGACATGCAGGCCCCCGCATCGCTCGGTGCGGGGGCTTTTTTGTGCCTGATACGGGCTCCGCTTGATCAAAGCGGAGCCCGTATCAGTCCAGCCCGCGCGGCGTTTGAGCGAAGCCCAAATCCGCCATCCCGAAGGGATCAACCGGATTTGGTAGGAGCCCTGGGCCTGATCCCTGGGGGCCGTGCGGATCATCGCTCCCGGACAGCCCCCTGCGGCTGCGGCGGGGGAAACCGTTCAGTGAAGCCGGTTGCCGATCACCCCGGCCTCGACCGCCACCGAGAGCCGATCCGTGATCGCCCATTCGACGCCGACGCGCGCTTCCGGCCGCATCGCGATGTCCTCGCGGCTGTAGAGCGGCGCGGCGTGGGTCGCCCCGACCTGCAGCCGCTCGTGCACGGCCCAGGCTCCCGCCTTGCCGTAGAGCAGCACGTCGTCCGTCAGGAGCGTCCCGACCTGCACCTGAAAGGCGCCCGCCAGATCGCGCGAATAGGCCAGGCCTCCGAAACCGGGCGAGAGGTTGCCGGTCGCCGGGAGCAGCATATCGACCCCCCCGACGATGCCGTAGATCAGCCGCCCCTCCTGCCACATCCGGCCGCCCTCGAAGCCGAGGGTCGGGCCGCCATAGCTCCCGAATTGCTTCGACGACGCGATGGCGTAGCCGGTGGACACGGCCGCGTAGGAGCCCGACCCGCGGCCGGTCTCGGTGCCGGCCGGCGGTGACCAGACGAAGGACGGCAGCGGTGCGAAGCCCGCGAATGGCAGGACGCTCTGGGCCAGGGCCGGGCCGGCCGCGAGGAGACCGTGGCCGAGCACGAGGCCCGTCACGAGGCCGGCTGCGAGACGATGCCGCGGGGAAGGTGCGAAGGGCCTGCTCATCCGGCCACGATAACCGATGCCGGGTCCCCGAGACAGGGCCTCCGGCCGGCTGTGGCCTGACCGGGGCGCCCTAAGGCACCGCCCAGACGAGGATCAACAACCCGCCGACGAACATGCCGTAGGTCGCCAGCAGGGCGGAAATCTCACGGTGCTGAAGGACCAGGGTGCGGGACGCGGACAACATGGGGGCGGTGCCAGTCGCTGAGTGACCGGCGCAGTCTGATATCGAAATTCTGACCGCTTTGAAGATGCCGGCCCCCTCCCGTGCAAGGAAACGACCGGTGTTGCATTGCCGCGACTCTCGCCGCCGGGTCCGCCCTCAAATGGTAGCCCCTCGGCGACCGTGCCGCGTCCTCGCGGGTGGCATCCGGCCGCCGGAGCGACGGTGGCCCGAAGACCGGGACGGGGTGGCGCCGAAGGTCGGCGCACCGTCGTCCCGGCCCTTGTCTCGGCCGTCTTGCCGGCCGCGCCCGTCAGGGGCACGGGATCAGAAGGCGGCCTGCTTGATCGGCTCTTCGGCGGGGATCGTCGTCCACTGGACGGCGCCGGGGAGCGCGTAACCGCCCTGGCGGTGCACGGAGCCCATGTTGGTGGCAAGACCCTGGGTCGCCAGGGTCATGGCGCCGACAGTCTTGACGCCGTGCACGGCGGTGGAGTCCTGGGCCAGGACGGCGGTGGTGGTGAGGAGGGTCAGCGCCATGCCGGCGGCGACGCGGGAGAGGATCGGCTTGGACATCGGTTCAGCCTCTGGTGTGTGCGGCGGGTATGTCCGTCGCTTCATGAGAGCGAATGTGCTGATCCGGGTGCCATGAATCAAATGGGTTGATTTCATAATGCGTATCGATCACGTGCATCTTGCTCGGCTCGATCTCAACCTGCTCGTCGCCCTCGACGCCCTGCTGGCGGAGCGGAGCGTGACGCGGGCGGCGGCACGGATCGGCATCAGCCAGTCGGCGATGAGCCACGCCCTCGGCCGCCTGCGCACGACCTTCGCGGACGAGCTGCTGACCCGCGGGCCGGACGGCATGCGGCCGACGCCGCGGGCGCTCGCCCTCGTCGAGCCGATGCAGGCGGCCCTGTCCCAGATCCAGCGGATCACCGCCCCGCCGGAGGCGTTCGATCCGGCCACGGCGGACATCACCTTCACGCTGGGCATCCCGGATTCGACCGAGGTGCTGCTGATGCCGACCCTCATCGCGCATCTGCAGGCGCGGGCGCCGGGGGTGAAGCTCCTGCTCCACACCGTCGACCGTCACCGTATCCTCGACGACCTCGATAGCGGGCGGGTCGATGTCGGCATGGGCGTGTTCGAGCAGGGGCAGACGCACCACAAGCGGCGCATCCTGAACAAGGAGAGCTATCTCTGCCTCTTCAATGCCGACCTCGTCGGCCTCACCCCGCCGATCTCCCTCGACGAGTATCTGCGGTTTCCCCATCTGCTCACGAGCCTCGTGGAGAGCGCCCACGGCGTGGTGGACGACGCCCTCGCCCGGATCGGCCGCAAGCGCGTCATCGCGCTGACCTCGCCGCGGTTCACGGTGATGCCGTTCGTGGTCCGCCAAGCGCCCGTGATCGCCACGATGCATTCGCGGCTGGCGCGCTTCTTCGCCGACAGCATGGGCCTGACCGTGAGCCCGGCGCCGGTCGACCTGCCGGACGTTGCGATCTCGATGATCTGGCACGCCTCCAACGACGACGTGCCCAGCCAGCGCTGGCTGCGGGAGACCATCGTGATGCTGCGCCGGGCCGAGCAGCGCCCGCCCGCCGGGGCCGTGTCGACCTGAGCGGGCCGCCGCGGCGGGGGACGGGCCGTTCGCGCATCGTCCTGGATCCGATCGCCCGCCGAGGGGGACGGAGAATCCCTAAAGCCACCGCTCGTCGATGTCGGTGGCGTTGTACTCCGCCAGGGGCTGGTGCTCGTCGCCCTGTGCGAAGATCACCACATCCCCGGGGCCGATATCGGACTGGGCGATCCGATCCCATCGCCGGTGGATCATCCGCGGGCCGCCCCAGATCCGAAAGGCGTTCCAGTAGCGGTCGTCGCGGAAGCCGACATAGTGGACGCAGCGCCGCGGTCGCGGGCCAGCGGGGGGATCCGTCACGCGCCGTCTCCCTTCACGCCCTGCCCGACCACGGTGAGCGATCCGTCCGGCAGGGGACGCTGCAGGGCCTTCGCCTCGGACCAGGGCGCGCGCAGCCACGCGTCCCGCTCCGCCTCCGTCGTCAGGATCACCGGCATCGCCTTCGGGTGGATCGCGCCGACCTCGGCGTTGGGCGGGCAGGTCAGGAAGGCGTAGAGATCGTCCGTGGTCTCGCCGTCCTTGAGCTTGCGCACCGAGGTCCAGCCTTCCGTCCGGATCCCGGCGAAGCAGGCGAGCGGGCGATCCTCACCCAGCGCGAACCAGATGTCGCCGCCCGCCGCCTTGTTGAACTCGCTGAACGACGACAGCGGCACGAGACAGCGATGGTCCGGACCGAGCCAGCGGCGCCAGTGCGGCGAGCCCGTGTTGCGCACGTTGGTGACGCCGGGATCGACCCGCTTGCCCTCCAGGGCGAAGGCCGGCGAGGGCATGCCCCAGCGATGCCGCGCGAGCACGCGCCGCCCCTCCGCGACGTGCACGATCGGCGCGGCGGTGTTGGGGAAGATGCCGGGGAGCGGCGGCAGGTTGCCGGTCTGGTCGAGGTCGACCCGGAACGCGCGCCGGATCTCGTCCTGGCTCTTCATGAGGCTGTAGAGATTGCACATCGCACGGATCGTAGCAGAACCGCCCGGCACGGCGCGCCCGCTGACGGCGGGGCCTGTCGGCTCCCGTCCGCCCTCAGGCCCGTTCGGCGCCCGGACGCATCCGGCGCACGCCCGACCAAGTCAGGATCGCCGCGGCGGCGAGAAAGGGCAGGGCTACGATCAGGCTGGCCAGGACCTCGGAACCGATCAGGACGGCGAGGGCCTCCCGCAGGGCGATGAGCAGCAGGACCAGCGCGACCACGACGAGCAGCAGCGCTCCGCCGAACAGCAGCACGAGCGTTGCCAGCGCGCGCAGATTGCCCCGGACCTCGATTCTGGCCAGCCGGAGCAGGGCGGCGAGATGCGCGCTGGCATCGCGTGTCGCCGCCCCGATCAGAGCGGCGGTGCTGCGCGGATCGGCGTCCGGCCGATCGCGCTCGGGGGCGGACCGGCTCATGGCTGCGGATCGCGCAGGCCGAGGCCGCGGCGGTTACGGCGCCGACCGGAGAGCCTGTCGGCGCAGGCGGCGTGTCGCGAGTCCACGGAGGCGGCCCCAGGATATGGAAAACCCGCCAAGTCCCTGACTGGCGGGCGGATTCGTGGCGACCCCGGTAGGGCTCGAACCTACGACCTGCCGCTTAGAAGGCGGCTGCTCTATCCAGCTGAGCTACGGAGTCTGATGAGTGCCGGTGGTAGCAGGCCCCTCGGCGGAGGTCCACACGAGACTCCCGCCCCTCGCCCCTGCCGCCCCGGGCCTCCGCCCTCAAGCGAGTCGGAGGCGTGCCCGCCTGTCGCGCGTGCCCACCGAGGAGGCGCGGGTCATGGGAAATTGGGGAAATCGCCGCTGGCCTTGAGCTGCAGCGTCTGGCCCACGACGGTGAACGGGTAGCTCACGGAAACGCTCGTGAAGGGCTTGGTGCCGCGCAGGGAGGACGGCGCCAAGGCCGCGAGCGCCGATGCCCCCGCCCGCGGACGCGTGCAGGACCCGCCGGCCCGCACCCACCGGGCCATCACCCTGCGGGACGGGCAGGTCCGGCAGCCGCTCCTGCAGCGGCTCCACGCGGTGCCCTCCGCCCATACCGGCGCGCCCGGCGAGGCCGAGGCCCTGGAACTCCTGGCCTTCCTGCTCGGCGGCGATGAGACCTCGCTGCTCCACGAGCGCCTCGTGCGCGATCTCGGCTGCGCCACCCGCGTCCGGGCGGCCTATTGGGGCACCGCCTTCGATCAGGCGAGCTTCCACATCCGCGGGACGCCCGCCGCCGGAACCACGCCGGACGCCCTCGACCGGGCCATCGACGCGGTGCTGGCCACCGTCCAGGCCAACGGCTTCCCCGCGGAGGACATCGCGCGGGCCAAGACCCAGATCGTGGCGAAGGCCCTCTTCGCCCGCGACAGTCAGGTCCAGCTCGCCCAATGGTACGGCATGTCGCTGTGCTGCGGTCTCTCGATCGCCGACCTCGACGCCTGGCAGCGCACCATCGAGGCGGTGACGCCCGAAGCCCTGGGCAACGCTCTCCGGATGCTCGACCGGCAGACCGGCGTGTCCGGCTACCTCCTGGAAGCGGCTTGATCCGCGTGAGACCCCTGACCATGAACATTTCCGTCGATCCGGCCGCCATGGTCAGATCCTATGCCGATCGTGTGCAGCGCGTGACGAGTCCCGGGGGCGTGTCGGCCTGGCTCTTCGACGATCACACGCTCCCCATCCTCTCGGTGGGCTTCGGCTTCCGGGGCGGCGCCGCCCGCGACCCCGCCGGCAAGGCCGGCACCGCCCGGATGCTCGCCGACCTTCTGACCGAGGGGGCCGGCAACCTCGACGGCAGCGCGTTCCGGCGCGCGCTGGGCGACAGTGCCGTCCAGCTCTCGTTCTCGGCCCAGCAGGCCGAGAGCCTGGGGGGATCGCTGCGGGCCCTCGCGCGCAATGCGGGCCAGGCCTTCCATCTCCTCGGCCTGTCCCTGCGCGATCCGCTCCTGGCGCAGACCGATCTGGCGCGCATCCGGGAGGCGGCCTGCGCCCAGGTCCGGCGCTCCCTGGCGCAGACCGACCACGTGGCGATGACCGCGCTGTTCGCGCACGGGTTTCCCGACCATCCCTACGGGCGTCCGACCGACGGCGATCTCACCTCTCTCCCGGCGATCACCCGCACCGACATCGTCGCCCTGCAGGAAGCCCTGCTCACGCGGGGCAACCTGGAGATTGCCGTGGTGGGCGCGATCGGCGCCGACGCCCTGGGCCCGCTCCTGGACAGCGCCTTCGCGGAGCTGCCCGGCGGCGCGACGCCCCCCGTCTCGCCCTGCGCCCTGGCGCATGTGGGTGAGCGCTTCGTGACGTCGATGGCGTCGCCGCAGACCGCGCTCTATTTCGG
Source organism: Methylobacterium sp. Leaf118 (assembly GCF_920984675.1). GTDB lineage: Bacteria > Pseudomonadota > Alphaproteobacteria > Rhizobiales > Beijerinckiaceae > Methylobacterium. Next base: position 8,847 of record NZ_CAKLBV010000075.1, read on the forward strand.
CCGCCCCGGTCTGCACCGGGACGACCCGGACGCCATGGCCGCCGTGGTGGTGAACCATTGCCTCGGCGGCGGCACCTTCAGCTCCCGCCTGTTCCAGGAGCTCCGGGAGGCGCGCGGGCTGTGCTACTCGGTCTGGTCGAGCCTGCGCTTCAACGAGGGGGGCTCGACCCTCCTCGGCGCCACCGCGACCCCGAACGAGCGGGCCGGCGAGGCCCTCGAGGTGATCCAGGGCGAGGTCGCCCGGCTCGTGCAGGAGGGGATCGGCACCGACGAACTCGAAGCCGCCAAGAGCTACCTCACCGGCTCCTACGGCCTCAACTTCGACACGTCCCGTGCGATTGCCAGCCTGCTGCTCACCCTGAAACTCGACCGGCGCGATCCGAGCTGGCTCGACGAGCGCAACCGGCGGATCGCGGCCGTGACCGAGGCGGACGCGGCCCGCGCCATCGAACGCCTGTTCGGCGACGGGGCGCTGCTCGTGACGGCCGCCGGCGAGCCGGACGACCGCCCGATCCGGGCGGTCCCAAAGGCGGACAACCATCCGGGCCACGGCCACGGAACAGAAGGGGACGATCATGAAGTCGATCATCGCGGCAAGCCTGGGTATGATGATGGTGCTGTCGGGCGTGGCCCTGGGGCAGCCCGGTCCGGCCGAGCGCGCGCCGGCCCGGCCGGTGGAGCCCGAGGCCTCCGATCGCGTGGGGTTCCGCCGGGATCGCAGTGCCCTCGTGGCGAACCCGGCCGACGGGCCGGCGGATATCCCGGTCGTCAAGGCGAAGCGATCCTACGGCCCTGACCTGATGGCCCTGATCTTCGCCCCGGTCGGCCAGATCGTTGCGCCGATCAATCAGGGCCTGCACGCCATCGATGCCGTGGTCGCGCCGATCAATACCGCCCTGCGGCCGATCACCGGTCCCCTCGCGCTTCCCGGCGAGCCCGCGCCGATCCCGGTCCCCGAAGCCCCCCTCGGCCCGCGCAAGTAGGACGATCCGAGCGCTCCCGGTCCGTCCGGGGGCGCCGCGTTTCCGTCTCGGAATGCCCGATCCTCAGATCGGCTGGCCCAGACTGTCGAGAATGCTCCGGCGCAGGCGCACCAGTTCGGGGTCGTCGCGGTGGCGCGGATAGGGGCGCGCGACGCGGATGTCGGCGCGGATCGCGGCCGGGCGATCGGAGAGCACGATCACCCGCTCGGCCAGAACCAGCGCCTCCTCCACGTCGTGGGTGACGAGGAGCGCGGTGAAGCGCGTCTCCTGCCAGAGACGCAGGATCTCGGCCTGGAGGCTGAGCCGGGTCAGGGCGTCGAGCTTGCCGAGGGGCTCGTCGAGCAGGAGCAGCCGCGGCGCGTTCACCAGCGCCCGGGCCAGCGCCGCGCGCTGGGCCATGCCGCCGGAGAGCTGGTGCGGAAACACCTCGCTGAAGCCGTCGAGTCCGACGAGGCGCAGGGCGGCCTCGGCCCGGGCCGCACGCGCCGGACCGGCGATCCCGCGCGCTTCCAGCCCCAGCATCACGTTTCCCCGCACCGTGCGCCAGGGATAGAGCGTCGGGTCTTGGAACACGAGGAGGCGGGACGGATCCGGGCCGGCGACTTGCGCCCCGTCGATCGTGATCCGGCCGGCATCGGGCGGCTCCAGCCCGGCGACGAGGCGCAGCAGGGTGGACTTGCCGCAGCCGGAGGGGCCGAGCAGCGCCACGAAGCCCCCCGGCGCCACGTCGAGGGAGACGCGGTCGAGCACCGGCAGCGCGGTGCCCCGGATGTCGAAGGCATGGGACACGGCCTCGACCGTGAGCCGGGCGCCGGCCGCCTTGGCGGCCGCGCCGACAGGAGCCACGGGGGTCGGGCGTTCGAGCGTCGTGGCTACCATTGCACCAGCCCCTTCTGCCAGGAGAGCACCCGGTCGCGCAGGCGGAACAGCAGGCTGATCAGCCCCGAGCACATCAGCGCCATCACGATCAACGCGGCATACAGGTTGGCGTAGGCCGCCCAGCCTTGCGCCCATTGCAGGTACCAGCCGAGGCCGGACTTCACGCCGAGCATCTCGGCCACCACCAGCACGGCGAAGGACCCGCCGAGCCCCATGAACAGCCCGACGAAGACATGCGGCAACGCCGCCGGAATCGCGACCCGCAGCACGAGGAAGGTGGACGACGCCCCGAGCGTGCGGGCCACGTCGAAATAGGCCTTGTTGACCCCGGCCACGCCCGACCACGTCAGCACCGTGACCGGGAAGCCGGTGGCGAGCGCGATCAGGAAGGTGCTGGCCGACCACGAGGAGGGAAACACGAAGAAGGCGAGCGGCAGCCACGCGGTCGCGGGCAGCGGCCCGACGAAGCGCAGCACCGGATGCGCCCAGTACCCCACGGTCTTCGACCAGCCGATGGCGACGCCGAGCACGAAACCGAGGCCGGCGCCGATCAGGTAGCCCCCGGCGAGCAGCTTCAGCGAGGCCAGGATGCTGCCGCCGAGCCTCGCCCCGTCGTCCAGGAAGACCTCGAGGATCGCCTGTGGCGGGGGGAAGAACGGCATCGGCAGGAGCGCGAATTTCGCGGTGATGAGCTCCCAGGCCAGGGCAGCGAGCGCCAGCAGGATCAGCCAGGGCGTCCCCTGCGCCAGCGCGGTGCCAGCCCGGCCGAGGCGCCCCGAGAGCACGACGAGCGGCGGCAGGCCGAGGCCGAGGCCGAGGGCGCCGGCGGCGAAGGCGGCGGTGGAGGGGAAATCCCCCTCCTCCGGCAGCCCGTAGGTCGCCCCCGCGAGGGCGAGCCACGCCGCGCCGACGGCGAGCGCCCGCACCGGCAGGCCCGGGAGCCGGCCGGCGGCGGGACGGGGCAAGCGGCCGGCATATCCGGTGAGACTGGCCATGCGTGCCCCTCAGCTCAACACGTCGGCATAGACGCGCTCGGCGAACTTGGCCGTGTCGGTGGAGCGCTTGAGGACGTTCACGCGCTTCAGTTCGTCGCCGTAGAGCACGAGCTGGCGCTTCAGGTCGGCGCCGACCGGGCGGTCGCCGTGGTGCTGGCTCCTCAGCATCGCCGCCAGATCCGCGACCGAGCCCCGGCCACCGTAGCCGGAAAAAATGCGGGCGGCGTCCTCCGGGTCGGCGTGGACGCGGTGCCCGGCCTCCAGCACCGCGCGGGTGAGCGCGGTGGCGGCCGCGCGGTCATGGCGGATCAGGCTGCCGCGCACGGCGACCACGCAGCAGGTGCGGTCGGCGTATGCGCCCGAGAGGTTGGTGGCGATCTCCGTGAAGTTCGGGTCCTTCCGCCAGATCCAGGTGCGGGGATCGGAATCGGCGAGCGCCTGCGCCTCGCCCTTCTCGACGGCGAGGTGGAGGAGGTCGGCCGGGTAGGGCCGCCACGCGACGCCGGTCTCCGGGTCGATGCCGGCCTGGGCGAGCAGGAGCGCGAAGAAGTTCTTGGCCGGGCTCGCGTGGTCGCTGATCGCGATGGTCTTGCCCTTCAGCGCCGCGATGTCGGTGATGCCGGCGGACGTCGCGCCGAGCAGACGCAGGCAGCCGCCATGCAGGCCGGCGGTGATCTTCACATCAAAACCCTGCTCCAAGGGTTTGAGCCAGCGCAGGGCCATGCCGATGCCGGCATCCGCCTTGCCCGTGGCGATGGCCTCCAGCAGCGCCTCGGTCGAGCCGCCGAAATTGACGAATTCCACGTCGAGGCCGTGGGCGGCGAACAGGCCGCGCTCCTTGGCGAGCGGCGCGGCGGCGGTGCAGATCGCGGTGGCGTTCCAGGCGAGCTTGATGGGTTTCAGTGGGCCGGCGGCCTCGGAAGCGGCGGTCGGACGGCAGATCGGTCCGGGATCGAACGGCACCGCCGGACCGGGGCCCCAGGCCCGCACGCCGCCCATCCCGAACCCCAGGGGCAGCGCCGCCGCGGCGGCGCCCACGCGCAGCAGTCGCCGGCGCGACGGCAGGCGGCCGGGGCGCGGGGGCTCGTCGGTCATGGTCGTCTCCGAAACGGTCGCAAGGCGGGACGCGCGGAAGCGAAGGCCCGATGAACCGGGAGACGCGCGCGTCGATGTCGGGAACAGCCTCGTCGAGAGGCTGATGAATGGAGTGTTGAGTCATGCGGGTCTGAAGTCAATCGAAGTCTATTTCCAAGATTTTCTGTCTTTTGCGACAGAATTTCAGCGTCCCGGTCGAATCGAGAAGATTTTCCGTCCGGCGGTGCGACGGCGATCGGCGCGGGATCGGTGATTGGATCGGCCCTTCCGAGGCCTGATAACCCTCGGCGATGAGGGGGGCGCATCGGCGACGGCTCCGGCGAGGGCGAGGCGGCGGGCCTCCGCCGGACGCACGGAATGACCCCGCGGGATCCGCGTCCGAAGCCGAGGTCCTGCGCGTCGGCGGCAGGCCAGAGCGTGATCTTCCGGCATTCCGGGGCGCGCGGGCAGAACCTCCTGCCGGTGCGGCCGACTTTGGAAACGGGTTTCGTTGACCGCCCGCCGCGGCGCGCCGAGCATAGCGCGGCCGGTCGGCTCTCCGCCCGTCGCCGTTGGCAAGCCCCGCCCGCGCCGGCTCCGCCGTTCCCCCTGCCCTCTCGAGGACCATGTCCGCCGTATCCCCCGATCCCGTCCGGAGCCTGTCCGAGCGTCTCGCCGCGCAAGCCGGCGCGCGCGACCGGACCGGCGCCTTCCCGCACGAGCCGCTCGCGTCCCTGCACGCGGCCGGCCTGATCGGGCTCACCGTGCCGGAGCGGCTCGGCGGCGGCGGGGCCGGGCTGGCGCAGGCGGCGCGGGTCGTGGGCGCACTCGGTGCCGGCGACCCGGCGGTCGCCCTCGTCCTGGCGATGACGCTGCTCCAGCACGGGCTGATCCACCGCGACGGCACGCCCTGGCCGCACGCCCTCGCCGACGCGGTCGGACGGGAGGCCGCGGTGCGGGGCGCCCTCATCAACGCGCTCCGGGTCGAGCCCGATCTCGGCACCCCCGCCCGCGGCGGCCTGCCCTGCACCCTGGCCCGGCGCGACGGCGAGGGCTGGCGCATCACGGGCCGAAAAATCTACTCCACCGGCGCGCCGGGCCTGGCCTACGGCCTCGTCTTCGCCCGCACCGACGAGGCGGAGCCGCGGGTCGGCAACCTGCTGGTGCCGATGTCCGCGCCCGGCCTGCGCATCGAGGAGACCTGGGACCATCTGGGCCTGCGCGCCTCGGGCAGCCACGACGTGGTGTTCGAGGACGTCTTCGTGCCCGGCCCGCATGCCGTCGATCTGCGCCGTCCGGAGGCGTGGCGCCGGCCCGATCCGTGGCAGCAGGCCTGGAGCTGCGCCCTGCTCGCCGCGCTCTACGACGGGGTCGCGCAGGCGGCGCAGGCGTGGTTCGGGCAATTCCTGCACGCCCGCGTGCCCGGCAGCCTCGGGGCGCCGCTCGCCAGCCTGCCGCGCTTCCACGAGGCGGTGGGCGAGAACGCGCGGCTGCTCTCGGTCAACGCCCGGCTCGTGGCGAGCCTCGCCGCCGAGACCGATGCGGGCCGGCCGCCCGCGCCGCAGGAGGCGGGCTTCGTCAAGCTCACCGTGACCGAGAACGCGATCCAGGCGGTGCAGCGGGTCACTGAGCTCTGCGGCAACGCCGCGCTCTCGCGGCATCATCCGCTGGAGCGGCACCTGCGCGACGTCCTGTGCGCGCGCATCCACTGGCCGCAGGGCGACGCGGTGCGGATCGCCGCCGGCCGCGCCGCGCTCGGCGTCTGACAGACAAGGGAGTTCCGGATGAGGCTGCTGCCGCCCGAGACGGTCGAATTCATCGGCTTCGTCGCCCCGCACGAGGTCTCCGAGACGCGCGCGGCGCGCGGCCCCGCGATCGAGCCCGATTACCTGCGGCTTTTGGCGCAGGCGCATGAGCGGGGCGGGTTCGACCGGGTGCTGGTGGCGGCCTATGCGACCGCGCCCGATCCGATGCTGATCGCCGCCGAGATCGCCGCCGCGACCCGGCGGATCGGCCTGATGATCGCCCACCGCACCGGCTTCACCGCGCCCACCCTCGCGGCGCGCCAGTTCGCCACCCTCGACCAGCTCACCGGCGGGCGCGTGGCGATCCACGCGATCAGCGGCGGCGACGACCGCGATCTCGCCCGCGACGGCGACCACCTCACCAAGGATGCGCGCTACGCCCGCACCGCCGAGTTCCTCGACATCCTGCGCCTCACCTGGACCGCGCAGACGCCGTTCGATTACGCGGGCACGCATTACCGGATCGCGGCGGGCTTCTCGGAGGTGAAGCCGGTGGGGACGATCCCGGTCTATTTCGGCGGCGCCTCGCCCGCGGCTCTGGCGGTGGCGGGCCGGCACGCCGACACCTACGCGCTCTGGGGCGAGACTCACGCCCAGGTGCGCGAGCTGATCGGCCGGGTGCGGGCGGCGGCCGCCCCGCACGGGCGCACGCCGCGCTTCAGCCTGTCCCTGCGGCCGATCCTGGCGGAGACCGAGGCGCGGGCCTGGGCGCGGGCGGAAAGCCTGCTGGCCGAAACCCGGCGGCTGCGGGCCGCCCGCGGCCTGGGGCCCGCCCCTGCACCGCAGAACGAGGGCTCGCGAAGGCTGCTCGCCGCGGCGGCCGAGGGCCCGCGCCTCGACAAGCGGCTCTACACGGCGATCGCCGCGGAGACCGGCGCCTCGGGCAATTCGACGGCCCTCGTCGGCACGCCCGAGCAGGTCGCCGACGCGCTCCTCGACTATCACGATCTCGGCGTGCGCACCTTCCTGATCCGCGGCTTCGACCCGCTGGAGGACGCGATCCAGTACGGGCGCGACTTGCTGCCGGCCGTCCGGAGCCTGCTCGCGAGGACGCGGCGCGGGCGCGACGGCGGCGCGGCGGAGGCCGCCTGATGGCCCGCGTCCTCGTCCTGTGGGCGCTGGCGCTCGCCCTCCTCGGGCCGGCTTGCGCGGAGCCGGTCCTGCGCGTCGGCGACCAGCGCGGCAATGCCCGCGCCCTGATGGAGGCCGCGGGCGTGCTCGACGGCCTGCCCTACCGGCTCGAATGGAGCGAGTTCCCGGCGGCGGCCCCGCTGCTGGAGGCGCTGAACGCCGGCGTCATCGACGCGGGCGGGGTGGGCGATGCGCCCTTCACCTTCGCGGCCGCCGCCGGCGTTCCGGTCAAGGCGTTCCTGGCCTTCCGCAACCGGCAGGACGGGCTCGCCATCCTGGTGCGGCCGGATTCCGCCGTCCGCAGCGTGGCGGACCTTCAGGGCAAGCGCATCGCCACCAACCGCGGCTCGATCGGCCATCAGGTCGTCCTCGCCGCCCTCGAAGAGGCGGGGCTGCCGGCCGACCGCGTGCAGTTCCGCTTCCTGCCGCCGGCGGATGCCAAGCTGGCGCTGACCTCCGGCGCGGTCGATGCGTGGTCGACCTGGGAGCCCTATACCTCCGCGGCCGAGCTCGCCGGGCTCGTGCGGGTCGTCCGCGACGGCAACGGCATCACCCCGGGCCTGAGCTACGCGGTGGCGAGCGAGGCCGCCCTCACCACCAAGCGCGCGCTCCTGGCCGACTACGCCGCCCGTCTCGCCCGGGCCCGGGCCTGGGCGCTGACCGACCCGGCGCCCTACGCCGCCGCCTGGTCGAAGCTGATCGGCCTGCCCGAGGCGGTGCCCTTGCGCTGGTTCGGGCGAGCGCAATACCGCACCGTGCCGATCGACGCCGCGGTGATCGCCGACGCGCAGCGCATCATCGATCTCTACGTGCGCGCCGGCCTGATCCCGGCGGCCCGCGCCCCGCGCGCCGAGGCGATCCTCGACACGGGGTTTTCCGACGCGCCCGCCGCCATGCGATAAGGGCCGCGGCGAAGGATGTTTGGACATGCACGACATCGGCGACGGCCACACCCACGACCACGCGCCCCCCGCGCCCGAGTCCGACCGCGACGCGGGCGGGGCCGTCCGCTGGAAGCACGACGGCGTGCGGGTGATCCCCGGCGACCGGCTCGACCCCAACACCGCCCAGACGCCGGGCATGTTCCGCCAGGCGGCGGTCAACGCCGCCCGGGTCGGCGCCCAGAAGATCTGGGCCGGCACGGTGGCGATCGAGCCCGATGCCAAGACCGGCGTGCATCACCACGGCGCCCTGGAGAGCGTGATCTACATCGTCTCCGGCCGCGCCCGGATGCGCTGGGGCGAGCGCCTCGAATACGTGGCCGAGGCCGGCCCCGGCGATTTCATCTTCGTGCCGCCCTACGTGCCGCACCAGGAGATCAACGCCTCGACCGACGAGCCCCTGCATTGCGTGCTGGTGCGTTCGGACAACGAGGCGGTGGTGGTCAACCTGCCGGATGTCGACGCCGCCGAGCGGCCCGAGACGGTCTACTGGATCGATCCGATCCACAAGCACCCGTGATCCGAGCTCCGCTTGATTAAAGCGGAGCCCGTATCAGGCAAGCCCGCGCGGCGTTTGAGCGAAGCCCAAATCCGCCATCCCGAAGGGATCAACCGGATTTGGTATGAGGCGCCCGCTCGACGGCACCGGAGCCCCGTCCGTTTACGCCTCGATCCGGTGGCGCGGCGTGATCGCCATCGGACGGCGTGGGCGCGCCGTCCCTTGCCCGAAGGTGCGCCTTCAGAGCGCCCCATCCTCGAACATGGCGCCGGAGGGCCTTACGGGACCTTTTGCCAGACCAGGGTGATGATGCTCATCTTCCCATCGCCACTGAAGGGCGCCGGCCTCGTCGTATAGATGAGGGTGTCGCCGCGTTTCTCGATGTCGCGAACCTGAGATGTGCCCGTCCAAACCTCGTTCCATGACGTATCGATGTGATGGGTGACGGAATTGCCGTCGAGCGTATAGGTGCCGCTATAGGCAAAGAATGTCTTGAATAAACTGATCCGCTCTGGGTCGGTCAATTTGTCGATGCTGGCCGGTTTTGTTCGGCCTTCATAGGCGACGATGGCGGTGACGCGCCCCTCGCGGCCGTAGGTGATCCAGCCGGTCGGATGCGCGCCGCCATAGGTGTTGATCTCTTCACTCGTGTCCAACACCTTCCTCGTGCTGCTGACGAGTTTCCAGGTGCCGATCACCTCGTCGGCCTCAAGAGCGCGTGCAGGGTGTAGCGTAAGAAGGAGAAGTGCTGCCACGCCGATCGTTCGCATGTCTGCCTCCCTGAAGCTTAATGGTGCCGAATCCGTGAGAGCCGGTAGAGATTATCTATTCCGAGGCCGATCGCGCTGTCCTCATACTCTGCCGATCGGGTGTGGCGTCGGATGGATACCATCGCCACAATACGGCGGCTGCGCTGTTCGCCGCGCGGCAGCGTCCCCCTCTCGGGCCGACGCGGTCGACGGGAGCGGTTGCAAACACCCTTCGAACGCTTTTGGCCAGAGCAGCCGGAACCTGCGAAGAAAATCGCCCGATCCTACCGAATTAAGAAATCTGTTTTCGTTGACATCAATACAGATTGGCCGATCATCTTGGGTGTTCTTCCCAAGGAGCTGTCGATGCCGAGCCCGAACCCCGCCTCCATCCATGCCGAGACGCTCGCGCTCCATGCCGGATGGCGGGCCGATCCGCAGACCGGGGCGGTCGCGGTGCCGATCCACCCGACCACCGCCTACCAGTTCCGCGACACCGACCACGCCGAGAGCCTGTTCGCGCTCCAGGAGCTCGGCAACATCTACACCCGCGTCACCAACCCGACCGTCGATGTGCTGGAGCAGCGCCTCGCGGCGCTCGAAGGGGGCGCGGCGGCCCTCGCCCTCGCCTCGGGTCAGGCGGCCACGGCGCTCAGCGTGCAGAACCTCGCCAAGGCCGGCGACAACATCGTCTCCTCGACCGACCTCTACGGCGGCACCTGGAATCTGTTCGCCCACACCCTGAAGGAGCAGGGCATCGAGGTTCGCTTCGTCGACCCCGCCGACCCGCACAACTTTTCCCGCGCGACCGATGGCCGAACCCGGGCCTACTACGCCGAGACCCTGCCGAACCCGAAGCTGTCGGTCTTCCCCATCGCCGAGGTGGCGGCGATCGGCCGGCCGCTCGGCATCCCGCTCATCGTCGACAACACCGCCGCGCCCCTGCTGGCGCGGCCCCTCGACCATGGCGCGGCCATCGTCGTCTACTCGACCACGAAGTATCTCGGCGGCCACGGCGTCGCCATCGGCGGGGCCCTCATCGACGGCGGTCGCTTCGACTGGGCGGCCCATCCCGACCGCCAGCCGGCCCTGACCACGCCGGACGACAGCTATCACGGCGCCGTCTGGACCGAGGCCGCGGCGCCCCTCGGCCCGATCGCCTACGTGCTGCGCGCCCGGGTCCGGCTCCTGCGCGATCTCGGCCCCGCGGTCTCGCCGTTCAACGCCTTCCTGACGCTCCAGGGCCTCGAGACCCTGCCCCTGCGCATCGAGCGCCACAGCCGCAACGCGCAGAGCGTGGCCGACTGGCTCGGCCAGCGCCCCGAGGTCGTGCGGGTGATCCACCCCTCGGTCCAGACGGGCGCCGCACGGGAGCGGGCCGACCGGGTCCTGAAGGGCGGCTATGGCGGCCTCGTCGGGTTCGAGCTGGCGGGCGGCCGGGCGGCCGGGCGGCGCTTCATCGATGCCCTGACCCTTTTCTATCACGTGGCCAATATCGGCGACGCCCGCAGCCTCGCGATCCATCCGGCCTCGACCACCCACGCGCAGCTCACCCCCGAGGAGCAGCGCGCCGCCGGCGTCACCGACGGCTATGTCCGCCTTGCGGTCGGGCTGGAGCATCTCGACGACATCCTCGCCGATCTCGATCGGGCGCTCGCCGCCGCCGGATCGCTGGCGCGGGCGGCCTGAGATGGGCGCCCTCCCGATCCTCGACCTCCGCCGTCTCGAGGCGGGCGAGGCCGAGCGAAACGCCTTCCTGGCCGAGCTGCGCGCGGCGGCCCGCGAAGTCGGCTTCTTCTCCCTCGTCGGCCACGGCATTCCGGAGGCCCGGATCGCCGCGGTGCAGGCGCTGGCGCGGCGCTTCTTCGCCCTGCCGGCCGAGGCGAAACAGGCGGTCGCGATGGTCCACTCGCCCCATTTCCGCGGCTACACCGCAGCCGGTGCCGAGATCACCCGCGGCAAGGCCGACTGGCGCGAACAGTTCGACATCGGCGCCGAGCGGGCCGCGCTCTCGCGCGCGCCCGGCGCCCCGGCCTGGACCCGGCTGCAGGGCCCGAACCTCTGGCCCCCTGCCTTGCCGGCGTTGCGGCCCGAGCTGCTGGCGTGGCAGGCGGCGGTGACGGCGGTCGGCATCCGCCTGCTCGAAGCCTTCGCCCTGGCGCTCGGCCAAGCCGCGGACGCCTTCGCGCCGATCTATGCGGGGGGCCCCAACCCGCATATCAAGATCATCCGCTATCCCGGCCGCGAGGCGACCGGCGACGACCAGGGCGTCGGTGCCCACAAGGACAGCGGCTTCCTCACCCTGCTGGCGCAGGACGGCGAGGGCGGCCTCGAAGTGGCGGACGGCGCCGGCGGCTGGATCGCGGCGACGCCGGTTCCGGGCGCCTTCGTGGTCAATGTCGGCGAATTGCTCGAACTGGCCTCGAACGGATACCTGCGCGCCACGATCCACCGGGTGGTGACCCCGGCGGCGGGACGCGACCGCCTCTCGGTCGCCTTCTTCCTCGGCGCCCGCCCCGACGCGACCGTGCCGCTCCTCGACCTGCCGGCGCCGCTCGCCGCGCAGGCGCGGGGGCCGGCGAGCGACCCCGACAACCCGCTCTTCCGCGAGGTCGGGCGCAACTATCTGAAGGGCCGCCTGCGCTCGCATCCCGACGTGGCGGCGGCCCATCATGCCGATCTGCTCGACACGGAGGCGAGGGCCGCATGAGGGACGTTCCGAGCCGGATCCGCGCCGTCCTGCGCGCCGTCGAACGGCCCGCCGCGGCGGGCCCGCTTCCTCTGCCGCGGGCGCGAGGCTCGGCCATGCGTGGCTGGCCCCGCACCGCGTCCGCCTGCCGGGCCGGCCGGCATGGGCGCCACGCGACGGCTGATACGGGCTCCGCTTGATCAAAGCGGAGCCCGGATCAGGCAAGCCCGCGCGGCGTTTGAGCGAAGCCCAAATCC
>NZ_CAKLBV010000076.1 GCF_920984675.1 Methylobacterium sp. Leaf118
GGGTCGCGGGGAGCGACACGTCCTCGCGTATCGTGCCGTCGGCCGCCATCAGCCCGAACGCGTCGCCGATGCGCGTGGCCGAGCGGGCGAGGGAGCGGCACAGGGCGGCGGCGAGCCCGAGCCGGTCGGCCCGGCCGCGGAAGCGCATGGAGGCCGAGAGATCGACGAGCGCGTAGGTCTCGACCGGGCTGCGCGCCTCGAACCGGCGCACCACCACGCCCTCGAACGGGTCGCGCAGGGAGGCGCGCAGGTCGATCCGCCGGGCGTCCGGCAGGCGCAGGAAGCCGACCGTGTCGCGGAAGGTGCCCAGCCCCCCGGCCTCACGCCCGCGATGGGCGCCGACCCGGTGGCCGCCCGGCCGCCAGCGCGGGCGATAGACGATGTCGGTCCCGTCCTCCGATCCGCTCACGGAGCCGGCACCGTCTCGAACACGGCCCGGATCAGCTCCGGCACGATCTCGGCGCGGCGCATCTCGTAGACGGGCTCGAGGAAGACCCGGTGGGCCATCACCTCGGGGAAGACGGCGCGGATATCCTCCGGCACCAGCCAGTCCCGCCCCTCCAGCCACGCCCGCACCCGGGCGGCGCGGACCAGGAAGGCGACGCCGCGGGGCGAGGCGCCGCCCTGCACCAGCCGCTCCATGTCGATGCCGGCGAGCCGGAGGCCCGCGGCGGCGGGGCGCACCAGCGCCTCCCACAGGCCGACCACGTAGGTCTCGATGGCGGGCTCCGCCCGGATGGCGTGCTGGATCGCGCTGGCGATGGCGCCGATGCGCCCGTGATCGAGCACGCCCGGTTCGACCGTCTCCGTCAGGCGGTCGGTGTCGTGGAAGCGCGGATCGAACACCAGCGCCCGGCGGGCCTCGGCGTCCCGCGGGGCCTCCATCCCGATCTCCATGAGGAAGCGGTCGCGGGCGGCGGCCGGCAGCTCGAAGGTCTCCTCGCGCTCGACCCGGTTGCGGTCGGCGAAGACCTGGAGGTGGGGGAAGCGGTATTCGCGGTTGAACGCCGCGACGCTGCGCTCGGCCATGAGGCGCAGGAGCAGCGCGTGCACCTGGGGCCGGGCCCGGTTGATCTCGTTGAAGAAGAACACCGAGAGGTCCTGCGACTGCCGCAGCACCGGGCCGGGCTCGACCCGCGGGCGCCCGTCCTCGCCGAGATAGGTGTGGTAGATCAGGTCGGTCGGCATCATGTCGACCGTGCCCTCGACCCGCTCGTAGGCCCCCCCGAGGGCGCGGGCGACCGCGCGCAGCAGCGTGGTCTTGCCGACGCCGACATCGCCTTCGAGCATGACGTGGCCGCGGGCGAAGATCGCGAGGGTGACGAGGCGGATCGCCCGCTCCTGGCCGACCACCGCCTTGGCGATCTCGCGCTCGAAGCGCGCGGCGGCCTCCCGCCAGTCGGTGAGCATCGCGTCGCCGGGGCGCAGGGTGTTCATTCGCCGGATGGGCCTTTTCTCATGTTCCGGGCGCTGGGGGGCGCCCTCCCCCTCCGCGGCAGAGGGGGCGGGTCAGGGGAGCGATGAAGCGCCATCGGTCCGCCTCCCCCCCTGACGGCCGCGCCTTCATGGGAAGGCCCGTGCCCTCTCGCGCTCGCCCTCTTGCATCGCCTCGCAGGCCCCCTCCCCCACCGAGGGGGAGGGGGCACGCGCGCGTGCGGCTCAGTTCGCCGAAATCTTGCTGACGTCGTATTCCCACTTGCCGGTCTTCTTGAAGGCCTCGACGCGCTTCTTGTTGCGCTCTTCCATCTGCTTAATGGAATCGGCCTGCTTGCTGAGCTCCTTGGGATCGTGCTTCGGATCGTATTTCGAGCCGGCGATCTTTTCCGGGAAGCCGGGCTTCGGCTCCCAGCAATTGCCCGGGGCCTTGCACTTGGTGCCGTCATAGGCGGCGGCCGGGGCGGCCCATCCGAGCGCGGCGACGGCGGCGACGATGAGAACGGTCTTCATGGTTTCCTCCAGTTGTTCTTGAAAGGTTGTTGCGAGCCCTTGGCCCGCACCCTCGATCGCGCCGGACGTCACACCCGGCCCTGACTCCCGAAAGGATCACTCCTCCAGCGGCTTGCACTGGCCCTTGGCGTCCTTCGGGATGACTTCGCCCTGCTTGTAGGGCGTGTAGGCGTTCTTCTGCTCGTCGCTGAGCCACACGGCGTCCTGCTTCGGCCCCGTGTAGAGGTGCCGGATCCAGGCGATGGTCTGCAGCATCTCGTCGGGCGTCAGATTCTCGTTATGCGGGCCCATCATGCCGTTGGCGCCGCCGAAGATGGTCGCGAACAGGCCGACATCGGTCGTGTTCGACGGGTAGGTCCAGTAATTGTCGTTGAGGCCGGGACCCAGCTTGCCCTCGGCCAGATGGCCGTGGCAGCCCGAGCAGGAGGTGGCGTAGAGGCTCTCGCCGTTCCTCAGGCAGGACTTGTCGTCGATGTAGAGGTTCTGGCCGGTCTCGAGGAATGTCTTGACGGCGGGCGTGTCGCGGCCGCCCTCCTTGCCCTGGCTCACGTCGAGGGTTTCGCCCGTCACCGTGTTGCGGAACACGACGCCCGATTGCAGGCCGGACTGGGGCTGGGCGAGCGCGGGCAGGCTCGCGGCGCCGAGGGTGAGGAGGGTGGCGAGGGCGATTCCGGTCGGTGTCTTTCGCATCATCGGGCTGTTCGTCGTTTCCTGAGAAGAGTTTTCGGTCGTTATTCTTCGTTGTCGTCGTGGCGCGGCCCTCCGCCGGCCCGGATGGGCCGGCGGAGGGCCTGTCGGGTCAGTTCGAGACGGGAAGAACCGGGACGCCTTCCTCCTTCAGGATCGCCTCGATGCGAGGCTTGGCCCGGGCGATGGCCGCATCGAGCTCCCCCTTGAGGGCCGTGTCGGCGCGGCGCACGCCCATGGCCTGGTCGAAGCTCTGGGGCATCTTGCGGCCGTCGCTGCGGGTGGTGTCGTCCGGCACCGGGGTCACCCGCAGCTTCGTCGAGGCATCGCGCACGTAGCGGGCGACGTCGGGCCCGAAGGCCACGGCCACGTCGGCCTTCTTGGCCACGACCTCGCCGACCATCCGGCCCGGATCGATCTGGGTGTACTGGTTGCGCGGCGCGCGGAAGTTCACCAGCGAGTAGAGGTAGGCCATGTCCTCCTCGTAGCGGCCGATATCCTTGAGCATCGCCTCGCCGGGCGTGCCGAAGCCGACGACCATGTGGTCGATCTCCTTCAGCCGCGGATCGGCCCAGGACCTGATGTCGAGATCGCGGTCGGCGCGGGTGATGAAGACGTAGCCCGAGCGGTAATAGGGCTTGGTGGTCAGCACGCGCTCGTCGTCGGCATCCAACCCGACGACCACGTCGCAGATGGACTTCTCCAGCCCGTCGCGCACGAGGTAGATCGCAGGCTTCCCGATCCAGACGAACTGCGCCTTGCGGCCCATCGCTTCGGCGACCGCGGTGGCGATCTTGTTCTCGAGGCCGGTTCCGTCCTTCATCGAGAGCGGCGGCTGCTCGGCGGCGCAGACCCGCAGGCTGCCCGGATCGGCGTGCGTGGCGGCCGGCGGCGTCGCCGCCTTCGAATCCTGCGCCTGTGCGGGCGCCCAGGGACCGAACAGCGCGGTCAGGGCGACGGCCGAGGCGGTCGCGCGGAGGCGTCCGTTCACGAGCGGCATCTGTTTGTTTCCTCTGGATTTTTCTTGTGTGCGTTTTTGGGAGACCGGCCCCGGTGCGCGGGGTGGGCGGGCATGGCGTGCCCGTCGCGTCCCGTCATGCCGGTGGCATCGTTCTGGTCTGCTCCCGTGGCGCGGGGAGCGGTCGGGAGGCGGCGCGGGTCGGGAGCGTCCCGTCCCGTGCCGTCCCTGGTCTCCCCTCCCCGAAGGGAGGAGGGGAGAGGCGTCCCTGTCGGGCTTTCGTTTCCGTCAGGGGTTACTTGGCGGCCGACTTCCACTCGCCGACGTTCGGATCGTCGTAGGGACCCTTGCCGTCGAGGGAGAACACGATCACGCCGCCGCCCATCTGGGTGTAGTTGGCGAGCTTCTTGAAGGCGCCCACCGCGCCGAGACCCGCGGTCGGGTCGGCGAGGTCGAACACGAGGCCCACGCCCGGCCAGCCGCCGACGCCGTAGTAGATGGCGACGTATTGCGTGCCCTTGTGGGAGTAGGTCATCGGGTAGCCGATCGCGCCGGACGGGATCTTGAACTTCCAGAGAAGGTCACCCGTGTCGGAATCGCGCGCCTTCAGGTAGCCGTCGAGCGTGCCGTAGAAGACGAGGTCGCCCGCGGTCGCCATGGTGCCGCCCCACACGGCGAAGCGCTCCATCTTCTCCCACTTGTACTCGCCGGTGATCGAGTTGTACGCCTTGATCTGGCCGAGTCCTTCGTAGTTCTGACGGTCGCCCTTCGGGCCCGGATACATGTTCAGCGTCGCACCGACGAAGAACTGACCCGCACGGTAGGGCAGCATGAAGGGCTCCCAATCCATGCAGATGTGGTTGATGCCCATGAAGAACAGTTCACGCTTCGGATCGTAGGAATCGTGACCCTGGTTGTGGTAGCCCATCGCCGAGGGGCAGATGTCCTTGGCGAGGTGGTCCATCCGGGTACCGTATTCCGGATCGCGCACCGGCAGGCCGGACTTCAGATCGACCGATTTGAACACGTTGACGGTGTCGTCGAGCTTGTCGGCCGAGACCAGCGTGCCGTCCGTCCGGTCGAGCGTGTAGACGATGCCGTTGCGGTCCGGGTGGGTCAGGAGCTTGCGGGCCTTGCCCGACTTGTCCTTCTGCTCGGACAGCATCATCACGTTGACGCCGGCATAGTCCCACTCGTCGTGGGGGGTCTTCTGGTAGCCGAACTTGGCCTCGCCCGTATCGGCGTCGCGGCCGAAGATCGTCATCGTCCACTTGTTGTCGCCCGGACGCATGGTCTCGTTCCACGGCGCCGGGTTGCCGGTGCCGAAGTAGATCAGGTTCGTGCCCGGATCGTAGGCGTACCAGCCCCAGTTGGTGCCGCCGCCGATCTTCCAGGCATCCCCCTCCCAGGTGCCGGTGCCGAGGTTCTTCTGGCCGTAATGGGGGTTCTTGATGTTGAAGTCCGAGGCCAGCAGCAGGTCCTTGTCCGGGCCCGTGGCGTAGGCGCGCCAGACCTGCTCGCCGGTCTTCACGTCGTAGGCGGTGAGGTAGCCGCGCACGCCGAGTTCGGCGCCGGACGAGCCGATGATGACCTTGTCCTTCACGACGTAGGGGGCGATCGTGAGCGTCGAGCCGACCTTGATGTCGGAATTCTCGACCTTCCACACCGTCTCGCCGGTCTCGGCGTTCAGCGCCGCGACGTTGCCGTCGAGCTGCGTCTTGAGGATCAGCGACGGGGTCTTGCCGTCCCCCGGCCAGTAGGCGAGGCCGCGGTTGACGAGGTCGCAGCAGGCCACCGCGCGGGCGGCCGGGTTCTGCTTGGGCTTGTCCTGCCACAGGATCGTGCCCGGATCGTCGAGGCCCAGGGCGAACGTGTTGTTCGGGAACGAGGTGTGGATGTACATCTTGCCGTCGACGACGAGCGGTGCGCCCTCGTGGCCGTTCAGCAGGCCGGTGGAGAAGGTCCACGACGGCTTGAGCTGCTTCACGTTGCTCTTGTTGACCTGCTTCAACTCGCTGTAATTGTTCGAGTCGTAGTTCTTGCCGGGCATCACCCAGTTGTCGTCGCTCTTCGAGAGCTCGACCAGCTTGTCGTTGGCGAAAGCTCCGCCCGACAGCGCGACCGGCGCGAGCGCCAGCATCGCCAATGTCGAGACCGAGGTCACATACCTGCTCATCCTGCGTCTCCTCGCTCAACCGCCTCGCCTTTCGGCCTCGCGGCACCACTCAGATTTTACGTCCGAGGTCCAGGATCGCCTCAAGTCCAGTCGCAGGGCCGCAGCGGGTTTCTGAGAATGCACTCAGAACAAGTCGGCCTTATGAAAGACTTATTAGCGCCCCTTCGCCTATATTTTCTAGGACTTTATTGGACGCAATGTCTTTAGTCGGTCCGACATTTGTTGGCGGGAGCATAAGGCAAACCTAAGATTGCTGTCCGGCAGGTCATCGGGTCGCCTTGACCGGATCGGGCCCGCGCGCCACCACTATCCGCAACGGGCTCTCGTCGAAGCGGCCCGAGGCGGTGGGGAGGCGAGGGCGATGGCAGGGACCGCTTTTCTGGCGCGGCGCCTCGGGATCGGATGCCTCCTCGCCGGGCTCGCCGGGCCGGCCTCCGGCACGGGCGACGTGTCCGTGACCGGCGCGCTCTATCCCCGGGACGGGCGCCGCGACCTGACCGCGGCCGACCACCTGCGCTATTCGGGCGCGGGGGTCCTCTGGTGCCGGCGGGCCGACGGCGTGCCCCGCAAGGCCGCCGCCGCCTGGCTGATCGGCGCGCCGAGCCTCGTGATGCTCAACGCCCACAACTTCCGCAACCGTCAGCTCGAAACGACGCGCCTGGTCTCGGATTGTTACTTCCAGATCGGCGGGCGCAACTACGATTTCGTGATCGAGAGCTTGCGCCTCGGGGTGGCGCCGGACGCGCAGCGCCTGCACATCACCGACGACTGGGCGCTCCTGCGCCTCGCGCAGCCGGCGGAGGCCCCGGCCCAGCCCCTCCCGGAGGCCGCCCCGGACCTGCCGGCCGGCGACCTCACCCTCCCGGTCACCATCGTCTCGCCCGCGGGGCACGGGAATTACCGCGGCGACAGCAGCCTGGAGACCTGCGCGATCCACCGGATCGACGCGCCGACGGAGGGCGGCATCCGCCGCGCCCGCCACGATTGCAACGACGGCTATGGCGGATCGGGCTCGGGCCTGTTCGACGAGGCGGGCCGGCTCGTCGCCATGCAGAGCGCCTCGCTGTCGATGAACTCGCGGCACGCCTTCGACATCGAGTTCCACTACGGCTCCGCCCTGCTGATCGAGGGGGAGCTGCTCGCGGCCCTGCGGGCGGCCGTGCGGGACGCGGCGCCGGGCCGGCCCTGACCGGCTTCGGCCGATCGGGAGCCGGCCGCGCCGCCGGGGCTCAGGCGGCCCGCACGTCGCCGAGGAAGCGGGCGACCTCCGCCCCGAGATGCTCGGACTGGCGCGACAATTCGCTCGCCGAAGCGAGAACCTGGGCCGAGGCCGCCCCGGTCTCCTCCGCCGCCTGCGCGACGCCGGCGATGTTGGCGGTCACGGCGCCCGTGCCGCCGGCCGCCTGGGCGACGTTGCGCACGATCTCCTGGGTCGCCGCCCCCTGCTCCTCCACCGCCGCGGCGATCGAGGTCGCCACGCCGCTGATCTCGCGGATGCGGCCCGCGATCCCGTCGATGGCCTGGACCGCCTGACCGGTCGAGGCCTGGATCCGGCCGATCTGGCTCGAGATCTCGTCGGTGGCCCGGGCGGTCTGGTTGGCGAGTTCCTTGACCTCGGCGGCGACCACCGCGAAGCCGCGACCGGCCTCGCCGGCCCGCGCCGCCTCGATCGTCGCGTTGAGCGCCAGCAAGTTGGTCTGTCCGGCGATGGTGGCGATCATCGCCACCACGTCGCCGATCCGGGAGGCGGCGTCCGAGAGGTCGCGCACCAGGGCCGCGGTCTGCCCGGCCTCGCTCACCGCGGCCTGGGCCATCGCCGCCGAGCCGTCGACCTGGCGTCCGATCTCCTGGACCGACGCGCCGAGCTGTTCGGCCGCCGCCGCGACGGTGCCGACATTGGTGGCGGCCTCCTGCGCCGCCGCCGCCACGGTGCCGGACTGGTTCGCGGTCTGGGCCGCGGTGGCGGTCATCTGCTGCGCCGTGGCCTGGAGTTCGGTGGCGGCGGCGGACAGGCCGCCGACGACGCCGCCGACGGCGCGCTCGAAGGCGTCGGCCATGTCGCGGGCGGCGGCCTTGCGCTGGGCCTCGGCCCCGGCGCGGGCGAGGGCCGTCTCCTCCTCCAGGGCGCGGGCCCGGATCAGGTTCTCCTTGAACACCTGCACGGCCGCCGACATCGCCCCGATCTCGTCGCTCCGGCCCCGGCCCGGCACCGCGATCGTGGCATCCCCCGCCGCGAGCCGCCCCATCGCCCCGGTCATCCCCTCGATCGGCCGCGAGATGCCGAGCCAGCCGAACAGGGCGGCCAGGAGGGCCGAGAGCAGGGTCACCGCCATGGCGATCCAGGCGGTCAGGGTGGCGGAATCCGCGCTGCCGACGGCGTGGTCGACGCTGTCCTTGGCGCCCCGCTTGTTCAGGGCGAGGTTCTCCTGCAGCGCCTTGGTGGAGTCCTGGGCCAGCTTGAGGGTGTCGGCGCCGGCCAGCAGCGTCAGCGCCTCGGCCCTGCGCCCGGCCTGCATCAGGCCGACGATCTCCTCGACCTGCCGCATGTAGGTGGCCCAGGTGGCGGAGAAGCGCTCGTAGACCGCCCGCTCCTCGGGCGAGGCGATCAGGGGCTCGTAGGCCTTGCGCAGGTCGGCCAGGGCCTTCTGGCTCGCCCGCACGCTCTTCTCGTTGTCCGTCAGCAGCTGCGGCGTGTCCGAGGTGGCGACGTAGCGGTAGGTCTTCACCCGCTCGTCGCGGGTCGCCGTGCTGATGTCGCCGATGAGGCCGACCGAGGGCAGCCAGTTGTCGGCGATCGCGCGCACCTCGCCGTTGATGGCCGACAGTTTCGCGATGCTGAGGCCGCCCTGGATCGCCGCGACGACGGCGAGCAGGCTGAACGAGCCCGCCAGGGCCGCTTTGAGGGAGACGCGCATGGGGGGATCCGGTCGAGTGCGAAAACAATTCCGGGACCAGATTCAGGCTTTGAACGGTAAATTTTCCGTTTCGTTAGAGTTGTCGATGCGGAAGAGGGCCGTGACGGCTGAGCGAGGACAGGGCACTTCTCCGTGATCACTCAAATACGAAGCGTAAACCTCTAACATTTGATGCGGTAACGCTCGCAGTCATGCGAGCGGCCGCCGCGAGAACGGTCTCGTCCCGACGGGCCTGGTTCGGCGTCTCCCAGCCTGAACGCCGGCGAGTGCCTCGGCCCGTGTGGGGCGGCCGGCTTTCGGGGAAAAGACGATGCCGCACCGGACCGTCGAGCCGGGCCGGGCCCGCTCAGCGCGGGGCAGGTCTCTCCGCCGAGTTCGGCCCTTCCGCCGAGTTCGGCCCTCGGGTCGCCGCGTCGGGGCGTCCCAGGAACTCGGCGAGGTAGCCCTTCCACAGTCCGGCATAGCGCAGGGACTGGTGGCCGTGGGTCTCGGGCGAGGTCGGCACCAGCACGAAGCGGCCGTCCTTCACCTTCGCCAGCGCGGAATTCATCACGTCGAGCTGGGGCGGGTTCAATTCGTCGTCGGCGAAATTCACCGCAAGCACCTTGGCGGTGATGGCCCCGAGATCGGGGAAGGGATCGTAGTCGTAGGAGGAATCGAACCAGTAGAGCCAGTCGTTGGCGTCGGCCTTCCGCTCGTAGCCGGCGATCATCTGGTCGTAGGCCGCGTCCGCGGCCGCCCGCGTCGGCGCCTGCTTCTGGAGGCCGAGCACGCTCTCGGTCATGATGTTGAAGATCGGCAGGATGTGCTCGAAGCGCCGCGGCGGCTCGACATAGTCGCCGCCCTTCCAGTCGGGATCGGAGCGGATGCCCTCGATCAGCAGGCGCCGCCACAGGGCGTTGCGCCCGCTCACCGGGATCGGCTGGCTCGCCACGGCCATGATCAGGTCCATCGCGCCCGGATGGCGGATGCCCCACATCCAGGCCTGCATCCCGCCCATGGAGGTGCCGAGCACGAGGCGCAGGCGCTTGACGCCGAGGCTCTCGACCACCCGGTGCTGGCCCTCGACGACGTCGCCGTAGCCGTAGCGGGGGAAGCGCGCCTTCAGCCCGTCCGAGGGCTTCGAGGAGCCGCCGCGGCCGAGCCCGTCGGGCAGGATCACGTACCAGTGCCGCGCGTCGAGCGGCGCGCCCTCCCCGAACAGCTCGGGGCCGAGGGTCGGGATCAGGAAGCTCTTCCCGGTTCCGGTCGTGCCGTGCAGGACCAGCACCGCGTTGTCGATCGCCCCGTCGGCGCCGCGATGCGGCGTGCCGAGGGTCGTGTAGTGGAGCTTGGCCTGCGGCAGGCTCTCGCCGCTCGCGAGGCGGAAATCCGGCACCACGAGGTCGCCCTCGCGCTGGCCCGGATAGGCCTGGGGCGCGGCGTCGGCGCCGCGCCAGGGTCCGCACAGCATCGTCATCGCCAGAAGGGCCGTCGCCGTCGTCCGCCCGCGTCTCATGCCTCGTCCTCCGCCCATCCGAACGACCGCTCCACCGCCCGGCTCCAGCCGGCGAACAGGGCGGCGCGCCGGTCCGCGTCGAGGCGCGGATGCCAGCGCCGGTCCACCGCCCAATTGTCCTTGAGGTCGGACAGGCCGCCCCAGAATCCGGTGGCGAGGCCCGCCGCATAGGCCGCCCCGAGCGCCGTAGTCTCGAACACCTTCGGCCGCAGGGTCGGACGGTCGAGGATGTCGGCCTGGAACTGCATCAGCAGGTCGTTGACCACCATGCCGCCGTCGCAGCGCAGCTCGGCGAGGGTGATGCCGGAATCGCGCTCCATCGCCTCCAGCACCTCGCGGGTCTGGTAGGCGGTGGCCTCCAGGCTCGCCCGGGCGATGTGGCCGCGATTGGCGTAGCGGGTGAGCCCGATGATCAGCCCGCGGGCGTCGTCGCGCCAATGCGGGGCGAACAGGCCCGAGAAGGCGGGCACGACGTAGACGCCGCCATTGTCCTCGACGCTGCGGGCCAGGGCCTCGACCTCCGAGGACTCGCGGATCAGCCCGAGATTGTCGCGCAGCCACTGCACCAGCGCGCCGGTGATGGCGATGGAGCCTTCCAGCGCGTAGGCCGGCGGCCCGTCGCCGATCCGGTAGGCCACGGTGGTGACGAGGCCGGCCGCCGAGGCGACCCGCTCGGCCCCCGTGTTCATCAGGGCGAAGGAGCCGGTGCCGTAGGTGTTCTTGCCCTCGCCGGGCTCGAAGCAGGTCTGGCCGAACAGGGCCGCCTGCTGGTCGCCGAGGATGCCGGCCACCGGCACGCCGGGGAAGGGATCGCGGGTCACGCCGACGAGGCCGCTGGACGAGACGATCCGCGGCAGCACCGCCCGGGGGATGCCGAAGACGCCGAGCATGCCCTCGTCCCAGTCGAGGGTTTCGAGGGACATGAGCTGGGTGCGGCTGGCATTGGTCACGTCGGTGACGTGCAGGCCGCCCTCCTCGCCGCCGGTCAGGTTCCAGACCAGCCAGGAATCGACCGTGCCGAACAGGGCCCGCCCGTCCTCGGCCATGGCGCGGGCATCCTCGACGTGGTCGAGCAGCCAGGCCAGCTTGGAGGCGGAGAAGTAGCTCGCCAGCGGCAGGCCGGTGAGGGCGCGGAAGCGGTCGCGGCCCCCGTCCCGGGCGAGCGCGGCGACGTGGCGGTCGGTGCGGGTGTCCTGCCAGACGAGGGCGTTGTGGAGCGGCTCCCCGGTGCTGGCGTCCCACAGGAGCGCGGTCTCGCGCTGGTTGGTGATGCCGATTCCGGCGAGATCCGAGGGCTCCAGCCCGGCCCGGACCAGCCCCTCGCGCAGGACGGTGCGGGTGTTGCGCCAGATCTCGCGTGGATCGTGCTCGACCCATCCCGCCCGCGGGAAAATCTGCTCGTGCTCGCGCTGGGCCTGTCCCAGGATCGCGCCGGACCGGTCGAACACGATGAAGCGCGTGCTCGTGGTGCCCTGGTCGATCGCTCCGACCGCCTCCGGCATGGCATCCCTCCCCGGCCGCGCCCGTCGCCCGGCCCGCTCCGACACAACGCACGGCCCGGCGAACGGATCAGCCCTCCGCCGGCTCCAACTGGCCCGGCGTCGCCGCGGCCCCCATCTGCCGGGCCAGATCGGCGGCGCTCAGCCCCGCGGCGTCGCGCCGGGCCGGGTCGGCGCCGCGCTCCAGCAGCAGCGCCACGATCTCCGTGCGGTCGAACATCGCGGCGATCATCAGGGCCGTGCGGGTGCCGTCGCCCGCCCCGTCGCCCGCTCCACCGCCGGTGCCGTCGACCTGCGCCCCGCGATCGAGCAGCAGCCGGACCATGGCGGCATCGCCCTTGAAGGCGGCGCCCGCGAGCGGGGTCTGGCCGCGGTCGTTGGCGAGTTCCGGGTCGCCGCCGGCCTCCAGGATCTCCCGCGCGGTCTCCGCCTGGCCGTTATAGGCGGCGAGCATCAGGAGGCTGTCGCCCTTGTCGTTGCGCAGGTTCGCCGGCAGGCCCTGGGCGAACAGCTCGGCCAGTTCCCCGGCATGGCCCATCCGGGCGTACTGGAAGACGCGGGCCGCGAAAGCGAGGGTCGCGTCGTCGAGGGGCGGGCGGTCGGCAGGGTCGGCCGTCATCGGAAGGGCTCGCGGATGGGGCGGCGGGTGGATTGAAAGACGCGCCCGTCCATCTGGGGCCGGGCGCGGGTTCGTCCAGCCGGCGCCGGAGCCCCGCCCGGGGCGGCGTCACCGCCCCTTGGGAGCGAACTGCGCCTCGTATTCGGCGTCCTGCGCGGCGCGGGCCTGCTGGATCTTCCGCAGGGTCAGGAAGCGGGCGATGTCGAACTCGCAGTCGCGGATCGATTCCTCGATCAGGTGACGCTGCAGCAGCAGGCGAGGATCGTCCGGCTCGAGGCTCTCGCGGGTCTGGAGGCGCTGCACCGCCTGCCGGACCACGGTGTAGACCTGTTCCCGCTCCTCCCGGCTCATCTCCGGACTGACGGCGCGGGCAACGAGGTCTGAGAAATCCGTCATGGTCGCCAAAGTCGTGGGAGGGGCAAAAGCCGTCGCGCCGGGCCCGGTGCGCCCGTGCGGGCCCGTCGATCGCGGCGGCGGCGCGGGACCCGCCCGCCGGGCCGCGCCGATCGGGGCGCGGGCGTTACAGCCGGTTGTCGTTGACCGCCGCGCCGATCAGGGAGACCGAACTCCAGAGCATGGTGAACAGGAACAGGGCCACCGCCACGGTGGTGTAGGGCAGCGGGTAGGCCGAATAGGTCGGCAGCAGCGGCGGCACGTAGGTCGCCAGGAAGATCTGCTGCTTGGAGGCCGCGACCCGGGCCCGGTCGAAGATCAGGATCATCGAGGCGTTGAGCTTCTCGGCGACCGTCTGCTCGACCATCAGGCCCTCGTATTCGAGCAGGGCCTGGGTCAGGTTGTGCGAGGCGTCGACGATGAGCCCGTCGTTGGTGAGACGGTTCTGCAGGTCCTTCATCTGCCCGTCGATCGCCGCGACGGTGGAGACGAGCACCTGGATCCCGCGGGACTTCTCGTCGAGCCGCGAATCGCGCATCACGCGCAGGTCGTTCTCGGCCTTGATCTTGTCTTTGCGCAGCAGCTCGATGGTCGTCATCGTCGCCTGGGCGGACTCGATCGGATCGATGATGCCCCAGCGGTTGCGGAATTCCTGCATCGACATGCGGGCCCGCTTCAGCCGCTCGCCCGCCTTCTCGACCTCCTTCTGCGCCTGAGTCAGCATGTCGTCCTGGGCGCGACGGGAGATCTCGTTGATCAGGGCCTCGGAGCGGGCGATCACCTCCTTGGAGATCGCCACGGCGTCCTCGGGCGTGAAGGCCCGCACGGTGAGGCGGATCACGCCGGACACGACGTCGATATGGGGCGAGACGTGGCGGCGCCAGTAGCGCACCAGCTTCTCGACCGGTTGCTCGGTGTCGTAGCGGGCCCAGAAGTCGATGTCGTCCCGCGAGAACATCGCCCGGATGTTGAGCTTGGTGTCGATCGCCTCCACCAGCGTGCGGCTCTGGATGAAGTCGCGCAGGATGAAGCTGTCCTGGCTGTTATGCTTCTGGATCAACTCTTGATAGAGGCCGAGGGAGGTATTGGCCATCGGCTCCAGGTTGCCGCGCACGGTGAACTGGGACTCGGCGACGTATTGCGGCGTGGCCAGCGCGAAGACGTACAGCCCCACGATCGCCGTCGGCAGCACCGCGAACAGGCCGTAGCCCCGGATCAGCCGGACCACGAGGCGCTGGGGCCGACGCTGCTCCCGGGGCTTGAGGCCCGGGAGCCGGGTCCAGTCCAGGGTCCGGCGCAAGCGCCCGACCAGGGCCTTGCCCCGGCGCGCAGGCACCGGCTCGATCGTCTCGGCGTTGCGGCGCAGATCCGGCACGGAGCGCCGGGCCAGCTCGACGAGCGACTGGATGCTCGGAGCCGGACGGACCTTCGTCTCCTGCTTGATCTCGTCCGAACTCATCGAAAGGGGTCCTCGCGGGATCCGCTGCCGGGTGGGGCACGCCATCCGGCGCCGTCGCACGGCGACCGGGGAAGGCATGGCTCAGGTCTCGTTCTTTTCGGCCCTTTTTAAGGCGCGGCGATCCGCCAGGATTGCTCCGGGGGCTTGCGCTGCGATAGAGCATCGACCCGCGACGGGGCCCTCGGCTTTCGGAAAAAGTCCATGCGGCACAGGACTCTAGCGCTTCGTCCCGGGGGGCTGTCCCCGGCGAGGCTCGGATGTTCCGGAAATTCGGAGGCGGACCGGTGGGACGGCGGCAGCAACCGGGCGAGGCCCGCACGGCCAAGGCGGGTTTCGCGGAGATGGTGCTGGTCTGCCGAAAATGCGCCAAGCGCCAGGGGGTGGACCGCAAGCGGCTCGGCCGGGCCCTGAAGCGGGCCGCCGCCCGGGAGGCCGGCGACGGCGCCCGCGTGGCAGGCGCCCGGAAGGGGGCCGGCAGGGTGAAGGTCGTCGCCACCGGATGCCTCGGCCCCTGCCCCAAGCGGATGCTCACGGTCGCGACCCCGGCCTCCCTGGCCCGGGCCCGGGTGTTCCTGCTCGATCCGGCCCTCGACGCCCTCGGTCCGCACACCCTGCGCCTCGATGCGCCGGCGCCCCCGGCCTCCGATGTCTGACGCGCCGGTCGCCCGGAGCCCCTGGCGGTGGCTGCTGCGCCGCCTGCCGCTCCTCGGCACGCTGGCCGGACTCGCGCTCGGCACATGGCTCGTCGCCACCAACGACCTGTCGGCGATCGGGGCGGCCTTCGGCCGGATCGGCGTGGCCGGGCTCGCCGGCATCGTCGTGGTGCGTGCGCTCATCATCCTGCTGTGCGGCCTCGCCTGGGCGCGGCTCCTCGACGGGCTCGCCTTGCCCGGCCCCTTGTCCGGCCCCTTGTCCGGCCCCTTGGCCAGATCCTCGACCGGGGCCAAACCCGTCGAGACCGGCGCCTTCGTGATCCTGCGCTTCGTGCGCGAGGGGGTGAACGTGCTGCTGCCCGTCGCCTCGGTGGGTGGCGAGGTGGTGGGCGGACGCCTGCTCACCTTTTGGGGCGTGGCCGGCAGCCTCGCGGCGGCCTCGCTGCTCGCCGACATGCTGATCCAGGTCGCCACCCAGGTGGCCTTCACCGGGCTCGGCGCCGGGCTGCTCTGGCGTCTCCCCGGCGAGGCCGCCGCCACGCTGGCCCGCTGGACCGTGGAGGTGGCGGCGGTCGCGGTCGCCGCGGTCGCGGCCTTCTTCGCCCTGCAGCGCTTCGGCTCCGCCCGGGGCCTGGAGCGGCGGCTCTCGGGTCTCCTGCGCCGGCTCCTCCGGCCGGCCGAGCCCGACGGGGCGGACGCCTCGGCCCCCGCCGGTCCATCGATCCGCGAGGCCCTCGACGCGGTCTGGGCGCGGGACCGGCGCGGGCCTCTCGCGCAATCGGTGGCCCTGCACGGCCTCGCCTGGCTGCTGGGGGCCGCCGAGATCTGGCTCGTGCTCGCCTGCATCGGGGTCGAGGCGAGCCTGACCGAGGTGCTGGTGCTGGAATCGCTCTCCCAGGCCATCAAGTCGGCGGCCTTCCCGGTCCCGAGCGGGCTCGGCGTGCAGGAGGGCGGGTTCGTGTTCGTGGGCGCCCTGTTCGGCCTCGATGCCGACACCGCCATCGCCCTGTCGCTGGCCAAGCGCGTTCCCGACGTCGTCCTCGGCCTGCCCGCGCTCCTCGTCTGGCAGACCCTCGAGGCCCGCCGGGCGCAGGTGCTGGCCCCGCGGGCGTGAGGCGAGGGCCCGCCGGATTCCCATCGGCGATGAGGGTGACGCATCGTCGATGGCCCAAGCGAGGGCGGGCCGTCGGCCGGGGCCGGACCGCTAGGCCCCCCGCCCCCGCCGCGCCGTCAGCCAGGAGGCCGCCAGCACCACGAGGCCGACGGTGGCGATCATCAGCGTCGAGGCGGCGTTGATCTCGGGGCTCACCCCGAGCCGCACCTGGCTGTAGAGCCGCATCGGCAGGGTCGTGGCGCCGGGGCCCGAGACGAAGCTCGCGATGACGAGATCGTCGAGCGAGAGGGTGAAGGCGAGGAGGAAACCCGCCGCCACCGAGGGCGCGATCAGCGGCAGGGTAATCCCGGTGAAGACCCGGGCCGGCGTCGCGCCGAGATCGGCCGCCGCCTCCTCCAGCGTGCGGTCGAACCCTTTGAGCCGCGCGCCGACCACCACGGCGACGAAGCCGGTGGCGAAGGTCGCGTGCGCGATCACCAGGGTGGCGACGCCCCGCTCCAGCCCGATCCCGACGAAGAGCAGGAGCAGGGACAGGCCGGTGATGACCTCGGGCATCACCATGGGGGCGTAGAGGAGCCCCGTATAGGCGCCGCGCCCGACGAAGCGTCCGTGCCGGTCGAGGGCGAGGGCGGCGAGGGTGCCGAGCACGCTGGCGATCGCGGCCGAGAGCAGCGCCACCTTGAGCGAGACGAGGGCGGCGGCGATGAGCGGCCCGTCCGCGAAGAGCACGCCGTACCAGCGGGTCGAAACGCCGCCCCAGACGGTCACGAGCTTCGACGCGTTGAAGGAATAGGCGACGAGCACCAGGATCGGCGCGTAGAGGAAGGCGAGCGCCAGGACGAGGGTGGCGCGGGCGAACAGGCTCACCGTCCGCCTCCCGTGCCGACGCCTTTGCCCGTCGCCCCCTTGCCCATGCCCTCGGCCGCCTCCTCCCGGCGCAGCTCCGCCTCGCGGAACAGCACCACCGGGCCGACCACGAGTACGAGCAGCAGCACCGCCACCGCCGAGGCCAGCGGCCAGTCGCGGTTGGAGAAGAACTCGCTCCACAGCACGCGCCCGAGCATCAGGGTGTCCGGGCCGCCGAGGAGGTCCGGGATGATGAACTCGCCGACCATCGGGATGAAGCACAGCAGGGCGCCGGCCGCGAGCCCGGGCAGGGCCAGCGGCAGCGTCACGGTGAGGAACACCCGCGCCCGCCCGGCCCCGAGATCGGCCGCGGCCTCCCGGAGCGCCGGATCGAGGCGGCTCATCACCGCGTAGAGCGGCAGGACCATGAAGGGCAGGTAGGCGTAAGCGAGCCCGATCAGCACGCCGTAGGGCGTATCGAGGATCGCCAGGGGCGCGGAGACGAGGCCGAGCTTCAGCAGGGCCGCGTTGAGAAGCCCCTCGGGCTTCAGGATGGCGATCCAGGCGTAGACCCGGATCAGGAAGCTCGTCCAGAACGGCACGATCACCAGGGCCACGAGGGTTGGCTGGAGGCGGGCCGGGGCGCGGGCCATGGCGTAGGCCGTCGGCGTGCCGAGGAGCACCAGGATCGCGGTGGCGAGCCCTGCATAGGCCAGCGAGGACAGGGCGGCGTCGCGGTAGAGCGCGTCGCTCGCGATCATCTGGTAGTTCTGGAAGTCGAGCGCCTCCAGGAACTCGCGCCAGCCCTCCAGCCCGCCCTGCCAGTCGAGGACCGGCAGGTAAGGCGGCTGGGCGGTGGCCGGCGAGGAGAAGCTGATCTTCAGCGTCACCGCGAAGGGCACGAGGAAGAACAGGGCCAGCCACAGGAGCGGCAGCCCCCGCACGAGGCCGCGCCCGAGCGTGCGCGCCACGGTTGGCCTCATGCTGGCAGGATCCGGGCGGACTCGGCGGGGATCGCGACGGTGACCGCTGCGCCCACGGACGGCGCCGGGCCGGTGATGGGCAGGGGGGCCGAGGCGCGCAGGACGGTGCCGTCGGCCATCGTGACCCGGTAGCGGAGGCGGTCGCCCAGGAAGGTCGCCTCGGCGAGCGTGCCGGACAGCTCTGTCGCGTCGGACCCGCCCTCCCCGCCGATACCGAGCCGCTCGGGGCGGATGGCGACGACCACGGCGGCGCCCGCCTCGCCCTCCCCGCCGGCGCGGATCGGCCCGAGCGCCGTCTCGACGCTGCGAACCGCCCCCGGCACCGCCGGTCCGAGCCGGCCCTCGATCAGGTTCACGTCGCCGAGCAGGCCGGCGACGAAGCGGCTCGCGGGGCGCTCGTAGAGCGTGCGCGCCGGCCCGACCTGGACGAGGCGCCCGCGCTCCATCACGCCGACCCGGTCGGCGAGGGCCATCGCTTCCGCGGGATCGTGGGTCACGACGACGAAGCTCGTGCCGAGCCGCCGCTGGATCGCCCGCAACTCCCCTTGCGTCTCCTCGCGGAGGGCACGGTCGAGGGCGCTGAGGGGCTCGTCGAGGAGCAGGAGCCGGGGCTCGCGGGCGAGCGCCCGGGCCAGCGCCACCCGCTGGCGCTGGCCGCCCGAGAGGGTCTCGGGTTTGCGCGCGGCGAACCCGTCGAGGCGCACGAGCTGCAGGAGCCCGCCGACGCGCTCCTGCAGGGCCGCCCGGCTCAGGCCGAGGCCCTTGAGGCCGTAGCCGACATTGCCGGCCACGCTCAGATGCGGGAACAGCGCGTAGGACTGGAACATCATGTTCACCGGCCGCCGGTGCGGCGGCAGGGCGGTCAGGTCCGCCCCGTCGAGGTGGATCGTGCCGGAATCGGGCGTCTCGAACCCGGCCAGCAGCCGCAGCAGGGTGCTCTTGCCGCAGCCCGAGGGGCCGAGCAGGCAGACAAACTCCCCGCTCGCGAGATCGAGGGAGACCGCGTCGACGGCCGTGTGCGCGGCGAAGCGCTTGGTGACCTGCGCGAGGCGCAGCAGCGGGGCGGCGGGGGGCGGAAGGGGCGCGTGCACGATGCTCGGGTCGGACCTCAAGGGCGTTCGGCCGCGATCGATATCATGCGTCCTCGCGCAACGCCTCCTGCACCCGGGCCTCCAGGAGGTCGGGGCGGCGGATCACCAGGGCGCCGCGGGTGCGGTCGATCAGGCCCTCGCCCGCCATCACGGTGAATTCGCGGGTCACCTGCTCGCGGCGGCAGCCGATGCGGGCGGCGAGCACATGGTGGTAGGGCGGCGGCGTCACGACGCGCTCGCCCGCCTGATCGCTCCCCTGTCCGGCCCGCGGCACGGACAGGCGCAGGAGCTCGGCGTAGAGGCGATGGCGCAGGTCGAGAAGGGCGTGCTCCATGAGCCGGGTGTTCAATTCGCGCACCCGCTTGGCGAGCAGCCGGAACAGGCGGTCGGCGATGGGCTCCGAGGCGAACACGATCTGGCGGAACACCGTGGCCGGCACCACGCAGACCTCGCCGCGGGTCAGCGCCGTGACGTTGGCCGAGCGGCCGATCCCGTCGAGGGCGGCGAGTTCGCCGAAGAAGGCCCCCGCGCGCATCTCGCCGAGAATCACTTCCTTGCCCGATTGCGAGCGGTTGAGGATGCGCACCTCGCCCATGGCGAGGAAGTACACATCCGTCGAGATGTCGTCGTAGTCGACGAGTGTTTCGTTCTCGTCGAACCGCCGCCAATGGCAGCGCATCTCGTAGGGGGAGAGATCGACACCCGGTTCCTTGAAGAACGGGATGCTCGCCAACCGGCCTGTCGCCACGCCTCGGATACCTTGTCTTCGCGCTGCGGGATGGTGGAGGCCACGCCCCGGCCGGTCAAGTCGTCGCGGGTCTTCCCGGGGCGTTCGCGCGTGCCGATCCCCGGTTTTCCGCCATCGGCCGCCTGCGCGCGGGGCCGACGGGCACGGGCGGCCGGGCGAGGGCGCCCGGGAGGCGCCCCCGGGAGGGCCCGCCCACGGGGCCTCGCCGAATGCCAGCCGCGGGGTTGGGGGGCGGGCCACGATCAAAGATGATCTCGGAACGAACAAGCAACGACTCGTTGCTGCGCACCACGGCGAGCGACTTGCAACGAATTTTTTGGGCAATTTTTGCAAATTTACCACGTGCGCACCGGGAACTTTAATCATACACTCATGTCTCAAATGCGGTGCAATCGCGGAGCCAAGTCATGTCGCAGGCCGACCGTGATTTATTCTTACAAGATGCCTTCACAGTAGGATTGATTTCATCATTTGAGAGCCGGGCCAAGATCGGATGTCTCATTTGGGACGAGACGGCCGACGGCGTCGATGTTGAAGTCGATCCCGCGGCCGTCCTGCCCGAAACGGTGCGGCTGTCGATCGCCTCGCTGAAGATCGACCGGCCCTGCACCGTGCTGGAGCGGGCGGGCGGCCGGCTGCATCTCGTTTTCCTCGGGTGATCCGGGCTCCGCTTGATCAAAGCGGAGCCCGGATCAGGCAAGCCCGCGCGGCGTTTGAGCGAAGCCCAAATCC
>NZ_CAKLBV010000077.1 GCF_920984675.1 Methylobacterium sp. Leaf118
CGGGGCGGGCGCCGGCCTCGGGGTTGAGGCCGAGGGGATTGGCGTCCTCCTGCCGCGGCAGGGCGGGCGCGGCCTGCCGGTTCGGGCGATCGGGCCGGGCCCGGCCTTCTTGGGGCGGCGCGGCGCGCGGCGGCGGCGAGGGCAGCACGGAGGGGATGTCGGCGGGCGGCAGGATCAGCTCGGCCTCGCGCTGGCGGCGGGACCGGGCGTCGTCCTCCGTCCAGCCATAGCCCGGCGCCGCGGCATAGCCCGGCGCCGCGGGCCGCGGGCGGACGCTCGGGTAGTAGGGGGCGCCGAGCGCCTCGCGGCCGATCACGGCGCCGTCGCGGCCGTCGATGACGAGGCGAAGACGCGCCCCGCGCGGGCTGGTGGCCTCGACGATATAGGCGCGCCCGTCGAAGCGCGGACGCGCGATTGCGCTGAAGCCGCGATCCTCCAGGCCGTCGGCGACGGCGCGCGGCGACAGCAGCGCCTCGGCGCGGTTGTAGTAGACGCCGCGGGGGGATCCGTAGACGTCCTCCGGACCGTAGCCCCAGGAATAGCCTTGCGCGGCCGCCCCCTGAAGGCCGGCCCCGAGGAGGAGCGCAGCGGCGGCGGCACGCCGCAGAACCGCCGCGGCGGCGCGACCGGAGACGGGACGGCTCGACGTCATGCGGACCTCGCGGGATCGGGATGAGAGACGCCTGCGCCCGGGAGCCCGCTGTTGATCGCAGGTCTCCCGGCGCCACGGGAAGTCGCGTTCCCCGCATTCCCCTCCGTGCCGGCGGAGCGTTTCAAGCCTCTGAATGGGGCGACAATACGGATCGGCCCGTCCGGCTCTCACAGGGACGGTCTCTCGAGGGCCGCGCGGCGGGAAAAGGGACCATGTTCAGGCGCGGTTCAAAAGGCCTGCGAATGCGACGGCGCGCCCCTTGCTGGAAGCCCTAAAATCTGGCAACGTCCATTATAGGACAGCAACACTGTCCCATCTGTCGCGCTTGGCCGTCGGGCGGGCTTTGGAGATCCATCGGGTGACCGACGTGACGACCGAACGAGCCGAAAAACCGGTGACCGTCGAGGCGAACCGGGCCAGCGCCGGCTGAAGCGAGCCGGCGCCCGAGCCCGCGGGTCGGCGGGCGATTCCGGCAGGAACAACCCGACAGAACCCGACTGGTAGTGAAGCGCGCGGCCCGGGCACCCTCGGTGTTCGGGCATGAAACATGCTCGCATGCGGGCAGGGTCGGAGATGTGCGGACGATGAGCTTTATTCCGTCTGAACTGTCGCTGCCGGCGGGCGCCGAGCCCACCGCTCCCTCGCGGGCCGGCCCCGCCCCGATGATCGTGCGCGACCCGGCGCTGCCGCGGGCGCAGGGCGCCTACGACCCGGCCCAGGAGCGCGACGCCTGCGGCGTCGGCTTCGTCGCCGACATGCACGACCGGCGCAGCCACGCCATCGTCCAGCAGGGTCTCAAGATCCTGGAGAACATCGACCACCGCGGCGCGGTCGGCGCCGACCCGACCATGGGCGACGGCTGCGGCATCCTCACCCAGATCCCGCACGGCTTCTTCGCCGAGGAATGCTCGCGCCTCGGCTTCGAGCTGCCCCCCGCCGGCGGGTACGCCATCGGCCAGTTCTTCATGCCGCGCGAAGCGGACGCCCGGGCGATCATCGAGGGGATCGTCGAGAAGACGCTTGCCGACGAGGGCCTGCCGCTGCTCGGCTGGCGCGACGTGCCAGTCGATTCGACCGATCTCGGCAAGGCGGTCAAGGAAACCGAGCCGCATCACCGCCAGCTCTTCATCGGAACCCCGGCCAGCATCTCCGATCAGGACGCGTTCGAGCGGCGAGTCTACATCGCCCGCAAGGTGATCTCGGGGAAGGTCTACGGCTACGGCGACCCGCGGCTGATGGCGTTCTATCCGGTCTCGGTGTCGAGCCGGACGATCGTCTACAAGGGCATGGTGCTCGTGCACCAGCTCGGCCACTACTATCTCGACCTCAAGGACCCGCGCTTCGTCTCGGCGCTGGCCCTCGTGCACCAGCGCTTCGCCACCAACACCTTCCCGACCTGGCGCCTGTCGCACCCCTACCGGATGGTCGCGCATAACGGCGAGATCAACACGCTGCGCGGCAACGTGAACTGGATGGCCGCGCGCCAGGCGAGCGTCGATTCGGAGCTGTTCGGCAACGACATCTCGAAGATCTGGCCGATCTCCTACGAGGGGCAATCCGACACCGCCTGCTTCGACAACGCCCTCGAATTCCTCGTGGCCGGCGGCTACTCGCTGGCGCACGCGATGATGATGCTCATCCCCGAGGCCTGGGCCGGCAACCCGCTGATGAGCGAGGAGCGGCGCGCCTTCTACGAGTATCACGCCGCCCTGATGGAGCCGTGGGACGGCCCGGCGGCCGTCGCCTTCACCGACGGGCGCCAGATCGGCGCGACCCTCGACCGCAACGGCCTGCGCCCGGCCCGCTACATCGTCACCGATGACGGCCTCGTCGTGCTCGCCTCCGAGATGGGCGTGCTGCCGATCCCCGACGAGAAGATCGTCCAGTCCTGGCGCCTTCAGCCGGGCCGGATGCTGCTGATCGACCTCGAGAAGGGCCGCATCGTCTCCGACGAGGAGATCAAGGGCGAGCTGGCCTCCGCGCATCCCTATGCCGACTGGGTCAAGAACACCCAGATCGTGCTGGAGGAACTGCACCCGATCCAGCCGCGGGCCTCGCGCACGGACGTGTCCCTGCTCGATCGCCAGCAGGCCTTCGGCTACACCCAGGAAGACCTCAAGCTGCTCATGGCCCCCATGGCCGTGACCGGCCAGGAGGCCGTGGGCTCGATGGGTTCGGACACGCCCCTCTCGGCGCTCTCCGACCGGCCGAAGCTCCTCTACACCTACTTCAAGCAGAACTTCGCGCAGGTCACCAACCCGCCGATCGACCCGATCCGCGAGGAGGCCGTGATGAGCCTCGTCTCGTTCATCGGCCCGCGCCCGAATCTCTTGGATATGGAGGGGGCGTCCCGGCGTAAGCGCCTGGAGGTCCGTCAGCCGATCCTCACGAACGGCGACTTGGAAAAAATCCGGTCGATCTCCCACTTCGAGGACCGCTTCGACACCCGCACCCTCGACATCACCTACGCGGCCGAATCCGGCGCGGCGGCGATGGAGGGCGCCCTCGATCGCCTGTGCGACCGGGCCGAGGTCGCGGTGCGCGGCGGCTACAACATCATCATCCTGTCGGACCGCGCGGTCGGGCCGGACCGGATCCCGATCCCGGCTTTGCTCGCCACCGCGGCCGTGCACAACTACCTGATCCGCAAGGGGCTGCGTACCTCGGTCGGACTCGTGGTCGAGTCGGGCGAGCCGCGCGAGGTGCATCACTTCGCCTGTCTCGCCGGCTACGGCGCCGAGGCCGTGAACCCCTACCTCGCCTTCGAGACGCTGATCGCGATGAAGGGCGAGTTCCCGCCGGACCTCACCGAGGACGAGATCGTCTACCGGTACATCAAGTCGATCGATAAGGGCCTGCTCAAGGTCATGTCCAAGATGGGCATCTCGACCTACCAATCCTATTGCGGCGCGCAGATCTTCGACGCGATCGGCCTGAACGCGGACTTCGTGGCCCGCGACTTCTTCGGCACCGCCACCACCATCGGCGGCATCGGCATGGCCGAAATCGCCCGCGAGACGGCGGAGCGCCATCGCGACGCCTTCGGTGACGCCCCGATCTACCGCAACGCGCTGGATGTCGGCGGCGAGTATGCCTATCGCCTGCGCGGCGAGACCCATACCTGGACGCCCGACACCGTGGCGACGCTGCAGCACGCGGTGCGCCTCGGCGCGGCCGAGCGCTACCGCGAATACGCCCGGCTCGTGAACGAGCAGGAGAACCACCTCAAGACCCTGCGCGGCCTCTTCCGGATCAAGAGCGCCGCCGATCTCGGCCGCGCGCCGATCGACATCGCGCAGGTGGAGCCGGCAGTCGAGATCGTGAAGCGGTTCGCCACCGGCGCCATGTCCTACGGCTCGATCTCGAAGGAGGCGCACGAGACGCTGGCCATCGCGATGAACTCGTTCGGCGGTCGCTCGAACTCGGGCGAGGGCGGCGAGGAGCCGCGCCGCTTCGTGACGGGACCCGACGGGCGCTCGCGCCGCTCGGCGATCAAGCAGGTCGCCTCGGGCCGCTTCGGCGTGACGACCGAGTACCTCGTCAACGGCGACATGATCCAGATCAAGGTCGCCCAGGGCGCCAAGCCCGGCGAGGGCGGCCAGTTGCCCGGCCACAAGGTCGACGCCAAGATCGCCAAGGTCCGCTACGCGACGCCGGGCGTCGGCCTGATCTCGCCGCCGCCGCACCACGACATCTACTCGATCGAAGACCTGGCCCAGCTCATCTTCGACCTGAAGAACGTGAACCCGGCGGCCGACATCTCGGTCAAGCTCGTCTCCGAGGTCGGCGTCGGCACCGTCGCGGCGGGCGTCGCCAAGGCGCGCGCCGACCACATCACGATCTCAGGGTTCGACGGCGGCACCGGCGCGGCCCCGCTGACCTCGATCAAGCATGCGGGCGGTCCCTGGGAGACGGGGCTGGCCGAGACCCAGCAGACGCTGGTGCTCAACGGCCTGCGCGGCCGCGTGGCGCTCCAGGCCGATGGCGGCATCCGCACCGGCCGGGACGTGCTGATCGCGGTGCTGCTCGGCGCCGACCAGATCGGCTTCTCGACCGCACCGCTCATCGCGGCGGGCTGCATCATGATGCGCAAGTGCCACCTCAACACCTGCCCGGTCGGCGTCGCGACCCAGGACCCGGTGCTGCGCAAGCGCTTCAAGGGAACGCCGGAGCACGTCGTCAACTACTTCTTCTTCGTGGCCGAAGAGCTGCGGGAGCTGATGGCGGCGATGGGCTTCACCCGGCTCGAGGACTTGATCGGCCGCTCGGATCTCCTCGACAAGCGCGAGGCGATCGAGCACTGGAAGGCCCGCGGCCTCGACTTCTCGAAGCTGTTCCACCGTCCGGATGTCGGGCCGCAGGTGGCGATCCGGCATGTCGAGACGCAGCACCATCCGATCGACACGGTGCTCGACCGCCGCCTGATCGAGGGGGCGAAGTCGGCCATCGAGGGCGGCGAGCCGGTCGTGCTCACCGACGTGATCCGCAACTCGGACCGGGCGGCGGGCGCCATGCTCTCGGGCGCGGTCGCCAAGGTGCACGGCCATGACGGCCTGCCCGACGACACCATCGTGGTGAACCTCGCAGGCACCGCCGGCCAGAGCTTCGGCGCGTGGCTGGCGGCGGGCGTCACCGTGAACCTGACCGGGCACGGCAACGACTATGTCGGCAAGGGCCTGTCGGGCGGCAAGCTGATCATCCGTCCGAGCGAGGCGCTGAAGGCGCCCCCCGCCCGCACGATCATGGCCGGCAACACCGTGCTCTACGGGGCGATCGCGGGCGAGTGCTACATCCGCGGTGCCGCGGGCGAGCGCTTCGCCGTTCGGAATTCCGGCGCCATCGCGGTGGTCGAGGGCATGGGCGACCATGGCTGCGAGTACATGACCGGTGGCGTCGTGGTCTCGATCGGCGTGACCGGCCGCAACTTCGCGGCGGGCATGTCCGGCGGCATCGCCTACGTGCTCGACGAGGACGGCTCGTTCCGCGACCGCTGCAACCTCTCGATGGTCGATCTGGAGCCCGTGGAGGAGGAGGACGACCTGATGCGCCGCTTCCACCAGGACGGCGACCTGGAGACCAAGGGACGGGTCGACATCCTGGCCGACATGTCGGGCCACGACGAGGAGCGGCTGAGCCAGATCCTGAAGAACCATCTCAAGTATACCGGCTCGCCGAAGGCCAAGCAGATCCTCGACGAGTGGGCGAACTTCCGCACCACCTTCGTCAAGGTGATGCCAGTCGAGTACCGCCGGGCGCTACGCGAGATGGAGATGGCGCGGATGCCGGTGGCGGCGGAATAGGAGCGGCGATGGGCGATCTGACGGTGCGCGTCCGCCTCGTCCGGACGCCGGAAGGACAAAGACTCGACATCCCGCCCGGCTTCATGCTGGGCGGGGACGAAGCGATCCTTCGCACCGAGGGTGACCGCCTCGTCGTGGAACCGGTCGCCGCACGGTCCCTCCTGGCGGTTCTCGGCAGCCTCGAACATCTCGATGAGGATTGGCCGGAGATCGCGGACCCCCAGCCGGACGACGTGCGGCTGTAGATGCAGTATCTGCTCGACACCAATATCCTCTCAGCCCTTGTCCGGGCGCCGAGCGGAGGCGTGGCTGAGCAGATCCATCGCGTTGGCGAGGCGCGGATTTATACGAGTGTCATCGTCGCGGCGGAACTTCGCTACGGTGCGGCACGGAAAGGCTCGGAGCGACTGTCTCGGCAGATCGAGGCCATGCTCGGATGATCCCGACCGAACCCTGGCGTGAGCCGTTCGATCGGACCTATGCGGTAACGCTTCGGGCTTGAGCGGGCCGGGACACCGATCGGTGGAAACGACCTGCTCATCGGGGCTCAGGCGCTGGCCGATGGCAGCGTTCTGGTGACGGACAACATGAGGGAGTTCGAACGGATCATCGGACTGACGATCGAGAACTGGCTCCGGCCTTGATTGATCGGCACGACACGGTGCGACGGACGAACCTCGCGACAGGCAAAGCGGCGCGATTGGACTGATCGATGGGCAAGGTCACCGGGTTTCTCGAATACGACCGGCAGGAGCAGAAGTATCAGCTCGCCGCCGACCGGGTGCGGCACTTCCGCGAGTTCACGCTGCCGCTCGACGAGCACGATCTGTCGAAGCAGGCGGCGCGGTGCATGGATTGCGGCATCCCGTTCTGCCACGGGCCGACCGGCTGCCCGGTCCATAACCAGATCCCGGACTGGAACGACCTCGTGTTCCAGTCGGACTGGGAGGAGGCCGCGCGCAACCTCCACTCCACCAACAACTTCCCGGAATTCACCGGCCGCATCTGCCCCGCGCCCTGCGAGGAAGCCTGCACCCTGAACCTCGAGAACCAGCCGGTCGCCATCAAGACGATCGAGCAGGCCATCGCGGACCGGGCCTGGAACATGGGCTGGGTCAAGCCCGAGCCGTCGGAGACCCGCACCGGCAAGCGCGTGGCGGTGATCGGCTCCGGCCCCGCCGGCATGGCCGCGGCCCAACAGCTCGCCCGGGTCGGCCACGAGGTGCATGTCTACGAGCGCGAGCCCAAGGCCGGCGGCCTGCTCCGCTACGGCATCCCCGACTTCAAGATGGAGAAGCGCCATATCGACCGGCGCGTGAAGCAGATGGAGGCCGAGGGCGTCGTCTTCCACTACAAGGCGAATATCGGGGTCACCGTGCCCCTCGAGGAGCTGACGAGCCAGTTCGACGCCGTGCTGTTCAGCGGCGGCGCCGAGGACCCGCGCAACCCGCAGCTCCCGGGCCAGGAGCTCGAGGGCGTGCATTACGCCATGCCCTTCCTCGTGCAGTCGAACCGCCGGGTCGGCGCCGAGCCGATGCCGGGCAACGGCGAGCTGCCGATCCTGGCGGCCGGCAAGAACGTCGTCGTCATCGGCGGCGGCGACACGGCCTCCGACTGCGTCGGAACGTCGTTCCGCCAGGGCGCGCTTTCGGTCACGCAGCTCGACATCCGCCCGCGCCCGCCG
The DNA here is from genome assembly GCF_920984675.1 of Methylobacterium sp. Leaf118. Taxonomy (GTDB): domain Bacteria; phylum Pseudomonadota; class Alphaproteobacteria; order Rhizobiales; family Beijerinckiaceae; genus Methylobacterium. The sequence goes on from NZ_CAKLBV010000077.1 coordinate 7,637, forward strand.
GAGCGCGAGGACAAGCTGACGGTGTGGCCCTACTGGCCGACCAAGATGCGCACCTCCTCGAGCCAGGCGGAGGGCGCCGAGCGCGAATTCCAGGCCGCGACCCTGCGCCTCGAGGGCAACCGCAAGGGACGCCTCACCGGCGTGGTCTGCGCCCGGGTGGACGAGCGCCGCCAGCCGATCGAGGGCAGCGAGTTCGTGCTGCCGGCCGACCTCGTCTTCATGGCGATCGGCTTCGCCGGCTCGGTGCAGAAGGGCCTGGTCGAGGAATCGGGCGTGGCGGTCGACAAGCGCGGCAACGTCGCGGCCAACGATGAGGACTACCGGACCTCGAACCCGAAGATCTACGTCGCCGGCGACATGCGCCGGGGCCAGTCCCTGGTGGTCTGGGCGATCCGCGAGGGCCGTCAGGCCGCCCGCTCGATCGACGAGGCCCTGATGGGCGCGACCGTCCTGCCGCGCTGAGCGACGCGCTCGGAGCCGACGAAAGGGCCATCGCCGCGCGGCGGTGGCCTTTTCGTTGGGCCCTCTTGATGAAAGTCCGAGCAGGCGGACGCCGGATCTCGCACCGCGGCGTCAGGACACCGGGATCAGCCGGTAGCCCGATCCGGCCCGCTCGATCCGGCCGCGGACGTCGAGATGCATCCCGGTGAGGGTCAGGTCTTCGATGACGGCCCGGTCGAGGAGGCGGCGGCGGGTGGCGATCGCCGCCGCCGGGTCGGTGTCCCAGATCACCGTCCAGTCCGGATGCGGCAATTGCAGGATCCGGGAGTGCAGGATGTCGCCCCCGATCAGCAGCCGCTCCGCCCCGTCCTCGATCAGCAGGCCCGCATGGCCCGGCGTGTGCCCCGGCAGGGGCAGGAAGCGGATGCCGGGTGCGAGGTCGGCCTCCCCCGAGACCCGGCGGATCCGCCCGGCATAGCGGGCCAGCACCGCCTCGGCCGTGTCGAAGAACGGAGCCAGGGCGGCCGGCGCCCGGGCGCGCGCGGCGGGATCGGACCAGAGCGCCGCCTCGCGGTCCTGCAGTACGAGATCCGCATGGGGGAAGCGGGCTTGCCCCTCCGGCGTGAGGAGGCCGCCGATATGGTCGGCGTGGAGATGGGTCAGCCACACCGTCTCGACCCCAGCCGGGGAGATACCCTCCCTCGCCAGCGCCGCCGTCACCCGGTCGAAGCCCGGGCCGAGGACCGTGCCGCAGCCGGCGTCGAGGAGCCAGGCTCGGGCGCCCCGCCGGATCAGGAAGGCGTTGACGGGCTCGGGCGAGGGACCGTGGGCCGGGAGCCCGGCCTCCGTCAGGAGGGCGCGGCCGGCCGGGCTGTCGGCGGCCGGGATCATGGCGGGCTGGAGCGGGAAGAGGCCGTCCCGCAGCGGGGTCACCGTGACGGAACCGACCCGATAGGCGGCGGCCGCCGCGCCGGGCCGCAGGAGCGGCAGGGCAGCGCCGAGCGCCAGGACGGCGCGGCGGGAGAGGGCGCGAGGCATCAGGTCGGGCTCCAGCGGAGGGCGACCCCGATCCTGGCCGCCCCGGCCGGGTCCGCCCAGGGAGGCCGTCCCGGCGGGAGCCGGGCAATCCTCCCGACATCGCCGCCGACCGCTTGCATCGGACGGCGTTCCGGGGGCCCACTTCCGCGAGCGCCACACCCGCGCGCCACCCGCCGATGCCCGCTTTGAGTCGTCCTCGATGAGCCTGCCCGCGCATCTCGCCCTGCGCCTCCTCTCGGTCACTCTGCTCTGCCTGGCCGGGGCCGTCGGCTGGACCGTCTGGGAGGTCCGCGCGGGCCTGCGCGACGAAGCCGGGATCTCGGCCGAGCGGATCGCCGCCCAGTTCGCGCGCCAGCCGGGGCTCGGCAGCGTGGGACCCGCGGCGCTGCCGGTCGCCGATCCCGGGCCCGAGGCCTCGGTCCTGCGGCTTTTGCCCGGCATCTGCGCCGAGATCCGCCTCGCCGCCGAGGTGCCGCGCCGACTCTGCGGCGATTGGGACGGCCTCGGTGCGGCCCCGGACTGGTTCGCCGCGGCCCTGGCGGCGGGCGTCGGGGGGGAACCGCTCGTGCGCGCCATCGTCTACCGGGGCCGCACCCTCGGGAGCGTCGAAGCCTGGCCCGATTCCGCCGCCGCGGCGGGACGGGCGTGGCGGCAGGGACGCTTCGCGGGCGGCCTCGCCGTGTCGCTGGCCGGGACCACCGCCCTGCTCGGATGGATCGCCGCCGCCCGCCTCGTCGCACCGGCCGGCCGCATCGTGCAGGGGTTGGAGGCGGTCGGCACGGCGGCGGGCCCGGCCCCGCTGTCCGGTTCGCCGCGCGGGAATTCGACCGGATCGCGACGGCGACCACCCTCCTGGCAGGCCGTCTCGACCGCATCGAGGGCGAGCGCGCCGATCTGGTGCTGCGCCTGGTTCAGGTGCAGGAGGCCGAGCGGACGGCCCTCGCCCGCGACCTGCACGACGCGTTCGGCCAGTCCCTCGCCGCCGCGGGTGCGCTCGCCATGGCCATCGCGACCGCCGCCCCGGAGGATCGGCCGGACCTGCGGGCGGATGCCGAGGGGATCGAGGCCGTCATCGCCGCCATGCGCGGAAATCTGCGCGGCGCCCTGACCCAGCTCGAACTACCGGATCTCGCCGGGATCGGCCTGGGCGGCGCCGTGCGCGGCCTCGTCGCGGATTGGCGAGCGCGCCTTCGCACCGGCCCCGCCCTGCATCTCGATCTGGGGGGCGATCTCGGGACCCTGCCCACGGAGACGGCCGCGGGCCTCTACCGGATCGCCCAGGAACTCCTCACCAACGCCCTGCGGCACGGGCAACCCCGCCACGTCTTCCTGCGGGTTCGGCGGAGCGAGACCGGCCCGGGATCGGTCACGCTGATCGTCGACGACGATGGCGGCGGCGAGGCCGCCCGCGCGGCGGATGCGCCGGGTCGCGGCCTTCCGGGCATCCGGGCACGCCTCGCCAGCCTCGGCGGCGGGCTTTCCCTGACGGACAACGGCAACGGCATCCGGGCCTGCGCCACCGTCCCCATCCCTGGCTAAGGCGAGCGATGCCCACCATCCTCCTCGTCGACGATCATCCCGTGGTCCGCGAAGGCTATCGCCGCCTGATCGAACGCCAGCCGGGCCTGACCGTGGTGGCGGAGGCCGGGACGGCGGCGCAGGCCTATCGCCTCTATCAGGCGCACGCGCCGGATCTCGCGATCCTCGACCTGTCGCTGCCCGGCCCGAGCGGGATCGAGGCGATCCGGCATATCCGCCAATGGGACGGGGCGGCCCGCCTCCTCGTGTTCAGCATGCGCACCGGCGCCGCCGTGGCGCGTCAGGCCTTCGCGGCGGGCGCCGCAGGCTATGTCAGCAAGGCGAGCCCGCCGCAGGCGCTGCTGACGGCGGTGGCGGGGGTCTTGCGTGGCGAGCGGGCGATGAGCCCGGACATCGCCCTGGCGATCGCCCAGGACGAAGTGGCGGACGCGCGCGCCCCGCTCGACCGGCTCAGCCCGCGCGAGGTCGAGATCCTCGCGCTCGTCGCGGGGGGAGCGACGGCGCAGGCGGCGGCCGAAGCGCTCTGCCTCAGTCCGAAGACGGTGCAGAACACCCTGTCGCTCATCCGGGCCAAGCTCGGCGCGCGCACGGATGCGCATCTCGTCTGGATCGCCCTCGGCGCCGGCCTCGTGTCCCCGCCCGAGGACGCGCGCCCGGCGCCGTGAGACCGCCGGGCGCTACCCCGGCGGCCAGCGGAAATCGTCGGCCCGGCCGGGCTGGGGCAGGGGCGCGGCGCCGCGCTGGAGGCTGCGCTCGCGGGTGCCGGTGGCATCCCCCTCATGGGGACGGCCGGTGAGCAGAGTGCCGCCCGGGGAGGTTTCGGCCCGGCCAAGCGGCACCACCGGCCCGGCCGCGGGCTTCACCGGCAGGCTCGGGATGCCGGGCGGCTCGGGCAGGCTCGGCAGCATCGCGGTGATCTTGCGGTCGATGGCGGCGGTGTCGTCGAACCCGGTCGCCGGCGCGCCCTCGCTCGGCACGGCCGCGACGGCCGGCGGCGGGTCGGGGGGCAGGCCGCCCTTCACGCCCATCAGCCGCTTCAGCTCGACATCGGCGAAATGGGCGACCTTGCGGGCGCCCGCGCTGGTGAAGTGGATGCCGTCGGAGGTGCGCAGCCGCGCCTCCTGCCCGTCGACATCGGGGCCGGACACCGTGAAGCGGTTGCGGTCGTCGACGAAGCCCTGCCAGATCTCGACATAGCTCTGGCCGGCCTTCTGGACCCGCTCGCGGACGAGATCGTTGATCGCCGCGAAGTCGCGGGTCAGCGATTCGCTGCGCACCGGCGGCAGGCCGACCCAGATCAGCGGCACCTTGTGCTCGGCGAAAACCTTGACGACCGCGTCGACCCGAGCGGCGTAGATCTCGCGCCACGAGTCGGAGAGCGGCTCGTAGTTCTGGTCCCCCTCGCGGATCGCCTGACGGTCGTTCACCCCGACCATCATCAGCGCGTAGGACAGGTTCGGCGTGGCCTTGAGGAAATCCTCGCTGGCCTTGGCCCAATCCACCACGTCCCGGCGCACGAGGCCGCTGTCGCCCTTGGAACGGTCGAGGACGGCCACGTCGGCATTGTCCGAGAAGGCGTCGTCGATGCCCTTGCCGAGATAATTCGCGAGCGAATCGCCGAAGATCGCGACCCGGGTGGTCGGCTCGGCCTTCGGCACGGTGGGCTTGGGCGGCTGCGCCACCGCGGGGGGCGGGCTCGGCCGGCGGCGGCGCGCGGCCCGCTCCTCCTCGGGCCGGGCCGCGGCGGCCGGGGGACGGGCGCGCGGGGGACGGGCATAGCCCGGGGCCGCCTGCGAGGGTCCCTGGCTCGGGGGCGGCGGGGGCGGGCTGCGCGGCTGGTCCTCCCAAGGCCAGAAGAACTGGCGGGATTCCTGCTGCGGCTGCGGCACGTAACGGCGCGCCGGAGGCCGGGCGTAACCGTCGTCCCGGTATCCCCGTCGGCGGGGCGGCGGCGCGGCATAGGGGTCGGCCGGCGGCGGGTCGTAGCTGTCGCCCCACTGGGCCAGAGCGGGCCCAGGCACCGCGACGGCCGCGGCGGCAAAAGCAAGACATCCGAGGATCGCGGCGAGCGCCAGCGGCGCGGGGCGATCGGTCGGGCGACGATCCATGCGGGAACCTCGATCGGGCCTGGGTGGGGCCGGTCGGCCCGCCCCGAAAGAGTCAGGATAGCGCGCCGGGCGGCGCGCGTCTAAAGGCCCGCGCCTGGAGGGCGGGGCGCCGTCGCCGCAGCGGCGCTCACGGCCGCGCCGTCCCGTCCAGCCGCTCCAGCAGCGCGGGCCGGGCGTAGCCGTCCGCGGGCAGGCCCACGCGGATCTGGTACTGGCGCACCGCCTCCCGCAGCTTCGGCCCGGCCCGGCCGTCGGTCTCGCCGGCATAGAGCCCCTCGCGGGCGAGCCCCTGCTGGAGCCGCTTGAGACCGGCCCCGTCGAGGCGGGCGGCGTTGTTCGGCCAGGGCGCGGCGAGGGCGGGCGCCCCCGCGAGGCGGTCGGCGAGATGGCCGATGGCGAGGGCGTAGGAATCGGCGGTGTTGTAGCCGCGGATCACCTCGAAATTCTCGGTGATGAGGAAGACCGGCCCGCCGATCCCCCCGGGCAGGAACAGGCTCGCCTCGCCCTTGGCCGGCAGCGGCTGGCCGTCGGTGCGGCGCAGGCCCCGGGCGGCGAAGTCGGCGAGCGGCCCGCGGTAGCGCGTCAGGTCGAAGCCGTCCGGGAGCCGGACCTCGTAGCCCCAGCTCACCCCCGGATTCCAGCCCAGCGAGCGCAGGTAATGGGCGATGGAGGCCAGGGAATCCGCCTCCGAGCGCCAGATGTCGCGCCGCCCGTCGCCGTCGAAATCGACCGCCTCGCGCAGGTAGACCGAGGGCAGGAACTGCACCTGCCCCATGGCCCCGGCCCAGGAGCCGACCATCTTGGCGGGCTCGACATCGCCCTTTTCCAGGATCTGGAGCGCGGCGAGCAACTCGTCGCGGAACAGAGTGCCGCGGTGGCGCACGCTCGCGAGGCTCGCCAGCGACCGCACCGTCGGGAGATTGCCCGCGCTCGCGCCGAAATCCGACTCGACGCCCCAGAAGGCGAGGATGACGGGGCCCGGCACGCCGGTCCGCGCCTCGATGGCCTTGAGGGTGGTGGCGAGGCGCGCGGCCTGCGCCCGGCCCTTGGCGATGCGGCCGGGAGAGACCGCGCCGACGAGGTAGTCCCAGACCGGCCGGCTGAACTCGCCCTGGCGGCGGGTGCGGGCGATCACCTCCGGATCGGGTCCGCTCACCCCGGCGAAGGCCGCCTCGAAGGTTTTTCGCGAGACGCCGCGGGCCGTCGCGTCGGGGCGCAGAGCCTCGACGAAGGCGCCGAAATCGCCCTCCTGCGCCCGCCCCGGTCCGAGGACAGCGAGGTGGGCGACGACGGCGAAGGCGGCGAGGGTGAGGACCCGCGTCAACGGTGGTTGCGCTTCGCCAGGGCATCCTCCCAGGCGAGCGCCTGGCCGACGATGGCGTCGAGATCGTCGTGCTTCGGGGTCCAGCCGAGCTGGTCGCGGATGCGGTCGGCGCCCGCTACGATCTGGGCTGGATCACCGGGACGGCGGGGCGACAGGCGCACCTCGAAATCGCGGCCGGAGACGCGCTTGACCACCTCGATGACTTCCAGGACCGAGTAGCCGCGGCCGTAGCCGCAATTCAGCGTCAGGCTCTCGCCGCCGCCCCGCAGATGGTCGAGAGCCACCATATGCGCCTCGGCGAGGTCCGACACCTGAATGTAGTCGCGCAGGCAGGACCCGTCGGGCGTGGGGTAGTCGGTGCCGTAGACGTCGAGATGGGAGCGCTGGCCCAACGCGGCCTGGGTCGCCACCTTGATCAGGTGGGTGGCATTCGGGCTCGACTGGCCGCTGCGGCCGCGCGGGTCGGCGCCGGCGACGTTGAAGTAGCGGAGCACGACATAGGAGAAGCCGTGGGCCTTGGCCGCGTCGGCCAGCATCCACTCGCTCATCAGCTTGGAGCGGCCGTAGGGATTGATCGGGCTCGTAGTCAGGGTCTCGGGCACCGGCACCACCTCGGGCTCGCCGTAGACGGCGGCGGTCGAGGAGAAGATGAAGTGCTTGACCCCCGTGCGCGCCGCGGTCTCGATCAGCGCCCGGGTCTTGACGGTGTTGCCGAGGTAGTAGCCCAGCGGATCGGTGACCGATTCCGGCACCACGATCTTGGCTGCAAAATGGGCGATCGCGTCCACCCGGTGGCGCAGGATGGTCTCGGTGACGAGCGCCTGATCCGCCACGTCGCCGACGACGAGGCGGACCTCGGGCGGCAGGGCCCAGTCGAATCCCGTGGAGAGGTCGTCGAGGACCACGACCTCCTCATGCCCGGCATCGACCAGGGCCAGCACCATGTGGCTGCCGATATAGCCCGCCCCGCCCGTGACCAGAACCGCCATGCCGTCCCCCTCTCAATTGGACAATACCACGTTACGGGGACGCTTCTGACCCGATTCAGCGCGAAAAGGCCATCCGGCCCGGCGCAACCAGGGCTGTGGCCGGCCCTGGCCGTGCTATGGGAGCCTGCGTCGACCAGGGTTCGTCCCGACCACGCTATCCACGGGTCCCACCACATGAAACCGATTCGCAAGGCCGTCCTTCCCGTCGCGGGCCTCGGCACGCGCTTCCTGCCGGCGACGAAAGCCGTCCCCAAGGAGATGTTGACCGTGGTCGATCGGCCCGTGGTCCAGCATGTCGTGGACGAGGCCCGCGAGGCGGGCATCGAGCATTTCATTTTCGTCACCGGCCGCGGCAAGGCCGTGATCGAGGACCATTTCGACATCGCCTTCGAACTCGACCACACCCTTCAGGCGCGCGGCAAGCAGGCGGCCTACGAGGAGCTGAAGCGGGATCTGCCCCAGGCCGGCCAGACGAGCTTCACCCGCCAGCAGGCGCCGCTCGGGCTCGGCCACGCGGTGTGGTGCGCCCGCGAGATCGTCGGCGACGAGCCGTTCGCGGTGCTGCTGCCCGACATGCTGAGCCGCGGCTGCATGGGCCAGATGCTGAAGGCCTACGAGCAGCACGGCGGCAACGTCATCGCCGTCGAGGAGGTCAAGCCCGAGGAGACCCACCAATACGGCATCGTCGCCGTCGGCGAGACCTTCGGCCAGAGCTTCGAGATCACCGGCATGGTCGAGAAGCCCAAGGCCGGCACCGCGCCGTCGAACTTCATCATCTCCGGCCGCTACATCCTCCAGCCCGAAATCTTCTCGATCCTGGAGCGCGGCGAGACCGGCGCGGGCGGCGAGATCCAGCTCACGGACGCGATGATCCGCTTGGCCGAGGAGCAGAAGTTCTACGGCATGCATTTCGACGGCCGCACCTACGACACCGGCTCGAAGCTCGGCTTCCTCACCGCCAACCTCGCCTACGGCCTCGAGCGTCCCGAACTGGCAGAGCCGCTGAAGGCCGAGATCCGTCGGCTCCTCGGCGAGGCCTGATCGGGTTCCATGCAACGCCGCGCGCGGGGCATGCACATGGCGCAGGCGGCATCGGTCTTGCCGGCCTTGATTTTTGTGCACCGCGATGCGATTTGTGCATTGCGAGATCGCGATGGCGTCGCGGTCCCGTAGCCCTTCTTGGGCGTTTCCTCCCTAGACTTCGGGCCGTCCTTCGGGACGGCCTTTTTTCTTGCCCTATAGGGGACGCGATGCCGAGGGGCCGGCGCCGCTCGCGGCGGGCGCGCCTACTCGGCGGCCATCCGGGGCGAGGCGGAATCGACCGTCTCGGCCGCGACCGCCGCGATCACCGTGGCCAGTTGCTGGCTGAGCGGCGCAAAGCCCGCGGTCAGCGCCAGCGACTGCTCGTTCATGTAGAGCGCCCGGTTGATCTCGATCTGCAGGGCGTGGCGCCCGAGGCCCGGCTCCCCGTAATGCTCGGTGATGAAGCCGCCTGCGTAAGGCTTGTTGCGGACCACCCGGTAGCCCAACGCCCGCAGCCGGCGCTCGAAACTCTCGGTGAGGGCCGGGGCGCAACTCGTCCCGAAGCGGTCGCCGAGGACGAAATCCGCCTGGGCCGAATCCTCGCGGCCAAGGCTCGTCGAGGGCATCGAGTGGCAATCGATCAGGATGGCCCGGCCGAAACTGCGGGCCGTGCGCTGGATCAGGCCGCGCAGGGTCCGGTGGTAGGGCTTGTAGAGCGTCTCGATGCGCGCCACCGCCTCCTCGACGGGCCACCGCTCCCGGTAGATCTCCTGGCCATCGGCGACGATGCGCGGCACCGTGCCGAGCCCCCCGGCGACCCGCATGGAGCGGGTGTTGGCGAAGGAGGGCAGGCGCCCCAGGAACATCCGCGGGTCGAGTTCGTAGGGCTCGCGGTTGAGATCGAGATAGGCCCGGGGGAAGTTCGCGCGCATCAGCGGCGCGCCGAGCCCCACCACCGCGGCGAACAGCCGGTCGACATGGGCGTCCTCGGATCGGCGCAGGGTCAGGGCGTCGAGGCGCGAGGCGCCGAGGAAGGTCGGCGGATAGACCGCGCCCGAATGGGGCGTGTTGAACACGAAGGGAATCGCATGCCGGACCGGCTCGTCCACGACGAAGGGCGGATCGAACGCCTCGGGGCCGTTGGAGGAGGGGGAGTTCATCGAGACGCGGAAACCAGACTGTGACGGTGTGGCGGCATCGCCCCACTTTGGTGCGGCGGACCCGCCCTGTCCACTGGTCGGCGCCCCGCCGACGGTGACAGTCCGGGCCGACCGGGGCGGGTCGCCCTTAACCCCGTGTTTACCAAGCCGCCGCTTTATGAAATGAACTCCCTCAGGCGCATGGGCACCGGGACGCCATTCGATGAAGATCCTGCTAGCGGAAGACGACAACGACATGCGCCGGTTCCTGGCCAAGGCGTTGCAGAACGCCGGCTACGACGTGCTGTCGTTCGACAACGGCCTCTCCGCCTATAACCGGCTGCGCGAGGAGCCGTTCGAGCTCCTGCTGACGGACATCGTCATGCCGGAGATGGACGGCATCGAGCTGGCCCGCCGGGCCACCGAGCTCGATCCGGACATCAAGGTGATGTTCATCACGGGCTTCGCGGCCGTGGCGCTGAACCCGGATTCGAAGGCTCCCAAGGACGCGAAGGTCCTGTCCAAGCCGTTCCACCTGCGCGAACTCGTCAACGAGGTCGAGAAGCTGCTGGCGGCCTGAGGCCGATGCGCGGGGACGTGTGACTTCCCCGCAGTAGGAAGGCCGTCGCGGATCGCCTATATCGGCCGCTCGGAGTTCCGCGCAGGGCGCTCCGCCGGCCATCGCCTCCGCGACGGCGCGGGCGGATGCCGGGCATGGGACGCAGTCTCCCTCCCGGGCACGCGACGGACCATGCAGCCGGTCACAATCTACACCACGGCCTGGTGCCCCTATTGCTCGGCGGCGAAGACACTGCTGCGCGACAAGGGTGTCGCCTTCACCGAAATCGACATCGAGAAGACCGCCGGCGCCCGCGCCGCGATGCTCCAGAAGGCCGGCGGGCGCACCAGCGTGCCGCAGATCTTCGTCGGCGACCGCCATATCGGCGGCTGCGACGACCTCTACGCCCTCGACCGCGCCGGCGGGCTCGACACGCTGCTCGCCGCATGAGCGAGGCCGCCTCCGGGCGCTTCGTCGCCGCCTGCGTGCAGATGCGCGGCGGGCGCGATCCGGCCGCCAACCGCGACACCGCGGTGCGGGCAGTGCGCGAGGCCGCCGAGGCGGGGGCGGCCTATGTCCAGACCCCCGAGACCACCTCGCTGATCGAGCGCGACCGCGCGGCCCTGTTCGACAAGGTCGGCTCGCAGGAGCAGGACGCGACGCTCGCCGCGCTCCGCGAAGTCGCGCGGGAGAAAACCATCGTCCTGCAGATCGGCTCACTCGCCATCCGCGAGGGCGACAAGATCGCCAACCGGGCCTTCCTGATCGACGCGGACGGCCAGATCCACGCGGCCTACGACAAGCTCCACCTCTACGACGTGGATCTGCCGAACGGCGAGAGCTGGCGCGAATCGGCGACCTATACGGGCGGCGATTGCGCCATCGTGGCGGCGACGCCGCTCGCCGCCATCGGCCTCACCATCTGCTACGATCTACGCTTCCCGGCCCTCTACCGGGCGCTCGCCGAAGCGGGCGCCCAGGTGCTGACGGCGCCGGCCTGCTTCACCCGGCAGACCGGCGAGGCCCATTGGCACGTGCTCCAGCGGGCGCGCGCCATCGAGACCGGCGCGTTCATGATTTCAGCGGCGCAGGGCGGCCGGCACGAGGACGGGCGCGAGACCTTCGGGCACTCGCTCATCATCGATCCCTGGGGCCGCATCCTCGCGGAGGCCGACGGCGACGCGCCGGGGATCATCCTCGCCGAGATCGACCTCGCTCGGGTGACGGAAGCCCGCGCACGCATCCCCACCCTGTCCCACGCGCGGAGCTTCACGGTGCGCCGCGCCTGATTCGTCCGCCTCCTTCGCGTACCGGCGGCGCCGTCCCTGCGCCGAGGCTTCAAGGGTCATGATCCGCTTCTCCCTCGCCTGCGATGCGGGCCACACCTTCGAGAGCTGGTTTCCCTCGGGCTCGGCCTATGACGAGCAGGCGGCCCGCGGCCTCGTGACCTGCCCGTTCTGCGACTCGCCCCGCGTGGCCAAGGCCCCGATGGCGCCGGCCGTGGCGCGGACCGACCGCGCGGGGTCCGCGGCTACCGCCGGGCCTGCGCCGACCGACGCGTCCCCCTCCGCGCCGACCGCGCTCCCGCTGCTTGCCGAACCGGAGCGGCAGTTGCGGGCCTTCATGCGGGCGATGCGCGCGCAGGTGGTCTCGACCGCCGAGCATGTCGGCGAGCGCTTCGCGGACGAGGCGCGGGCGATCCATTACGGGGAGGCGGAGGGCCGGCCGATCTACGGCGAGGCGAGCCTCGGCGAGGCGCGGAGACTCGCCGAGGAAGGCATCGAGGTCATGCCGCTACCGCCGGCCCTCGACGACCGGAACTGACCCGCCTAAATAGAAACTGGCTCTTCGGGTGTGATGGCACATGAGAAGCCGAGGCGCTCGATCTGTCGCGCGAGAGCCTTGGCGCGCGTCGCCGGTG
>NZ_CAKLBV010000078.1 GCF_920984675.1 Methylobacterium sp. Leaf118
CGGCCTCAACCCCGGGGCCGGCGCCCGCCCCGAGGCCGGGCGCCGGGCCGTCCGGACCGCGCCGCCGAAGCCCGCCGAGGCGCGGGTGTCGCCCCCCGCGCCGGAGCCGCGCCTGCGTCCGGCCGAGGCGCCCGAGGCCCGCGCGGTGACGCCCGCGGCCAAGACCGACGATCGTCCGGCGCCCTCCGAGCAGGGAACGGCGAAGGGGGCCGAATCACCGAGATCCGGGGAACCGGCGCCGTCCGCGGAACCGGCCCGGACCGCCGAATCGGCGGCGCCGGCTGCCAAGCCGGCGGACAAGACTTGGCAGGATCCGCCGACGGACGGGGCGCGCAAGCCGGTGCGGGTGATCGGCGGGGCCACCATCGTCCCCGGCGGCACCGGCGAGGCCGGCGCGAACTGAAGCCGCCGCGGGCCTCGGGCCCACTCGCCCCTGCCTCCAGCGGCGTCGAGCGCCCCGCCGTCGCGGGGGGGGCTCGACGAGGAGGTCTCCTCCTTGAAGAAAATCAATCCTCCTCGCCCGCCAGAACGAGGCGGTCGCGGCCCGAGAACACCGTCAGGGTGTCCGAGCGGGCGATGGCGCAGAGCGTCATGTCGTGGCAGCGCGCCCGCTCGATGGCGAGCGAGGTCGGCGCCGAGATCGCCACCAGCACCGAGGCGCCGAGGGTCGCGGCCTTCTCCGCCATCTCGAACGAGCAGCGGCTGGTGATGACGAGGAAGCCCTCGTCCGGCCGCGCGCCCTCGCGCAGGAGCGCGCCGATCAGCTTGTCGAGGGCGTTGTGGCGCCCGACATCCTCGCGCACCGCCGTGAGCGTCCCGTCGAGCCGGGCCCAGCCCGCCGCGTGGACGGACCGGGTCTCGCGGTTGAGGGTCTGACGGTCCGACAGGGCCGTGAGCGCCGCCTGGATCGCCGTGAGGCCGACCCGCGGCCCCCGGCGCGGCGCATCCGCGGCGCGGGGCTTGGCGGTCGGCAGGGCGGCCAGATCCTCGATCCCGCAGACGCCGCAGCCGGTGCGGCCGCTGATGGCGCGCTTGCGGGCAAGATGCTCGCGCAGGCGCCCCGGGGCGAGATCGACGAGCAGGCGCAGGCCCCCCTCTCCGGCCTCCACTGCGACGCCGCGAATCTCCTCCGGCGACTCGATCACCCCCTCGGTCAGGCTGAAACCGTAGGCGAAGTCCTCGAGATCGGCGGGCGTCAGCATCATCACGGCGTAGGGAACCGTGCCGTAGACGACGTTGACCGGCATCTCGACCGCGAGGGCGCGGCTGTCGGGCCGGGGCTCGGGCGCGTCGTAGGCGACCACCAGGGTGCCGACCCGGACCGAGGGGGGTGAGGCCGTGACGTCCCTGTCCGATCCGCCCTGCGCCATGCCCGTCCCCGATCCTTTGCCGAAGGTGCCGCCCGCCGGATCTGTCCCGCGTCCAAGCGACGCTCGGCGACACCGTTGCGGTTGCGGTTTTACGATCAGTATGGTTCTACGTCGCCACCGCCCCTCCGGCAGACCACGGTCAAGACGGAGCGGGCACAGCCCGCGCGACAGGCGGGAGGCCTTGTAACGGATTTGCGGGCGCCGTCCGCGGATTCAAGGGCGAAGAGAAATCAATCGGACCTCAGGGGAGCCAGGCGGGGATATGCGGACGACGCAGGCGCAACATCGGTCGACGTGGGGGGCCGGCGCGCTCGGCGCCCTCCTCGTCTCGTCCTCTTCCGCTCTCGCGGCCGGCATCGGCCAGCCGGTGCCGTGGCAGATGGATCGTCAGGTGGCCGTCACGGCCGAGGCCCATCACCTCCACGTCTTCGAGAATTGGCTGCACTGGCTCGCGTTCGGCATCTCGCTGTTCGTGCTGGTGCTGATCCTCTACGTGATCTTCAAGTTCAACGAGAAGGCGAACCCGACGCCTTCGCGCACCACCCACAACACGATGATCGAGGTGGCCTGGACCATCATCCCGGTCCTCATCCTCGTCGCCGTCGCGATCCCCTCGTTCCGGACCCTGCGCACGCAGCTCTCCGATCCGAAGGCCGACGTGATGGTCAAGGTGATCGGCCACGCCTGGTACTGGTCCTACGAGTACCCGACCGAGGGCGACAAGGGCGGCTTCACGTTCGACGCCAACGTCGACGAGGACAAGCAGCCCAAGCTCCTCGCCACCGACAACGACATGGTCGTGCCGGTCGGCAAGATCGTGAAGGTGCAGGTCACCTCCGGCGACGTGATCCACTCCTGGGCGATCCCGTCCTTCGGCGGCAAGATCGACGCGATCCCCGGCCGCCTGAACCAGTGGTGGTTCCGCGCCGACCGTGAGGGGACCTATCACGGCCAGTGCTCCGAGCTCTGCGGCGCCCGCCATGCCTACATGCCGATCACCGTGCGCGTGGTCAGCGAGCAGGCCTATGCCGAGTGGCTCACTGAGGCGAAGACCAAGTTCGCCGCGATCGACAATGGCGCCCGCCTCGCGGACGCCCGCTGACGCTCCCCTGAGGCCGGAGCCCCGCGCGGCGCTCCGGCCGGTCCACCATTCGCCAGAGGCGAGAGAACCCTGAGCAAGGCATAGATTCGATGGCTACAGCCGCAGCACATGCCGGGCACGACGCCCACGACGATCACAAACCCTCATTCTTCTCCCGCTGGTTCCTGTCCACGAACCACAAGGACATCGGCACGCTCTACCTCGTGTTCGCCTTCATGGCGGGCATCATCGGCGCGTTCCTCTCGTTCGGCATTCGCATGGAGATGGAGGAGCCCGGGCTCCAGTACTTCTCCAACCCGGCCACCTACAACGTGTTCGTGACCGGCCACGGCCTCATCATGGTGTTCTTCATGGTGATGCCGGCCCTCATCGGCGGCTTCGGAAACTGGTTCGTCCCGCTGATGATCGGCGCGCCGGACATGGCCTTCCCGCGGATGAACAACGTCTCGTTCTGGCTCACGGTCTCGGGCTTCGCCTGCCTCCTGTGCTCGCTCTTCGTCGAGGGCTCGCCGGGCGCGTCCGGCGCCGGCACCGGCTGGACCGTGTACCCGCCGCTGTCCTCCGCGGCCGGCCATCCGGGCCCGGCGGTCGACTTCGCGATCTTCTCGCTCCACCTCGCGGGTGCGGGCTCGATCCTCGGCGCGATCAACTTCATCACCACGATCCTCAACATGCGCGCCCCCGGCATGACGCTGCACAAGATGCCGCTCTTCGCCTGGGCCGAGCTCGTCACCGCCTTCCTGCTGCTCCTGTCGCTCCCGGTCCTCGCCGGTGCGATCACGATGCTCCTCACCGACCGCAACTTCGGCACGACCTTCTTCGACCCGGCCGGCGGCGGCGATCCGGTGCTCTACCAGCACCTGTTCTGGTTCTTCGGTCACCCCGAGGTGTACGTGATGATCCTGCCGGCCTTCGGCATCGTCTCGCACATCATCGCCACCTTCTCGAAGAAGCCGGTCTTCGGTTACCTCGCCATGGCCTACGCCATGGTCGCCATCGGCGTCGTCGGCTTCGTCGTGTGGGCCCACCACATGTACACCGTCGGCCTGTCGCTCCAGACGCAGTCCTACTTCGTGTTCGCCACGATGGTGATCGCGGTCCCGACCGGCGTGAAGATCTTCTCCTGGATCGCGACGATGTGGGGTGGCTCGATCCGCTTCACCGCGGCGATGCACTGGGCGGTGGGCTTCATCTTCCTGTTCACGGTCGGCGGCGTGACCGGCGTCGTGCTCGCCAACTCCTCGGTCGATAAGTACCTGCACGACACCTACTACGTCGTCGCGCACTTCCACTACGTGCTCTCGCTGGGCGCCGTGTTCATCATCTTCGCCGGTGTCTACTACTGGTTCCCGAAGATGACCGGCCACGTCATCCCGGAATGGGCAGGCAAGCTGCACTTCTGGCTGGCCTTCATCGGCGCGAACGTCCTGTTCTTCCCGATGCACTTCCTGGGTCTCGCCGGCATGCCGCGTCGCTACGCCGACTACCCGGAGGCCTTCGCGGGCTGGCACAAGGTCGCGACGCTGGGCGGGCACATCTTCGCCCTCGGCATGGTGGTCTTCGTGATCGGCATCGTCCTCGCCTTCCGCTCCAAGACCCGCGCCGCGGACAATCCGTGGGGTGAGGGTGCCACCACCCTCGAGTGGACCCTGTCCTCGCCCCCGCCCTTCCACCAGTTCGAGACGCTGCCCAAGATCGTCGACGAACCGGCCCACTGAGGCGGGACGAACATCTGGATCGCGAGGACCGCCCCGGCGGTCCTCGCTCTTTCCCGGACTCCGCCCGCGCAGAACGGGCGGCGTCCCGAAAAGGGCGGCGCCGCCACGGCGTGATCCCCGGTCGCGAAGCAAGAGCGCGCAATCCGAGCGCTTCCATCACGGTTTCCATCATCACGGTTTCCATGACGAGCCTGTCGAACAGCCTCACCGCCGACGCCGAGACCGCGTCCTTCGCCCCCGCCGTCGGTGGTGAGGTGCGCGACTTCTTCGCGCTCCTGAAGCCGCGGGTGATGGTGCTGGTGATCTTCACCGCGCTCGTCGGTATGGTGGTCTCCCACGCCACCGTGAATCCGGTGATCGCCGCCATCTCGCTTCTGATGATCGCGGTGGGCGCCGGCGCCTCCGGCTGCCTCAACATGTGGTGGGACGCCGATATCGACGCCCTGATGACCCGCACCGCCAAGCGGCCGATCCCGGATGGGCGCATCCGCCCCGACGAGGCTTTGGCCTTCGGCATCGTGCTCTCGGTCGGCTCGGTGCTGATCCTCGGCCTCGCGTCCAACTGGCTCGCGGCGGGGCTCCTCGCCTTCACGATCGTCTTCTACGCCGTGATCTATTCGATGTGGCTGAAGCGGGCGACCGCGCAGAACATCGTCATCGGCGGCGCCGCCGGCGCCCTCCCCCCGGTGGTGGGTCAGGCCGCTGTGACGGGCCATGTCGGCATCGAGTCGCTGGTGCTGTTCGCGATCATCTTCATCTGGACGCCGCCCCATTTCTGGGCGCTGGCGCTGGTCAAGAGCGGCGAATACGCCCGCGCCGGCATCCCGATGATGCCCAACGTGGCCGGCCCGGATTCTACCCGTCGCCAGATCGTCGCCTACACCCTGCTGCTCGCCCCCCTCGGCCTCGTGCCGGTGGCCCTGGGCTTCGGCGGCTGGCTCTACGCCGTGGTCGGCATGGTCGGCGGCCTCGGCATGCTGGCGGGCGCGGTACAGGTCTACCGGCTGCGCGAGGGCGAGTCCGAGCGCAAGGCGGCGATGGGCCTGTTCGCCTTCTCGATCCTCTACCTGTTCCTCCTGTTCTCGGCGCTTCTCGCGGAGCAGGGGCTGGGCCTCTACCGCGCGGTCGCCCTGAGCGGGTTCTCGGCGTGAGGCCGGCCATGAACGATCTTCCCGAAGGCGTGCGGCCCCTGACGGCGGAGGAGGCCAAGACCCGCCGCAAGCGTTCCCTGGCGATCGCCCTGACGCTCGGCGCCCTGGTGATCCTGTTCTTCGTCCTGACGATCGCCAAGCTCGGACCGCAGGTCCTGCAGCGGCCGCTCTAGGGAGATCCTGCGATGACGGACGCATCCGACAGGCGACGCCACGCCGCCCGCGGCACCCGCTGGACGGTGCTGGCCTGCACCGGGATGGTGCTCGGCATGGGCGGCCTCGCTCTGGCGTCGGCGCCGCTCTACGACATGTTCTGCAAGGCGACCGGCTTCAACGGCACGCCGCGGGTGGGCGCCGCCGCCGAGGCCTCGGCCGACGCGACTCTGGCGCCGCTCTCGGTCCGCTTCGACACCAACGTCGCCAAGGGCCTGCCCTGGCGCTTCCAGGCCGAGCAGACCCGCGTCGACGTGGTGCCGGGCCGGACCGCCACCGTGTTCTTCAAGGTCACCAATGCCGGCCGGGAACCCGCCAAGGGCATCGCGGTCTTCAACGTCCAGCCGGACTTGATGGGCAGCTACTTCGTCAAGGTGCAGTGTTTCTGCTTCGACGAGCACACGCTGCAGCCGGGCGAGTCCGCCGAGTTCCCGCTGGTGTTCTACGTCGATCCGGCCCTGCGCAAGGACCCGGATGTCGGCGATCTCGAGGAGATGACCCTCTCCTACACCTACTTCCCGTCCAAGAACGGGGCGCCGGTGGCCGAAGGGCCGAAGCCGCGGGCGACGACGACGAATTTCTGAGGGCTCAAGCGTGACAACGGCGCGAGCGCCACGATAGAGCTTCACCGGGGTCGGGCTCCGCCGGATCCTCAAAGGCAAGACAAGAGCCCGACCGTCGAGACGGTGACGGGTGGGGCGAAGGGAGACCAGTTGCGATGGCCGGGGCGCACGCCAAGAACCACGACTACCACATCATCAATCCGAGCCCGTGGCCCCTTCTCGGCGCGTTCTCCGGGTTCCTGATGGCGTTCGGCGCCGTCTTCTGGATGAAGGGCCTCTCCGCCGGCGGCCTCGCCATCGGCCCCTACGTGTTCGGCGCCGGCACCCTCGGCGTGCTCTACACGATGCTGTCCTGGTGGCGCGACGTCACCCACGAAGCCAATTCCGGCGATCACACCCGCGTCGTCCAGCTGCACCACCGCTACGGCATGATCATGTTCATCGCCTCCGAGGTGATGTTCTTCGTGGCGTGGTTCTGGGCCTTCTTCGAGGCCGCGCTCTACACCGCCGACCCGATCCAGGCGACCCGCGTCGAGTTCACCGGCGGCGTCTGGCCGCCCAAGGGCATCGAGGCGTTCGACCCCTGGCACTTGCCGCTGCTCAACACCCTGATCCTGCTCACCTCCGGCACCACGGTCACCTGGGCCCACCACGCCCTGCTGCACGGCGACCGCAAGGGCCTGAAGATGGGCCTGTGGCTGACGATCATCCTGGGCATCCTGTTCTCGGCCTGCCAGGCCTACGAATACGCCCACGCCCATTTCGGGTTCTCGGGCTCGATCTACTCGGCCACCTTCTTCATGGCGACGGGCTTCCACGGCGCCCACGTCATCATCGGCACCATCTTCCTCGCCGTCTGCCTGTTGCGCGCCTATCAGGGCGACTTCACCCCCAAGCAGCATCTCGGGTTCGAGTTCGCGGCCTGGTACTGGCACTTCGTCGACGTGGTGTGGCTGTTCCTGTTCGCCGCGATCTACGTCTGGGGTGCCGGCGTCGGCGGCGGAGCCCACTGACCGCCCCTCCCCCCATCCGCCGTCCCGCGCCGTGGGCGCGGGCGGCCTCTCCGAAGGGCGGCGCGAGCCGCCCTTTTTCCGTGAAGGGCTGAACCGATGCCCTCCGGACGCGCCGGGAGCAGACCCGTGAGCCCATCCGCCATCCCGGCCGCCGGGACCCCCGCCCGCTGGCGCCGCCTCCTCGCCCCGGGCCTCGCCGCCGGCCTGTGCCTCGCCATCCTCCTCGGGCTCGGTGTCTGGCAGCTCGCTCGCAAGGGCGAGAAGGAAGCGCTGATCGCCCGCATCATCGAACGGTCCCGGGCCGAGCCGCCGGCCGCGCCCCCGCCCTTCGCGGCTTGGAACCCGCCGGCCGACGAGTTCCGCCGGGTGCGGGCGAGCGGCGTCTTCCGCCACGACAAGGAAACTCTGGTTCACGGCCTCGCCCCGGGCGAGCCGGGCCGGGCGCTTCAGGGGTTTTACGTGCTGACGCCGCTTCAGCGCGCCGACGGCACCACGATCCTGGTCAATCGCGGCTTCGTGCCGACCGAACTGCGAAACCCGCGGGACCGGGCGGCCGGGCAGGTGGCGGGTGAGACGGCGGTGACCGGCATGCTGCGGGGCAGCGAGGCGCGCACGTTGTTCGTGCCCGAATCCGACCCGGCCCGCGATACGTGGTTCACCCGCGACATCCCCGCCATCGGCGCCGCCCGCGGGCTGAGCGGGCTCGCCCCCTATCTGATCGAGGCGGACGCGACTCCGAATCCCGGCGGCTGGCCCCGTGGCGGGCAGCTCAGGGTCGATCTCCCCAACAACCACCTGCAATATGCCTTCACGTGGTTCGGCATCGCCGGCTGCCTGATCGCGGTCTTCGGCGCCTTCGCGTGGCGCCGCCTGCAGGAGCCGGAGACGGGGCCGTAGATCGCGGGGCCGGCTGACGGCGTCGGGATCGCGTCTCCCCGGGAGCGGAGGAAGGGGCTTGCACCGCGCCGGAAGCCTCGGCCCGAGAAGGGGATTCGGGTCCTCGGACCAAGCCAAAGCGCCAAAAGTGCCAAGATTTGCATCGGCCCGAGTGCCGGGGTCCGGTCCTCGGGCCGATGCGAGAGCGGGGTCGAGCGGCGCGGGATCAGGCCGCCCGCACCGTCGCCAGGAAGCGGACCACCTCGGCGTTGAGGTGCTCGGACTGGCGCGACAGCTCGGAGGCGGAGGCGAGCACCTGGGTCGCGGCCGCGCCGGTGGTCTCGGAGGCCCGGGCCACGCCGACGATGTTTCCGGTGACCTCGCCGGTGCCGCTCGCGGCCTGGGCGACGTTGCGCACGATCTCCTGCGTGGCCGAGCCCTGTTCCTCCACCGCCGCGGCGATCGTCGCGGCGACCGCGTTGATCTCGCGGATGCGTGCGGTGATCGCGCTGATGGCCTCGACCGCCTGTCCCGTCGCGCCCTGGATCTGGCCGATCTGGCCCGCGATCTCCTCGGTCGCCCGCGGGGTCTGGCCGGCGAGTTCCTTCACCTCGGTCGCGACCACCGCGAAGCCGCGGCCGGCCTCTCCGGCGCGGGCCGCCTCGATCGTCGCGTTGAGCGCGAGCAGGTTGGTCTGGCTCGCGATGTTCGAGATCAGGCCGACCACGTCGCCGATCCGGGCGACGGCGCCGCTGAGGGTCTGGACGAGGGCGGCGGTCTGATCCGCCTCGCTGGCCGCACGCTGCGCCAGATCGGTCGAGCCGGCGACCTGCCGGCCGATCTCCAGCACCGAGGCGCCGAGTTCCTCAGCCGCGGCGGCGACGGTCTCGACGTTGGTGGCGGCCTCCTCGGCGGCCGCGGCGGCGGCGTTCGATTGCTGCGCCGTCGCGCCCGCGGTGTCCGACATGCTCCGGGCGGTGGCCTGCAGCTCGGTGGCCGAGGAGGAGACGATCCCGCCGACCGCCTGCTCGAAGCTCTCGGCCATCTGGCGCATGCCGGCCTTGCGCTGCTCCTCCGCGGAGGCGCGGGCGAGCGCGGTCTCCTCCTCCAGCACCCGGGTACGGATCAGGTTCTCCTTGAACACCTGCACGGCGCCGGCGATCGCGCCGATCTCGTCGCGCCGCTCCTGGTAGGGGATCTCGGTGGTGGCATCGCCCTGGGCGAGGCGGCCCATCAGCGCCGTCATCCGCCGCATCGGGCCCGAGACGGCCCAGTTCAGCAGGAACAGTCCCAGGGCGGCCACGGCGAACATGGCGACGAGGCCGATCACGACGGCCCCGCGCGATTCCGCCGCCGCCCCCTCCGCCGTGCGGGCGCGCTCGGCCAGCAACGACCGCTCGATGCCGGCGATCTCGGCGGCCTTGGCCCGCAGGGCGTCCATCGCGGTCTTGCCGGCGCCGGAGGCCTCCAGCGCGCGCGCCTCGGCGACGGTGCGCTCGTCCTGCATCAGCGCGATCTCCCGCTCGGCGATTCCGTTGCGCCATTCCTGCGCGCGCTGGTCGAGCTCGTTCAGGCGCCGCAGCTGCTCGGGATTGTCGGACACCAGCGTCCGCACCCGCGCGAGGGTTTCGGTGTACCGGCCCGCGCCGGCCTTGTAGGGGGCGAGGAAGGCCGGATCGTTGGCGAGCAGGAAGCCGCGCAGGCCGGTCTCTTGATTGACCATGGCGGTGGTGAGCGCCTCGACCTGTTCGAGCACCTGATGGGTATGATCGCGCCACTGGTTCGCCGTCTCGATGGTGCCGAGACTGCGCCAGCTGACGAGGGAGGCGATGCCGGCGGCGCCGATCACGGCGGCGAAGACGAAGAACAGTTTCGTGACGACACGGAGGTTGGTGATAAGGCGCATCGGAGTCACCTGAAGCGATGATGTAAGGCAGCTGCGAGGGCTGCCCGGCGAATGGCCCGCCCACAAGCACGGGAGCCAGACCCTCGCGGAACCAACATAAGTTTCAGTTAACATAAGATAGGACAGTGGTGGATCGGGGGCCGCAATGGGTCGGTTGCCTGGCGCTTCCTCGGGCGATCGCACCGAGGTCCGACGACAAGGCTGACGGAGAGTCGAGCGTCCTGGGCGTCGGTTCGCTCGCGCCACGTCGAACGCCGGGGCCCGGGCCGCGGCGACACGGGCGGGCGCAGCGCGCCCTCCCCTTTCGACACGGCGGAATCGATCGTGTAAACGGGCGCCCTCCCCGGAGGCACCCTTGCTGCACGTCTCGACCCGCGGCGCCGCCGCGCCCCTCAGCTTTTCCGATGCCCTTCTGGCTGGGCTTGCCCGCGACGGCGGCCTCTACGTGCCGCAGAGCTGGCCGCGGATTTCGCGCGACGCGATCGCGGGCTTTGCGGGCATGCGCTACGCCGAGGTCGCCAAGCGGGTGCTGCGCCCGCTCATCGACGGCGAGATTCCGGATGCCGAGCTCGATGCCATGATCGAACTCGCCTATTCGGGCTTTCGCCACCCGGCGATCTGCCCGCTGTCTCAGCTCGACGACAATCTCTTCCTGCTCGAACTCTTCCACGGCCCGACGCTCGCCTTCAAGGACGTGGCGATGCAGTTGCTCGGGCGGCTGATGGATTACGTGCTGCGCCAGCGGGGCGCGCGGGCCACCATCGTCGGGGCGACCTCGGGCGATACCGGGTCGGCGGCGGTCGAAGCCTTCAAGGGACTCGATCAGGTCGACGTGTTCATTCTGTTCCCGCACGGGCGGGTGTCGGAGGTGCAGCGTCGGCAGATGACGACGATCAACGCGCCGAACGTGCACGCGCTGGCCGTCGACGGTAATTTCGACGATTGCCAGAACCTCGTGAAGGCGATGTTCCAGCACGCCGATTTCTCGGACGCGGTGAAGCTCTCGGGCGTCAACTCGATCAACTGGGCTCGGGTCGCCGCGCAGACGGTCTACTACTTTACCGCTGCCGTGGCCTTGGGCGCCCCGCATCGGCCGGTGTCGTTCGCGGTGCCGACGGGCAATTTCGGCGACATCCTCGCGGGTTGGGTGGCCAAGAAGATGGGCCTGCCGATCGAGCGGCTGATGATCGGCACCAACGCCAACGACATCCTGGCCCGGACCCTGGAGCACGGAGCCTACGAGCCCCGCGGCGTGCAGCCGACCACCTCGCCCTCGATGGACATCCAGATTTCCTCGAATTTCGAGCGGCTTCTGTTCGAGGCGCTCGACCGCGACGCCTCGGCCCTGGGTCGCCTGATGGCCGGGCTGAAGCAGTCGGGCGGCTTCACGCTGAGCCCCGACGTGCTCGCCACCGTCCGCGATGAGTTCGACGCGGCCGCGGTGCCCGAGACCGCGGTCGCCGACGAGATCGCCGGCACCTTCCGCCGCACCGGCCAGGTGCTCGATCCCCACAGCGCCATCGGCGTGCGGGCCGCGCGCCATCTCCTGGCCAAGGACCCGGCCACGCCGGTGATCGCGCTCGCCACCGCGCATCCGGCGAAGTTCCCGGACGCGGTCTCGCAGGCGACCGGCGCCGGGCGTCCGATCCTGCCGCCGCATCTGGCCGACCTGATGACCCGGCCCGAGACCGTGGCCAATCTGCCCAACGACCAAGCGGCCGTGGAACGCTACATCACCGAGCATGCCCGGATCACGCGAGGCGCCTGAGACACGATGAATCAGCACTTCTCGACCTTCGGCGCTTCGCCCGGCCTCACGGTCAGCCGGCTCGCCAACGGCCTCACGGTCGCGACCGAGACGATCCCCGGCGTCGCCACCGCGACTCTCGGGGTCTGGATCGGGGCCGGCTCGCGCCACGAGCGGCCCGACGAGCACGGCCTCAGCCATCTCATCGAGCATATGGCCTTCAAGGGCACGGCCACCCGCTCGGCCCGGCGGATCGCCGAGGACATCGAGAATGTCGGCGGCGAGATCAACGCCGCCACCAGCACCGAATGCACCAGCTACACCGCCAAGGTGCTCGGCGAGGACACGGGCGTGGCGCTGGATGTGCTCGGCGACATCCTGACCCGCTCGGTCTTCGACGCAGGCGAACTCGCCCGCGAGAAGGGCGTGATCCTTCAGGAATACGCCGCGGTCGAGGACACCCCCGACGACGTGGTCTACGACGCCTTCATCGAGACGGCCTTCCCCGACCAGCCGATCGGCCGGCCGATCCTGGGCCGGCCGGAGACGATCGAGCGCTTCGACCAGGCCGCGATCGAGGCCTATATCGCCCGCGAATACGTGCCCGAGCGCATGGTGCTCGCGGCCGCGGGCGCGGTGGAGCATGCCGCGATCGTCGAGGCGGCCGAGCGCCATTTCGGCGGCCTGACGGCCCAGGCGGCGCCCCCGGTGGTGGCGGGCGTCTATGGCGGCGGCGAGCGGCGCATGGTCAAGCGGCTCGAACAGGCCAACCTCGTCCTCGGCCTGCCCGGCCTCTCGTTCCGCGACGAGGGCTATTACGCCCTGCACCTGTTCGCCCATGTCCTCGGCGGCGGCCTGACCTCCCGGCTCTGGCACGAGGTGCGCGAGACCCGCGGCCTCGCCTACGAGATCCAGGCCTTCCACTGGCCCTTCGACGATTGCGGGCTGTTCGGCATCGGCGCCGGCACCTCCGCGGCGGACCTCGCCCAACTCCTCGACGTCACTGTCGCGACGACCCGGGAGACGGCCGAGCGGCTCGACGCTGCCGAACTCGCCCGGGCCAAGGCGCAGCTCAAGGTGTCGCTGCTCTCCGCCCTGGAAACGCCGGGCGGGCGCATCGAGCGCAACGCCCGCCAACTGCTGGCCTGGGGCCGGGTGATCCCGCCGCAGGAGCTGATCGGCAAGGTCGATGCCGTGACGGTCGAGGACGTGCGCGCGGCCGGCCGCACCCTTCTGACCGGCGCGCCGACGCTGGCGGCGATCGGTCCGGTGAAAGGCCTGCCGCCGCTGCCGCGGCTCGCCGCCGCCCTTCGCGGGGCCTGAACCGCCGCCGCGGGCGGCGCCCGCGGATGGCGGCCGCGGCCGCGCGTTGAGCCCGTCCCTGCTCCCGAACCGGAGCGCCGCGCGAGGCCGTCGCGCCGCAGCCGTGGGCCCATGCCCTAGGTTATAGCGCGAACGCCACCCCGCGCTGTATGTCGGTCGAGTGCATTCCAAGGTTGGGCGAGCGCCATGAATCCCGTTGCCGTCGCGACCATGCTCGGCATCACCATCGGATTTGCCGGGCTGCTCGCCTACGCGCTGACGGTGGGCGAGGCGTGGCTGCTCGCCATCGTGGTCATCATCGTCCTCGCGCTGTTCGTGCGCTGGGGGGAGTGAGCGGCGCGCCTCACGGGTCCTCAAGCGCCGGCCCGCGGGTGGCGTCGGGGTCGTCTCCCGTTCCGGCAAGCGGGCCGACGGCTACGGCTTGGCCGGTGCGGGCCGCCTCGTAGATCGCCTCCATCAGGATCATGTCCTGCAGCCCCTCCTCCCCGGGGGTGCGAGGGCGGCGGTTCTGGAGGATGCACGCGGCCATGTGGTCGAGTTCGAGGGCGAACTGGTTCTTGGGCGGGAGCACCGGCTCGTCGCGCTGGACATGAGGGCCCTCGCGATGGGCGATGGTGAGGCTCTGGCCGCGATAGGCGAAGGCGTTGTGCAGCGCCAAGCCGCCATTCGCGGTATGGACCCGCAATTCGCGGCTCTCGTGGACGCCGTAGCTGGTGCCGCAGGTCGCGATGACCCCGGAGGGGAAGCGCAAAGTGAACGCGACGCTCTCCTCCACCTCCTTGAAGCGCGGGTCGTTCTCGGGCGTGACGATCTGCGCCTGGACCGAGATCGGCTCCTCGCCGAGCAGGGCCCGCACGCCGTTGAGGCAGTAGAGGCCGATATCCGGCAGTGCCCCGCCTCCCGCCAGCGCCTTGCGCAGGCGCCATTGCTCGGGAAGCGCCGTGGTCTGGCCGTTGAAGGCCTCCACCATCTTCACCCGGCCGAACTCGCCCGACCGGGTGATCCGGGTCACCGCGCGGTTGTAGGGCTCGTACTGGCAGCGATAGGCGATCATCAGCGTGACCTTCGCCGCGGCGCAGGCCTCGATCATCGCCCGCGCCTCGGCGGCACTGTTCGCCATCGGCTTCTCGCAGAGCACATGCTTGCCGGCCGCCGCCGCGGCCAGGACGTGATCGCGGTGCAGACCGTTGGGCGTGACGATGTAGACGGCCCGGACCGCGGGATTCGCCTTCAGCCGGTCCCACTGGTCGTAGGCGTAGACCGCCTCCTCGGGGATGCCGTACTGCCGCGCGACGAGCCGCGCCTTGTCGGGCGAGCCCGACATCAGCGCGACGGGCCGAGCCATCTTGGCCTCGCCGAAGGCCGGCAGGATCTCCTCAAGGCTCAGGCGGCCCAGGCCGACGACGGCGAAGCCGACCCGCTCCCCCGGCGGCATCGGCGCGGGCGGCGGCGGGGGCGGCGCGTCGCCGGAATCGCGCCAGTTCGGAAAGACGACACGCTCGCCCTGGATCGCCCCGGTATCGGCCGGCACCGAGGGGCCCGGCGGGGCGGCGCCCTGCGCGCTCGCGCGTCCGGCAAGGCTCCCGGCAAGGCTCAGGGCCGCCCCGGTGAGGCCGGCGCCTCCCGCCGCCAGGAGGATGCGCCGGGACAGTCGCGGGCTGTCGCGCGGGCTGTCGGGGGTGTCGTCGTTCATGAGCCTCGCCCTCGCGGGATGACGAGGCCGGAACGCCTCACGCGGGCGGGGCGGTTCCCTTGACCGTCCCGTTGCCCGTGGTCGCGGGGGTGGGATCGGGGTCCTCGACTTCGCCCCGGCGCTGGAGCTGGAGCGCCACGAACCAGCACAGGGCCGCCCAGGCGGCGCCGACGCACCAGCCGGCCACCACGTCGCTCGGCCAGTGCACGCCGAGATAGACCCGGCTGACGCCGACGCAGACCGTCATGGCGATGCCGAGCGTGAGCAGCAGCGCCTTGACGGGGACCCGCCGCTCGACCCGGGCGAGGAGCGTGGCCAGCGTCAGGTAGGCGATGGCCGACATCATCGCGTGGCCCGACGGGAAGCTCGCCGTGAAGGTCTCCATGCCGTGGGGCACGAGATCGGGCCGCGGCCGGTGGTAGAACAGCTTGAGCACGGTCGAGACCACCTCTCCGCCACCCACCGCCGCGAGCACGAAGACGCCGATCCGTCGGCGTCCCGACAGCGCGAGGTAGATCACCGCGGCGGCGGTGAGGAACACGATCGTCACCACGCTGCCCCAGCCGGTGACGTCGCGCATCGCCTCCTCCAGCCAAGCGGGCCCGATCGGGTCGGCGAGATCGGCGGGATTGCGCAGGGACAGGAGGATCTTGCGGTCGAGGGCGGCGGTCGAGCCCTCGCCGACCTCGTAGGCCAGAGCGAAGAAGGCATAGCCCAGGGTGCTGACCGCGAGCAGGGAGACCAGCGGCCCGACCTCGTTGAGATGGAGCCGCAGCCAGACCGCAGACGAGCCGCGCCAGAGCGCGTCGCCGCCGGTGCGGGCGTAATCAGGCAGTCTCATGCGGCACCTCCGAAGGGGATCGTGGCCAGCCGTTCCCAGGGACCACCGAGATAGCGCCACAGCAGCACGCCCGGCGACTGGAAGCGCGAGGGCGCGAAGGCGTTCGACAGGTCGGCGTGGAGCGCCCGCGCGGTCTCGGGCGAGACCTGGTTCTGCACCGTGACGTGGGGGCGCCAGCCCTGGCGGTCCTGCGCCGTCAGGTGATCGCGGAAGGCGGCCGCGACCCGCGCCCGGAACGCCGCCAGGGGCGCGGATTCGAGGGCGTAGGCGACGCCGCGGCCGGTGAAGCGCACGCCCGTCACCGCGACCTCGGCGGGGGCCTGCACCCGCGCGAGCGCCGTCACGGTCTCGGCGACGCCCTTCGGGTCCTCGCCGGGCAGGTGGTGGAACAGGGTCGCGTGGGCGGGGATGCGGTTCAGCGCCTCCGGGAAGTGGCGCCGCCGCAGGCCGTTAAATTCGGCGAAGGCCGCCTCCTCCATCGCCAGGGTCAGGATCAGCGGGTCGGGCTCGGGCAACGCGAAAACTCTCGTGGCGGATCGGAGGTGGCGGATCGCAAGGGGCAGATCGGAGGGCGGATCGGGCTGAGCCGGCGATCCGGCGATCCGGCGCCTCGGGGAAGATGGCGCGACCGGGCTCGGGTTCCAGCCACGCGGGCCTGCGCGCTGTTCAGGACCGGGCGGCGCCGTTAGAGAGACGGCCATGGCCCGCACGCACAGAGAGATCGTCCACCGCGGACGCGACGGTTGGCTGTTCCTGGTCGGCGGGAGCAACGGGGTGCTCGGCCAGTACCGGCGTTCGCTGTCCGGCTGGTGGCACATCCGGCGCTGGGCGCGGCTGATCGAGGCCCGGACCGCCCGCGCCGGCGCCCTGGGCATCCGCACCGTCCACACCGTCGTCCCGGAAAAACTCTCGGTCTACGACGACCGCACCCTCGCCCTCCCCTACGATCCGCACCTGTCCCCGGCCCGGCGCCTCGCCCGCCGGCTCGACCGGATGCCCGGCTATGTCGATCTCGTCGCGCCCCTGCGCGCGGCCCGCGACGGGCCGGTGCCGCTGTACCGGCGCACCGATACCCATTGGAGCTATGACGGCTGCCTGATCGGCTACCGCGCCCTGATGCGGGCCTGCGGCGCCGTGCCCCCGCCCGACATCGCCGAGCGCCCGCGCTTCGAGACGGAGGGGCTGTGGGATCTCGGCGACAAGCTGCCCGACCGCCCGCGGGAGACGGTGGTGAACTGGGCCGTGCTCCGCGAGGCGGCTCGCGCCCATGCGAGCCCGCTGGTCGAGGCATACGAGGCGGCGGGCCGGGCGGGCGAGCTGCATGTCGGCGCCCACGTGATCTACCGGAACGCCTCGCCCCACGCCGATCCCCGCACGGTGGTGCTGTTCGGCGATTCCTACGCGCATTACGCGCCGATCCTGCTCACGAGCCTGCTCGCCGAGTCGTTTCGCGAGCTGCACTTCGTGTGGTCGTCGAGCCTGGACTGGGCCTATATCGAGCGGGTGCGGCCCGACATCCTGATGGTCGAGATGGCCGAGCGCTTCCTCGCCCGCCTGCCGGACGACCGCTTCGACCTTGCGTCCTACGCGACGCTGGAGCCGGTGGCGCCGGTGCAGCCGGCCGAGCCCGAGCCGGTGGTGTGATCGCCCGCCGGTCCGGTGCTCCCGCTTCCTGCCCGGCGAGGCCGCTGGCTCACACCCCCGCCCGCTTCTGGAACGCGTTGGCGTTCGGCAGCGGCGAGGGGGCGCCCATCAGGGAGACCGGCGGGGGCGCGGCCGGCTTGGCCGCGGGCGGCTCGTTGGCGGCCGGATCCACCGTCTTCGCCTTGAAGACGGCGACGAGGCCCTTGCCCCGGGCGAGGTCGGCCGGGCTCATCTTGGCCCCGACCTCGTCCCGCTTGCGGCCGGCTTCCTCGTCGCCCTGGGCCGCGGCGGCCGAGAACCAGAGATAGGACTGGGCGAGGTCCTGGCTCACGCCGAGGCCGCGGGCGCAGAGCACCGCGAGATTGTACTGGCTGTCGCGCACCCCGTGCTCCGCCGCCCGGCGGAAGGCCTCCGCCGCGGCCACGAAGTCCGGCCGGCCGTTGGCGGCCGGATTCTCGGCGTGGAGCACTGCGAGGTTGTGCATCGCCCGGGCGTTGCCGGCATCGGCGGCCCGGCTGTACCAGCTCTTGGCCTGGGCGATGTCGCGGACCACGCCCGACCCCTTCTCGTAGGCGTTCCCGACCTTGAACTGGGCCGGCGCGTAGCCGGCGCTGCCGAGCCGCTCGTAGAGCTTGGCGGCCACCGCGAGGTCGCGCGGTACGCCCCGCCCCTCGACCATCCGCCCGGCGATGTCCCAGATCGCGGTCCCATCGCCGTCGAGGGCCGATTGCTTCACCTTGGCCAAAGCCGGCGGCAGGCTCGCCAGATCCGGCGCGAGCGCGGCCATGGAGGCGACCTGCGGCAGGCTGTGGGGCGCACTCGCCGCGGCCGGCTTGCGAGCCCCGTCCTCCGGCTGCGCCGGGGCGGCCAGGGCCTGGGTCGTCGTCGGATCGGCGGGCATTCCGGCCGCCAGGGCCGGAGCCTGGGCCGTGCTGCCCTCCGCCTTGGCGACTTTGTCCGCCCCGCGGCCCTCGCCCTCCGCCGACGGCGCGGCGGC
>NZ_CAKLBV010000079.1 GCF_920984675.1 Methylobacterium sp. Leaf118
CGACCGGGGCCGCGATCGCGGCGGCGCGGGGTCGCCTCGGTCCCGCGGGCCTGATCGGGGTCTCCGCCCATGGCCCGGCCGAGGCGGCCGTCGCGGCTGCGGCCGGGGCCGATTACGCGACCCTGAGCCCGATCTTCCCGAGTGCCAGCAAGCCCGGCTACGGCCCGGCCCTGGGGCTCGGCGCCCTGGAGGCGATCCGCGGGCTACCGATCCCGGTCTTCGCCCTCGGCGGTGTCGGCCAGGCGCAGGCGGCGGCGTGTCTCCGCGCGGGGGCGGCCGGGATTGCCGTGATGGGCGGGCTGATGCGAGCCCCCGACCCGGAGGCGGAGGCGCGCGGTCTCCTACGGACCCTCGCCGCCGCCTGATTCCGGCGGTCCGCCGCGCGTTGCCGGGAGCCCGAACATGCCCGATCTGCGGGAAGGCCATGGCGCGGGGCCGCAAGCCGTATAGAACGCGGGAAGAATCGCCCGAACCCTCCTTCAGCGCGCCCGATCCGGCCGCCCCGAGCTCGACCGCATGATCAACTCCCCTCTCATGACCGTGATGGTCGACGCCGTGCGCAAGGCCGCCCGCGGCCTCAAGCGCGATTTCGGCGAAGTCGAGAACCTGCAGGTCTCGCGAAAGGGACCCGGCAACTTCGTCTCGGCGGCCGACAAGAAGGCCGAAGAGGTGCTGAAGGAGGCGCTGATGAAGGCGCGTCCCGGCTACGGCCTGGTGCTGGAGGAGAGCGGCAACGTCGAAGGTTCCGACAAGAGCCACACGTGGCACGTCGATCCCCTCGACGGCACCACCAACTTCCTCCACGGCATCCCGCATTTCGCGATCTCGGTGGGACTGGAGCGCGACGGCCAGATCGTGGCCGGCGTCATCTATGATCCGGCCAAGGACGAACTGTTCGTGGCCGAGCGGGGCAAGGGCGCCTACCTCAACAACCGGCGCCTGCGCGTCTCCGGCCGCCAGGATCTCTCCGACGCGGTGGTGGCCTACGGCACGCCGTATCTCGGCCGCGGCAGCCACGGCCGGCTGCTGAAGGAGATCGCGGCGGTGATGGCGGTCTCGGGCGGCACCCGCCGCTTCGGCTCGGCGGCCCTCGACCTCGCCTACGTCGCCTGCGGCCGGACCGACCTCTACTGGGAGCGCGATCTCCAGACCTGGGACATTGCCGCCGGCATCATCCTGGTGCGCGAGGCGGGCGGCTTCGTCTCGAGTGCCGATGGCGGCGCCGAGCCGCTGGCGGCCCGCTCGGTCGCCTGCGGCAACGAAGTGCTGCACCGCGAGCTCGTCGCGCTGCTGCGCAAGGCGAACGCGGCCTGAGCGGCCGGCCCCGTTGGACGATCCGGCCGCCTGCTACGCCGCGCTCCGTGCGGCCTTCCCCGACCCGGCGACGGTCTCGGAGATGCGCGGCTTCGGGGCCAAGGCTCTGACGGTGGACGGGCGCATCGCCGCGATGCTGGATGCGGACCGGCTCGTCGTGAAGCTGCCGCGGGCCCAGGTCGATGCCCTCGTCGCGGCGGGGCTCGGCACGCGCTTCGACGGGCATCGCGGGCAGCCGATGGCGGAATGGCTGTCCGTCGGCTTCGACCAGGCGGAGCGTTGGCAGGATCTCGCCCGCGAGGCCTACGCCTCTGTCGCCTCAAACCCGGCCGCCCCGCGGGCCTGAGCCGACCCGGCTCGGCCGGCCGGCGCCACTGGCCTCCGGCCGCGCCATCTGATCTAACCCGCCGCTGCCCTTCGAGAACGAGTCCTGCGCATGGAAGCCCGCCGTCACTCCGCCCTCAAGGAATCGATCCGCTCGATTCCCGATTATCCGAAGCCGGGCATCATCTTCCGCGACATCACCACCCTGCTCAGCGATCCGCGCTCGTTCCGCCGCGCGGTCGATTCCCTCGTCCATCCCTATGCGGGGGGGCGGATCGATCAGGTGGCCGGCATCGAGGCGCGCGGCTTCATCCTCGGCGGCGCGGTGGCGCATCAGCTGTCCTCCGGCTTCGTGCCGATCCGCAAGAAGGGCAAGCTGCCCCACAAGACCGTCTCGACGGCCTACGCGCTGGAATACGGCACCGACGAGATCGAGATCCACGTCGACGCGATCCGCGCGGGAGACCGGGTGATCCTGGTGGACGACCTCATCGCCACCGGCGGCACCGCCACGGCGGCGGTGAACCTCTTGCGCCAGCTCGGCGCCGAGGTGGTGGCGGCCTGCTTCGTCATCGACCTGCCGGAGATCGGCGGCGCCCAGCGCCTGCGCGAACTCGGCGTCACCGTGCGGACCCTGATGGAGTTCGAGGGCCACTGACGCCGGAGCGTCACCGGACGGCGAAATCGCGGGCTCCGAGGGCGCGGGCGCGGGCATTGCCGGCCACCCGCGCCTCCTCGACCGAACCGTAGGCGTCCGCGGAGATCTCCCGGATCAGCGAATCCGACGAGGTGACGATCCAGCGGTACCGCCCCAGCGTCGCATCGCAGGGACGGACGATGCAGGAGAAGGTCCGGGCCGGGCGGCGTGCCATGGGCGGAGTATGGCACGCCGCCGCCCGACAGGCGACCGAGGGGAAAGACAGGCGGCTTTGCGCTGCAACCAAGCGGCGGGTGCGACGTTTCCAGCGGCCCTGACACGGGTCACACAATAAGGAAACCCGCCATGTTCGCTCGTCTCACCGCGGCCGCCGCCCTCGTGGCGCTCAGCGCCGGCTTCGCCTCCGCCCAGACCCCGACCACCGCCGAGAAGCCCGTGACCGCGGGGTCGGCGACCGAGGCGGGCAAGGACTTGAAGGAATGGCAGGTCGCCGCGCAGGCCAAGACCGGCCTCGCCCAGGCGCTCGCCACCGCCGAGGGACAGGGCTCGGGCGGTCGCGCCATCGATGCCGATTTCGAGCGGGCGGACGGCAAGAACCCGGCCCATTACAGCATCAAGGTCGTCTATCCCGACGGCAAGCTCGTCGAGTACGGCATCAACGCGGATACCGGCGAGCTCTACAAGAGCGAGAACCAGCCGATCGAGCGTTACTTCACCCGTCTGAAGCCGAGCGACTTCACGAACGCCAAGACCTCGCTGAAGGACGCGCTCGCCATTGCAGAGAAGACGGCGGGCGGGGGCAAGGCCTACGAGGCCGAGGTCGAGCGTGGGGGCAGCGCGGTGGAGTACGAGATCTCAGTGGCGCTCGCCGACGGCTCCAAGGAAATCAAGGTCGGGCCCGACGGCACCGCCAAGGCCGACTGACCAGGCGCACTCTAGGTAGGTTTTTTATGTTGGAGCCCTCCCGTCGATGAGGCGGGGGGGCTTTCTCATGAGGCAGGGCGTCAGGAAAAAGGATAGCTATGTGAGGCGCTTATGCGCTTCTCCACAGGTCCTTTGGGGCTTGGATACGGTCCGTCTGGACAGACTCATCCAAACGCTCGATTCTGTTAATCTTAACCTAAGGTTGGGAGGGCGCGATGAGTTCCTGCCGCGATGCGAACGGCGATACCTGGGAGATCTACCAGTCCGGCGGTGAGTGGTGGTGGAGACGAACGGCCTCCAACGGGCGGATCGTTGGATCCTCCTCGGAAGGCTACAGGAACAAGCCGGACTGCATCGCCAACGCGAGGCGGAACGGGATGACCTGCACGCCGACGTGATCCTGGCGGGGGAGACCGTCCGGTCTCCTCCGTCCTGTCAGGCCGCGAGGCTGTCGAACAAACCGCGTCCGTCGGTCCCGCCGACGAGGGCATCCACGAAGTTTTCCGGGTGGGGCATCATCCCGAGGACGTTGCGCTGCTCGGAATAGACACCCGCGATGGAATTCAGCGAGCCGTTGCGGTTGGCATCCTCGGTCAGCCCGCCGCTCGCATCGCAGTAGCGGAACGCGACGCGGCCCTCGCCCTCGAGGCCGGCCAGCGTGTCGGGATCGGCGAAGTAATTGCCCTCGCCATGCGCCACGCACACGTCGATGACCTGGTTCTTCGCGTAGGCCGTGGTGAAACGGGTATCCGTGCGCTCGACCCGCAGGAACTGCCGATGGCAGATGAAGCGACGCTGCACGTTGCGCATCAGGACGCCGGGCAGCAGGCCCGATTCGCACAGGATCTGGAAGCCGTTGCAGATGCCGAGCACGAGGCCGCCCCGAGCGGCGTGGGCCCGCACCGCGTCCATCGCGGCGGCACGGCCCGCGATGGCGCCGCAGCGCAGATAATCCCCGTAGGAGAAGCCGCCCGGCACCACGGCGAGGTCGGTGCCGGCGGGCAGCGCGGTCTCGGTGTGCCAGACCTTGACGACCTCGGCGCCGGAGCGGGCGAGGGCGCGGGCCACGTCGCCGTCGCGATTCGAGCCCGGGAAGACGACGACGGCCGCGCGCATCAGACAATCTCGATCGTGTAGTTCTCGACGACGGTGTTCGCGAGCAGCTTGTCGCAGGCCGCCTTCAGCATCGCCTCGGCCGCCGCTCGGTCCTCGGACCCGATCTCCAAGTCGAACACCTTCCCCTGCCGGACGCCCGACACGTCCTCGATGCCGAAGGACTTCAGCGCAGCCTCGATCGCCTTTCCCTGTGGATCGAGAACGCCGGTCTTCAAGGTGACGACGATGCGGGCTTTCATGGCAGAAACTCGTCTCGGGACACGAGAGACGCCGCCGAAGGGGCCGCGTCGCGGGAATCGTGAGGGCCGACCGCCACAATCCGGCGGGGGGCAGTCGGTCGGCCGGATCCGGCCGCGGCCGGCACGCTATGCAAGATCGCCGCGGAATGCATCACTGGATCGTGACAATTCATCGCGGGGCCGCCGATCAGGCGCGGGGGGCAGATCGAAGCGGCTCGGCCTTGACGGCGCGTTGCCAGAGCTGACGCATGATCCAGGCCGCCAGCACGCTGAACAGCACCATCAGGATGTGCCCGACCGTATCGCCTAGGTCGAACAGGCCCGCGAGCGCCCAGCCCGCGGCAATGGCCGCCGCGAACACTTCCGTGCCCACCAGCACCATCAGGCTGACGATCGTGATGAGATTACGCATGCGCCGGGCAGTCCGTTCTCGTCCGTTCAGGCGGACCTAGCCCGGCGACGGCGCCGGGCGCAACCATTCCCGCGGGATGGACGCTGAACTTGCGTGCCGGATCGACCGCAGCGCGGCGCCTTTACCCTCTTGCAACTACCCTCTTGCAACCCGCGGCACCGTCGGGCCCGCGTGGCGCAGGGTTGCACGAAGCCGCGATGGGCGGATCCGTCTTGGCAGGCGGCTTGGGTCTTCGGGTGTCCGGGGCGGAGGGCTGTTGGCCCCCTCCGCCCCGGACCGGGTCAGCGCGGCGCGCGCTTGGCGAGGATGCGCTGCAGGGTGCGGCGATGCATGTTGAGGCGTCGCGCCGTCTCGGAGACGTTGCGCCCGCACAGCTCGTAGACCCGCTGGATATGCTCCCAGCGCACCCGGTCGGCCGACATCGGGTTCTCCGGCGGATCGGCCCGCTCGCCCGGCTGGGCCATCAGCGTGCCGTGGATCTCGTCGGCGTCGGCGGGCTTGGCGAGGTAATCGAAGGCGCCGAGCTTCACCGCGGTGACCGCGGTCGCGATGTTGCCGTAGCCCGTCAGGATCACGCCCCGGGCTTCGGGGCGACGCTCCTTCAGGCGGGCGATCACGTCGAGGCCGTTGCCGTCGCCGAGCCGCATGTCGATCACCGCGAAGGCAGGCGCCTTGGCCTCAACCGCGGCAACGCCCTCGCTCACGCTCTCGGCCACCTGCACGGCGTAGCCGCGGCCCTCCATCGCCCGGGCGAGCCGGGTCGAGAACGGCTTGTCGTCGTCCACGATCAACAGGCTGCGATCCGAGAACGCAGCCAGGGGATCGGTGTCCGATAGAAAGGCGGTGTCGGAGCCCGTCACCGTCGTCCCGCTTTGCGTCAGCATGCGGTGCTCCTCATCGTTGGCTGTCATCTGAATGCTTTATATGGGTGCGGCACCGCGTTCCGTCAGGGGTCGTAGAGAATTGTGCGCAACGTTATGGGGCACGACCACATCTCTCTCGAAAACGTGACGCGCCCAGGAGACCCGCACGAGGGCGCCGTGCTCGCCCGCCCCCGTGATGTTGGACAGGACGAGTTGCGCGCCGGAGCGTTCGATCAGGGTCTTGGCGATGAACAGCCCGAGGCCGAGGCCGGCCCCTACCGCGTCTCCGCCGGGATCGCCGGCTCTCGACCGGTCCGGGCTGCGGGTGGTGACGTAAGGTTCGCCCGCGCGGAGCAGCACCTCGCTGGGGAAACCCGGCCCGTCGTCGCGGATCGTGAGCCAGACCCGCTCGAGGCTCCACCGCGCCTCGATGACGACGCGGGTGTCGGCGAAGTCGACGGCGTTGTCGACGACGTTGGCGAGCCCGAACATCACGCCGGGATTGCGGCGGCAGACCGGCTCGGGCCCTTCGCCCTGCTTGGTGACCTCGACGGCGACCCCGAGCGCCCGCTGCGGCGCCACCAGTTCCTCGACGACGTGACCGAAGGTGACGGTCTGGAGAAAGCCGCCGCCATCCTCGGAATCCTCGCCGAGCGAGGTGAGCTTCGAGAGGATGCCGCGGCAGCGGTCGACCTGATCGCGCAGGAGCTTCAGGTCGTCGGCGACGGCGGGCGAGGCGGTCGGCCCGAGCTGGCGGACGAGTTCCTTGGCGACCACCATGATGGTGCCGAGCGGCGTCCCGAGTTCGTGAGCGGCGGCCGCGGCGAGCCCGTCGAGCTGCGACAGGTGCTGCTCGCGAGCGAGGACCAGTTCGGTCGCGGCGAGCGCCTGGGCGAGCTGGCGCGCCTCCTCCGCCACGCGCCACGCATAGACGCCGGTGAAGGCGGTGCCGAGCAGGATCGCGGTCCAGACGCCCGAGACATAAAGGAAGGGCAGCTCGATCCGCCCGTCGGCAAACCACGGCAGCGGGCGATGCACCAGGGCGAGCAGGGTGGCGAGGCCGATGGCGAGGAGGCCGAGGGCGAGGGTTCGTTCCGGCGGCAGCGCGGTCGCCGAGATCAGGACCGGGGCGAGGAACAGCAGCGAGAACGGGTTCTGGAGGCCACCCGTCAGGAACAGGAGCGCGGCGAGCTGCACGATGTCGAAGGCGAGCAGCAGGGCCGCCGAATCGTCGCTCAGCCGGTAGCTTGCCGGAAACCGGATCCGCAGCGCCAGATTGAGCCAGCACGAGGCGGCGATGACGAGGAAGCACCAGCCGAACGGCAGGTTGAGCCCGAGCCCGAACTGCGCGCCGATCACCGCGGCGCTCTGCCCGGTCAGCGCCAGCCAGCGCAGCCGCACGAAGGTGTCGAGCCTGAGATGCCGGCCGGCCGGCGTGCCGATTTTGGGGGGCGGATCCATCATGATCGGCCTGACGATAGGGCCGGGGCGCCCGGCGACCATCGCAACTTTCGTCCGGTTCGCGGAAATTGCCTGATTTCTTGAGAACTAACATCGGTTAAGAGAGCCGCCACGGCGGCTGCGGGCCGCCCGGTCGACCTGTCCCTCGCCGCGGCGGCGGAAGGGGCTGCTTCGAAGGGAAGAGCGCCGACATGGACATGGCTTACGCGTGGTACGAGGCCGCCCGGGCGATGCTGGCGCCCGCACGGCTCGCGGCGGACGTGGCCCGGCAAAGCCTGGCCCACCCGAGCAATCCGCTCGCCTACGGTCCCTATGCCCGCTCGACCACGGCGGCGCTGGCGATGTTCGAGCGCGTGACCCGCCGCTACGGCAAGCCGCATTTCGGCCTCGCCTCGACGGTGGTGGACGGGCAGACCGTGCCGGTCTCCGAGCGCGTGGTGTGGACCCGGCCGTTCTGCCGCGTCATCGCCTTCGACCGCGCCCTGACCCGGGGCCCGTCGGAGCCGCATCCGAAGCTCCTGATCGTCGCGCCGATGTCCGGGCATTACGCGACGCTCCTGCGCGGCACGGTCGAGGCCATGCTGCCCAACCATCAGGTCTTCATCACGGACTGGTCCGACGCGCGCATGGTGCCGCTGCTGGAGGGCCGTTTCGACCTCGACACGTATATCGAGTACCTCGTCGCGATGTTCCGCGACCTCGGGCCGGACCTGCACGTCATGGCGGTGTGCCAGCCCGCGGTGCCGGTCCTCGCGGCGGTCGCCCATATGGAAGCGTTGGGCGACACCACCGGACCGGTCTCGATGACCCTGATGGGCGGCCCCATCGACACCCGCCGCTCGCCGACCGCCGTGAATGGCCTCGCCCAGGAGCGCGGCATGAACTGGTTCGAGAAGAACTGCATCACCGTGGTGCCGCCGCTCTATCCGGGCGTGATGCGGCGGGTCTATCCGGGCTTCCTGCAGCTGTCGGGCTTCATGGCGATGAACCTCGACCGCCACGTCACCGCCCATACGGACATGTTCCACCACCTGGTCATCGGCGACGGCGATTCGGCCGAGAAGCACCGCGAGTTCTACGACGAGTACCTCGCCGTGATGGACCTGACTGCGGAGTTCTACCTCCAGACCGTGCAGACCGTGTTCGTCGACCATGCCCTGCCGCGGGGCCGGATGCGCCATGCCGGTCGACCCGTCGACCTCTCCGCGATCCGACGCTGCGCGATCCTCGCGGTCGAGGGCGAGAACGACGACATCTCCGGCGTCGGCCAGACCAAGGCGGCCCTCGACCTCACCCCCAACCTGCCGGACTCCCGCAAGGCCTACCATCTTCAGGAGAAGGTCGGGCATTACGGCGTCTTCA
This sequence comes from Methylobacterium sp. Leaf118, assembly GCF_920984675.1. Taxonomy (GTDB): domain Bacteria; phylum Pseudomonadota; class Alphaproteobacteria; order Rhizobiales; family Beijerinckiaceae; genus Methylobacterium. Next base: position 8,674 of record NZ_CAKLBV010000079.1, read on the forward strand.
ACGGCTCCCGCTTCCGCTCGGTCATCGCCCCGAGGATCGCCGGCTTCATCCGCGCGATGGGGGCGAACCCGGCCTGAGGGGCGGGGCTTCGATGATCGGATCGGTGAAATTCACGTGCGTGACGCGGGGTCGGGATGGCTGCGCAGGCTGAGGCCGGATAACCTGCTGTCCATGTCCCGCGCCCTCCTGCGAAGGCCCGATCCGGATCACATCGAGATCGATCATGGTGGCCAGTCCTTCCGTATCGCGCTCCTGCGGCGCCCGACCGCCCGCCGCCTGACGCTGCGGGTCTCCGCGGCCACCGGGGCGGTGATCCTCACCCTGCCGACACGATCCTCCCTCGCCTCGGCCCGGACCTTCGCCGAGACGCATGGCGGCTGGATCGCCACGCGCCTGGCCCGGCTGCCCGCGCGGGTGCCATTCGAGCCCGGGGCGATCGTTCCCCTGCGGGGCGTGCCCTACGTCATCGCCCATCGCGACGGCCGCGGCACGCCCGTGGCCGATCCGGTGAGCGCGACCCTCCTGGTGATGGGCGAGGCGCCGCATGTGGCGCGGCGGGTGCGGGATTTCCTGCAGCGCGAGGCCCGGCGCGACCTGTCGCTCGCGGTCGCCACGTATGCGGCCCGGCTCGGCCGGCGCCCCGCGCGGCTGACGCTCCGCGACACCCGCAGCCGCTGGGGCTCCTGCACGGCGCGGGGCGAACTGAACTTCTCCTGGCGCCTGATCCTCGCCCCGCCCGTGGTGCTGGATTACCTCGTCGCCCACGAGATGGCGCATCTGCGGGAGATGAACCACTCGCCCCGCTTCTGGGCGCTCGCGCACGAGATCTGCCCCCATGTCGAGGAGGCGGAGGCGTGGCTGAAGCGACACGGCTCGGAGCTGCACCGCTACGGCTGAGCGCGGCGGCCCGCGCCGCGGGATCGCCGATGCAGCGCGCGCAGCGAGGAGCCCGCGCGGACCCGGGGTCGAGGCTGCCTCGATCCCCGGCGCCGTCCCGGATCGCCTCAGCCCTTGGTCGTCAGCGCCCGGTGGCGGACACGGACCGGCTCCGCCGGCCAGGCCGGGCGGGGATCGACATGGCCGGGATACAGGGTGCGGGGGGCGACGTTGTCGCAGACTTCCCGCTGGCGCAGATAGGCCGGCCGCCCGAATTCATCGCGGCGCATGATCGTGCCGCCGTCCCGGCAGAAGCCGGCGATCGCCGCGGAATCGCCCCGACGGCGTCCGCGCGGATTGCGCTCCACCGGCGGGTGCTCGATCGTGAGCGGGGCCTGGCGGTTCAGCGAGCGCTCGACATAGGTCGTGGTCGCCTGAGGCGGCAGATAGTCGGACTCCTCGAAGGGAAGCGAGAGGGCGGAGGCGCCTCCGGTTCCGGCGAGAACGAGGAGGACGGCCGAGAAGGCGAGGCGGCGCATGATGGGGGGTCCCGGTTGGGAGAATGCGGCGAGAGCTTGACCATTATCTAGGGCAGGCGGCTCCGCCGAGGAAGCCACGGACACACCCTCGCCGCGATTGCTTGACACCGGGTGACTCGCATGGTCCCACCTCCCCGGCTTTCAGGGGGTCGGGGCTGGCCGGAGAACCGGGTGGCGAAAGCGTCAAGGGGCTTGCGCGTGAGTCTGTTTCCTCTGGGTCGGGCATGGCGGTCGGGCGTGGAAGTCCGTCTCGCGCTGGCGAGCCTGTTGGCCGGCCTCCTCCTCGGCACCGGGCCGGCTTCCGCGCAGGGCACCGTGCGCAACACCTTCGACGACTGGCAGCTGCGCTGCGAGACGCCGGCCGGGGCCAAGGCCGAGCAATGCGCCCTCGTGCAGTATGTGGCGGCCGAGGACCGGCCGAACCTGACGCTCGTGGTGATCGTCCTCAAGACGGCGGACAATCGCGGCTTCCTGCTGCGGGTGGTGGCGCCACTCGGCGTGCTGCTGCCCTCCGGCCTCGGCCTGAAGATCGACCAGCAGGATATCGGCCGGGCGAGCTTCGTGCGCTGCCTGACCACGGGCTGCGTCGCCGAGGTCGTCATGGATGACGGCCTGATCCGCACGCTCCGCAACGGGACTCAGGCGACCTTCATCGTGTTTCAGACCCCGGAAGAGGGCGTCGGCATTCCGCTCTCGATGAAGGGCTTCGGCGCCGGTTTCGACACGCTGAAGTAGGAACGGGCGCGAGACAGGGGAGCGGAATGCGCGGGGTGAACTCAGGAACGGTACGGCTCGCCGTCTTCGCCGGACTGATGCTCGCGGGCGCCGACGGCGCGCGGGCCGAGTCGGGCGGCCTGTTCAAGAACCTGTTCGGCGGCGGTGGTGGAGACGGCGGCGGCAGCGGCGGCGGCGGCATGATGGCCCCGCGCGCCCAGGACCCCGACGACGTGTACTGCCCGCAGATCTTCGTTCCGGACGGGGGCGCGGCGATCCAGGCTTTTGCCGGGGGCGCGGGGGACCGGTCCCGCCTGCGTTATCAGATCGTGTTCGCCCGCCTGAGCCGCGAGTGCAAGGCGCGGTCCGACGGCAGCGTCGGGGTGCGGGTCGGGGTCGAACTGCGCGCCCTGCTCGGGCCATCGGGGACCTCCGGCCGCTTCGATGCGCCGGTCACCTTCGCGATCAAGTATAATGAGAAGCCCGTGATGGCCCGCACCCACCGGGTCGCGGTTCCGGTCCCGGCCGGCACCGCCCAGGGCGAGGCGAGCGTGATCGAGAACGACCTCATCGTGCCCGCCGACAAGGCGATCGGCTACGACATCGAGGTGTCCCTGGCCGGGCAGGCGGCCCGGCCCAAGCCCGCTGCCCGCCGCAAGCCGGCGCCCTCGGAGGCCGCGACCGCGGGATCGAGCGAAGACCCGGTGCCCGGACAGTGATCGCTTTCCGCCCGAAGGGAACGCGCGCCTGAACGCTCCGGAGGCCGGCATCGCCCATCCGACCGATGCGTGGCAGGGCCGGGAGACACCCTTCACCCTCGTCACCGCCGACGACCCGCTGTTCGACCGCCGCCTCCTCCTGCCCGAGGCGGCGCGCGGCGGCTGGATCGTCCTGCGCTACCGGCTGCCCGCCCGCGCCCGGCCGCAACGTCCGCTCCTGCGCCTGCACAGGAAAGGCGGGCGCCCCGACACGTTCGTGCTCCCGGGCCTCGCCCTCGCTTCGGCCTCCTGGCTCGGGCACCTGCCGCGCGACTGCGACGCCGTCGCGATCGCCGCGGATCCCGGCTTCGTGCTGGAGCGCGTCGGGCTGCGCGGCGCGGCCGGCCTCCTTGCCGAAGGCCTCGCCAAGCGTCCGCTGCACGCCGCCTCGGCCCTGCGCGCCCTGATCCGCCGCGACGAGCGGCGCTGGCGCGACAGCCTGCGCGGCGCCTGCGCGGTGACGCCGCTGGCGGGCTATCCCGCATGGCGGGCCCGGCGACAGGGCGGACCCGCGGCGGAGCCCTCCGCTCCGGAGGTCGGCATCCGTCTGATCCTGCCGGCCCGGCGGGCCCAGGCCGGGGCCGTGGCCCGGAGCCTCGCGGCCCTGCAACGCCAGAGCCATGCGAACTGGACCCTTGGGCTCGCCTGGGCCGATGACGGCGCGGACCTCGCCGGGGGAGAGGCCCGCCTCTCCGTCTCAGCCTGGAATCCGGAGACCTCGCTCGCGGCTTTGTGCGGAGACGCGGACCTGTTCGGCCATCTGGCCCCCGGCGACGAGCTGGCCCCGGAGGCCCTCGCCCTTCTCGCGGCAGCCTTCCGCGACGGGCGGCCGGACCTCGTCTACGCCGATGAGGAGATCGGCACGTCCCGCCTGGCGCCCCGGCTCAAGCCCGATTGGAGCCCCGACTTCGCCCTGGCGACGGGCTATGTCGGTGCGCCCGCCCTCGTCGCCCGCGCCTTCCTCGCCGAGAGGCCGCAATCTGCCGGGCCGGTCGAGACCTTCGCCACATTGTTCGATCTCGCCGCCTGCGGCGCCCGGCAGGCCGCCCATGTTCCGCGCATCCTGTGCCGGAGGGACGCGCGGCCCGAGGATGCGCCCCAGCGCGCCGCCCTGCTCGAAACACGCCTGCGCGCGGCCGGCGTCACGGCCCGGCCCCTGATCCGCGACGGCGCGCTCGATCTCCACCGCCCCCGGCCCGCGCCCGCGCCCCTGGTCAGCGTCGTCATCCCCTCCCGCGACCGGCTCGACCTGATCGGCCGTGTCACGGGGGACGTGCTCACCCGGACGGATTACCCGGCGATCGAGCTCGTCATCGTCGACAACGGCTCGACCGACCCGGCCGTGCTCGCGCTCTACGAGCGCCTGCGCGCCGATCCGCGGGTGCGGATCGCGGCGTTCCCCAAGGCGTTCAACTTCGCCGCGATGGTCAATCTCGGCGCGGAGGCCGCGTCCGGAGAGATCCTGGTGCTGCTCAACAACGACGTCGCGGTGCTGCGGCCCGACTGGCTCGACGCCATGGTCGCCCAGGCGGCCCGGCCGGAGGTCGGCGCCGTCGGCGCGAAGCTCCTTTACGCCGATGGGCGGCTCCAGCACGCGGGCGTCGTCGTCGGCCTCGGCGGGCAGGCGGGCCACATCCTGCGCCGCCGCCCCGCCGACCGGCCGGGCCATCTCGGCCGGATGCGGGTCGCCCACGAGGTCTCGGCGGTGACCGCGGCCTGCCTCGCGGTGGCGCGGGACAAGTACCAGGCCGTCGGCGGCTTCGATGCGGCGACCTTCGCGGTCGACTTCAACGACGTCGATTTCTGCCTGCGGCTCGCCGCCGCCGGCTGGAAGACGGTCTGGACGCCGCACGCCGTGCTCTCGCATCTCGAATCGGTGAGCCGCGGGCGCCCGGTCGGGCCCGCCCGCGCGCGGTTCGAGCGGGAGGCTGCCGTCTTCGCCGAGCGCTGGGGCGCGGTGATCCGGCACGATCCCTACTATCACCCCGCCCTGTCGCTCACGACCTTCGGTGAGGATCTCGAATGACGGGCGAGGCGCCCCCCGACGCCCTGGCCTTCGCCGCCGAACCCGCCCCGGGTCGCCTCGCGCGGGTCGCCCGCGCCGCGCGCCATCCGGGCCGCGCTTTGCCGCTCTTGCTCACCCGTCTCGCCGGCCGCCGGGTCCGGGCGGCGCAGGGGGTCCTGGCGCTGATCGGCGCGCATCATCGCCTCTGGCTGGGGGCCGCCGCCGCGCCACCGGTTGAGCCGGACCATGAACTGACCACGCATGGCATCGAGCGGGTCGAGCCGGAGGCGGACGGACACCTCCGGATCGCTGAGGCGGGCACCCCGCTCCTCCTGCTCGCGGCCCCGGGCCATACCCTCGTCGCGGGCGCCGCCGCCGCCATCGCCGCCGCCTTCGAGGCGGACCCGGATCTGCACGCCCTCTACGGCGACGCCCTCATTCGCCTCAGGCCGGGCGGCCCCTGGCTGCCGCTCCTGCGCCCGGCCTTCGACGTCGATTATCTGCAGGCCGTCGATGTCGTCGGTCCGGTCCTGGCGCTGCGGCGATCGAGTCTCGCCGGGGTCGAGGCGGCGCGGGTCCCCGGCGCCGCCCCCCTCGATCTGGCGCTGGACCTCGCGGACCGGCTCGGGCCGCGCAGCCTGCGCCATCTCCCGCGTCTCCTGTCCCTCGGCGAGGTCGAGAGGGGAGGGGAGGGGGGGCGTGCCGAGAGCCGCCGGGCCCGCCTCAAAGCGGTGCGCCGCAGCCTCGACCGGAGCGGGGAGGGCGAGACCCTCGCCTTCGTCGAGCCGGACGGCGTCGTCCGCCTGGAACGACCCCTGCCGCGCTCCCGGCCCCTGGTCAGCCTCATCGTCCCGACCCGCGACCGGCTCGATCTCCTGCGCCCCTGCATCGAGAGCCTGCGGGCGCGCACCGACTGGCCGGCGAAGGAGATCCTGATCTGCGACAACGAAAGCCGCGACCCGAAGACCCTGGCCTATCTGGCCGAACTGGAGCGGTCGGGCCTTGCGCGCGTCGTCGCCTGTCCCGGCCCGTTCGACTTCGCCGCGATCAACAACCGCGCCGCGTCCCAGGCCGCCGGACGCGTCCTCGCTTTCGTCAACAACGACGTCGAGGCGGAAGCCGCCGACTGGCTGGAGCGCATGGTGCGTGAGGCCCTGCGCCCGGAGATCGGGGCGGTCGGGGCCCGGTTGATCGACGGGGCGGGCCGGATCCAGCACGGCGGCATCGTGCTCGGGGCCGGCGGCCCGGCCAATCACGGCCACCGCCATTTCCCCGGGGAGGCTTCCGGCTACCTCTCCGCTTTGCGGGCGACCCGCGCGGTCTCGGCGGTGACCGCGGCCTGCCTCGTGATCGAGCGGGACAAGTTCGCCCGCGTCGGCGGCTTCGACACCGCCTTCGCGGTCGATTTCAACGATGTCGATCTCTGCCTGCGCCTGAACGCGGCGGGTCTGCGCACCCTCTTCGTCGGCGGCGCCGTCCTGCGCCATCGCGAATCGGCGAGCCGCCGCCCCTCCGCCGAGGCCGCCGCCCGCCACGCGGACGAGATCGAGAGCCTGAAACAGCGATGGGGGCCGCTGCTCGCGCAGGACCCCCATTACCATCCGGGCTTCGACCCGGACCTCTCGACCCATATTCGCCTGCGCCGCGGCTGGACCGGCCTGGAGCCGGCTCAACCGCGCTGACGCTTCGGGTTCAGGGGCTCGCCGCCCGACGAACCCGCCTCCATTCCGGAGGCGGGTCGCCTTACTGCACGAGGCGCGGCCCGCCAGCCTGCACCTTCTCGTTCTCGGACATGATGCCGAGCCGCTTGGCGACTTCGGTATAGGCCTCGATCAGGCCGCCGAGATCCTTGCGGAAGCGGTCCTTGTCGAGCTTGTCCGAGGACTTGATGTCCCACAGCCGGCAGGAATCCGGGGAGATCTCGTCGGCCACGACGATGCGCATCAGATCGCCCTCCCACAAGCGTCCGGTCTCCATCTTGAAGTCGACGAGACGGATGCCGACGCCGAGGAAGAGGCCCGACAGGAAGTCGTTGACGCGGATCGCCAGGGCCATGATGTCGTCGATCTCCTGGGGGGTCGCCCAGCCGAACGCCGTGATGTGCTCCTCCGACACCATGGGGTCGTTGAGCTGATCGTTCTTGTAATAGAACTCGATGATCGAGCGCGGCAGCTGGGTGCCTTCCTCCAGGCCGAGCCGCTGGGCGAGGGAGCCGGCGGCGACGTTGCGCACCACCACCTCGAGCGGGATGATCTCGACCTCGCGGATCAGCTGCTCGCGCATGTTGAGCCGGCGGATGAAGTGCGTCGGCACGCCGATATCGTTGAGGTGCTGGAAGACGAACTCGGAGATCCGGTTGTTCAGCACGCCCTTACCGTCGATCACCTCGTGCTTCTTGGCGTTGAAGGCGGTCGCGTCGTCCTTGAAATGCTGGATGAGCGTCCCGGGCTCAGGTCCCTCGTAGAGGACCTTCGCCTTGCCCTCGTAGATGCGACGGCGGCGGTTCATAGGCGTGTACCGTGGTTTGAGGAAGTCCATGGGGCCGGGGCTCCTTCGGAACTGGCACGTGAAGCGAAATCCGCGGCGCGGCGACCCGTCTGGCGGGTGGACGTCCGGGATCGGCCCCCGTGAGGAGATAATCCCGGCCGCCTTAGCATCTGTGTACCGGAACGGGGTTTGCAGCACAACGCGTTGGCCGTGCACGGCAATGGCCGCTCCGGCGCAGGGCTCGCCGGAAGGCCCGTCCGGCCTCAGGCCGAGATGGGCGTGAGCGCCGTGGTCTTGGAGGGGTAGCGACACAGATCCGCGATGGCGCAGGCCGGACAATCCGGCCGCCGGGCCTTGCAGGTGTAGCGACCGTGCAGGATCAGCCAGTGATGCGCGTTGAGCCGGAACGGCTCGGGAACCCGGGCCTCCAGGCCCGCTTGAACCTTGTCCGTCGTCGGCGCGACGACGAGGGGGATGCGGTTCGACACGCGAAAGATATGGGTGTCGACGGCGATGCGCGGCACCCCGAAGGCGACGTTGAGCACCACGCTCGCGGTCTTGGTGCCGACGCCGGGCAGCACTTCCAGGGCCTCGGCGTCCTCCGGCACCGCGCCGCCGTGCCGCTCCACCAGGATGCGCGAGAGGGCGATGACGTTCTTCGCCTTGGTGTTGAACAGGCCGATGGTGCGGATGAAGTGGCGCACCCGATCCTCGCCGAGCGCCAGCATCGCCTCCGGCGTGTCAGCGATCGCGAAAAGCGGGGCGGTGGCGAGGTTGACGCTCTTGTCGGTCGCCTGGGCGGACAGCACCACGGCGACGAGCAGGGTGTAGGGATTGCTGTAGGACAGCTCGGAGCGCGGATCCGGATCGGCCGCCCGCAAACGCGCGAAGATCGCAACGAGAGTCTCGTCATCGACCGGCGCCGTCTCGATGGCCGTCGTCAGGACGGGCGACAGAACCGCCCGCGCGCCGACCTTCTTTTTCAGGGGGCGGGGCGATTTCGACGCAGCGGTCCCCATGGTGGAAACAGGCGTGGAAGGCTTTCTCGGGGGCATCGGCGCGTTATATTCCGCCCATGGCGAGCGGCAACCTCCCCCCGCATCCGGACGGCCTCGATCCCGAGACGATGGACCGGCCGGTCTATTCGGCCGTGATCCGACCCCACCAATCCCTGAGCCGCGACGGTTTCCGGATCGTGATGGGCCTGTGCTGCCTCGTCTCGCTCGTGACGTCGATCGCCTGCTGGCGGGCGGGCTTCTGGCCCATTGCCGGGTTCTTCGGCCTCGACATGCTGGCCCTCTACGTCGCCTTCCAGGCGAGCTTCCGGCGCGGCCGGTCCTTCGAGGAGGTGATGATCTCTCCCCTCGAGGTCTCGCTCGCCCGGGTGGGGCCGCGGGGCGAGCGAAGGGAATGGCGCTTCAATCCGCTCTGGACGAAGCTCAGCCGGGTCGATGACGAGGAGTTCGGCCTGCGCAAGCTCACGCTGACCTCACGCCGGGAGCACGTCGTGGTGGCCCGGGATGCGTCGCCCGGGGAGCGGGAGATCGTGGCCGACGGACTGACCCGCGCCCTCGCACAGGTGAAGAAGGGTTTTTGAACGAGCGGACCGCACCCCTTCCTCGGATCGGCCTTCCGAAGCGTCCAGGCGGCCTGTGGCGGGCACGGCGCGGTTTTTTTGATTTTCCGATTGACGGTTGGGTGTTGGGGCCGTAGAAGCATTTTCACCGACGGGGCGCGGCGGTCCACCACTTGGCGGGCCGGGGCGAACAAGCGGTGATCGGGATCTGTTGGTGGAGCGGCGCTGATCCGGGCGAC
>NZ_CAKLBV010000080.1 GCF_920984675.1 Methylobacterium sp. Leaf118
TGGCGGGCCGCGGCGCACTCGCGGTGCTCGCCCTGACGGGCACGCCGAGCGAGCGGCTGCGGGTGCCCCTGCCCGCCGCCGCGGCCTTCGGCGTCGCCGTCCTCGGCGAGGGCCCAACGCCGCGAAAAATCCTCGTCGGGCTCGCCGACGGGCGCCTCGCCGTGGTGACGGTGGCGCCGTGAGCGGCACGGCCTCGGCCGCAGGCGACGACCGGCTGTTCCCGGCCCGCCCCCTGATCGGCGTCTCGATCGCGGTGATCCGCGACGGCCGCGTCCTGCTGGCACAGCGCGCCAACGAGCCGATGCGCGGCGTCTGGACCCTGCCCGGCGGCCTCGTGGAGGCGGGCGAGCGCCTCGCCGAGGCCGCCCTGCGGGAATTGGAGGAGGAGGTCGGGACCCGCGCCGAGGTGGTGGGCCCGAGTTTGACGCCGACCGAGATCCTCCTGCGGGACGAGACGGATCGCCTGCGTCACCATTACGTGATCCATCCCCACGCCGCCCTGTGGCGCGCGGTCGAGCCGGCACCGGGACCGGAGGCGCTCGCCGTGCGCTGGGCCGCGATCGAGGAGGTCGCGGGCCTGTCGACCACGCCGGGACTGATCGAAACCCTGACGGAGGCGTTCTCTCGCGTGGCGTCGCTGGGAGAAGGCTCCGCATGAGGGGCGGCAAGGGGATTCGGGAGCGGGCGAGGCGCGGGCAACCAATCCTCGCCGTCGTGAGGTCGGGGGGCTTGCGGTTGGGCGTCTTGCGGTTGGGCGGCCTCCTGCTGGCGGGCGGCGTCTGGCTCGCGCTCGTCGCCGGTCCCGTGGGCGACGCCCTGGCCCAATCGCGCGCCGCCGCGCGGCCCGCGGCTAAGGCGCCCGAGAAGGAGCCGCCGCCCCCGCCCGAGCCGCCCCCCGCGCCCTATGACCGCGACCTGATGCGGCTTTCCGAGATCGTCGGGGCGCTGGCCTTCCTGCGCAACCTCTGCGCCGCCCCCGACGCCCCCGAATGGCCGAGCCGCATGAAGGCGATCCTCGACACGGAAGGCGTGACGTCGGCCCGCCGCGACCGGCTCGCCGGCGCCTACAACCGGGGCTTTCGCGGCTACAGCCTGACCTATCGGGTCTGCACCCCGGCGGCGGGCGAGGCCGCCCGGCGCTTCCTCGCCGAGGGCGAGCGCCTCTCCCACGCCATCGCCGGACGCTTCGGCGGCTGATCGCCTTTTCGCGAATGTCGACGGCGGGCGTCCTCGTCCTCGAAGAGGTGCGCCCGCCCGCGACGACGAACCGGCATGCCGGCGACGGCACAAGGTTAATCCATTGCCTGTTGCAGCAACGGCACGGCGCGTGCCGCTTCCGAAAATCCTTCGCAATCGAGCGTCCGCGTTAACCTCTTCGCAATTCCCCGCTTCCCGGCCCGTCCGGGAGGCCCTATCGTGCCGATGTCTTGCCGGCATCCGTCCGGTCGGGAAACGAAGCCTGAGCCATGATGCACGACACCGCCACCGCTCCGTTCGAATCCGATCCGGAGAGCAAGCGCGCCGCGCTCGGCCTCGTCACCGAAGCCTTCGCCGAAGGCTGCCTCGACGGGATCGACGGCGACTGCATGGCCCAGGCCGCCCTGTTCGCCGCGTTCCAGGAACTGGTCGCCACCTACGGCGAGGACGCCACCGCCCGCTACGCCGAGACCCTGCCCGAGCGCATCCGCGGCGGCGGCTTCACGACGACGCTGCAGCATTGAGGGTCAGAGGCGCGCCGGCCATCGGGGCATCGATCGGACCGGCTCGGTCTCGCGCGCTTGAGGGCGCCCACCATTCTGGACGGCCCCCTCGAGACGGGCCGCATCCCCTTCCACCACCGGATCCGCGATGGCGGCAGGTCCCCCCGCTGACCGCACGATCTCTGCCCCCTTCGTTCTGGGGCGGAGCCTCCTGCGGGTGGATCCGGGTCTAACGGCGAAGGCGACGACCGGTTGCCGATCGCCCTGCAGAGCCGCGACGGAAGCGTCGCAGCGGCGGGCCTTCGAGGCCGCTCCCCTCCCGTTGCGGACGGACCCACAGAATCGCGAATCGTGACAAGACCCGCCTGATCCGGGCTCCGCTTGATCAAAGCGGAGCCCGGATCAGGCAAGCCCGCGCGGCGTTTGAGCGAAGCCCACATCCGCCATCCCGAAGGGATCAACCGGATTTGGTATGAAAGGCAGGCGGAGGCGCGTCAGGCCAGCGCCGCGTCGAGCACCCGGGCGACGTGGATCGCCTCCCGGCCGAGCCCATCATGGATCTGGTGGCGGCAGCTCGTCCCGTCGGCGACCACGAGGTCGTCCGGGCCCGCCTTGCGGAGCGCCGGGAACAGCGACAGCTCCGCCATGGCGAAAGAGGCGTCGATCGTGTCGCGGCCGTAGCCGAAGGCGCCGGCCATGCCGCAGCAGCTCGACTCGATCACCCGCAGGTCGAGCCCCGGCACGTGGCGCAGGACCGTCTCGACGCTTCCCATCACGCCAAAACTCTTCTGGTGGCAATGGCCGTGCAGGTGGGCGACCCGTCCGCCCTGGTCCTTCAGCGGCAGCACGATCCGCCCCGCCGCGAGGTCGGCGGCGAGCAGTTCCTCGAACAGGAGCGCGGCCTGCGCCAACGCCCTCGCCTCGTCGCCCGCGAGCAGGGACAAAAACTCGTCGCGGAAGGTGAGGAGGCAGGAGGGCTCCAGGCCCACCACCCGGGCCCCGGCCCGGACGAAGGGCAGGAGTGCGTCGAGGGTCCGGCGCGCCTCCGCGCGGGCCCGGTCGGTCTGGCCGGAGGCGAGCCAGGTGCGGCCGCAGCAGAGCGGGCGGCGGCCCGTCTGGGAGGCCACCCGGTGCAGGCGGTAGCCCGCCGCCCGCAGCACCCGCTCGGCGGCTTCGAGGTTCTCGCGCTCGAAGGCGCGGTTGAAGGTGTCGCCGAACAGGATGATGTCGCGGTGGTCGCCCGCCACATCGTCCGGATGGGCTGCCTCGCCGGTCTCGCGCCAGGGCCGGCGCCATTCGGGCAGGGAGCGCCGCGCCGAGAAGCCGAGCCGGGCCTCCGCGAAGCGCGCGAGCGCCGGCACGCGGTTGCGCAGGTTCAGGAGCGGCGCCAGCGCGGCGGCGATGCCCGCGTAGCGCGGCATCTCGGCCACCAGCCGCTCCTTGAGCGGGAGCCCGTGACGGGCGTGGTAATGGTGAAGGAACTCGACCTTCATCTTGGCCATGTCGACGCCGGTCGGGCATTCCCGGCGGCAGGCCTTGCAGGAGACGCACAGGTCCATCGTGCGCTTCATCTCGGGGCTCGTGAAGGCGTCCGCCCCGAGCTGGCCGGAGATGGCGAGCCGCAGGGAATTGGCCCGGCCCCGGGTCAGGTGCTGCTCGTCCTTCGTCGCCCGGTAGGACGGGCACATCGCCCCGCCCGCGAGCTTCCGGCAGGTGCCGTTGTTGTTGCACATCTCGATCGCCGGGCCGAAGCCGCCCCAGTCCGACCAGTCGAGCGCCGTCTGCGCCGGGACGCCGACGGCGTAGCCGGGGGCAAACCGCATCAGGGAGCGGTCGTCCATCTTCAGCGGACGGACGATCTTGTTCGGGTTCAGGTGGTTACCCGGGTCGAACGCATCCTTCACGGTCTCGAAGGCGCGGGTCAGGGTCGGGCCGAACAGCGGCTCCACGAATTCGGAGCGGGAGATGCCGTCGCCGTGCTCGCCCGAGTACGAGCCCTTGTGGCGGCGCACCAGCTCCGCCGTCTCCTCGGCGATGGCGCGCATCGTCCGGACATCGCCCCCGTCCTTCATGTTGAGGATCGGGCGCACGTGCAGACAGCCGACGGAGGCGTGGGCGTACCAGGTGCCGCGGGTGCCGTGCCGGGTAAAGACCTCGGTGACGGCGTCGGTGTAGTCGGCCAGGTGCTCCAGCGGGACGGCGCAATCCTCGATGAAGGAGACGGGCTTCCGGTCGCCCTTCATCGACATCATGATGTTGAGGCAGGCCTCGCGCACCTCCCAGACCGCCTTCTGGCGGTTGGCCTCCACCACCTCGACCACGGCACCGGGAAAACCATGGTCCGCCATGCACTGGCCGAGACGTTGAAGGTCTTGTTTGAGTGCGAAAAAATCGTCGCCGGCGAACTCGGTGAGCAGCAGGCAGTTCGGCTGGCCCCGCGTGATGTCGGCCAGGGTGGTGCGGAACAGCGGGATGTCGGCGCCGAGCACCAGCACGTTGTTGTCGACGAGTTCGACCGCCACGGGATCGAGGTCGACGATGTGGCGCGTCGTCTCCATCGCGGCGCGGAACGAGGGGAAATGGCACACCCCCATGACCCGGTGGGCCGGCAGCCGCGAGAGCTTGAGCGTCACCGAGGTGGTGGCGGCGAGCGTCCCCTCCGAGCCGACGAGGAGATGGGCGAGGTTCGGGCGCGGCGCGATCAGGCTGTCGAGGTTGTAGCCGCCGACCCGCCGCTGCACCTTCGGATACCGGGTCTCGATTTCGTCGCGATGCGCCTCGGCCAAGGCCAGCATCCGGCGGGCCAGGTCCTCGGCCCGCGCCCCGCCCGTGACGGCGGTCGCATCGTTTCCGGTGAGCCCGAAGCCGAACGGGGTGCCGTCGTGGAACAGCGCCTCCAGCCCGAGGACGTTGTCGCTCATCTTGCCGTAGCGCAGGGAGCGGGCGCCGCAGGAATTGTTGCCGGCCATGCCGCCGAGGGTGCAGCGGGTCGCCGTCGAGGGCTCGACGGGGAAGAACCAGCCATCCGCCCGGAGCCGTGCGTTCAGGCGCTCCAGCACGTGGCCCGGCTCGACGGTGATCGTGCCGGCGTCCCTGTCATAGGCCAGGACGCCGTTGAGATGGCGCGAGCAATCGACGACGAGGCCGCTGCCGATCGGCTGGCCGTTCTGCGAGGTGCCGCCCCCGCGCAGGATGACCGGCAGGCCGGCCTCGGCCGCCACCCGCAGGGTGACGGCGATGTCCTCGGCACTCTTTGGGAAGACGACGCCCGCCGGCATGATCTGGTAGATCGAAGCGTCGGTGGCGTAGCGTCCGCGGGTGAAGGCGTCGAAGCGCGCCTCGCCCCGGAGCTGCTCCGCGAGCCGGCGCGGCAGCCCCGCATCGTCCCGTGCCTTCGCCCGCGGGCTGATCGTCGGCACCTCGACCGGTTCCGCGCTCGCGCCCACGCTCGATCTCCCCGCTCGTCCCACTGCGCACCGGCGCGGTGTTTTTTGAATGCATAATTCAGGCGTGGGGGAGGGTCAAACCGGCAGCGGTCACGGCTGCGTGCGGACAGGCGGATGCGCGTCGGCGAGCCTCCACCGGCGAGAGGTCGCCGACGGGGGGCTCCAGCAGCCCGGGGGCCGTCCGCCGTCCGTGTTCAGACGGCGATGTGCAGCGGCGGGGCGGCAGGCGGCACGAGGCGTTCGCCGAGCGGGCTCCGCTCAGGACGCGCGGGGCGATGCAGGGAGAGGGCGTGGGGCGTCGGCGGACGGCGCACGAGGATCGGCCGCGCCTCCTCGGCCGGCACCACCGGCACCTGCGAGACCGCCCCCTGCGAGACCGCCACTTGCGAGACCGCCACTTGGGAAACGGTCGCTTGGGAAACCACGGGCCGGACGCTCCGCGCCATGAAGGCGCACATCAGCGGCGCGATCTCGGCGCGGAAGCGCGAGCCGTTGAAGATGCCGTAATGCCCCGCGCCGGGCTGGAGATGGTAGGTCTTGGCGCTCTCCGGCAGGGCCGTGGCGAGGTCGAGAGCGGCCTTCGTCTGGCCGATGCCGGTGATGTCGTCCTTCTCGCCCTCGATCGCCATCAGGTGGCAGCGGCGGATCGCGCCGAGATCGACGGGGGTGCCGCGGTGGCGGAAGGTGCCGCGGGGCAGATCGTGGTCGATGAAGACCCGGGCGATCGTCTCGAGGTAGAACTCGGCGGTCAGGTCCATCACCGCGAGGTACTCGTCATAGAAGGCGCGGTGCCGGGTGGCCGAGTCGCCGTCGCCGGCCACGAGGTGGTCGAACATGGCGCGGTGGGCGTCGGCGTGCCGCTCCAGGTTCATCCCCATGAAGCCGGCCAGCTGCAGGAAGCCCGGATAGACCGAGCGGCCCGCGCCCGGATAGCCCCCCGGCACGGTGTGGATGCAGTGGCGCTCGAACCAGGCGAAGCCCTTCTCGGCGGCCAGCGCGTTGACCGCGGTCGGCGCGCGGCGCGTGTCGACGGGGCCGCCGATCACCGTCGCCGAGCGGGGCACGAGGGGATGGTCCTGCGCCTCCATCCGGGCGATCGCCGCCAGCACCGGCACGGACGGCTGGCAGACGGCGGCCACGTGGAGGTCCGGACCCAGCGTCTCGAACAGGCGGATGCAGGTATCGACGTAATCGTCGAGGCCGAAGCGGCCGGCGGCGAGCGGCACCTGCCGGGCATCGATCCAATCGGTGATGATGACCTGATGGGTCGGCAGGAACGCCTCGACCGTGCCGCGCAGGAGCGTGGCGTAATGCCCGGACATCGGCGCGACGATCAGGAGCTTGGGCAGGGCCTCGAGCCGTGGGCCCGCCTCGCCGAAGGCGACCGCCCGGCAGAACGGGCTCTCCCAGACCACCCGCTCGGGCACGCCGAGGCCGAAGGTGGGCTTGGCGTAGACGCGGGTCGCGCGCTCGAACATCTCGCAGCTGGCCGCGACGCTGCGGCTCTGGGGGGCGTAGGCGAAGGGATTGAAGGGATTCTCGCAGGCGAGCCGGGTCGCTTCCGCCGCCAGCCGCATGGGCGCGAGCATCAGATGACCAGCCTCGTAAAAGGAATACAGCATGCGAGCTTTCTCCGGAGCAGCTCGCTTGGCCAGCTGTCCTATCCTTGGGTCGTGGAGGCTTAAACTCACATTGCCTGCAAAAAGTTTCCTGTGCCTCCCTTTTGTCGAGGGGGAAGTTTGAATTATCGTTCATGTGTCCCCCGGGACGCAGCGGTCCGAGGGCGGCGGCTCTGGCCTGCGCCCGGGGCGGCGGATTCCAGGACAGCGAACCCTGGGGACTTCGTCAGGCGCTCGCCTGCGTGACGAACTTCGTGGTGAGATACGCCTCGATCGCCTCCGACCCGCCCTCGCTGCCGTAGCCGGAATCCTTGACGCCGCCGAAGGGCGTCTCGGGCAGGGCGATGCCGTGATGGTTGATCGAGATCATGCCGGCCTCGACGCCCGTGCCGACGCGGTTCGCCCGCGCCCCGGAGCGGGTATAGGCGTAGGCGGCAAGCCCGTAGGGCAGGCGGTTGGCCTCCTGCAGCGCCTCCTCGTCGGCGGCGAAGCGACGGATCGCGGCGATCGGCCCGAACGGCTCCTCGTTCATGATGCGGGCCTCGAGCGGCACCTCGGCGAAGACGGTCGGCTCGAAGAAATGGCCGCGATTGCCGATGCGCTTGCCGCCGGTCAGGAGCCGGGCGCCCTTGGCCTCGGCATCGGCCACGAAGGCCTCCATCGCCTCGACTCTCCGGCCGTGGACGAGGGGGCCCATCCCGGTCTCGGGCTCCAGGCCGTTGCCCACGACGAGGGCCTTCGAGGCGGCCACGAAGCCGTCGAGGAAGCGGTCGTAGACGCCCTCCTGCACGAGGAAGCGGGTCGGGGCGACGCAGACCTGGCCGGCATTGCGGTACTTGTTGGCCGCGAGCACCTGCACGGCCTTGTCCACGTCGGCGTCGTCGAAGACGATCGCCGGGGCGTGGCCGCCGAGCTCCATCGTCGCCCGCTTCATGTGGCGGCCGGCGAGCGCCGCGAGTTCCTTGCCGACGGCGGTCGAGCCCGTGAAGGTGATCTTGGCGATGACCGGGTGCGGGATGAGCGTGCCGGAGATCTCCGCCGGATCGCCGTAGACGAGGCCGAGGGCGTTGCCCGGCACGCCCGCATCGAGGAAGGCGCGCACGAGTTCGGCGCAGGAGGCCGGGGTGTCCTCGGGGCCCTTCAGGATCACCGAGCAGCCGGTGCAGAGCGCGGCGGACAGTTTCCGGACGGCCTGATTGATCGGGAAGTTCCAGGGTGTGAAGGCGGCCACGGGCCCCACCGGCTCCCGCACCACGATCTGCAGCACGCCCTCGGCGCGGGCCGGGATGACCCGGCCATAGGCGCGCCGGCCCTCTTCCGCGAACCACTCGATGATGTCGGCGGCGAAGGCGGTCTCGATGCGGGCCTCGGCGAGCGGCTTGCCCTGCTCGCGGGTCATGGTGCGGGCGATGGCCTCGGCGCGCTCGCGCATCAGCGCGGCGGCGCGGCGCAGCACCTTTCCGCGCTCGAAGGCCGAGACGCTCCGCCATGCGACGAAGCCCCGCGCGGCGGCCGCCAGCGCTTCGTCGAGGTCGTCCGGCGTCGCCACCGCGACCCGGCCGAGTTCGTCGCCGGTGGCGGGGTTGAGGATCGGCAGGGTGGCGCCCGCGCCGCCCGCGCGCCAGCGCCCGGCGATGTGAAGCGAAACGTCGAGATCCATGGGGCCGTCTCCTTGGCGGGGATGGCCCTCATCTAGCGCGGCGCGGCCCGGTTTTGGACCGCGGCCGCTGCGGAGGCATGCTCAGGCCGCCGCCCGCCCGGCCTCCGGCCGGCTCACCACCGCGCGAAACCCCCGCTGCGCCCGCAGGGTCGCGCCCTTGGGCACCACCTGCCAGCCCTCGCGGCAGCCATCGATCGGCTCGGAGACGACGGTGAGCCCGCGCTCGCTCTCGCGGTAATACAGGCTCGGCGGGCGCCCGTCGCAGGCCCAGCGGAAGGCCGTGAGGCTGTCGCCGTCGGTGAGCACGGCGGTGAAGCGGAAGGCCTCCGTGATGCGGGCGGCCTGCATCAGGTCGCGCACCGTCGTGCAGGTCGCCTCCATGGCGCCGACGGGATCGGCCTCCAGGCCGTGGGCCAGCGCCAGGAGGAAGAGCGCCTCGGAATCGGTGGTGCCGCGGCGGGTGTCGTAGAGTTCGTCCGGAATCAGCGCCTCCAGGCGCCGCTTGATCCGGTGATAGCCGCCGATCTGGCCGTTATGCATGAACAGGTGGCGGCCATGTGCGAAAGGATGGCAATTGGCCCGCGCGGTGGCGGTGCCGGTCGCCGCCCGGACATGGGCGAAGAAGGTCTTGGCCCGCACCTGACGGCACAGGTTGACGAGGTTGTCGTCCGACCAGGCCGGACTGACGTCCCGATACAGGCCCGGCTCGGCATGCTCGCCGTACCAGCCGATGCCGAAGCCGTCGCCGTTGGTCTCGGTCTTCGCTTCCGCGGCGTGAAGCGACTGGTGCACCAGCGAGTGCGTCGGCGCGCAAACCAGCTCGTTCAGGAAGACCGGCTCACCGAGATAGGCGAGGAAACGGCACATGGCGGGGGGACGACTCCTTTGCCTCCAGCATCCGGGATGCAAGGCTCGGTCCGAACGGGCCCGCCTGCGTCGCCGGACTGTAACAATTCGACCGGCCCAGTGAACAGTCCGTTAAAAAACTCTCTTGCCGGCGCCCCGCGTCGGGACGGCGGCGCGGCCTGAACCAAATCCTGCGCAGGCCGGTTGTCGCAGGGCAGAGATCGTTCAGGCGTACCCGCCTTCGCCGGGGCCGGTCCCCGGCCGGTGCGGAGCGCGCCGCGCAAGCCTCCCTTCGCATGCCTCAGGAGACCCCATGGCCCATGCCTCGTCCGACTGTCCCGTCGCCCTCGTCGTCGAGGACGACGCCGCGGCCCGCGACCTCGCCACGGCGCTGATCGAGGAGACCGACCTCGAGGTCATCGCCTGCTCGAGCGCCGAGGACGCCCTGGCGGTCCTGGAGCGGCCGGACGTGACCGTGGCGATGGTGGTCGCCGACACGCACCTGTCGGGCCGCATGGACGGCGCGGCGCTCGCCCGCGCGGTCGAGGACCGCTGGCCGCAGGTGCGGCTGGTGGTGACCTCCGACGCCCGGGCCGCGGTGGCCGACATCCCGCCGCACGCCGTCTACATGCGCAAGCCCTGGCTGCCGCTGGAATTGCTGCGTCAGGCCGAGCGCGCCACGCTCACCGCCGCCCAGGCGGCCTGACCCCACCGGCCCTGACCCGATTGGCCGGACCCTGGCGAACTTGACCCAGCCCGGCGCCACGAAAAAGGCCCCGTCCGCGCAGCGCGCGGCGGGGCCTTTTGGCGATCGGACCGGGCGTGACGCCCGGGGGAGGATTCAGGACGCGGCGGGCGCGGGCGCCGCGGCGGCCGGCTGCTGCGAGAAGCTCGGGGCGCCGGGACGACGCGGGCCGCCGGTCCTGGGCTTCGGCTTCGGCGCGGCGATCAGGCCCTCGCGGATCGCGGTCTTGCGGGCCTGCTTGCGGGCGCGGCGGACGGCCTCGGCCTTCTCGCGAGCCTTGCGCACGGAGGGCTTCTCGTAGGCCTTGCGCTGCTTCATCTCACGGAAGATGCCCTCGCGCTGCATCTTCTTCTTGAGGACGCGGAGCGCCTGATCGACGTTGTTGTCGCGAACGAGTACCTGCAACGGAATCAACCCCTGGATCTGTCGTTTCGAACCGCACCGGCCCCGGATTCCCGGCAGAACCGGGAAAAAGCCGTCAGGCGCCCCGTCCCCGGGCTGCATTCCGGAGGAGGCGTCGCGACGGCAGCCGAATCGGTGCGAATGAATTGCACCTGGACGCGCGACATACACGAAGCGCGTTCCGGTTGGAAGTGCGCGAAAGCCCCTTGACAGGGCAATCGCGCGACGCGCGAACCGTCTTGTTCGCGGGGCGCCGGCGCCGACGCCTGAGCCCCGCGGGGAGTCCGGCTTGAGGGCGGTGCCCCGCCCCGTCGCTCTCAGCTGTGCGTGGCGATGAAGTTGCGCACGAGCGGGTAGGTCTGGCTCTCCCATTTGCGGCCGGAGAACACGCCGTAATGGCCGACCCCGGTCTGGAGGTGGTGGGCGCGCATGTGCGGCGGCAGGCTGGAGCAGAGATCGTGGGCCGCCATGGTCTGGCCCACCGCGCAGATGTCGTCACGCTCGCCTTCGACGGTCATCAGGGCGGTCTTGCGGATCGCGCCCATGTCGATGCGGATGCCGCGATGGGTGAGCTCGTTGCGGGCGAGGGTGTAGTCCTGGAACACGGTCCGGACCGTCTCGAGATAGAATTCGGCGGTGAGATCGAGAACGGCGAAATACTCGTCGTAGAAGGTCTCGATGGCGCGCGCCTTGTCCCCCTCCCCGCCCATGTAGTGCCAGAACAGATCCGCATGCGCGTCCTGGTGGCGCTTGGCGTTCATCGAGATGAAGGCCGAGACCTGCATGAAGCCCGGATAGACCCGTCGCCCCGCGCCCTTGTGGCGCCCGGAAACGGTGGCGATCAGGTTGTCCTCGAACCACGCCATCGGCTTCGAGGTCGCGAGCCGGTTCACCGCGGTCGGGCTGACGCGGCAATCGACGGGCCCGGCCATCAGCGTCATGCTGCGCGGCTGGGCCGGGTTGTTGGTCTGGGCCATCACGGCGGTGGCGGCGAGGGCCTGCACGGCGGGCTGGCACACGGCCATCAGGTGGGCGCCCTCGCCGATCGCCTCCATGAAGCGCACGACGTGGTCGACGTAGTCGTCGAAGCCGAAGCGCCCTTCCGAGATCGGCACGTCGCGGGCGTTGTGCCAGTCGGTGATGTAGACGTCGTGGTCGGGCAGGAGCGTGCGCACAGTGCCGCGCAGGAGCGTGGCGAAATGGCCCGAGAGGGGCGCGAGCAGCAGCACCCGGGGCTGGACCGTGTCGATGTCCTTGCGGAAGCGCAGCAGCGTGCCGAAGGGCGTGGCGAGGACCGGCTCCTCGACCACCGGCACCTCGCGGTTGCCGACCATGACGCTGTTGATGCCGTAGGCCGGCCGGGCAAAGGTGAGGCCGGCCCGCATCATCATGCGGGCGCCGGCCGACCACCATTTGGCGGCGTCGTGCCAGGGGGTCCTCCGCCACGGGGCTGCAACATCCTGCAGGAGGCGTCCCCACTGACGGGTCGACCGGGCGAGGTCCGATTGGAGGTCGAAAGCTTGGTACAGCATCGGGCCACACTCCTCACCGCGAACGTCCCGACGCCCGGCTTCACGTGTCGGATCGCGCCGGCCGCTGTCGCCGCGCAAACTCGGACGGACGAAGCTATGCGGTTCAAGATTTCGCGCAACGGGTAAAAAGTACACATCACAGCCCTGTGTCGTGGATGCATCACCCCGTGCCGACGACGCTCCGTGGAACCCGCTGTCCCGGGTGCGCGCGGTCCGCCTGAGCGAGGCGGGCCACCGGCCGCCGGTCCCGCCCGAGGGGATCAAGGGGGCGCCGAAGAGGTGCCAAGGGGGTGCCAAGGGGGTGCCTCTTGATGCGGCACGAGTCTTGGATCGCAGTCCGGGACACGAACGAACGGGGGGAAGGGCCATGGCCGAGGCGGCGCTCACGATTTCCAGTCGGAATTATTCTTCATGGTCCCTGCGCGGCTGGCTACTGTGCCGGATGGCCGGGCTCGACATTGCCGTAAGCGTGCTGCCGGGCACGGATGCCTCGACGCGGGCGGAGCTGCTCCACCTCTCGCCGTCCTTCCTCGTGCCGCGGCTCGACCATGGCGGCATCGCCGTGTGGGACGTGCTCGCCATCGCCGAGTATCTCAACGAGATCCGTCCCGAGGCCGGCCTCCTGCCCGAGGCGCCCGCCGCGCGGGCCCGCTGCCGCGCCGTCTCGGGCGAGATGCATGGCGGCTTCATCAACCTGCGCTCGGCCCTGCCGATGAATCTGCGCGGGCGCCACCGCGGCTTCCAGGTCTTCAACGGCGCCCGGGGCGACATCGAGCGCATCTGCGCCATCGTCGAGGATGGCCTGTCGCGCTCGGGCGGCCCGTTCCTGTTCGGCGCGCGGCCGAGCGTGGCGGACGCGATGTACGCCCCCGTCTGCACGCGCTTTCGCACCTACGGCGTCGCCCTGCCCTTCTCCACCGCCGCCTACCGCGACACGATCCTGGCCTGGGACCTGATGGAGGAATGGACGGAGCAGGCCGCCCAGGAGCCCGAGGCGATCGAGGAACTCGACATGGAGTTCTGACGGGCCGGGGCGGCCGGCCGCGCCCCGGGCCTCAGCGGGCGCCCGGCAGCGCCTCCTCGAAGGTCACCGCCTCGCCCCGGGACGGCGCGACGAGCGCCCCCTGCCACATCACGGGAATGCCCCGCACCAGCGTACCGACCGGCCAGCCGGTGACGGTGACCCCGTCATAGGGCGTCCAGCCGCATTTCGAGGCGATCCAGTCGTTGCGGATGGTCTCGCGGCGCTTGAGGTCCACCACCGTCACGTCGGCGTCGTAGCCCACCGCCAGCCGCCCCTTGCGACGGATCCCGAACAGGCGCTTCGGCCCCGCGCTCGTCAGGTCCACGAACCGCGCCAGCGAGAGCCGGCCCGCCGCCACGTGATCGAGCATGATCGGCACCAGCGTCTGCACGCCGGTCATCCCCGAGGGCGAGTCCGGATAGGGCTTGGCCTTCTCGGCCAGCGTGTGCGGCGCGTGGTCGGAGCCGAGCACGTCGACCACCCCTTGTCGCAAGCCCTGCCAGATCCCCTCGCGGTGCCCGGCGTCGCGCACCGGCGGGTTCATCTGCACCAGGGTGCCGAGGCGGGCATAGGCCTCGGTGCCGTCGAGGGTCAGGTGATGGGGCGTCGCCTCGACGCTCGCCACATCCTTGGCCTCGGCGAGGATCGGCATCTCGTCCGCGGTCGAGATGTGCAGGATGTGGATGCGCGCGCCGGTCTCGCGGGCCAGCGCGATCAGCCGTCGCGTCGCCTTCACCGCCACCTCGGGCGAGCGCCAGACCGGGTGCGAGGCCGGATCGTTCGGCACGCGCAGGCCTTTCCGCTCGCGCAGCATCGGCTCGTCCTCGGAGTGGAAGGCGGCGCGGCGGCGGATGTTCTTGAGGATCTCGCGCACGCCCGCATCGTCCTCGACGAGCAGCGAGCCGGTGGAGGAGCCGACGAACACCTTGATGCCCGCCGCCCCCGGCAGCCGCTCCAGCGTCGCCACCTCCCCGGCATTCTCGTGGGTGCCCCCGACCCAGAACGCGAAGTCGCAATGCATCCGGTGATGGGCGCGGGCGACCTTGTCGGCGAGCGCGTCCGCGCTCGTCGTCTGCGGATCGGTGTTGGGCATCTCGAAGACCGCCGTCACCCCGCCCATCACGGCGGCGCGCGAGCCGGTCTCCAGATCCTCCTTGTGGTCGAGCCCGGGCTCGCGGAAATGCACCTGGCTGTCGATCACGCCGGGCAGGAGGTGCAGGCCGCGGCAATCCTGCCGCTCGGCGCTCGCGGCCTTCGCGAGGTCGCCGATGGCGGCCACGCGCCCGTTGCGGATGCCGAGATCGGCGGCGTGCTCGCCGTCGTGGTTCACCAGCGTGCCGCCGGAGAGGACGAGGTCGAACGGGCCTTCGAACGGGGCTGGCATGCGGCGGGTCCTCCGGCGATTGAGAGCGGCCGAGGGGCGGCTTATGTCAGCCGCGGACCCCGCGCAACGCCGTGTCCGGGTTGCCATGCCCGAGGAGAGCCCATGCCGATCGCCCTGCTGCCGGACCGCGTCGTCGTCGCCGTGACGGGTCCCGACGCGACCGCCTTCCTCCAGGGCATCCTCACCTGCAACGTCGAGAGCCTGCCGGAGGGCGAGGCGCGGCTCGGCGCCCTGCTGACGCCGCAAGGAAAAATCCAGTTCGACTTCCTGGTGTCTCGCGACGATGCGGGCGGCTTCCGGCTCGACGTCGCGGCCGAGCGGGTGCCCGATCTGGTCAAGCGGCTCGGGCTCTACCGCCTGCGCGCCAAGGTGAGCATCCGTGCCGACCCGACGCTCGGCGTCGCCGCCGCCTGGGACGGCGCGGAGACCGCCGCCGAGACGATCCGGGTGCGCGACGGGCGCCTGCCGGCGCTCGGCGAGCGTCTGTACTTTGCCGAGGGCGCCTTCTCGGCGGAGGCGTCGGACGACAATTACCACGCCCACCGCATCGCCTGCGGCATCCCCGAGGGCGGGCGCGACTTCGCGTTCAGCGACGCCTTCCCGCACGAGGCGCTGATGGACCAGCTCGGCGGCGTCGACTTCAGGAAGGGCTGCTATGTCGGCCAGGAGGTCGTGTCGCGGATGCAGCACCGCGGCACCGCCCGCACCCGCATCCTGCCGCTGGTGTTTTCCGAGGGATCGGCGCCGGCGCCGGGCACCGAGGTGACGGCCGGCGCCCGCAGCCTCGGGGTCACCGGCAGCGCCGCGGGCGGGCGGGGCCTCGCCACGATCCGCCTCGACCGCCTCGGCGACGCGCTGGCGGCGGGCGAGCCGGTGCGGGCCGGGGGCGCGATCGCGGGCGTGGAGAAGCCGGCCTTCGCGACCTTCGCCGTCCCCGCCGACACGGCCGCCGCCGGATGAGCGCCGAGGCGGACGGCCTCATCACCACCCATGCCGACGGCTGCCCGCGCTGCGGGTGGCCGGGGCTCGATCCGACCTACGTCACCTATCACGACACCGAATGGGGCGTGCCGGAATACGAGTCCCGCGCCCTCTACGAGAAGCTGATCCTCGACGGGTTCCAGGCGGGCCTGTCCTGGATCACCATCCTGCGCCGCCGCGAGGGGTTTCGCCGGGCCTTCGAGGGGTTCGCGCCCGAGCGGGTCGCCCGCTTCACCGAGGCCGATGTCGAGCGGCTGATGGCCGACACCGGCATCGTCCGCAACCGCGCCAAGATCCGCGGGGCGATCGCGGGCGCCCGGGGCTGGCTCGCCATCGAGGAGGCCGGGCCCGGCTTCTCGGATTTCCTCTGGGACTTCTGCGATGGCCGGCCGATCCAGACGAAGGCCCGGCGCCGGTCGCAGATCGCGACCGAAACCGAACTCTCAAGGAAGATCAGCAAGGCACTGAAAAAGAAGGGCTTCACCTTCGTCGGCCCCACCATCGTTCACGCCTTCATGCAGGCGGTCGGCATGGTCAACGACCACCTTGTCGGCTGCCATCGCCACGCACCCTGCGCCGCCCTCGGGGAGGCTCCCCGTCCGTGAGCGCGACGGCGCGCAGCCCCAAGGCAGCGCGGGCATGGCAGCGGATGCTGTCGGGCCGGCGCCTCGACCTGCTCGATCCCTCCGCCCTCGACGTGGAGATCGCCGACATCGCCCACGGGCTCGCCCGGGTCGCCCGCTGGAACGGGCAGACGGCGGGGCCGCACGTCTTCTCGGTGGCGCAGCACTCGCTCCTCGTCGAGGCGATCGGCGGCGCCCTGAACCCCGCCCTCCAGGCGCCCGAGCGGCTGGAACTGCTCCTCCACGATGCGCCCGAATACGTGATCGGGGACATCATCTCGCCGCTCAAGAACGCCATCGGCGACGCCTATCGCAGCGTCGAGCGACGCCTGCTCGGCGCGATCCGGCAGCGGGTGGGTCTCCCGGCCCCGCCCCCCGCGCTGGCCCGCCTCGTCAAGCGCGCCGATCGGATCGCCGCCTTCCTCGAAGCGACCCGGCTCGCGGGGTTTTCCGCGCCGGAAGCCGACGCGATCTTCGGGCGCCCGCCGGTGCTGCCGGAGAGCGTCCGGCCGGAGATCGAGGCGCTGCTCGTCCCCCGGCCCACCGCCGAGGCGGAATCCTGGTATCTCGCCCGCTTCGCGGCGCTCCACGCGGACACCTGATGCCGAGCCTTTACGTCTGTCCGCTCTCGCGCCTCGACGAGACCATCGCGGCGAGCGGGGCCCGCCATCTGGTCACCCTGGCGACCTTGGGGAGCCCCGTGGCGCGCCCGGCCGCGATCCGCCCGGAGCATCACCTGCGGGTCGGGTTCAGCGACATCGTCGCGCCGATGGAGGGGCATCGGCTCCCGGACGAGACCCATGTGCGGGCCGTCCTCGACTTCGCCGCCGCCTGGGACCGGACCCGGCCCCTGGTGCTGCACTGCTATGCCGGGATCAGCCGCTCGACCGCCGCCGCCTATGCCGTGGCCTGCGCCCTCGCCCCGGAGCGCGACGAGGCCGCGCTGGCGCAGGATCTGCGCCGGCTGTCCCCGAGCGCCACGCCCAACCGCCTCTTCGTCGCCCTCGCCGACCGCCTGCTCGACCGGCAGGGCCGCATGAGCGCCGGCATCACGGCGATCGGGCGCGGCGCGGAGGCCTATGAGGGCAGCCCGTTCCGGCTCGCCCTGACCTGAGCCCGGCCCGGGCCGGCCGGCGCCCGAGGCCCCCGGATCGGTCGCACGCAATCCACCCGGGCTTGTGCGACCCGTGCCGGACCGTCATAACCCGCGCAACAGAGGGCCCGGCAAGGGCTCGACAAGGGATCGGCAAGGGACCGTCGAGGGATCCGAGATGAACGCTCAACGACCCGCCGCCGACGCACCCGACGATCTCCCGTTCGAGCGGGCCATGGAGCAGCTCGAGGACATCGTGCGCCGGCTGGAGCGCGGCGACGTGCCCCTCGACGAGTCGGTGGCGATCTACGAGCGCGGCGAGGCGCTCAAGCGCCATTGCGAGGCGCTCCTGAAGCGGGCCGAGGCGCGCATCCAGAAGATCGCGATCGGCCCCGACGGGCAGGCTGCGGGCACCGCGCCGCTCGACATGGACTAGGGGCGGGATGATCCTCCCTGCTTCCTCTCAAACATCATGGCGCACAGTCCTTTGCGCGCCTTTCCTCACTTCGGGCATGAGGCTGCTCCGGTGGCACTAGCGGACACATCGATCCTCGAGGGTCTTGAGACGCCGGACCGTCTGCGTCGGCTTCCGGAGAGCGAGCTG
>NZ_CAKLBV010000081.1 GCF_920984675.1 Methylobacterium sp. Leaf118
GCGACGGGCACCGCCTGCGTCTCGAACCGGCGGCCGGCGGGCGAATCGTCGATCCGGGCGATCCGGTGCAGGGCGCCCCCCGGCAGGATCACCCGGTCGCCGGGCTCGAGGTCGATCCGGCGCGGGCTCAAGCCGAAGGCGGCGGTCTCCCGCCCGGTGAGCGCCGTGTCGAGGAGCGCCTCGGCGAGGCCCTGGGCCGCGTCGCGCCGGGTCACCACGGCGGCCTCGATCCGCATCTCCCGGCGCCGGGGACCGAAGGGCCGCGACGCCGCGGCCGTGGCGCGGCGGTAATCCGGGCTCTCGCCGTCGGTGAAGCCGATCTCAACGGTGCGCGGCAATGCGCTCTCCTCGGCCCGCACGCGGCGCAGCGGCGCCGCCTCGCCCTCGGCGGGCACGAGATCGTCGGCATCGAGGGCGAGCGGCCGGCCGCCGCGGACGCCCCGCACCCGCAGGGTGCCGGCGGAGACGGACACGTCGAGGCCGTAGAGGCGGGCGAGCGGTTCGAGGGCCTCGCGGGCCGAGAGCGGGCGGTCGAGGACGTAGCCGTCGAGGAAGCCGTCGGCCGCGATGGCGGTGGGGGCGTCGATGCCGAGATCGGCCAGGATGGCGGCGATCAGCCGGTCGAGTTCGAGCCCCTCGATGCGACCGGTGATCCAATGGCCGAGCCCCCAGTTCCCGGCATCCGACCAGACCGCGCGGAAATCCGGGAAGGCCGGGAAGGGGCGCGCGTCCCAGGCCCAGACGAACACGGTCTCGGGGGCGATCATCCGGCCACCATAGAGCGGCGAGACCGGATTATGAGCCGGCTCAAAGCCGGGCGCCGCCGGATCGAAGCGCGCCAGGATGGCCCCCAGGCCGCGGGCCTGGATCAGGTCGTCGCGGGTGCCGCGGGAGAAGGGCGGGGCCGCGCTCTCGGCGGATTTCGGGTCGGGGAAGACATTGGGCCCGTTGGTGCCGCGATCGACCGCCGGGATCCCGATCTCGGTGAGCCAGATCGGCTTGGAGCAGGGCGTCCACATGGTCGGGCCGGTCTCGACCCCGTCGGCGCGCTCGACATGCGGGTTCGACCACCACGCCACGAGATCCTTGGCCCGGTAGATCCAGGGCTTGCCGTAGGCGCCATCGGTGATCGGGGTCCGCACCTGCCCGGCGCGGTCCTCGGGCGTCGCGTAGTACCAGTCGAAGGCCTCGCCCGCGCCGAGACGGTGTCCGAGATAGGCGCGGTCGTAGAGGTCGGGGGCCTCCCCCGCGTCGCGGTGGTCCGGCCCGTCGCGCCAGTCGGAGAGCGGCGGATAATAGTCGATCCCGACCGCGTCGATGGCCGGGTCGGCAAACAGCGGATCGAGGGGGAAGCGCAGCTGGGCGCCGCCGTCACGCACATGGGCGCCGTACTCGGTCCAGTCGGCGGCGTAGACGAGGGCGGTGCCGCCGCCGAGCCGGCTGCGCACCGCCGCGGCCAGCGCCTGGAACTGCTCCACCGCCGGGTAGCGCCCGTCCGGCCCCCGCACCCGGGTGAGGCTGGCAAATTCACTGCCGATCACGAAACCGGCGAGCGGCGAGCCGGCCGCCGCCCAGCCTGCGGCGAGATCGGCATAGTGCAGGATCATGGCGCGGTAGCCCTGCGGGCCTTCGAAGAAGGCGGCGACCTGATCGGCCGCCGCCGCGCTCCCGTCGGGGCTGCCCGCCACGCCGGGGGCGGGGTGGCAGGTGATGCGCCCGCGCCAGGGATAGGGCGGCTGAGTCGCCCCGGGATCGCGCGGGTCCGGCAGGGCATTGCCGGCCGGCACGTCCATCATCACGAAGGGGTAGAGCACGGTCGCGAGGCCGCGGCGGGCGAGATCGGCGACGAGGCGGGTCAGGCCGGCATCCGAGGGCGAGCCGCCGAAGGCCGCCGTCCCGCCCGACTGGGAGACGGCCGAAGCCGTCGCCCGGTCGCGGCCGGCCACCGCCCAGACCGCGCCCGTCGTCGCCTTCGCGGGGGCATCGACCCGCGGGGTGAGCGTGCAATGCCCGGCCCGCAGATCGTCCCCGAACCAGCTCGTCACCACCGAGACCCGGGCGAGATCGGGGCACAGCGCCTGCAGGGCGTCGAGGGAGGCGATCACGTCGCTCGCCCCCTGGAGCTGAAACCGGTTCGCCGGCCGCGTGGCGCCGAACCCCGCATCCTCGCTCACCGGCAGCGGATCGAGGCCGAACTCGGTCGAGCCCGGGATCAGGCACACGGCGCGGATGCGCCGGGCCAGCCCGTCCACGGGGCGGATCACCTCGAAGGCGAATTGAGGGACGCGGTTGCCGAAGGCCGCGAGCGGCAGGCGCTCGAAGACCACATAGGCGAGGCCGCGATAGGCCGGGGCGTCCGCCGCCCCCTCCTTGGCGACGATGAGCGGATCGGGCGCCTGCGTCGCGCCGCCGGTATGGACGCGGAGGGTGAGGGTCGTCAGGTCGAGCTCGGTCCCGTCGGCCCAGATCCGGCGCACCAAGGCGATCGCGCCGGCGCACAGGCCGACCGCGAGATTGGCCTCGTAGCTGTAGCTGGTCCGCACCGTCCGCCGCCCGCCCCCGCCGCCCTTCGCGCCGGAGGGGGTGCGCTCCACGGTGGTGTTGGCGATCTCGAGCGGCCGCGTCGCCCAGATCAGGGTCCCGCCCAGGCGCGCCCGCCCATAGACCCGCGGCACCGGCGCGCCCTCGGTGGAGGTCAGCCCCGCCAGATCCGACAGGCGCGGCCCCTCGACCACCCGGGCCCCGCCCGCGCCCCCGAACAGGGCATCGTCGAGCCCGGCCCCGCCCGCCGCACCGACGACGCGCCCGATCATGCCGCCGATGGGTCCGCCGAGCGCACTGCCGACCGCCTCGCCGGCGGTCTGGAGGACGAGGGTCGTCATGGCGGTTCCTCCGGTCGAGGCGGGGTCAGTCGGCGCCGGGAAAGCGGAAGGCGTGGACGAGGTGGCGTCGCCACCAGGGCGTCAGGGCGACCTCGGTGACCGCCGCCCCGTCATGGGCGTGGATCATCGCCGCCTCGCCGGTGGCGATGGCGCAGTGCTTTGCCGGCAAATGGGCGCGGAAGGCGAAGAGCAGCACGTCGCCGGGGCGGGGCCGGTAGTCCGGCCGCGGCACGGGAACCGGCACGAGATGGCGCCGGGCCGCGGCCACCATCGGGTCCTCGCCCGGGGCAGCGGATTCGGCCCAGGACGCCGCGTAGGGCGGAGGCGTTTCCGGCTCGGTCCCGTGCAGGGCGCGCCAGACGCCCCGCAGCAGACCGAGGCAGTCGCAGCCGACGCCCCGGAGCGAGGCTTGGTGGCGATAGGGCGTGCCGATCCAGCGGCGCGCCTCCGCGACGATCCGTTCCGCGACGATCCCGTCCATGGCGGCTTCCCTCACCGGAACAGGCTGGACCCGTCGCGCCGGGCGGCCTCGCCCGCGACCGCGCGCAGGACGAAGTCGTTGCCCGGCATGTGCGGGAAGCCCTGGAAGTTGATCGCGTTGGCGAACCGATCGCGGCAGGTCGCGAACCGCTTGTCGCAGCCCGCCGTGAGGGTGAAGGCGTCGCCGGGCGCCACGGGCCAGGGCGGCGGCTCCCAGAGGTCGAGGATCACGGCCTCGCCCTCGCGGGTCTCGCCGCGCAGATCGCCCGAGGCACCGGCGCCGGCGCCCCCGGTCCAGGTGAGGCGCCCGGCGGCGAACCAGCCCGGGGCGAAGGCACCCGCCAGCGTGACGGCGAGCCGGCCGGGCGCGCGGACGGCCGCCACCGTCCCCTGAGTCCGGTAACGCGGATCGCCGAGGTCGATGCGGCAGCGCCCGTCGCCGAGATCGGCGTCGCAGGCCGCGCGGAAGCTGCGGCCGGTCGGCGCGTCGAGCTGGTGCATCAGCCCGCGCAACTCGGCCACGAAGGCGCCGCCGGCCCGGCGGATCTCGCCGAGGCTCGCCACGTCGAGGAGCAGGCGCGCGTCCGGCGCCGCCCAATCGACCAGCCAGGTCTCGACCCCGGCCCCGTCATAGAGGCCAGCCGCCACATCCGCCTCGGTGAGGCCGGCGGAGGTCAAGGCGCCCGCCACCTCGCCGCCGCCGACGGCGAAGCCGAGCTCGGCCGAGGCCTCCGCCGCCTCCAGCCCGGACAGGGCGGCGTAGGTCACCCCACCGATGACGAGGTCGCGGTCATGGTCGGTGAAGCCGAGCACCCCGCCGTCGCGGCGGCGCAGGGACCAGCAGCGGCACAGGGTGCTCGCCCCCTCGCCGAGGCGGGCGGCGAGGGCGGCCGGAATCTCGCGCATCGGTGACGCCTCCTTTCGAGATGGGGAGCTAGGCTGCGTGTCGGCGCCCCTGCGCCCGGCGGACGGCGCCCGCCGCGCGGGCGGATCGGGGGCAGCGAGCGCGTCGTGGTCCGCGTCAGGGCACGATCTCGACGAGGGGAATCCGCGGCACCTCGCCGGCCGTGAAGGCCGCGAGGTCGATCGACAATTCGTCGGTGTCGAAGCGGACCGGCACGTCGAACTCGAAGCCGGCGGTGATCGCCGCCCCGGGGGGCGGCGTGGCGCCGGGGACGAAGGTGACGAGCCCGGTCGCGGCATCGCAGGTCGCCTGCCCCCCCGCGACCTCGATGCCGTCGACGGCGATCCGCACGGAGCCGACCACCGGCTTGGCGATGGTGCGGCGCCAGGGCAGCGGCCCCGCCCCATAGGTCTTGGCGAGGGCGAAGACGCGGGCGGTCCCGTCGCCGAGGCCGAGGGGCTGATCGGTCGGCGCCACCGCCCGCGAGGGCGGGCCCGAGCGGTGATCGACCCGGTCGCGGTAGCGGAACCCGTAGAGGCGCCCGCGCCGCTCCTCGAAGAAGATCAGCACCGCGTGGAGCGCATCCAGCGTGCGGATGCCGAGCCCGGCATCGTAGCGGCGGCGCGAATCCGCCCAGCGGCTGTTGCGGTGCTCCCGGCCCGAGGCGAGCGTGACGATCTCGGTGCGCCGGACCGGACCGCCGCCGCCGCGCAGGGCCACGTCAAGGGGGAAGCGCACCTCGTGGAAGTCGGACGGCATGGCACGGGCTCTCCGAAAGGCGACGGGGCGGGCGCGCGACGACGGCCCGGCCCCGGCCGCCGCGATGGCGAGGCGGTGACGCTTCGCCACGCGCCGGAGGCGCGATCGACGCTCGGCCCCGTCCGCGGAAGGATCCTCACAGGGCGCGCCGGCCCCGGGCCACGGCCCGGGCGAGGCGGGCGGCGACCTGGGCTTCGGAGCGGCGGAAACCCTCGATGTCGGGGGTCGCGATGTTGACGGTGACGCTGACGGGCCGCTCGGTGCCTCCCGCGGCGACGCCGAGCCTGCCGTCGCTGCCGCGCCGGAGCGGCAGGATCGCCTCGGGGCCGGCCTCGCCCATCAGGCCGAGATCGCCGCTCCCGCCGGTGAGCGGAAAATAGGTCGGTGCGGCCACCACGCCGCCGGCCGCGAAGGGCCGCACCCGGGCGGCCGCGCCCGGTCCGCGCCCGTCGAGCACGGCGCCACGGGCGAAGGCGGTTGCGCCCCCGCTTCCCGGGCTCAGAAGGCTGTCGACGAGGCCTTTCACCCCCGCCCGCACCGGTTCGAGCGCCGCCTTGGCGGCCACGCCGGCGAGCTTGGTGGCCAAGGTGCCGAGCAGCCCGTCGAGCTGGCGCCCGGTCTGGAGGTTCTGGTGGAAGGCCGAGGACAGGCTCTGGCCGAATTTCTGGGCGAGCCGGTCGAGGGTTTCGAGCTGCCGGACGCGCTCGGCGGTGCTGCGGTCGATCTCGCGGCCGGTCATCGAGGGATCTCCGGATCGGGATAGGCGAGGAGCAACTGGTCGAAGGCGGCGCGGTCGAGCGCCGCGCCCGGCCCGGCCCGCAGGCCCGCGGCGGCGGCGATCTCGCGGGGCGTGGCGGCCCAGAGATCGCGCGGGCGCCAGCGCAGGGTGGACAGGCCGAGCGCGAGCACCGCGTCCCACGGAAAGGCGGAGAGTGGGGTCTCCGGCGCCGTCCCTCCCGTGGGATTTAAGGGCCCGGCGCCGGCCCGTCCCCGAACGCCGCGGTCAGCGCCTCGCCGAGCGCGGCGACGACGGCGGGCAGGCCGCCGGCGAGCGGCAGGCGGGCCACCGCCTCGTCATCGAGCGCATGCCCGCCCCCGCGCAGGGCCGCGCCGAGGAGCGCGACGAGGTCATGGGCGCTCAAGCGCCCGCGCTCGAACCGTTCGGCGAGGCCGTCGAGGCTGCCGGCCGCGAGGGCGTCCTCCAGCTCGGCGAGGGCGCCGAGGGTGAAGCAGAGGGTGTAGCGCTCTCCCCCGAGCGCCAGCGGCACCTCGCCCCGTCTGCGATTGGCCATCGCCCGCCCCTCACGCCGCGGTGAAGCTCACGGCGCCCGCGGAATCGAGCGCCAGGTCGTAGGTCACCTCGCCCGCATGGTCGCCGCGGTATTCGAGGCTGGTGATCTGGAACGGGCCCTCGATCGTGCCGAAGGCCGGCACCACGATCTGGAAGCGGTCAATCGTGCCGTCGAAGAACATCTGCCGCAGGCGCGCGTCGGAGGCCTCGTCGCGGAAGACGCCGGCTCCGGCGACGGAGGCGCGGCGCATGCCGGCCCCGTCGAGGAGTTCGCGCCAGCGCCCGGCCGAGTCGGCGTTGGTCACGTCCACGGTCTCGGCGTTGAAGGCGAGTTGCCGGGTGCGCAACCCGGCCACGGCGACGAAGCCGTTCGCGCCGTCGCCGATGCGGATCAGCAGATCCTTGCCCTTCTGTGCACTCATGATCGGCTCCTGGTGGCGTCGCGGGGGAACGGGCGTCAGGCCGCGGGCGCGACCTCGGTCACCGCCTCGAGGTGAAGGGTGGCGCGGGCCTCGCCCGAGCGCTCGTCGCGGAGGACGGCGAGGCTGCGCAGGCGCAGGAGAACGAGAGCGTGGCCGTCGAGGGGGAGGTCGGCGTCGTCGAGGAGCGCGCCGATGCGCTCGGCGGCGTCGAACGCGCTGCGGACCGAGCCGGGCTTGGCGAAGACGATCAGCGCCAGGGCGTGGCGGTGGCGGCGGGCGCCCGCGACGGAATCGTCGCGGACCTCGCCGTCGCCGAACAGGGCGTAGACCGGGGCGGCCCCGCGCGGCGGCTCGTCGTAGAGCCGCACCCCTCCGCCCATCAGGACGGACAGCGCAGGGTCGCCCGCGAGACGGGCGAGAATTCCGGCGCGCAGGGCCAGGAGCGGACTGAGCGGGGCCGTCACGGCAGGGCTTCCTCGACGATCTCCTCGACCTCGCAGACGAGGTCGCGGCCCGCGCCGTCGGGATCGTCGGCGGCACGGATGGGGAAGCGGCGCACCCCGTCGGCGAACCGCATGGCGGGGGTGACATCGGGCCGAAAGCGCAGGCTGACCCGGTAGAGCCCGGCCCGCTCAGGGCGCCCGCCCCGGGGCGCGGCGGCGCTCCCCAGGGGCTCCAGGGCCCCCCAGAGGGTCGGCCCGGCGACGTAGCGGCGCAGCCGGCCGCCGAAGCCGTCGGGCTCCTCCACCAGCCGTTCGAGCACGAGGCGTCGCCGCCGCGCCCCCAGGGGCGCACGGGGTGTCGCGGATCGGGCCATCGCGGGATCTCCGAAGGTCGAGATTCGTCCTAGAGCCGCATCCGCCGGCAGGCGGTCGCGAGGCCCGCGGCGGCGGGCGGCAGGAGGCGGGGCGCGCCGGGGTCGTCGCCCCGGTTCTCGAACCAGTCCGCCACCGTCAGGCGCAGGGCCTGGAGCAGCGGCTCCGGCGCCACCGGGCCGTCGCCGCCGCTCCCGGCGATCACCTCGACGAGCGCAGAGCGGCCGTCGAGTGCCGGCAGGTCGGGTCCGAACCGCAGGCAGGGCGCGTCCCACGGATCGGGACCGAGGCGGATCGGGCCCGGATCGATCGCGCTCAAGACCCCGTCCGCCGCGGCGAGGCTCACCCGCTCCACCGCGACGAGGGGGCTCAGGGGCAGCGGCAGCACCCCGTCCGCCGGCCAGGCGGTCAGGACCACCTGAAAGCGGGCCGGGCGCAGGAGGCGCCGGGAGGCCGTCTCGACCGCGCCGCGGGCGGCGGTGACGAGGGCCGCGACCAGGGTGTCCTCCGCGCTCTCGTCGGAGCCGAGGCGCAGATAGGCCCGCATGGCCGCGAGGCTCACCGGCTCGACGCCGAGATCGGCGACGCGTATCGGAGTCATGCCGTCCTCCCGTGAATTGATCGTCGACCATGCGCGCGCCGACCCCGCTTCCCCGCCTCGCGGGTCCGCGTCGCAGCCTGCGCGCGGCCGCCGCGGCGCTCGCCCTCGTGGCGAGCCCGGCCCAGGCCATCGTCGGCGGGCGCGAGGGGGCGGACCTGCCGGGCGCGCGCTCCGCCGTGATGGTGCTGACCTCCGGCGGGGGCGTCTGCACCGGCGTCGTCCTCGCCCCCGATGCGGTCCTGACCGCGGGGCATTGCGTGGCGGGCGCCGCGGAGAACCGCGTCCATTACCGGGACGAGGCCGGGCAGCCCGTGCTCGCCGACGTCGCCGTCCGAGCCCTGCATCCGGCCTACGACGACGACGCGATCCGCGGACGTACCCGCTCGATCGACCTCGCCCTGCTGCGCACCCGCGCCCCCCTCCCGGCCCGGT
This sequence comes from Methylobacterium sp. Leaf118, assembly GCF_920984675.1. Classification (GTDB taxonomy): domain Bacteria; phylum Pseudomonadota; class Alphaproteobacteria; order Rhizobiales; family Beijerinckiaceae; genus Methylobacterium. Next base: position 8,587 of record NZ_CAKLBV010000081.1, read on the forward strand.
TCGCGCCGGCGAGCCTGAGCCCGGCGATGCCGCGGGCGGGCGCCGCCCTGACGCTCGCCGGCTACGGCGCCGCCCGGGCGAGCGACCGGCGCTCGATCGGCCGCTACCGCGGCGCGACGCTCGGCGTGGTCGAGCCCTACGGGCCGAGCCGCATCCTGGTCTGGCTGCAGGCCCGGGGGGCCGGTGGCTGCAACGGCGATTCCGGCGGCCCGATCCTCGAGGGCGGCGCGGTCGTGGCACTCGCCGCCTGGGTCAAGGACGCGTGCGGCGGCCTGACCCAGGGCATCCTGCTCGGGCCGCAGCGCGATTGGATCGACCGCACCCTCTCCGGTTGGGGCGCCGCCGCGCGCTGGTGAGGCGGGACAGCGCGGCCCTCGGGGATCGTTTGCGCATTCATCCCTCGGGAACCGGACCTTGGCCGCCGAATTGCGTTCGGATACGGTCGGTGCGTCCGGCTTCGGAAGCGTCCGGACCTTCGGAGAATCGCGATGGCTTCGAGCCCCCTGCGTGCCTGTCTGCTCGGAGCCCTGCTGGGGCTGGTTCCCCTCTCGGCCCAGGCCGTGGTCGAGGGGCAGACCAGCCGCGACCCCGGGGGCTTGCGCGCCTCCGTGGTGCGCATCGAGAGCAACCAGGGCGAGATCTGCTCCGGCACGCTGATCGCCCAGGATCTCGTTCTGACCGCCGCCCACTGCGTGATGCGCCGGACGAGCTACACCGTATTCGTGGTCGATCCCGATTTCCGCCAGCGCCGGCTGCGGGTGGTGGCGGCCTCCATGCATCCCGATTTCGTGCCCGGCACGACCCCGGAAGAGCAGCCCGGCATCGATCTGGCCATGCTGAAGCTGGAGCGCCCGGTCGGCGCCGGCTTCCGCCCGCTCGACCCCCGCAACGGCGCCATCACCACCGGGGATGCCGTCAACATCGCCGGATACGGCGTCCTGGCCGAGAACCGCCGCGGCACCGCCCGGACGCTGCGCACCGCGAACCTGGTCTCGATCGGCTCGCTCCAGGTCGCCAACCGCGTCACCGTGGTGACCGATGCCCGCCGTCTCGCCCAGACCGCGGGCGCGGGCGCCTGCCTCGGCGATTCCGGCGGCCCGATCCTGCGCGGCGGCCAGATGGTCGGCGTGGTGAGTTGGTCGAGCGGTGCCATGCGCCAGGACCGGCGGGCCCGCACGGCCTGCGGCGGCTTCACCGCCGTGACGCCGACCGCCGAGCACACGAGCTGGATCTCCAACCGCGCCGCCGAGATGGAGGCCCTCCCGGCCGACGTCGCCGCCCAGGCCGGCGAGACCCGCTGGGTCGCCCGGCCCGGACGGCGCTCGGCGCGCTGAGGATCAGGCGAACTTCAGCAGCTTGATCGCGTCGAAGTCCTGCACGCCGCCGCCGACGCGCTTGGTGGTGTAGAACAGCACGTAGGGCTTGGCGGAATACGGGTCGCGCAGGGTCCTGAGGCCCGCGCGGTCCACCACGAGATAGCCGCGGCGGAAATCCCCGAAGGCGATCGAGAGGCTGCCCGCGGCGAGATCGGGCATCGCCTCGGCCTCGGCCACGGGAAACCCCATCAGGGTCGCGGCGCGGTCGGCGGCGAGCGGCGGCTGCCAGAGGTAATGACCGTCGGCGTCCTTGAACTTGCGGATCGCGCTCTGGACGCGCCGGTTCATCACGAAGCTCGCCCCCTGCCGGTAGCCGGCCCGCAGCGCGTAGATCAGGTCGAACAGGATGTCGGTCGGGTCGTTCGCCGGGAAGGCACCCGCCGCGCCCGTGGCGACAAAGCCGAGCTTGCCTGGAACCCAGGCGGCGTTCGCGACCGTGTCGTAGGCGAGGAAGCCCTTCGGCCGGGCGACGCCGTTGCCGGTGACGAAGGCCACGCTCTCCTGCTCGGCAAACGCCGCCTCGACCTCCTCGGCGAGCCACGCATCGATGTCGAGCACCGCGTCGTCGAGCAGCGTCTGGGTCGCCGCCGGCATGGCGTAGAGCTCCATCGCCGGAAAGCTCAGCTCCGACAGGCTCGGCGCGTCGGTCTGCGGCCGCGCCGCCGTCTCGGCGACCCAGCCGGAGGCCGGGCCACTGACGCTGACCGCCCGCTTGTACTGCCCGCCCGAGACCACCCGCACCGTGGCAAGCGCGCGGATCGGCGAGATCTCGGCCAAGCGGCGCAGCACCTCGCGCTCGAGGGTCGAGGGCACCAAGTAGCCGCCGTCGGGTCCGGAGCCCGCCGAGAGCGCCTTCTCCTCCAGCCGCTTCAGTCCCGCGCTCTCGCCGGCCCTGACGTAGAGGTCGAACGCCGCCTTGTGCTCGGTGGCGGACGCGTCCCGCGGCACCTCCGGGTGGCCCAGGGGCGGCCGGGCCCGGTCGAGGCTGATCCGGTCGAGGCGGGACTTCGCCTGATCGAGGGCCACGTCGATCCGGGCGAGCTTCTCCTCGGTCACCACATCGGCACCGAACCGTCCTTCGAGCTCGGCGAGCCGGGCGTCGTTGGTCTCCTTGAAGGCCTCGAAGGCGCGGGAAAACTCCTCAATGACAGGGTCGGCGCCCATCAGGGCGGCCTTGTTCTCGGGCAGGCTCGACGGGGCCTTGGTCTCGAAACGGGTCTCGGTCATGGCGTCCTCTCGGTGGTGAAGGGCGGTCAGGGGCGGGCAGCCGGGGCCAAGTGGCTCAGAGCCAGACGACTCGGGGTCAGGCGGCTCGGGGTCAGGCGACTCGGGGCCAGGCGACTCGGGGCCAGGCGACTCGGGGCCAGGCGACTCGGGGCCAGGCGACTCGGAGTCAGGCGGCTCGGGGCCGGCGCGGACAGGCGGGGCATTCGCGCGGTCAGGCGCGGCTGGAAGGCGCGGGCGATGCGGGCCTCGGGCTGGAGCGGGAAGGTCACGAGCGAGACCTCCCACAGGTCGATGGCCAGCAGCCGCCGCCCGCCGCGCTCCGGCACGGCGCGCACCACGCGAAACCCGATCGACAGCCCGTCGAGGGCGTGGTCGCGCAGGAGCGCGTCGATCTCGCGGGCCCGCTGAACCGCGAGATTGAGCCGGCCGGCGACGCGCAGGCCCCGAGCGTCCTCGGCGAGTGAGAGCCATGTCCCGATCGGCTCGGCCGGATCGTGCTGCCAGAGCATCCGCACGCCCCCCCGCCGGGCGAGGCTCGCCGCGAAAGCGCCCGGCGCGACGGTGTCGCGACCGAGATCGGGCACGCCGAACAGGCTGGCGTAGCCGGTGAAATGGCCATCCATCGAAACCTCGGAAGGAAAGAAGAGGCGGGCTCCGCCTGGAACCCGCCGGGGCCTCAGGCCCCGGTCCCCGGGACCGGGTTGGGATAGCCGACCGCTGCGCGCTTCTCGGCCACCGACAGGAAATCGGCCGCCTGCACCCGGCGCCACAGCGATTCCCGCTCCATCGCCAGCGCCTCGATGCCGTCGAGGTCGGGTTCCAGCCGGGCCGGGCCGAAGGCCGGCTCCAGCCAGCGGGCGAGGGAATCCGCGGTGCGACGCACCAGCGGGATCACCGTCTGCCGGTAGAAGGCGCGGTTGGCCTCGGCGTAGTTGGCGTGGGTGTTGTCGCCGGGCAGGCCCAGCAGGAGCGGCGGCACGCCGAAGGCGAGCGCGATCTCGCGGGCGGCGGCCGCCTTCGCCTCGACGAAGTCCATCTCCTTGGGTGAGAGCGCAAGCGGGCGCCAATCGAGCCCGCCATCGAGGAGCAGCGGGCGGCCGGCATTGCCCGCGCCCTGATAGCTCGTCTCCAGTTCCGCCTTGAGGCGGGTGAACTGCGCGTCACTGAGCGAAGCACCCGAAGCCGGCGCGAAGACCAGGGCGCCGGAGGGGCGCGCGGCGTTGTCGAGCAGGGCCTTGTTCCAGGCGCCCGCCGCGTTGTGGATGTCGAGCGGCACCGCCGCCGCCTCCATCGGCGAGAGGCCGTAATGGTCGTCGAGCGGGTTGAACAGGGTCAAGTGCAGGATCGGCGGCAGAGCACCGGCCTGCTCGTAGCGGATCGTGCGCCCGCCGACGCTGTAGGCGTAGCCCGTTGGCCAGCCGTCGGGCCCGGCCAGCACCCGCATCCGGTCGGGGCGCAGGCAGAACAATTCCCGGGGCGTCCCTCGACCTCGACCGCCTCCAGATAGGCGTTGCCCGAGACGAGCAGATGTCCGTAGACCCGGTCGAGGAAGCCGGCGCCACCTTCACGGGGATTCGGGCGCGTCAGCAGATCGATCAGCGGGTGGGCATCGTCGGCTCCGGCCAGCGTCAGCGGCAGGGTGGCGGCGGCCTCCGCCACCAGCCGCACGGCCCGGTGGACGACGGCGTTCCGTTGAAATCCCTCGCGGGCGAGGGCCGCGTAATCCCGCGGCGTCCACACCGCACGCGCCTCGCCATAGAGGGCGATGGCGGCGCTCGCCTTGGTGGCCGGCACGTAGCCGGCGGCGCGGGCGAGACGCGTGAACAGGCTGGGCATGGCGACGCGCTCCGCAAATGTTTCACGTGAAATTAACCCTGTTGCGATCACAGGGGCCGGACCCGCGGCTCCGAGCGCGGCGCCAGCATCAGATACGTGAGCGCCCAGACCAACGCGTCGAGGCGATCCGGCGAGGCGCCGTTCGACAGGCCGCCGGCGCCGAAATCGCACATCTCGTCTTCCAGCGCGGGCAACGGCCCGACATGGCGCACACGGCCCTGCGCATAGAGCAGCGAGACCGGCTCCGCCCGCAGCCGCTTCCCCCGGGTCGCCCGCACCGGACGCACCGGAACATCGGGATCGGCCTCGGCCAGCACGGCGGTCACCATCTCGCCGCCCTGGTTCACCTCGGCGACGAGGGCATCCGCCTCCAGCCGGTGGTAGAGCGCGAGCGCGGCCTGGGCCCAGGCGGCGGGCGTCTCCCGGTGCAGGGTCGCATCGGCGAGGACGAAGGCCGTGCCGTCGGCCGCCAACCCCGCCGCCACGATCCCGCAGGCATCCGCCCCGGCCCGCGACGAGGCGGGCGGATCCACCGCGACCGCGATCCGCACCAGGACCGGCGCCGCCGCGACCCGGACGCGCTCGAGCCCGTCGCGGGTCCAGAGCGCGTCCGGCCGATCCTCGATGAGTTCGCCGTCGAGTTCCTGCCGCCCGAGCCGCGTCCCGGCATAGCGCCCGACCACCTCGTCGAGGAAGCGGGCGCTCAGGTTCCCGGCATTGTCGGCGGTGCGCGAGCGGGTGACGACGGTGCGCGGATCGGCGAGCAGGCGCCGGATCAGCGGCACCGGCCGCGGCGTCGTCGTGACGAGGCCGCGCGGCTGGGCGCCGAGCCGCAGCCCGAACTGGATCATGTCGTAGGCGGCCTCGCCGCCCTGCCACTTGGCGACCTCGTCGGACCAGGCGGCGCCGAATTGCGGGCCCCGCAGCGAATCCGGCTCCTCCGCGGAGAAGGCGAGCGCCACCGCGCCGTTGTCGAAGGTGAGGCGCCGCCGCGACGGCTGCCAGACCGGCCGCGCCTGTCCGAGGGCCGGCAGGGCGAGGAGGCCGGACGGCCCCTCGATCATCACGTCACGCACATCGGCGAAGGTCTCGCCGATCAACGCGATGCGCCCGACCGGCGCGTCGGTGAAGACCGGATCGCCCCAGGCGAGGCCCCGCACCCATTCGGCGCCGGTCCGGGTCTTGCCCGAACCGCGCCCCCCGATCACCGCCCAGGTCGTCCAGGCGCCGGGCGGCGGAAGCTGGTCGGACCGGGCATTGTGCAGCCAGTCATCCGCCAGGAGGCGCAGGTGTTTCGGCGGCAGATGGGACAAAAACGCCGTCGTCCGGCTCGTCCGCCGCGAATGCCGCATAGCGGCGCGCGATATCCGCGCGGAGCGCCACGACATCGAGAGGGGGACCGCTTGCGCCATCCCCGCCTCCGTTTCCGACCATCAGTTCATCGAGCAGGTGCTTGAGTCCGACGAGATCCCGGAGCACCTTTCCGGAATCGAGCCCGGCGGACGGCTCCGCCGCATCGAGGACGGCATCCAGCCGGTCGATCTGCCGCGCCACATGCGTCAGCAGCCGCGCCCGCAACCGCTTGGCGGTGACGGGAGGCTTCTTCCGAGGTGGTTGGGGCTTGTGCGACGGCGCGACGAGCGGTGTGGAGCGGGGCGCCATCGCCGGGTCTCCATTCACACTTCTTGAGCGTGGAGGTGTTGTACCTCAGGAGCGTCGCGCTGTCAATCCATTATTTCCTATCGTAGGCATATGTACCGATAACGCCGCGCCTCAGCCGGCCACGCTGCGGGGTGTGTAGACGAACGGCGTCTGCCCCTCTCGCTCGATCAGCCGGGTCGTCGGCGTTCCGATCAGGATCATCGTGGCCATGTCAGCGGGCGCGGTGCGGGCCTCCGTCAGGGTGAGGACGCGGACCGATTCGTCGGGTCGGCTCACGGCGCGGGCGAAGATCACCGGGGTGACCGCGGGCAGGATCTCGGCGGCGAGCGCCAGCGCCTGTCCGAGCTGCCACGGCCGGGCGGACGAGATCGGGTTGTAGAGGGCAACCGCGAAACCGGCGCGGAACACCGCCTCGAGCCGCGCGCTCACGACCGTCCAGGGCTTGAGGTTGTCCGAGAGGGAGAGCGCGCAGAAATCGCCCCCGAGCGGCGCGCCGAGCCGGGCGGCGGCGGCGAGCATCGCGGTGATGCCGGGCTCGACCCGGATGTCGAGGTCGCGCCATTCCCGGGGGCCGTGTTCGACGGCCTCGAACACCGCCGCCGCCATGGCGAAGACACCGGGATCGCCCCCCGACACCACCGCGACCCGGCGGCCGGACAGGGCGAGGTCGAGGGCGTGGCGGGCGCGGTCGAGTTCGACCCGGTTGTCGCTGGCGTGGCGCGCCAGCCCTGCGCGCTCGGGCACGCGGGCGACATAGGGCTGGTAGCCGATCAGATCCTGCGCGGCGTCCAGCGCCGCGCGGGCGGATTCGGTGAGGAGGCGCGGGTCTCCGGGGCCGAGGCCGACGACCGTGACGCTGCCGCGCGCCGGCCCGGCGCTCACGGCCTCCGGCCTTCGCCGGGCACCAGCACCATCGAGAAATAGGGCGCCGAATCGTCGGGCTTCTGGGCCAGCGGCACGACCCGCTCGCCCGCCATGGTGCCGCGCTCGACATAGACGGCGCGGTCGAGGAGGCCGGTCTCGGCGAGCACCGCGCGCACCTTCGGCAGGTGGCGGCCGAGCTTCATGATGACCGCGGCGTCGGTGCCGCGCAGCCGGTCGAGGAGGGCGGCGCGGGGCAGCGTCGCGGGCAGGATCGTCAGCACGTCGTCGCCCCAAGTGATCGGCGTGCCGGCCCGGGTCCAGCAGCCCGACATGCCGGTGACCCCGGGGATCACCTCGACGGGGAAGCGGTCCTTCAGGCGCCGCCACAGATGCATGAACGAGCCGTAGAAGAACGGATCGCCCTCCGAGAGGATCGCCACGTCGCGGCCCGCGCCGAGATGGTCGGCGAGCCGCCCGGCGGCCTCGTCGTAGAACGCGGCGAGCGCGGCCACGTAGTCCGGGTGATCGGGCGCGAGTTCGGTGGTGTAGGGATAGGCCAGCGGGACCTCGCGGGCGGCATCGCGGATCACCGCGTCGGCGATGGTGCGGGCGTTGCCGCGCTTGCCCCGCTTGCAGAAATGGACGAGCACCGGCGCACGCTCCAGCACGCGCATCGCCTTCACGGTGAGCAGGCCGGGATCGCCCGGCCCCATGCCGACGCCGAACAGCGTGCCGGTCTCCTGGCGGACGAGGGGATCGCCCTCAGGCGCGGCGGGCGCATCGATGTGCGGGCTCCCCTCCATCACTCGACCTCGCATGCGAGCGCGTTGACGGCGGCCGCCGTCATGGCGCTGCCGCCGCGGCGGCCATGGACCACGACGAAGGGCACCCGGCCGTCACGGGCCAGCGCCTCCTTTGACTCCGCCGCGCCGACGAAGCCTACGGGGATGCCGATGACGGCCGCCGGAGGTGCGATCCCCTCGTCGAGGAGTTCGAGCAGGCGGAACAGGGCGGTGGGGGCGTTGCCGACCGCGACCACGCTGCCGGGCAGGTGCGCGCGCCACAATTCCATCGCGGCGGCCGAGCGGGTGGTGCCCAGGGTCTTGGCGAGGTCCGGCACCCGCGGGTCGCCGAGGGTGCAGACCACCGCATTGCCGGCCGGCAGGCGGGCGCGGGTGACGCCGTCGGCGACCATGCGCACGTCGCACAGGATCGGGGCGCCGGCTTTCAGCGCCGCCTCGCCGGCCGCGGCGAAATCCTCCGACATCGCGACATCGCCGGGCAGGTCGGTCATGCCGCAGGCGTGGATCATCCGCACCACGACCCGCTCGGCCGCGCCGGACCAGCGCGCGAGGTCGGATTCGGCCCGGATCATCGCGAAGGAGCGGGCGTAGATCGCGCCGCCGTCGCGGATGTAGTCGTGGCGCGCACTCATCTCACGTTGTCCCGAAACACCCGATCCAGCGCCGGGAGCCCGGCCGCGGCGGCCTTCCTTATCCGGTCCAGCGCCACCTCGAAAGCGAGTTGCGTGGCCGGCTCGCCGGAGGGCGGGCCCGCCAGCACGATGTCGTAGGCCCCGTCGCGGGCCACCAGGGTCAGGTCGGCGGGGCCCGGATGGGCGCAGCCCTTGGCGCAGCCCGAGACATGGACCGAGAGTCCGAGGGCGGCGAACGGCGCCAGGGCCTCGGCGAGCCGGGCGGCATGGTCGGGCACCGGCGTCGTGCCGGAGCGGCAGGCGGGCGCG
>NZ_CAKLBV010000082.1 GCF_920984675.1 Methylobacterium sp. Leaf118
GCCGGCGGTGCGGGCGGAGACCCGGACGCAGACCGCGGGGCAGTGGCGCAGGCGCCCCCCCGCCCGCTGGACGGCGGCGACCAGCGCGTTGTCCTCGCCGCGGGGCAGTTCGGGCAGGCCGCCCACCCGGCGATAGAGCGAGGCGCGGAGCGCGAGGCTGCCCCCGGTATGGTCGCCGTGGCGCGGGGCGGGATCGTGGGGCGGCGGATCGAGGGCGTCCTCAAGGGCGCGCACGCCCGACCAGTAGCGCTCGACCCGGGCATGGAACTCGGCGAGCGCGGACTCGTCCGGGCCCTCGGCGTCGATGACGAGGCGTCCGCCGACGATCTCGGCCCCGGTAAGCGCCCGGAGGTTGGCCGCCACCCAGCCGGGATCGAGCCGCGCATCGGCGTCGGTGGTGAGCAGGACGCCGTCGGGCGCGCCCGCAGATTCCAGCCAGTCCGCGCCTGCGTCGAGCGCCATGCGCCGGGCGGTGCCGACATGGGCGCGGGGGGCGTCCAGGCGCGCCTCGATCAGGCGCAGCTCGATCGCGGCGAGCGCACCCGAGGCCTCGAGCGCCCGCAAGGCCGGGACGGTGGCGTCGGTGCAGTTGTTGGCCACGATCACGACGCGCAGGCGGTGCCCGGCATCGAACCCGTCCTGCGCGGCGAGCGCCCGCAGCAGGCGCGGCAGCCGCTCGGCCTCGTTGCGGGCCGGGACGCAGACGACGGCCAGGCCCGGCGGGGGGCCGAGGGGGGCGGTCATGAGGGTCAGGCCGTCAGGCGTTCGAGGACGAGCGCGCGCGGCCGGATCACCGGCGCCGCTCCGGCCGCCAGCACCTCGCGGTAGAGATCCTCGTAGCCGTCGGTCATCACCTCGGCGTCGTAGAGGGTCTCGGCGCGGCTGCGGCAGGCGCGGCGGTCGAGGGCGACGGCGCGGGTGATGGCCCGGGCGAGGTCGTCGGAATCGTCGGCCCGCGCCAGCGCGCCGGACGACCGGTCGACGATGTCGGGGATGGCGCCGCGGGCGAAGGCGGCGACCGGCGTGCCGCAGGCCAGGGCCTCGGCGACGACGAGGCCGAATGGCTCCTCCCAGCGCGGCGAGACGATCGCGGCCCGCGCCCCCCCGAGCTGACGGGCGAGTTCGGCGTGCGAGAGGTGCCCGACATAGGTGACGCCGTCGCCGAGCCGCGGGGCGATCCATTCGTCGAAATAGCGCGGGTTCGGCCGCGGGCCGGCGAAGCGCAGGGGGAGGCCGGCGGCGCGTGCGGCGTCGATGGCCAGATGCGTGCCCTTCTCCGGGACGATCCGCCCGCTCCAGAACACGTAGCCGGCCGGGTCCGCCGCGGGGCTGAAGGCAAAGGTCGAGAGGTCGATGCCGTTGCCGATGACGCGCGCATCCGGCACCAGCTCGCGCCATTCCTGCGCCAGGGACGGCGAGACCGCGGCGAAGATCATGCCGGGCTTGGCCGCCCGGACGCCCTCGGCCAGCGAGTCGAAGGGCGGCGTGTGCAGCGCCGTGGTCATCGGCACCGACAGGGCGTTGCTCGCCTGGAGTGGCAGTTCGTGCAGGCTGTTGTTGTGCACGATGTCGAAGCCGCCCCGGGCCACCGCTTCCATGATCCGCGCATAGGCCTCGTGCTCGGCGCGGGCGATCCGCTCCCAGGCCACCGGGTCGCCCAGGGCGTCGCCGGTGGGCGGGCAGACCGGGTCGGGAACGAGGGCCGGGTCGGAGCCGGCGGCGGCGAACAGCGTCACCCGGTGGCCGCGCCGCCGCAGGGCGCCGGCCAGGTGATGCGTGTGCATCTCCAGGCCCCCGAGATAGGGCTGGCCGATCGGGAACTTCAGATGGGCGATGACGGCGATCTTCACGGGGGGTGTCCGGCGTCGGCGGTGTTCTGAAAGATCGCGGGCGATGGTCCCACGGTCAGGCTTGGTTCCGGCACCATCGCTCCCGCCGCTCGAACGGCGGATGAACGGCGCCTTCAGGAATGCGGGGGGGAATGCCGTGGGGGAGGGCCGTCCAGGGTGCGCGTGCGGCATGGGGATGGGGCAGAGATGGACCGTGGCGTCGCCATTTCGCCTCGGAGGGCGCCGGCCGACGGGAGGCCGAGGGGCCGTCCCGGTCCGCCTGCCGGAGCGTCGCGGCGGCGATCGGCGTGCCGCCCGCGGCGGCCTGGGCCGGGCCAGCGGGCCGGCCGATCACCGGCCGGCGGGCCGCTCCAGCGAGCGCGGCCTGCGCCTGTCGATCCGAGGGGAAGGGCCGGACGGGACCGGGTTCACGGTCCGGCCGGCGGCGCGGCCCCCGGCGGGATCCGCGATCGTTCCGGCGGTGGCCTAATCCAGATGGTCGCCGTAGCGCTCGACATGGGCGGCGAGGCCCAGGCCGTGCTCGCGCACGAGGCGCTCCGCGAGGTCGGCGTCGCGGGCTTCCAGCGCCTCGATGATGCGCACGTGCTCCCGGATCGATTCCAGGGCGCGTTCGCCCTGGCGCAGGGCCGTGTTGCGGATGCCGCGGACATGGACCAGCAGGTTGCCGCACAGGTCCTGGATGACCGCGCAGCCGCCGAGCTTGATGATCTTCTGGTGGAAGCGAATATTGGCTTCCGAATACTCGTCGAGATGGTCGAAGGGCTGACCCTCGAAGAATTCCGGGAAGGTCCGGCGCAGGCAGGCGAGATCCTCGTCCGGTGCGTTGGCGCAGGCCAGCCGGGCGGCCATGCTCTCCAGCGCCGCCCAGGCCTGGATCATGCCGACGATCTCGCGCTTCGTCTTCTTGACGACGAAGACACCGCGCCGCGGCTCGTTGCGCACGAAGCCTTCCTGCTCCAGCACGGTGAGCGCCTCGCGGATCGGCGTGCGCGAGACGCCGAGCGTCTGCGACAGGCCGCGTTCGTCGAGCCGGACATCCCCGGCGGCGCCGTAGATGTCCATGTTGGTGATGGCGGATTTCAGCGCTTCGTAGGCGAGGGTCCGCAGACTGGTCGCCGGCACGATCGGCTTGATCGAGAGATTTTCCATCGCTTCGGATACGACCTCTGGTGCCGATGGGGGGTGCGTGAACCGGAGGGGCGAACTTGCACGCGGCAAGCATGGCCGTCCCCGAGATGGAACACAAGGAGCGGATTGTCACGAGGCGGACAATGTCCGACACTCTCAACCGCGTTGCGTTTCGCGCAGCCCCCACCCTCGGAAAGTTGACGTCTGGCATCTGGTATGCCAGAAACCAGGGGCGGAGTCGACTGCGCTCGTCGTCGCTCGATGCGGGACAGACCCGACCGGGCTGGACGGCGCGACCAAGACCGCCGATTAAGCCGTGTGGCGACGCCATCGTCGCGCGGACTCATAAAGAACAATCCTGGGAGGGGACCTCGCGATGGGCAAGGCTCTCGACGGCGTGCGCATCCTCGATTTCACGCACGTTCAGTCCGGTCCGACCTGCACGCAGCTGCTGGCTTGGTTCGGCGCCGACGTGATCAAAGTGGAACGGCCGGGGTCGGGCGATGCGACGCGCCAGCAGCTCCAAGACATTCCGGGTGTGGACAGCCTCTATTTCACGATGCTGAACCACAACAAGCGCTCGATCACGATCGACGCCAAGAACCCCAAGGGCAACGAGGTGCTCTGGCGCCTGATCGGCGAGTGCGACGTTCTCGTCGAGAACTTCGCTCCCGGTGCCCTCGACCGGATGGGGCTGACCTGGGAGAAGCTCCAGGCCGCCAATCCGGGCCTGATCCTCGCCTCGGTGAAGGGCTTCGGCCCCGGCCGCTACCAGGATTGCAAGGTCTACGAGAACGTGGCGCAATGCGCCGGAGGCGCGGCCTCCACCACCGGCATGCGCGATGGCCTGCCGATGGTCACGGGCGCCCAGATCGGCGATTCCGGCACCGGCCTGCATCTCGCGCTGGGCATCGTCACGGCGCTCTTCCAGCGCACCCAGACCGGCAAGGGCCAGCGGGTCGACTGCGCCATGCAGGACGGCGTGCTCAACCTCTGCCGGGTCAAGCTGCGCGACCAGCAGCGCCTCGGCCATGGGCCGCTCATGGAATACAGCCAGTACGGCGAGGGCGTGCCCTTCGGCGAGGCAGTGCCGCGGGCCGGCAACGATTCCGGCGGCGGCCAGCCGGGGCGCATCCTCAAGTGCAAGGGCTGGGAGCAGGATCCCAACGCCTACATCTACTTCATCACCCAAGGGGCGGTGTGGGGCCCGATCTGCGACATCATCGGCGAGCCGGACTGGAAGACCGATCCGGCCTACGCCACGCCCAAGGGCCGCCTGCCGCATCTCAACGAGATCTTCACGCGGATCGAAGCCTGGACGATGAAGCACGACAAGTTCGAGGCGATGGAGATCCTCAACGCCTACGACATCCCGTGCGGGCCGATCCTGTCGATGCGCGAGATCGCCGAGGACGAGGCCCTGCGGGCGGCCGGCACCGTGGTCGAGGTCGATCACCCGACGCGCGGACGCCACCTCACCGTCGGCAACCCGATCAAGCTCTCGGCAAGCCCGACGGACATCACCCGCGCGCCCTTGCTCGGTGAGCACACGGACGAGATCCTGCGCCAGGTGCTGGGCTGCGACGACGCCGAGATCCGCGACATCTTCGGCTCCGGCGCGGTCGGCGCGGTGCATCGCATCGCTGCGGAGTAATCGGGGAGAGGGTCCGGTCCGGCCGGACCTCCCGCCCGCCTCGCGTCCCGGCCCCCGCTAAGACCGGTATCGGCCCCCGCCTGACCCAGGCGGGGGTTTTTTGAAGGCGATCCAACCGCATCGGACGGCCGTCAATCCCGCCCGACGCCTCCCCTGACGGGCACCGCCCCATGGGAAGGGGCGATGCCGGACGGAACCCGCCTCAGGCGCGGACGCGCTCGATCTGGGCGCCGCAGCGCCCGAGCTTGGCCTCCAGCGCCTCGAAGCCGCGGTCGAGGTGGTAGACCCGGTTGATCTGGGTCTCGCCCTCCGCCGCCAGCGCGCCGATCACCAGCGACACCGAGGCGCGCAGATCCGTCGCCATGACGGGGGCGCCCTTCAGCCGCTCGACGCCCTCGACCACGGCGAGATCGCCGTCGAGGCGGATCTTCGCGCCGAGGCGGGCCAGCTCCTGCACGTGCATGAAGCGGTTCTCGAAGATCGTCTCGCGGATGCGCGACTGGCCTTTGGCCAGGGTCATCAGCGCCATGAACTGGGCCTGCAGGTCGGTCGGGAAGCCTGGGAACGGGTCGGTGGTCACGTCGGCGGGGCTGATCCCGCCGCCGTTGCGGCGGACCCGGATGCCGTCGGGGATCGCGGTGATCTCCGCGCCGGTGGCCGACAGCGTGTCGAGGGCCGAGGACAGCAGGTCGGCCCGGGTGTTGACGAGGCTGACGTCGCCGCCGGTCATGGCGACCGCCATGGCATAGGTGCCGGTCTCGATCCGGTCGGGCAGCACCTCGTGGCGGGCGCCCGAGAGCCGGGCCACGCCTTCCACGACGATGCGGGAGCTGCCCGCGCCCTCGATCCGCGCGCCCATCTTGGTCAGGCACGCGGCGAGATCGACCACCTCCGGCTCGCGGGCGGCGTTGTCGATCACCGTGGTGCCGTAGGCGAGCGCCGCGGCCATCAGGGCCACGTGGGTGCCGCCGACCGTGACCTTGGGGAAGTCGATCGCCGCACCGCGCAGGCCGTTCTTCGTGCGCGCCACGACATAGCCGCCGTCGATCTCGATCTCGGCCCCGAGCCGCTCCAGCGCCATCAGCAGCAGGTCGACGGGCCGGGTGCCGATGGCGCAGCCGCCGGGCAGGGACACCTTGGCCTCGCCGAAGCGGGCGAGCAGGGGGGCGATGACCCAGAAGCTCGCCCGCATGGTCGAGACGAGATCGTAGGGCGCGGTCGTGTCGATGACGTTGCTCGCGGTGAGCCGGATCGTCTGGCCGGTCTCGGTCGTCTGGCCGGGGCGCTTGCCGACGACCATGTGGTCGACCCCGTGATTGCCGAGGATGCGGGTGAGCGCTGCGATGTCAGCGAGCCGCGGCACGTTGATGAGTTCCAGCGTCTCGCCGGTCATCAGGCTCGCGATCATCAGCGGGAGGGCCGCGTTCTTGGCCCCCGAGATCGGAATCGTGCCGTTGAGCGGGGCGCCGCCGGTGATGTGGATGCGGTCCATGGGGGTCCTCGGCTCGCGGGCCCGTCGGGGCCGTGCGGCGGTCGCGTCGTTTTTCACGGATGCGCGGCGTGTCGGCGCACCGCATCTGAGGTTCAGGTATAGGCGCAGTCCGGCGAAAAGAAGAAGCGTAGCCGCGGGGATCGCGCCCGCGCCGGAGTCGTGCCCGATTTCGGATGCCCTTTCCTGCGCCACGACTGCAAGGCTTCGAATCCGCGGGTGACGAAGGCGCGCTCAGCCGGTGGCATATACGGTGAAGCTCGCGGTCTTCCCGCCTTGGAGGGCGCCGGTCCCTTACGAGACCCTCGCCGAGACCTTCCCCACCCAAGCGGTGGCGGCCCTTGCAGGCGCCTACGCGCTCGCGCCCTCGACCGAGCGGGAACGCGCCGAACGGGCATCCGAGCTTCAGCCGCGATCGACGACCGTCGAGGGACGGGCGATCACCTCCGTGCCGGTGCCGGAGGATTCAGTCCACGGCGACCTGATCTACGACCGTGATGGAGTCGAAGTCGGCAACTGGACCACGCTCGATGTCGCGTCGGAACGCGCCGATCGGGATGACCGCTGACCATTGGACTGCGAGCTGAAAGAGTGGGCTTGGGTTCAGGTTTCGGACCGATCCCGCTCGTCCGACCGTGGCTGAGCGGGCGGCGCGGCCTCTGCCGGGCTCGGCGCCTCGGCGCGGTCGCGGGCCTGCGTCTTGCGGCGGCGCAGGTTGTCCCGCAGGGCCGCCTTGAGGCGGGCGGCACGGTCGTCGTTCGGGGGCATGGATGTCCGAGCCTTCGGTTCTTCGGACAGCCTACACGTCGCCGCTTTCGCCTCGAAGCGGCGCGGCCGCATCCTCCGGGCTCTCGCGAGCCATCGTCACCCGAAACGCCGCCTCGCCTCCTGCGTCGGGGGCGCGATTCCGTCGCGCCCGGAACCCTGCAAAGCAGGAATGTCTCGAACTCACCTTGAACCAGTTCGAAAATACGCCCAATCTCGCCCTCGCTGCGGAACCGCATGACGACGGTGCCGCCGGCCGATGACGAGGGGCTGAGACGAAAGCCGCCCGCACAAGGACGGGCGACCCTCGAGCCGTCGCGCCGTGAACGGCCCGGACCTGCCCTTTCGGACCAGGCCCTGACCCGGATTTTTGGAGCCGAGGCGCGCCCTCAGAAGAGCGCCCAGCCAGCACAGCGTCGAGGACGGATGCCCGTGAACCTGATGCCCGTGAACGCCGACCAAGCTGCCGAGAGCGCCGCCAAGGGGACGTCTCTGCCCGACCACGCACTCATGGGCGGCGACGGCGGTGTGGACGATGCGCCTGCCATCGATGCCTGCAACCTTCGTGCCGGTTCCGGGCGCGCCGCACCGGCCCGGCCGGCCGGGCCGCGCACCGATTACGAGGGCTATTTCCGCGGTGCCCTCGACCGGCTGCACAGCGAACGGCGCTACCGCGTCTTCGCCGATATCGAGCGCATCTCGGGCCGCTTTCCCCAGGCGACATGGCGTCGGCCCGAGGGCGGCAACCGCGAGATCACCGTATGGTGCTCCAACGATTACCTCGGCATGGGCCAGCACCCGGAGGTCGTCGGCGCCATGACCCAGACCGCCGCCCGCTGCGGCGTCGGCGCGGGCGGCACCCGCAACATCGCCGGCAACAATTCGCCGCTGGTCGATCTGGAGCGCGAGCTCGCCGACCTGCACGGCAAGGAGGCCGGCCTCGTCTTCACCTCCGGCTACGTCTCGAATCAGGCCGGCATCTCGACCATCGCCAAGCTCATTCCCGACTGCCTGATCCTGTCGGACGCCTTCAACCACAATTCGATGATCGAGGGCGTGCGCCATTCGGGCTGCGAGAAGCGCGTCTTCCGCCACAACGATCTCGGCCATCTCGAGGAGCTGCTCATCGCGGCGGGGGACCAGCCGAAGCTGATCGTGTTCGAGTCGGTCTATTCCATGGACGGGGACGTGGCGCCGATCGCGGCGATCTGCGACCTCGCCGAGCGCTACGGCGCCATGACCTATCTCGACGAGGTCCACGCCGTCGGCCTCTACGGCGAGCGCGGGGCCGGCATCGCCGAGCGCGACGGCGTGATGGACCGGGTCGACGTGATCGAGGGCACCCTGGCCAAGGGCTATGGCTGCGTCGGCGGCTACATCACCGGCTCGGCCATCCTCTGCGACGCGGTGCGCAGCCACGCGGCAGGCTTCATCTTCACCACCGCCCTGCCGCCGGCGATCGCTGCCGCGGCCCGCGCCTCGGTGCGCTATCTCAAGCGGTCGAGCGTGGAGCGGGAGGCGCATCAGCGCCAGGCGGCCCGGACCAAGGCGGCGCTGGCCGAGGCCGGTCTGCCGGTGCTCGCCACCGAGACCCATATCGTGCCGGTGATGGTGGGCGACGCCGAGCTGTGCAAGGCGGCGGCCGACCACCTGCTGGAGCATCACGGCATCTACATCCAGCCGATCAACTACCCGACCGTGCCGCGCGGCACCGAGCGCCTGCGCATCACGCCCTCGCCCTACCACGACGAGGCCCGGGTCGCGGCCCTGACCGCCGCCTTGGTCGAGACCTGGGACACCCTGGATCTGCCGCGGGCCGGCACGGTGTTCGCCGCCGCCGCCGAGTAGGCGGCCCGCCACGGCGCAGGCGGAAACCACGCGGTGGGCACCCACGGCCTTGGTTTCGCCGCACGTTCCCCCGAGGCGAGGGCTCCCTCAACGCCCCGCTTCGTTCGCTGCCCATGGATGTCCTGCGCTCCGCCGCCGCCGCGCTGCTCGTCGCCCTGACCCTCGCGGGCTGCGGCGGCTCCCCCGTGCTGGACGCCGACCTGCCGACGCTGCCGGTGATCCTCGACGAGACGGCGGCCGCCGCCGCGATCTCGCGCTACCGGGCCCAGCACGGGCTCGGGCCCGTCACCATCGATTCCCGGCTGATCCGCGCGGCCTCGTTCCAGGCCGGCGCCAACGCCCGGGCCGGCCGCCTCAGCCACGAGATCGGCGGCACCTTCGACAGCCGCATGGCCGAGGCCGGCTTCGGCCGGCGCTATGCCTCGGAAAACCTCTCCGCCGGCTCGGAGACCTTCGATCAGGTGCTCGCCCGCTGGAAGGTCTCGCCCGAGCACAACCGCAACATGCTGATGCCGCAGCTGCGCCGGGTCGGCATCGCCCAGGTCGACGCACCGGGCACCCGCTACAAGCGGTTCTGGGCCCTGGTGATGGCGGGCGACTGATACGGGCTCCGCTTGATCAAAGCGGAGCCCGTATCAGGCAAGCCCACGCGGCGTTTGAGCGAAGCCCAAATCCGCCATCCCGAAGGGATCAACCGGATTTGGTATGAGCGGCCCCGGGCGATCGCTCGCGTCAGGGACGGCGTTTCGACGAGGGTCATCCCTCCAGGGCTCGGCCCTGGACCCGCGAAGGGCTTGCCCTTCGAACCCCTTGGTCGCTCGGTGAGGCGATCGATCCTACAGCGTGAAGCGGTCCACCTCGCCGAGCAGGGCCACGAACGCCTCGGCGCCGTGTTCCAGGGCGGCGTGGCCCGCTTCCGCCGTCCCGAGCCGGGCGTCGCCGAGCGCCCCCGAAGGGTGGAGGTCTTCCGTCTTCCAGGCGAAGGCCGCCGGACGGCCCGCCCGCAGCCACGTGTAATCGCGCGCCATCGCCACCGTGCGCGGCTCGAACTGCGCGATGGCCTCCCGCCGCACGAGATCGGGCCGCAGCGCCAGCATCAGGGCCGTCTCGATCCCGCCCGCATGGATGCCGTGGCGGATCTCGTCCTCCGGAAACAGCCCGTCGGGCAGGCCGAGGCGGCTCCACGACGTCGTCACCGCCACCATGCCGAAGCGCCCGCGCAGTTCGCCCGCCACGAGGCCGATCAGCGCGCTGTTGCCGCCATGGGAGGAGACGATCACGAGCTTGCGGCAGCCCGCCCGGTGCAGCCCCGCGCCGATCTCGGTCCAGGCGGCCAAAGCCGTCCCGGCCGAGAGCGTCAGGGTGCCGGGAAAGGCGTCGTGCTCGTCGGACTTGCCGACCGCCTGCACCGGCAGGAGCCACACGTCGAGGGACTCCGGCATCCGGGCGGCGACGCGGTCGAGATAGCCTTGGGCGATGTAGGTGTCGGTGCCGAGCGGCAGATGCGGCCCGTGCTGTTCCACCGCCGCCACCGGCAGCACCGCGATGGCCCGATCCATGGGCCGGGCGCGCAGGTCCTGCGTGGTCAGGTCGAGCCAGGATCGTGCCGGCATTGCGTCGTCGTGCCCGTGTCCGCGTTCAGGGCCCTTCGGACGACAGGACGGCGCCGGCGTCAACGCCCTTCAACCGGCCCGCGCTGCGCCGGGCAGCGCGGGCCGGCCCCGGCGGAGCCGGCACGAGGGTCGGCAGCCGTCAGCGCCCCCGGCTGACCAGCCAGCCGAGGCCGAACGCCGCCGCCGCGACAAGAGCCAGGGTGGTGCCCCGGTTGTCCTCGGCCCGGGCGACCAAGGCGCGGCCCTGCCGCCCGGCCTCGCGGCGATAGCGGTCCCCGCGGGAAGAGGCCTCGTCGCGCAAGGCCCGGCTGCGCTCGACCGTGTCGTCGCGCAGCGACCGGGCACGGCCGCGGGCCTCCTCGGCGAAGTGGCGTCCGTCGCGATGCAGCCCCTCGGCCTCCGCGTGGATGCGGCCATAGGTGGATTGCGCGACCCCCGCGACCTGCTCGTAGGCACCCTCGACCTGCGGACGGGCGCGGCCCGTCACGGCGCCGAGGGCGGTGCGGCCACGGCCCTTCAAGTTGCGGATGTTGCCTTCGATCTGGTCCCTGTTCATGCGTTCGCCTTTCGTCTGGCCGGTGCCGCAGCACCGGAAAACAGTGGAGCCGCACCCGCGGCGGGTACGGCTCCGGGTTGCGTGCATCGTCGGTTCGGCTGAGCCGCGAACCCCCGGTCCGACGGCCCCTCGCGACGAGGCGAGAGGCCGCGCCGGATCAGAGGCTGCGCTTGACCGCGTCGGCGGCGTTCTTCACGCCTTCCTTGGCCTCGCCGACCGTGCGCTGGGTCTTGCCCTCGATTTCCTGCGCCTTGCCCTCGGCCTGGAGCCGCTCGTTGCCGGTCACCTTGCCGACGGTCTGCTTGATGGAACCGGCGGCCTCGTTGGCGGCGCCCTTGATCTTGTCGGTCGTGCTGCTCACGGCAGATCTCCCTGATGGCGTATCGGCGCCGCGTCGCGGCACCCTCGGCAAGCGCAACGGTGGCCCCGTCCGATGGTTCCGAACATAGGTTGGTGCAACCCCGGTCTGCGTAGACCGCATCGGCTGCGGCTCAGCGCAGGGTGTCAAAAAATATCTGCGCTCAAGCCAAATATTTTCCGGTCAACCTTCGGCCCGTGATCGGTCAAGGATGCTGTATCCAATATACCGACGACCCTAAATCGTCCGGTAAGTCCTGCCGCTCGTGCCATCGCCCTTCGCGGATGCTGGTTCAGGGTCGGGACAAAGGGAGAGGCCGGGTATCCGCGACATGGCATTCGACGCCACCGACCCTTGGCTCCGCGCTCCGCGCGGACGCGTCGCCCCGCCCCGTGGGGGCCGCGGCCGATGAGTTCCGCCGTGACGCGCTGGATCGGCTTCCGCCACGACGGACAGCCCGGCTTCGGTCGGCTCGACGGCGAGACGATCGCGGTGTTCGAGGGCGACCTGTTCGGCGCTCCCGCGCCGACCGGGCGGACGCTGCCGCTCGCCGAGGTTCAGCTCGACCTGCCGTGCCGGCCCTCGAAGATGATCGCCCTGTGGAACAATTTCGGGGGCCTGATGGAGAAGCAGGGCCTCGCGCGCCCCGCTGCGCCGCTGTTCCTGATGAAGCCGGCCAACACCTTCCGGCCCTCGGGCGCGACCGTGACCGTGCCGGAGGCCTCCGGCCGGGCGCTCTACGAGGGCGAGCTCGGCATCGTGATCGGCCGGGTGGACGGCAAGCCCGGCCGCGACCTCTCGGAGGAGGAGGCCGCCGCCCATGTCTTCGGCTTCACCTGCATCAACGACGTGACCTCGGCGGCGATCCTGAAGGCCGATGCGAGCTTCACCCAATGGACCCGAGCCAAGGGCCTCGACGGCTTCGGCCCGTTCGGGCCGGTGATCGCCACCGGGCTCGATCCCGCGACGCTGACGGTGCGCACCCTGGTCAATGGGCGCGAGCGCCAGAATTTTCCGATCTCCGACATGCTGATTCCGGTGAATCGGCTCGTCGCCCTGCTGTCGCAGGGGATGACGCTGGAGCCCGGAGACGTCATCGCCTGCGGCACCTCGGTCGGCTCCGGCCCGATCCCGAACGGCGCCGTGGTGGAGGTCGCCATCGAGGGCATCGGCATCCTCTCGAACCGGTTCGCGTGACCGGGCGGGCCGGCGGGGGCCGCTCCGCCCGGGCGCCGTGAGGTCGAGGCCGTCGCGGAAGGCTGCGACGGATACCGTTCACAAGCGTGGCAGAGCCAGGGGCGGACGCTCCGGGCCTGCCCTAGATTCACATATGAGCGGACGGTCCCGCGGGCGGCCGGGCGTTCGAGGCAGGATGGACATATGAGCATCGCGATCGTCGGCGCCGGCGCCATCGGCGGCTATCTCGGGGTCAAGCTGGCGGAAGCCGGCGAGGACGTGACCTTCATCGCCCGCTCCAACGCGGCGGCGATCCAGGCGGACGGCATGCGCCTGATCGAGGAGGACGGCACCGCGATCCACTCGAAGACCGTCAAGGCGACCCGCTCCATGCAGGAGGCGGGCGTGCACGAGGTCGTCCTGCTCACCGTCAAGGCGCATCAGGTCGGCCCGATCGCCGCCGACCTGCGCCACCTGATCGGCCCCGACACCGTCGTGGTGACGATGCAGAACGGGATCCCGTGGTGGTACTTCATGGGCGGGCATGGCGGCGAGCACGCGGGCAAGCGCCTGGAAAGCGCCGATCCGGGCGGGCTCATCGCCGACCACCTCGATCCGAAGCACGTGATCGGCTCGGTGGTCTATCCGGCGACCGTACTGACCGATCCGGGCACCGTGACGGTGATCGAGGGCAACCGCTTCGGCCTCGGCGAACTCGACGGATCGAAGTCCGAACGGGTGCTGGCCCTGTCGCAGCGCCTCGCCAAGGCGGGGTTCCGCGCGCCGGTGACCAGCGACATCCGCGCCGAGATCTGGCTCAAGCTGTGGGGCAATCTTAGCTTCAACCCGATCTCCGCGCTGACCCACGCGACGCTGGAGGACATCTGCCGCTTCCCCGACACGAGGGCCATCGCCGCCGAGATGATGCGGGAGGCCGAAATCATCGCCAACCGACTCGGCGTCACCTTCCGCCTCGGCATCGACAAGCGCATCGCGGGGGCCGAGAAGGTCGGGCCCCACAAGACCTCGATGCTGCAGGACGTGGAGGCGGGCCGCCCGATCGAGCTGGAGGCGCTCGTCGGCTCCGTGATCGAGCTCGGCCGGCTCACCGAAACGCCGACCCCGCACATCGACACCGTCTTCGCGCTGATGCGCCTCCTCGCCCAGAGCCTGGAGCGCGCGGGCGGGCGCCTCGCGATTCAGGGAGTGTGATCCGATGCTTCTGCCCGAGAACACTGCCTCGTCCTTCACCGATCTCAAGGAGGCCCGCGTGGCCGCGACCACCCTCTACGACCTGATCCGGACCGGTGACGATGCGGCGCCCGCCCTGTCGAGCCCCGGCGGCGTGCCACTGACCTTCCAGGCCCTTCGCGCGCTCACCGACCGCACGGTGGCCGACCTCAACGCCCACGGCATCGGCCGCGGCGATCGGGTCGCGATCGTGCTGCCCAACGGCCCCGAGATGGCCACGGCCTTCATCGCGGTCGCGGCCGGCACCACCTCGGCGCCGCTCAACCCGAGCTACAAGGCCGACGAGTTCGAGTTCTACCTGTCCGATCTCGGCGCCAAGCTGCTCATCGCCGCCGACGGCTCGGAATCGGCCGCCGTCGCGGTGGCGCAGAAGCTTGGCGTCCCGGTGGCCCGGTTGAAGGGCACGCCCGAGGAGGGCGCCGGCAGTTTTTCGTTGATCTTTGCCAATGAAGCGGCGGAGCCCGCCGCCCATGGCGGACCGGCTCACCCCGAAGACATCGGGCTGGTGCTGCACACCTCCGGCACCACCTCGCGGCCCAAGATCGTGCCGCTGACGCAGACCAATGTCTGCGCCTCGGCGCGCAACATCCGCAACGCCGTGCAGTTCACGGCGCAGGATCGCGGCCTCAACATCATGCCGCTGTTCCACATCCACGGCCTGATCGCGGGCATCCTGGCGCCGCTCTCCGTGGGCGGGCAGGTCTCCTGCACGCCGGGCTTCAACGCCCTGAAGTTCTTCGCCTGGATGGATGAGGTCCGTCCGACTTGGTACACCGGCGTGCCGACGATGCATCAGGCGATCTTGGGCCGGGCCGCCCGCAACGCCGAGATCATCGCCCGCAACCCGCTGCGCTTCATCCGCTCCTCGTCCTCCTCGCTGCCGCCGCAGGTGCTGAAGGAGCTGGAGGCGACGTTCTCGGCTCCCGTGATCGAGGCCTACGGCATGACCGAGGCCGCCCACCAGATGGCCTCGAACCCGCTGCCCCCGAAGCCCCATCTCCCGGGCTCGGTCGGCCTCGCGGCGGGCCCGGAGATCGCGGTGGTGGATCTCGATGGCGAGCCGGTTCCGGCGGGCGAGACCGGCGAGATCGTCATCCGCGGCGACAACGTGATGAAGGGCTACGAGAACAACGACCGGGCCAATGCCGAGGCCTTTACGCGGCAGGGCTGGTTCCGCACCGGTGATCAGGGCACGCTGAGCCCCGAGGGCTATCTCACCATCACCGGGCGCCTGAAGGAGATCATCAACCGCGGCGGCGAGAAGATCTCGCCGCGCGAGGTCGACGAGATCCTGATGGACCATCCGGCGGTGTCGCAATGCGTCACCTTCGCGGTGCCTCACGACAAGCTCGGCGAGGATGTCTGCGCGGCCATCGTCCTGCGCGAGGGCGTCCACGCCGTCGAGAAGGACATCAAGGGCTTCGCCTCCGAACGGCTCGCCGCCTTCAAGGTGCCGGCCAAGATCCTGATCCTCGACGAGATCCCGAAGGGGGCCACCGGCAAGCTGCAGCGGATCGGCCTGGCCCAGAAGCTCGGACTGGCCTGACGCCGCCATCGCCGATCGGCGGGCGTCTCCGCCGATCGCGACGTCGCGCTGCGGGCCGCGGACAGAAGCCCCGCGCGGACGCGATCGAATCGGCCGCCCGTCGCGCCGTCCGCGCGACCGGGGGATGCGAACCTTCGTCCCCGGGCCAAGCCGGCCGAACGGTCAAGCCGTGTGGGAGGGGGCCGCCGGGGGTTTCACGATGTTCGGCATGTGCCGGCCACCCCCAATGTGAAAATACACGCCCGGCACGAGGAACAGGCGGGCCTTGCCCGTGGCCTCGACCGCGGCGTTCACACCGGCTTCGTTCCGGAATTGCGCGAAGGGCCCCACTTCCGTCCACAGGGCCGTCCGCAGCATCGCGGGATTGAAGGAATGGCCCGTCCATCTCTGTTCCGCGGAACGGCGCACGAAGCCGCCCTCGACGGCGATCACCTCCTCGAACGCCCGGAATCGGCCTCTGTCATGCTGCCACAGGGAGGCGGTTTGCCGGGCGCTGATCGAGCTGGTGTTCGGGATGACCGTCAAGGCGTTTTGCATGACGGGGATGAAGGGGACCGGGTCGAAACACCAGTCGTCCTCACAGTGAAAGATGAACTCCGTCGTCACATGACGGTACATCTCATCGATCGATGGGTGTTGGCCGAGGGGCACGTCATGGCTGAAGAGACGCGCCTGCGGCGCCAGCTCATGGATGACGCGATTCGTCTCCGCGTCGCCCCGATCGTTCGTCACGAGGATGTCGTGGAAAAACTTCGCGTTCTGCGACAGTAGCGTTGCAAGTGTGATCCTGAGAAGATCGGGGCGCCCGCCCGCCGTGATGCACAATGTTACATCGGAAGGCATGTGCAACTGTTCTTCGTGAGCGCCGGTCTTCAGTTCGGAAGTCGGATCTAGGCCCGTGCGGCAGGAAAGTCAAAATTGGTCCTGCGCGGTGAGTCGCAGGGGCCGGAATCTCCTTCCATGCCGACCGTCTCGACGGCGGCGGCCTCGCCCGCGGGAGGGCGACGCTTCGATCGCCGACGAGGCTCTCGCTCGTCCGCCGATCACCGTGGCGGCGCGTTTTTCACGACTTTGCGGCCGGCTACGCGAACGCGGGGGGGCATCGGGGCTTGCGATGCGACAACGAAAAGGGGGCCGGCGCTGGGCGGCGCCGGCCCCCTTTTCGGGGCGGGACGAAGGCCGAACCCTCAGTTCCGGGCGGCCATCATGTCGTGGGACAGGACGGTGAGCTTGCCGATGAGGCTCGCCACGTCGCCGTGGGCGCAGGACCACTGCGTGCCGATGGCGCCGCCATCGTGGGAGACCGAGACCACGGCGACCGAGCGCAGCTTGCCCTCGCGGGCGAGGCGGAGCTGATCCTGCAGCACTTCGATGATCGAGGCCACATTCTCGTCGGCGACCGCCTCGGTGGCGGCGGCCGGGAAGGGGACCACGGTGGCGTCGTTGAGGGCGCGTTCGAACTTGGACATTCAGGCAACTCGACGAGGCTTGAGGGAGGAGCGGCCGAGAGGTCCGGCCTGGAGGCGATCCACGAGATGGGCGAGGCTGTCAGGCAAGGCGGTGTCGCGCTCGACCGAGAGGCGTTTGCCGATGGCGTAGGCGACCCCCTTGGTGACCCGTCCGACGGAGAGGGTCTGATCGAAGGGGAGAGCCGAAAGTCTGTCCGTCTGGTCGGGGTCGGCGCTCGGATGGGCCATGGCTTCCTCGCTGTCGGACGTTGGCGTGGGCCGATCCTGCGCGCCGCATCGCGTCATGAAAATGGCACCAGCCCCGCCACGCTTGCGCATTTCCGTGCCTGTGGCGTGGGGGTGACAGTTTTGCCGGTGCTGTCACCTCAGCGCGGGTCCTGCCAGCCCGAGCGGGCCGGCGCCGGGCTCGACACCGGCAGGGACGCGGGGGCCGTGCTGCCGGTGGTCGCCGGGCGGAGGGCCGCCGCGGGCGGCTCGGCCATGGCGGCGCGGCGCGCGACGGGGGCGCGGACGTGACGGCGGCGCTGGGCGGACCGGCCCCGTC
>NZ_CAKLBV010000083.1 GCF_920984675.1 Methylobacterium sp. Leaf118
ATCGGCGAGCGCGCTGGCGCGGGCGTCGCGTTCCTGCTCGCTCAGCGTGCGCAGGACGACGCCGGAGGCGCTGCGGCCCGGGGACCGGGCCGCCGGAGCGGGCGCCGGGGCCACGGAGGCCGGGCGCGGCGGCGGGGCCACGGCAGGCTCGCGGGGCGTGACCGTTCCGGGCGCGGCGCCGATCGTGCGCCGCTTCACCGTCTCGACCACGACGGACTTCGACCGCCCGTGGGAGAAGCTCTGACGGACCGTCCCCTGCTCGACCGGGCGCTTCAGCGTCAACGGCTTCGAGGGGGCTCTGGTCTGCGTCTTGTCACCCGGATTGTTCGTATCGCTCATTCAGTCAGAACCCTGAGGGCTTCCATCGTCCCATCGGCCGGCGGCGGGCATGCCCGGCCGAATGTCATCGCATTCCGTCGTCGTGCAAATCGAGGGCGGTCGCGCCGGCTTGTGGCGGGGCGTCCTCCCCGGACGCCGACGCCATACCCTCGAAGGTCCGGAACCGACGCCAACGCGCGAGATAGCCGGTGGTGCCGGCTCCCGCGACGAGGGCAGCGTGTATCACATGATCCCGCCCTAAGGCCATGTCCAATTCGGTGCTGGACAACGCATCCATGACGGGAATGGCCGATATGGTCTCCCCGTACCGTCGGCGCAAGGCCGCGGCGAGCTTGCGGCGCCCGTCGGGCATGGCGTCGCTCGCATGGATGACGGCTGCCACTCCCTCGCTGCCGAGAATCGCCGACTCGACCTTGGTGAAGCCGGTCACCACGCAGCCGGCCTTGTTGGCCAGCGCCAGCGCCTGCCGGAGGTCCGTGCGCAGGCCCTCCGCCACCTGCTCGATGAGGTCGGGCGGCGCCTTCGCCGTGCTCGTCTTGAAGGCGCGCAGGAAGGCCCGGCGCTTGATCGCCGCCCCGACCTGCTCGCGGGTCGCCGTGACCCAGGCCCCGCGTCCCGGCAGGCGGGCGCGCAGGTCCGGCACGATCGTGCCGTCGGGCCCGAGCACGAAGCGGATCATCGCCTCGGGGGCCTGCGTGACGCGGGTGACGATGCAGGTGCGCGCGGGCGTCCGGCCACGGCCGGGGCCGCGGTCGAGGCTCGGCGCCTCGCCCTCCGGCGCCTCGGGCGGGACCGCGTCCCGCAGGGTCATGTCCGCGCTCACCCCTGCCCCGCTCAGGCGTTCTGCGGCTCGGTGGCGGGCTGTTCGGCTGCGCCTGCGGCGGCCTCCTCACCCTCTGTGCCCTCAGCGCCCTCCTCCGTTTCCTCCGGCTCCGGCAGGGCCTCGATCCAGCCGGCATGCAGGCGTGCGGTCATGATCAGGGACTCGGCCTCGGCCCGGGACAGCTCGAACCCGTCGAGGAAGCCGGCATGACGCACGGCCTCGGCGCCGCGGCCTTCGGTGTAGCCCACGAGGTCGTCGGTGGCGCAGCCGGCCAGATCCTCGACCGACTTCACGTCGTTCTCGCCGAGCGCCACCATCATCGCCGTGGTGATGCCGTCGATCTCGCGCAGGTCGTCGGCGACGCCGAGTTCGCGGCGGCGGTCGTCCTGCTCCTGCTCGATGCGGGCGAGATAATCCTGCGCGCGGGCCTGGATCTCGGTGCCGGTCTCCTCGTCGAGACCCTGGATGCCGGACAGTTCCGCCACGTCGACATAGGCGATCTCCTCGACGTTGCGGAAGCCCTCGGCCGCCAGCAGCTGGCCCACCGTCTCGTCGACGTCCAGCGCCTCCATGAAGATCTGGGTGCGCTCGACGAACTCCTTCTGGCGCCGCTCCGACTCCTCGCCTTCGGTGAGGATGTCGATGTCCCAGCCGGTTAGCTGCGAGGCGAGGCGCACGTTCTGGCCACGGCGGCCGATGGCCAGCGAGAGCTGGTCGTCGGGCACCACGACCTCGATGCGGTCGGCCTCCTCGTCGAGCACCACCTTCACGACTTCCGCGGGCTGGAGCGCGTTGACGATGAAGGTCGCCTGGTCCTGCGACCACGGGATGATGTCGATCTTCTCGCCTTGCAGCTCGCCGACCACCGCCTGGACGCGGGAGCCGCGCATGCCGACGCAGGCGCCGACCGGATCGATCGAGGAATCGCGCGAGATCACCGCGATCTTGGCGCGCGAGCCCGGATCCCGGGCCACCGCCTTCACCTCGACGATGCCGTCATAGATCTCGGGGACCTCCTGGCCGAACAGCTTGGCCATGAATTGCGGGTGCGAGCGCGAGAGGAAGATCTGCGGCCCGCGCACCTCGGTGCGCACGTCGAACAGGTAGGAGCGGATGCGGTCGCCGGGACGGAAAGTCTCGCGCGGGATCATCTCGTCGCGGCGGACGATGCCCTCGCCGCGGCCGAGGTCGACGATGACGTTGCCGTACTCGACGCGCTTGACCACGCCGTTCAGAATCTCGCCGATGCGGTCCTTGTACTCCTCGTACTGGCGGGCGCGCTCGGCGTCGCGCACCTTCTGGACGATGACCTGCTTGGCCGATTGCGCGGCCACGCGCCCGAAGTCGAAGGGCGGCAAGGTATCGGAGATCACGTCGCCGATCAGGGCGCCGGGATTGTAGCGCTGCGCCTGGGAGAGCGTGATCTCGCGGGCATCGTTCTCGACCTGCTCGACCACGAGCAGGTGGCGGGAGAGCCGCAGCGCCCCGCTCTTCGGATCGATCTCGGCGTGAACGTCGGTCTCGGCGCCGTAGCGGGAGCGGGCCGCCTTGGCGATCGCCTCCTCCATCGCCTCGATGACGATCTGGCGGTCGATCACCTTCTCGCGGGCGACCGCGTCGGCGATCTGCAGGAGTTCGAGCCGGTTGGCGCTGACGACGGCCATGGGGTCTTGTCCTTCTGTCGGTCTCTTGACTGTTCGCCCGGAGGCGATGTTCGCGTCAGTGGAGCGTGTCGCGGTTCTTCAGGCGGGCGGCCTTGGTGACGACGGTTCCGCCGGGCTTCGGCTTCGGTCCCGCCGGCGCCCCTTTGCCGGGCCCCTTGGCGGACCCTTTGCCCGGTCCCGGCCCCTTGGCCCTGACCGGCTTGTCCGTCTTCGGCTTCGGGCGCTTGGGCTGCGGGATGAAGCGCACCTGCGGCGCCTCCTCCTCCTCGGCCTCGTCCTCCGCGTCGTCCAAATCCTCGCCGTCCTGGGGCGGAGCGCCGCCGCGGCGCAGCGATTCGCGGATCAGGTCGTCGGTCAGGATGAGATGCGCCTCCGCGAGATCGCGCAGGGGCACGTCGATCCGGCTCGGGAGGCCGGGCTTCACGTCGGGCAGGTCGATCGGCACGCTCGCCCCATCCGGGTTCGGCGGGCCGAGGATGCCGCGGAAGCGCTTGCGGCCGTCGAGGGGCACGGCGAGCTCGACCTTCGCCTCGTAACCGGCCCAGCGCTCAAAATCGGACACCCGCACGAGCGGCCGGTCGATGCCCGGCGAGGAGACCTCGAGATAATAGGCGCCGCCGACCGGGTCCTCCAGGTCGAGGAGCGGGGAGATCGCGCGGCTCACCGCCTCGCACTCGTCGACGCCCATGGTGCCGTCGGGGCGCTCCGCCATGATCTGCACCGTGCAGCCATTGGCGTTCGAGACCTTCACCCGCACCAGCCGGAAGCCGAGGCCCTCGATCGGTCCCTCGACCACCTGGGCGACGCGCGCGGCGACGCCCGTCTCGCCGACAAGACGTTTCTCGGTGGGCTCCGCCATGCCTGTCGTTCCGACGCTCTCGACTTGCGATGAACTTGACCAGTCCGATGCGGACAGGCTTGCGGAAACAAAAAAGAGCGGGTCCCGGGGGACCCACTCCCGCAAGCAGCCGATCGACTGCATCAGAAATGATGATCGGTGACTTACGCCTGAGTCGCGGCGATTTCAAGCGCTTCGGTGATCGATTGCAGGGCGCGCCCTGCTGGCCCCCACTGCCGCGATCCGCCTCTGCCGCGAAGCTGCCATCCGGACGCATCACGATCCGGCCGACGCCACACCGACGCCGAGCGCGCCATGCCGGACACTCCACGCGGTCCCGATCCGGATGCCCTGCACCCGATGCCGGGGCAGAGCCGGGTCACCTTCCTGCGCAACCTCGCCCTGCCCGCGAATGTCGAGGTCGGGGCCTATACCTATTACGACGACCCGGCCGGGCCGCAGGCGTTCCTCGACGCGATCCTCTACCACTTCCCCTTCCTCGGGGACCGGCTGGTGATCGGGAAGTTCTGCGCCATCGCCACCGGCACGCGCTTCCTGATGAATGGCGGCAACCACCGGCTCGACGGGCTCTCGACCTATCCGTTCCCGATCTTCGGCGGCGACTGGATCGGCCGCTTCGAGGGCGAATTGCGCTTCCCCCAGCGCGGCGACACCGTGATCGGCCACGATGTCTGGCTCGGCTTCCACAGCACGATCCTGCCCGGCGTGACCGTCGGCGACGGGGCCGTGGTGGCCGCCCATGCCGTGGTGAGCGCCGACGTGCCGCCCTACGCGATCGTGGCCGGCAACCCGGCCCGGGTGGTGCGCCGCCGCTTCTCGGAGGCGGAGGCCGGCCGGCTCCAGCGGATCGCGTGGTGGGACTGGCCGGTGGAGCGGATCACCGCGCATCTGGCGCTGATCGGCGGGGCCGACATCGCCGCCCTCGAGGCGGTCGCCGATGAGGCCGGGCCCGCCGCGCCCTGACGCGCTCTTGCGCCGAAGCGGTCAGCGGTTGTCGCCAGAGCGCGCGACATGGCCAGGACTGAGCGAATCGTCCTGGATCCAGAAGGTGGCGGGAGCCGTCCCGGACCCGTTCAGGCGTGCGGCGGCAGGCCCGTCTCGATGATCCGCGCCCAGAGCGAGGCGCCGTAGGGAATCGCGGCGTCGTTGAAGTCGTAATCCGGGTGGTGGAGGCCGGCGGAGGGGCCGTTGCCCATGAAGATGTAGGCGCCGGGGCGGTGCGCCAGCATGTAGGCGAAATCCTCCGCCGCCATCATCGGCGCCACGTCGCGATCGACCTGGTCGGCGCCGACGATCTGCTCGGCGACGTCTGCCATGAAATCGGTCTCCGCCGGATGGTTCTCGGTGGCGGGATAGCCGCTGGCGAAGTCGACGCTCGCTTGCGCCCCGAAGGCGGCGGCGACGTTGACGACGATCGCCTGCACGCGCTCGAGCATCAGGGTGCGTGCCGCGGGGGTGAGGGCGCGGAGCGTTCCGCGCAATTCGGCCCTCTGCGGCAGCACGTTGAAGGCGTGGCCCGCCTCGACGGCGCAGACCGAGACCACGCCCGAATCGAGAGGGTCGAGGGCGCGGGCGACGACCGATTGCAGGGCGACCACGATGTGGCTGCCCACCAGCACCGTATCGATGGCGGCGTGCGGCAGGGCCGCGTGCCCGCCCCGGCCCTCGATGTGGATCGTGAAGCGGTCGGTCGAGGCCATGATCGGGCCCGGACGGATCGCGAAGGTGCCCAGCGGCTGGTCGGGAATGTTGTGGAGGCCGTAGACGGCCTCGACGCCGAAGCGCTCCATCATCCCATCCTTCACCATCGCCTCGCCGCCCCCTCCCCCTTCCTCCGCGGGTTGGAAGATCAGAACGGCGCTGCCGCCGAAGGCGCGGGTCTCGGCGAGATAGCGGGCGGCGCCGAGCAGCATGGCGGTGTGCCCGTCATGGCCGCAGGCGTGCATCGTGCCCGGCACGGTCGAGCGGTAGGGCAGGTCCCGTGCCTCCTGGATGGGCAGGGCGTCCATGTCGGCGCGCAGGCCGATGGCTCGGTTCGAGCCATGGCCGCGTCCGCGGATCACCCCGACGACGCCGGTGCGGCCGATGCCGGTGGCGACCTCGTCGCAACCGAAGGCGCGCAGCTTCTCGGCGACGAAAGCGGCGGTGCGGTGCACCTCGTATTGCAGCTCGGGATGCGCGTGCAGATCGCGTCGCCAGCCGGCGATCTCGTCGGCGAGATCGGCGATGCGGTCGATGACGGGCATGGGGCCAACCTCGGGTCCAACCGTGACAGGCGCACCGTTCGGTTCGCCGGATCGACCCCAGCAAGCAGAAGGCCAGAGGCGGGTCAACGGCCGAGCTTTCCCGATCGGGACGATCGCGGGGGTGATCCTCCGGCGCTCAGGCCCGGGTGCACGCGCGGTCCCGGGTCAGGACCCGCCCGCGAGATCGTCGAGGATCGGGCAGTCCGGCCGCGCGTCGCCGCAGCAGCGCTCGGCCAGGGTCTCCAGGGTGCGGGCCATGGCTTCCAGCTCGCTGATGCGGCGGCGCAGGTCGGCCACGTGGGCCAGGGCCACCGTCTTGACCGCGGCGCTCGCCCGCGAGCGGTCGTGCCAGAGTGCGAGCAATTCGGTGATCTCCTGCATCGAGAAGCCGAGATCGCGGGCGCGGCGCACGAAGCGGAGCGCGTGAAGATCGCTCTCGCCGTAGAGGCGGTAGCCCGAGGCCGTGCGCTCGGGCGCTCCGAGGAGGCCGGTTTCCTCGTAGTAGCGGATCATCTTGGCCGAGACGCCGCTGGCCTTGGCCGCCTCGCCGATGGTGACGAGATTGTTCACGCTGCACCTCCCGCCCGGCGCAGCCGCAGGGCGTTGCCGATCACGAAGGCGCTCGAGAGCGCCATCGCGCCCGCTGCCAGGACCGGCGAGAGCCCCGGTCCCCCGAAGGCCGCCAGCAGCCCCGCCGCCACCGGGATCAGGGCGACGTTGTAGGCGAAGGCCCAGAACAGGTTCTGGCGGATGTTGGCGATCGTGGCCCGCGACAGGTCGATGGCCTCGAGAAGGCCGCCGAGGGCGCCCGACATCAGCACCACGTCGGCGCTCTCGACCGCGACATCGGTGCCGGTGCCGATGGCGAGGCCGACATCGGCCTCGGCGAGGGCGGGCGCGTCGTTGATGCCGTCGCCGACGAAGGCGACCGGGCCGTGCGCCGCCCGTAGCGCCCGCAGCGCCGCGACCTTGCCCTCGGGCAGGACCTCGGCCGCCACCTCCGTGATGCCCAGGGTCCGGGCGACGGCCTCGGCGGTCGCCCGCGCATCGCCCGTCACCATCGCCACGGCGAGGCCGCGGGCGCGCAGGGCGGCGATGGTCGCCCGCGCCTCCGGCCGGACCGGGTCGGCCACGGCCAGGACGCCGGCGAGGTGGCCGTCGATGCCGAGGAAGATCGGGCTGCGCCCCTCCCCGGCGAGGCGATCGGCCTCCGCCTGGAGCGGATCGAGGGCGATGCCGAGGCGGGTCATGAAGCGGCGGTTGCCGAGCGCCACGGCGCGGCCTTCGACCTCCGCCGAGACCCCATGGCCCGGCAACGCCGCAAAATCCCGGACCTCGGGCAGGGGGCCGGTCTCCGCCCGTGCCGCCTCGGCGACCGCGCGGGCGATCGGGTGCTCCGAACGGGCCTCGACGGCGCCGGCCAGGGCCAGGGACGCCGCCCGCTCGACCCCCGGCGCGATGACGACGTCGGTGAGGCGGGGGCGGCCTTCGGTCAGGGTGCCGGTCTTGTCGAGGGCGACGAGGCGGGCCTCGCGCAGGGCCTGAAGCGCGGCACCCTGGCGGAACAGCACGCCGCGCTCCGCCGCGCGACCGGTGCCGACCATGATCGAGACCGGGGTGGCGAGCCCCATCGCACAGGGGCAAGCGACGATGAGCACCGCGATCGCCGCGACGGTCGCGGGGCCGAGCGCGGGCGCCGGGGCCAGGAGGAGCCACGCCACGAAGGTCAGCGCCGAGACCGCCATCACGGCGGGCACGAAGCGCAGGGTCACGCGATCGACCAGCGCCTGGATCGGCAGCTTCCCGCCCTGCGCTTCCTCGACCATGCGGACGATGCGGGCGAGCACGGTGTCGGCGCCCGTGCGGGTCACGGTGAGATCGAAGCCGCCGGTGGTGTTGAGGGTGCCGCCGACGACCTCGGCCCCCGCGGGCTTCTCCACCGGCACGGGCTCGCCGGTGATCATGCTCTCGTCGACATAGGAATGGCCCGCCGCGACATGGCCGTCGGCGGGCACCCGCTCGCCGGGGCGAACCCGCACCCGGTCGCCGGGGCGCAGCGCCGCGACCAACACCTCGTGCTCGCCGCTCCCGTCGAGCCGGCGGGCGGTCCGGGGCGAGAGATCGATCAGCCGGGCGATGGCCGCCCCCGCCCGGCCCCGCGCCCGGGCCTCCAGGGTCCGCCCGAGCAGGATCAGGGTGACGATGAGAATGGCCGCTTCGAAATACAGATGGGCCGCCCCTGCCGGCAGCAGCCACGGCGCGACCGTCGAGACCAGGGAATAGAGGTAGGCCGCCCCCGCGCCCAGGGCGACGAGGGCGTTCATGTCGGGATGCCCGCGCACGAGGTTCGGCACGCCGATCCGGAAGAAGCGCCGGCCCGGCCCGGCCAGGACGAGGGTCGCCAGAACGGCCTGGAGCCCGGCGAGCCCGCCGGTGCCGAGAAGGCCGGTCACGGTGTCGTGGAAGCCCGACGCGAGGTGGCCGCCCATGTCGAGGACAATGACGGGGGCAGCGAGGATCGCCGCGAAGGTCAGGTCGCGGCGCAGGCCCGCCGCCTCGCGCGCCTCGCCGTCCGCCCGGTCGGGCGCCGCAGCGGCCTCGGCGGAAACCGGCGCGTAGCCCGCCTCCCGCACCGCCGCGTCGAGGTCGGCCGCGGAGACGGCGCCTGCGGCGTGGCGCAGTTCGGCCCGGCCGGTGACGAGGTTGACGCTCGCCGCGACGGCACCGGGCAGGCGCATCAGCGTGCGCTCGACACGGCCGGAGCAGGCGGCGCAGCGCAGGCCCCCGACCGTGACGGCGGTGACCGCCTCGGGCACGTCGTAGCCGGCTTCGCGGATCGCCTCGACCGCCGCGGATGGCGGCGTGACGGCGGACAAAGCGAGGCTCGCCCGGTGGGTCGCCAGGTTGACCGATACGTCCCGCGCCCCCGGCAGGGCGGACAGGGCCCGTTCGACCCGGCCGGTGCAGGAGGCACAGCTCATGCCCTCGACGGGCAGGACCAGCCGTAGGAGAGCATCGGTTGGGTCGGAGGGTGGGTGGTGATCGAGGATCGCTTCCATGCCGAGTCAAATGGGCCTTCCCATGATGGGAAGGTCAAGGGGGGCGGCCTGCCCCCGTGTGGCCCCTGGCGTCGCGGGGGCGACGGCCCGCCCTGGAGGCCCGCGTCTCGGCCTCACTCGGACTGCGCCGCGCTGGCCGCGGGCTCGGGCCGGTACTCCGGCAGGCTGACCCGCACGGTGGTGCCGGCGCCGAGTTCGCTCTCGATGGTCAGGCGCCCCCTGTGACGGTTGAGCACGTGCTTGACGATGGCCAGGCCGAGCCCGGTGCCGCCCTGCTGACGGCTGGAAGCCACGTCGACCCGGTAGAAGCGCTCGGTCAGCCGCGGAATGTGCTCGGGGGCAATGCCCGGTCCCTCGTCGCGCACCCGCAGCTCGACCCGCCCCGGCCGTCCTTCCGCGCCCTCGACGGAGTGGAGCGAGACCGCCACGGTCCCGCCGCTGCCGCCGTATTTCACGGCGTTCTCGACGAGGTTCTCGATGACGCGCAGCAGCTCGTCCCGGTCGCCCAGAACCGGCATCGGGCCGCCGGACGTCTCGACGGCGAGGGCGACTCCGCGCTCGCGGGCGAGCGGGGCGTGCATGTCCACCATCTGCCGGGCGATGCGGGCGAGATCGACCGGCTTCGTCGGCGCGACGTGTTCGCGCAGCTCGATGCGCGAGAGCGAGAGGAGGTCGTCGATGAGGCGGGTCATGCGCTGGGCCTGGCTGCGCATGATGCCGAGGAACCGTTCCCGCGCCCTCGCATCGTCGCGGGCCGGGCCCTGCAGAGTCTCGATGAAGCCGAGCAGCGCCGAGAGCGGCGTGCGCAGCTCGTGGCTGGCATTCGCGACGAAATCGACCCGCATCGCCTCCAGCCGCCGCGCCTCGGTGAGGTCGCGCAGGAACAGGACGACGTTGGGCGCGCCCCCGCCGGGCAGGTCGGGCATCGGCAGGGCACCGATCTGTACCTCGAAGGCGCGCTCGGTCGGCACGCGGGTGACGTAGGTCGTCCGGAGGCTCTGTCCGGTGCGCAGGACCTCGTCGATGCCGTCGAGGACGTCGGGCGCGCGAAGGGAGAAAGAGAGCGGATGCCGCAGCTTCAGGCTGGGCAGCAGCCGGCGGGCGGCCGGGTTGGCCTCGAGGACCACGGCGCGCCGGTCGATCAGGATGACGGGATCGGGGATGTTGGCGAGCAGCGCCTCCGCGACCGCGGGGCGGTCCGGTCCCTCGCTCGCCGGGGGCGGCAGGATCGCCGGACGCCGCCCGCGGCCGAGCAGCCCACCGACCAGCAGGGCGAGCGCCGACGACGCGATCAAGGCCGTGTCGAGGGCGCCCGTGACGGTCTCGCCCACGACGATGACGGCCACCGCCGCCGCCGCGCCGATCCAGGCCGGACGCTCGGAGGCCGTCGTCATCGCGCTACAGAGCCGGCGTCACGGATCGTTCGCCGCCTGGTGGCGGCGCAGGCGCATGAGCCCCTCGTAGACGCCGAGCATCAGGAGGGCGAGGAGGAAGGGCACGAGGTAGTAGCAGGCCCGAAACAGCAGCAGCGAGCCCAGCACCTCTTCCCGGGGCAGGTAGGACAGGGCGATCAGGATGGTCGCCTCGAACACGCCGATCCCGCCGGGGGCGTTGGAGGCGATGCCGAGCATGGCCGCGAGCACGTAGATCGCTAGGAAGGTGGTGAAGCCGAGCGTCATGTCCGCGGGCATGAGCAGGTAGAGCACGGCCGCCGCCGCGCAGACGTCGCCGATGCCGACGAGCATCTGGCTGAACGAGACGGTGGCGCCCGGCAGCTCGAGCTGCCAGTGGCGCACCTTGATGTAGCGCCGCTTCACCGAGACCCAGGCCAGATAGGCGAGCACGGAGGCCAGGGCCCCGAAGCCGAGGATCTGGTTGAGCCGCACGCTCGAATTGACGCCGATGCTCTTGAAGGTGAGGCTCGCGAGCTGGCCCGCCTCGATGATGAGGCTGAGGCCGAGCACCACCCCCATGCCGAGCCAGAAGGTGAAGCCCGCGATCACGGTGAGCGCGGCGATCTTGGCCGCGGAGAGGCCGCGCCGGGAGTAGATCCAGTAGCGGATCGTGGCCGCCGTCAGCAGAGGGAAGCCGAGGGTGAAGCTGACCGCGTAGCTCGTGAACGATGCCAGCGCCGTGATCCGGTAGGGCACCTTGAGCCGGAGCTGGCGCAGCGCCAGCGCGTCGTAGCAGGTCAGGAACAGGTAGCTGAGGGCGACGAACCCGAAGGCCTCGACCAGCTGGCCGCTGCTCGCTCCAGTGAAGGCCTTCTGCAGCTCCGCCCAGGTGATCTCCTCCGAGAGCTTCCAGAGCACGCCGAGGGAGGCGAGGATGAGCACGACGCTCGCCAGCGTCCCGAGCCAGGCATAGGGCCCCCGCCGCGACGAACCCTTCCCGGGTTCGCCCTCCGGCGCGGCCTCGTCCGGCCGGGCGTCGGTGACCGCCCTATGCTTTCCGGCAAAATTCATGGGGGTTCCGGGCCCGCCTCCGCTGGTCGCCCGCACTGAGCTCTCGGCGCGGAGCATTCCGGGCGGCGCCGCAACGCACGTCACCGCGGAACGCCCGCCTCCGCCTCCGCACTGCGGACGGGTCGAGGAGCGGGAATCGCGCGGGCCTGATCGCGCCCGCTCCCGGGCATTTAGGGTCAAAGGTGGCCAAAGGCCAGCGACGGCCCCGTGGCGCGCTCCGATGCTGCACCGCGACGGCGGCGCCTCACCCCGGTTCGGCGAGGTGGGCGGCGGCCTCGCGCAGGCCGGTGAGGATACGCGCGCGCACGCTCGGCGCCGTGCAGACGTAGGTCGGGCTCGGATGCGGCACCGGCACGACCGGCAGGTCCGGCCGCCGCGCCGCCAGCGGCGCCGCCGCCTGCGCGGCGAACCGTCCCGCCGGGACGACAACGGCGAGCCGGGGCAGCAGGGCGAGGAGGGGATCGAGATAGGCCGTGGCCGCCCGGGCCTCCGCCCGGCGCGGGGCCCGGTTGCGGGCGCCGGGCGCGTGGATCACCCAGGGTATCGCGTTCCAGATCAGGGTGTCGCGCCGGGCCAGACCGGCCTCGGCGAGGAAGCGGAACAGGTTGGCGGCCGTGCCGGTGGCGTTGTCGCGGGAGACGAAGCCGGTGCGCCCGATCGATGGCCCGGGCGTCTCGAGGAGGAGAAGGAGCCGGGCGTCGATCCCGCCGTCGAGGGGATCGGGATCGGGCACAGCTGCGCCCTGCTCGGTGGCGATGCGTCGCGCGAGGTCGCGTAGGGGGCGCAGATGACGGGCATCGGCGATCGCCCGGCGGGCTTCGCGTTCGGCCGGATCGGCGAGGCTTTTGGGAGCCGCCGGTTCAGGCCGGTCCGGCATCGGGAAAACCCGCGGGAAGGCGCCCCTGGAGGCGGAAGCCCTCGATCCCGTCCTCCGCGGCGAGGCGCTGCCGCAGGCCCTCGGGGCCCCCGAACTGGAATCCGAGCTGCGAGGTGTAGGCTTCACAGGCCGCCGCCTTGCGCGCCTGCGCGGTCGCGTCGAGGCGCACCCCCTGCTCGGGCAGGCCCTCGAACAGCGCCCTCAGGGGCTCCTTCGGCGCCGCGTCGCGCACGGTGTAGGGGAAGTCGCGCCACCACAGCACCGGCAGGGGCGCCTGCGCCGCGCGGAAGGCGCGCACGACCTGCCGGTGATCGACATGGCCGCCCACCGCCTGGGGGGCCAGGATCAGGTCGGGCTCGGTGTCGGCGACGAGCCGCTCGAAGGCATCGGCGAGGTTTGCCCCGACTGTGTCGTCCTCGCGCAACTCCGCGAACAGCTCGGGGGCCGAGCCGTAGCCCCGGTGCGGCGCTTCGCGGAATGGCAGGTGGATCGGCGCGTCGATCCCCAGGGCCGCGGCGGCGTTCCGGTCTTCGCCTCGGCGCAGGGCCATGTAGTCGGTCTCGGCGGACAAGCCCTTGTCGAGCTGGCAGGCCAGGGCGAAGCCGCGCGGATTCGCCACCGAGGCGGTGAACACGGTCACCATCACGACCTGCCAGCCCCCGGCGGCGAGCCGGGCCAGGGTGCCGCCGGCCGAGAAGGCGGCGTCGTCGAGATGCGGCGAGATCGCGAGGGCAATCGGCATCGATTAGAGCATCGGCGCGACAGGGAGGGGCCGGCTCGTCGAGGAGCCGATGCGGGGACCGGACGTCACAGCAGGTGCGGCTCGGCGCGGAAGCGGCAATCCGGGTCGAAGGGCAGCGCGTCGGGAATGTCGGTATGCGGCCGCTCCCCGGCCACCCGGGCGTAAACCTCCATGATCTGCCGGCCCACGGCGGTCCAGGAATAGATCCGGCGGCACTCGGCGAGGCCGTCGGCGGCGAGCCGCTGGCGCAGCGCGTCGTCCTCCACCACCCGGCCCAGGGCTCGGGCGAGCGCCGGCACGTCGCCGGGATTCACGAGGAGCCCGTTCTCGCCGTCCCGCAGGCAATCCGACACGCCGACTGAATGGGTCGAGACCACCGCGAGCCCCGAAGCCATCGCCTCCAGGATCGTGTTGGAGAACCCTTCCGCGTAGGTCGGCGAGACGAACACGTCGGCCTGCCGGTAGAGATCCGGCACGGTGTCGTAGTCGGCATAGCCCGTGAACCGCACCTGATGCGCGGTGAAGCCGATCGCGTCCGCGCGGGCGCGGGCGGCCTCCACGTCCGGCCCGATGCCGGAGATGGTGGCGTCGAAGGGCTGTCCCGCTTCCCACAGCCGCTCCAGCGCGTCGAGGAAGTCGATCACGCCTTTCCGCCGGTCGACCCGGCCGTGATAGAGCAGCCGGACCGGTTCCTCGTCCTCGCGCTCGGCCTCAAACCGCGCGCCGGGTGTGAACCGCGCAGTGTCGACGGCCCCGGGCACGATCGTGAAGCGGGCTGGGTCGGATCCGAGCCGGTCGCAGACCTCGCCGAGGAACGATGGCCCGCCGATCAGCAGGGCGTTGGCATGGGCCAGCACCTCGACCATGGCGACCCGATGCGTCTCGCAGCAGGAGCCGACCCAGTGGCCGTCGCCGCCCTGGATCGAGACCACCGTCGGCACCCCGAGGCGTTTGCCCGCGACGAGCACGGCCCAGCCGGTCGGGTAGCCATACTGGGCATGCAACACGTCGAACGGTTTTTTCGCGTGCTCGGCACAGAGGGTCTCCACCATCGCGTCGATGTCGCGCTCGAAATCGCCGCCCGCCTGCTCGCCCTGCTGCTCCAGGCCGATGACCCGCACCCCCGGCACCGGCGGCGGCGGGCCGCCGCCATAGACCCGCGTGCCGAATTCATCGCCCCGATATTGCGAGATCATCGTCACGTCGTGACCCGCGCCCACGACCTCGCGCAGAAGGTTCTGCGCATAGACGCTCATGCCGGAGATGGCCGGGAAGTAGCGCCGGCTGACGAAGCAGATTCTCATGTGGTGGGCAGTCCCGGAACGGGGGTCTCGCGGGGCGTCGCATCCGGGCGGGGCAGTCCCGGGCCCGGTCGGCGGCAGGTGCGCAGGTAATCGAGGGCTTGGCCCACCATCACATCGGCGCGGTGGGAATCGCGCGACAGCTCCACGCAGACGAGTTTTTCGAACTGGACACCGTCGAGGGCGTCGAGCACCGCCGGCACGTCCATGTCACCCTCGCCGAAGGGCAGATGGATGTGCTCGCCCCGTGCCATGTCCTCGATCGCCACGGTGCCGAGGCGGGGGGCGAATTCGCGCACGGCCACGGCCGGGTCGCGCTCCTGCGTGACGAGGCAATGGCCGGTGTCGAGGGCGAGGTGCAGGCCGGGTATGTCGAGGCCCGCGAAATCGTCGAGGGTCTCGATGAGCATGCCGGGCTCCGGTTCGAGGGCGGCGACGACGCCCTTCTGGGCGGCGAAGTCCGCGACCTCATGCAAGCCCGCGATCAGCCAACCGCGGGCCTCGTCCCGATCCACGCCGGGCTTCGGCACGCCGGCCCAAAAGGAAACGGCTTCCGAATTCAGGATCTTGCCGATCTCGATCGCGCGCTTAAGGAAGCCGATCCGCCGGGCCCGGCCGGTGGCATCCGCCGTCACCAGGGTCGGTTCGTGCTTGGCGGTGGGGTCGAGCAGGAAGCGGGCGCCGGTCTCGATGACGGAGCCGAGGCCGAGGCGGTTCAGGATGCTGGCGATGCGGTCGGCCTCGATCACCCAATTGTCGGCGAAGGGATCGAGGTGGTGGATGTCCAGGGTCAGCGCCACGCCGTCATAGCCCGCGTCTCCGATGAGGCGGATCGCGTCCTCGATGCGGTGATGGGCGGTGCCGTTGGTGTTGTAGGCGAAGCGCAGGCTCATCCTTTCCTCCGCTCGGCCCGGCGGCCCTGACGCTCGTAGCGGAACGGGGCGTGGTGCGATTCCGGCTCGCGATAGAGCGGGTAATGCGCGCCCACGATCGTCTCGGCGAGCGCCACGTCGAACAGCGGCTGGCCGCCGAAGTGCTCGATCGCCTCCGGGGTCAGGCGCACGGGGCGCAGGGTCTCGCTCTCGTGCCCGAAGCGGATCAGCGGATGATCGCGGTCGATCAGCTTCTGCGTGTTGCGCGCGCCGATCCGGTAATAGCTCATGGTCTCGACCTCGAGACCCGGCACGATCGCCTTGACGACGCCGATGCCGCCGCCGGGGGGCGAGCAATCGACGTAGAGCACGTCGAAGCCGGCTTCCTCCAGCCGCGACCGGGCGATGTGTCCGCGCGCATGGCCGTCGGGGGCGGGCGTGGTCGGCAGGTCCGAGAACGCCTTGGTGCTGCGCTCGGAATAGACCGTCTCGGACAGAACCTCCTTCAGCCCGGCCGCCGAGAGGTCGAGCCAGGCGAGCATGGCCTGCAGCGCCCGGCTCTCTTCCAGGTCGAGGCTCGGCAGGGCCTTCTGAATGAAGGCCTCGACATAGCCCGGGGGCGCCACGGTGTCGGCCAGCGCCAGCGGGCCATGCCCGAAGGTCTTTCGCACCCGTGCCGCCTGGAATTCGAGCAGGGCCTTGCGCAGGGCCCGCTCCCGGTCCGGGTCGCAGGCCTCGCCGCAGGCCGAGAGCGCGATGGGGGCCGGCGTGCGCTCGAGGTCGGTGTCGTGGCCGACGACGTAGAGGTTGGTGAAGCCGAACTGGTCGGTGGCGAATTTCGGCAGCGCGCGGATGCCGAGGCTCTCCAGCTGGTCGAGCATCCCCCGGGTCTCGGGCCCGATCCCGGCGAGGTCGAGCCGCACCCCCTGGTCGAGCGCCCGGAACAGCAGGCCGTTGCCGTCGCGCTGCAGCAGTTCGAGGAGGCCGTGGCCCAGGGCAAAGTCCACGTCCGGCCCGGCGCCGAGGCCGTTGGTGATGATGTTGGTGAAGGGCTGGTAGCCCGTGCGCAATTCGAAATAGTCGGTCGCGGCGATGTCGAGCGGCATCCAGACCGACTCGCCGGTGCGGGGACGGACCGCCCGCGTCCAGTCGAGGGGCGTGTCGCGGCCCACCGGCGACCCCGCGGGCAGGCACAGGGTCAGCGGGTCGGCGACCGCGCCCGCGCCGTAGACCCGCACGAGGTCGTCGTAGGAGCGCGCGTCCTCGTTGTCGCCGCCCCGCTCGCGCAGGCGCGGCAGCAGCGCCACCGAGGGCATCAGGTTCTCGGCGATCTCGGCCACCGCGCCGATCAGCGCCTCGTCGTCGGTCGCGCCGTAGCCGATGCCGGACGGCATGGCGCCGACATAGAACGGATCGTCGAGGAAGAGGGCCACGAACCAGACCGGGATGCCGGTTCGGTCGAGCCCCGCGAGGTTGAAGCCGACGACGCGGCCCTCGGGCAGCACGTCGAGATAGGCGCGCACCGGCTCGGGCAGCCGTTCGGGCAGGCCCTCGATCCGGCGGGGCGCGCCGCGGCGATAGGCGCGCGGGGCCGCAAGCGTCGCGTGGCGGGGGCGGTCGTCCCGGTCGAGGGTCTCGGTCGCGGTCATCGTCTTTCCATCCGCAGGAGCGGTCCGGGTCCGACCCTCGCCTTGATCCCGAGCACCGGTGCATGACCGGCCGCGCGGGATGTGGGGCGAGGGAGGGCCGGCTTCCCTCCGTGTCGTGTCATACCAAATCCGGTTGATCCCTTCGGGATGGCGGATGTGGGCTTCGCTCAAACGCCGCGCGGGCTTGCCTGATA
>NZ_CAKLBV010000084.1 GCF_920984675.1 Methylobacterium sp. Leaf118
CGCTGGTTCGCGCGGGCCGACGCCGCGGCGAGCGGCCCGGTGCCGGACCTCGGCGCCCTCGATCTCGCCCTCGCGCCCGAATGGGTCCGCGACCGGACGCTCGCCGCCCCCGCCCGGGCGGCGCTGGCGCGGGCCTTCGCGGCGATGAACGCGGATTTCGAGACGACGGGCCGGGTGGTCGGCCGCGCTGGCGACCGGCTGGAGGTGGCGACGCTCCTCCCGGGCGTGCTGGCCGCCGGCAGCCATCCGTCCGCACTCTTCCTGATCGGGGCCGAGGCGGCGACCGAGCTGCGCCTGGAACGGGTCACGCGGCTGCAATTGCGCGCGTCCGCCCCCTACGCCGACCGAACCGGGCGCCTGCCCGCGCCCGTCCCGGCGAGCCTCGCCCTTCGCGCCGCCGGGGACCTCCCGGCGGGCGGTGGCCAGATTCTCCTGCTGACCGATGACGGGATCGGCCGGATCGTGCTCGACGAGGAGGCGAGGCCGTGAGCGACACCCCCGCCCGTCCGGTCCTCGACACGGTCGATCCCGGCCTCGGCCGCCGCGTGGCGCTGGCCGAGGCCGCCCTGATCTGGGACGCGCTGATGCGCAACGGCGTGCGCCTCGCTTTCGCGCCGGTCCCCGACCCCGCGGTGTCGGTGGTGATCGTGGCGCGCGATGCCCGCCATCTCCTGGCCCTGACCCTCTATCGGCTCTGCGCCCAGCAGCCGCTCGCCGGAATCCCCTTCGAGGTGATCCTCGTCGACAACGCCTCCACCCCCGAGACCCGCGCCCTCTACGACCGCCTCGATGGCGTGACGCTGATCGAGAACGACGCGAATACCGGCTTCGGTCCGGCCTGCAATGCCGGCGCCGCCCGGGCGCGGGGGCGGTTCGTCCTGTTCCTCAATCCCGATGTCGACCTGATGCCCGGGGCGCTCGCCGCCCTGGTCGCGGCCTTCCACGAGCAGACCGATGTCGGCATCGTCGGCGCCCGCCTCGTCTTCCCCGGCGGCTATCTCCAGGAATCCGGCGCCGGATTCCGCGACGATGCGGGGCTGACCCATCCGCATGGGCGGGGCGATCCCGATCCGTTCGCGCCCGCCTACGCTGCCACCCGCGACGTCGGCTACGTCTCGGGCGCCGTGCTGATGATCGAGCGGACCCTATTCGAGGCCCTGGGCGGCTTCGATCCGCTCTTCGCCCCCGCCTATTACGAGGACACGGACCTCTGCCTGCGCTGCCATCAGGCCGGGCGCCGCGTCCTGGTGCAGCCGCGGGCCACCGCGATCCACTACGAGAACGCTACCAGCACCCGGCGCGAGGACGTGGAGGCGCTGCTCGACCGGAACCGCGTCCGCTTCCTCGAACGGCACCGCGCCGCCCTGTTCGAGCAGGGGCCGCAGCCGAAGCCCGGCGCCGATCTCGACCATGATCCGTGGCGCCTGCGGGTGCTCTACGTCGACGACCGCGTGCCCCATCAGGATCTCGGCGCCGGCCTGCCCCGCGCCAACGCGATCCTCAACGCCATGGCGGGCCTGGGCTATGCCGTGACCCTCTTCCCGAATTACGGGGCGGACGCGGAGGAGGCGCAGCGCTACCGCGATCTCGATGCGCGCATCGAGATCGCCTATGCCGACGGCGACGAAGGTTTCGCGCGGCTGATCGCCGAGCGGCGCGACCGCTACGACGTGCTCTGGGTCAGCCGCCCGCACAACATCCACTTCGTGCTCCAGGGGCTGGACGCGCAGGG
This sequence comes from Methylobacterium sp. Leaf118, assembly GCF_920984675.1. Classification (GTDB taxonomy): domain Bacteria; phylum Pseudomonadota; class Alphaproteobacteria; order Rhizobiales; family Beijerinckiaceae; genus Methylobacterium. The sequence goes on from NZ_CAKLBV010000084.1 coordinate 1,733, forward strand.
GCTCGACCCGCGTGGCTTCGTGCGCTCGCGGGTGGTGTTCGATTCCGAGGCCCTGTTCGCCCTGCGCGACTTCGTGACGGAGGCCGCCACCGCGGGCCATGCCGTCGCCGCCGAGCTGACGCGTCAGGCGGAGCACGAGGCCCGTCGCTTCGGCCTGGCCGACGCGGTGGTCTGCGTCTCGCCCGCCGAGGCGCGGGTGCTCGCCCGCTACGCCGCCTGCAACGTCAGCGTCCTCGGTCACGCCCTGCACGTGCCCGCGGGGCCGGGCCCGGACTTCTCCGAACGCGCCGGCTTCGTCTTCGTCGGCGCCCTTGGTCGAGAGGGCCAGCCGAACGTCGATTCCCTCGACTGGTGCCTTCGCAGCGTCTGGCCGCTTGTGCGGGCGGCGCTGCCGAGCGCCGAACTCACGATCGTCGGCGAGATCGCCGACACGATCCGCGCGCGGTTCATCCGCGACGGTGTGCGGATCACCGGCCGGGTGCCCCGCACCGAGCCCCATCTCGACGCCGCCCGGGTGTTCGTGGCGCCGACCCGCTTTGCCGCGGGCATCCCGCACAAGGTCCACGAGGCGGTCGCCCGCGGCCTGCCCTGCGTCGCCACGCCGATCCTCGCCGACCAGCTCGGCTGGGCCGACGGCACCGGGCTTCTCGCCCGCGACTGGCGCGATCCGGAGGCCTTCGCGACGGCGCTGGTGCGGCTCCACGAAGAGGCGGTCACGTGGCAGGCCGTGCGCGCGGCCGGCCTCGCCCGCATCCGCGAGGATTGCGATCCGGCGGCCTTCACCGAGGCGATCCGGCGCCTGTGCGAGTCCCAGGTGGTCGCATGAGCGCGCGCTCCCCTCTCGCACCGCTCGTCGGCGTCGCCTCCGGCCTCCTGCGCCGTGCCCTTCTCGGCCGGGTGCCCCGGCTGTTCGATGCCGCCTATTACGGGGAGCGCAACCCGGGCGTGGCGAGGAGCGGGCTCGACCCGTTCCTGCACTATGTCTGGTTCGGAGCCAGGGCGGGCCGCAATCCGAACGCGGATTTCGACTCGGCCTTCTACCACCGCCAGAGCGGCCGGACCCGGCTCGACCCGCTTCGGCACTACCTGCGGGAGGGGGCGGCCCGGGGGCTCGATCCGAGCCCGGCCTTCAGCACCAGCCTCTACCTCGCCCGCTATCCGGATCTCGTGGCGGCCGGGGTCAATCCGCTCCAGCACTTCCTCCACCATGGACGGGCGGAGGGCCGCGAGGCCGCGCCCTCGCCGATCGAGCCCGACCGCCTGCGTGCCCTCGATGGGGTCGGGGGGGACCATGTGCTCACCCTTCCGGAGGATGCGGGCGGGCGCTTCTGCCTGACGCTCGAACGGGATCGGCCGATCGATCCCCGGGCCGGGTTCGCCCCGCGGGTCTGCCTGCAGCTCTGCGTGGACGGCCTCGAATACGACGCCCTGCTCGACGCCTTCCGCGTCTTCGAGGCGGGCGGGCAGGACCACCTGCGTCTCGACATCGACACGGGCCACGGCCCGCATCCACCGATGCCGACCCAGCTCCTCGCCTTCGAGCGCTGCTTCCTGTCCCGCAGCCCGGATGGCCGCAGCTGGGCGCTGCGCTACGCCGAGCTCAAGGCCTGGGACCTGCGCCCCAAGTGCCCGGGCGTGGCGGTGGTGTTTCCGGGCGGCGGGTTTTCCGTGCGCCGGCTCGCGACGGGCGAGGCGTGGCCGGAGGCCTGATCCGGGCTCCGCTTGATCAAAGCGGAGCCCGTATCAGGCAAGCCCGCGCGGCGTTTGAGCGAAGCCCAAATCCGCCATCCCGAAGGGATTAACCGGATTTGGTATGACCGCCCCGGATCGATGGTCCCGCCCGCTCAGCCTTCCAGGCGCGGCGCTGGCTTGGCCTTGAGGGCCCGAAGGCCAGCCCCGCCCTCCGAGGGGGCACCGTCGTTCGGCACGACGGCGCCCGCTCGCCTCACTCCGAGATCGGTCCGACGCCGGGCTCGGCGGTGGCCTTGATCTCCGTGACCGCGCCGGCCTGGGCCTCCACCACCGCCGCGGCGGTGACGTTGACGATGCCGCGGGCGGTCACCGAGGGCGTCAGGATGTGGGCGGGCTTGGCCGGGCCGATCAGCAGCGGACCCACCGGCAGCGCGTCGGCGAGGATCTTGGCGAACTGGAAGGCGATGTTGGCCGAGTCGAGATTGGGGAAGATCAGCACGTTGGCCGCCCCCTTGAAGCTCGAACCCGGCAGCACCCGGTCGCGGACCAGTTCCGACAGGGCCGAATCGGCCTGCATCTCGCCCTCGACCTGAAGCTTCGGGGCGCGCGCCCGGATCTGCTCGAGGGCGCCGCGCATCTTGCGGGCGGTGCCCGAATCCGACTGGCCGAAATCGGAATGGCTGAGCAAGGCGATCTTCGGGGTCAGGCCGAAGCGCGTCACGTGGTTCGCGCAGGCGATCGCCACGTCGGCGATCTCGTCCGCCGACGGATCGGGGCGGACATGGGTGTCGGCCAGGAAGAAGGCGCCCTTCTTCGTCACGATCAGGCTCATCGCGGCGAAGTCGAGCACATCGGGATTGAAGCCGATGATGTCGCGGATCACCCGCAGGCGCGTCTCGAACCGGCCTTCCAGGCCGCAGATCAGCGCGTCGGCCTCGCCCCGCCGCACGGCGAGTGCCCCGATCACCGTGTTGTTGGTGCGCACCAGGGTGCGGGCGAGATCGGGGGTGATGCCGCGCCGGCCGGCGACCTCGAGATAGGTCGAGACGTAGGCGCGGTAGCGGGGATCGTCCTCGGGATCGATGAGGTCGAAATCCTCGCCGGGGCGGATCGAGAGGCCGAAGCGCTTGATCCGGGTCTCGATCACCCGGGGGCGGCCGATCAGGATCGGGCGGGCGACCTTGTCCTCGACCAGGGCCTGCGAGGCGCGCAGCACCCGCTCGTCCTCGCCCTCGGCGTAGACGACGCGCTTGGGCGATTCCTTGGCCTTGGAGAAAATCGGCTTCATGATGAAGCCGGAGCGGTGGACGAAGCGGTCGAGGGATTCGGCGTAGGCCTCGATGTTCTCGACCGGCCGCCCGGCGACCCCGGACTCCATCGCCGCCTTGGCGACCGCCGGGGCGATGCGCAGGATCAGGCGTGGATCGAACGGGCTCGGAATCAGGGATTTCGGGCCGAAGGGCTGGGCCTCGCCGCCATAGGCCCGGGCCACCACATCGGAGGGCGTCTCGCGGGCGAGCGCCGCGATGGCCTTCACCGCGGCCTTCTTCATCTCCTCGTTGATGGCGTGCGCGCCGACATCGAGGGCGCCGCGGAAGATGTAGGGGAAGCACAGGACGTTGTTGACCTGGTTCGGAAAGTCCGAGCGCCCGGTGCAGATCATCGCGTCGGGGCGCTTCTCCTGGGCGAGATCGGGCATGATCTCGGGATAGGGATTGGCGAGCGCCATGATGAGCGGCTTGACCGCCATCTTCTCGAGATATTCGGGCTTGAGCACCCCGCCGGCCGAGAGGCCGATGAACACGTCGGCGCCGGGGATGACCTCGGCTAATGTGCGAGCCTCGGTCTCCTGTGCGTAGACCGCCTTCCAGCGATCCATCAGCTCGGTGCGGCCCTTGAAGACCACGCCCTTGATGTCGGTGACCGTGATGTTCTCACGGGTGGCGCCCAGCGAGACGAGAAGGTTGAGGCAGGCGAGCGCCGCCGCGCCCGCGCCGGAGGTGACGATCTTGGCGTCGGAAAGCTGCTTGCCGGCGAGCTCCAGGGCATTGAGGACGGCGGCGGCGACGATGATCGCGGTGCCGTGCTGGTCGTCGTGGAAGACCGGAATGTTCATCCGCTCCCGGCAGCGCTCCTCGACCTCGAAGCACTCCGGCGCCTTGATGTCCTCGAGGTTGATGCCGCCGAAGGTCGGCTCCAGCGAGCAGACCACCTCGACGAGCTTCTCGGGATCCTTCTCGTTCACCTCGACGTCGAACACGTCGATGCCGGCGAACTTCTTGAAGAGGACTGCCTTGCCCTCCATCACCGGCTTGGAGGCCAGCGGGCCGATATCGCCGAGCCCGAGCACGGCGGTGCCGTTGGTGAGCACCGCGACGAGGTTCTGGCGGATCGTGAGGTTGGCGGCCTCCTGCGGGTCGTCGTGGATCGCCATGCAGGCGGCGGCGACGCCGGGGGAATAGGCCAGGGCGAGGTCGCGCTGGTTGCCGAGGGGCTTGGTCGCCTGGATCTCCAGTTTCCCGGGCTTCGGCAGGCGATGGTAGATGAGGGCGCCGGCCTTCAGATCCTCGGACATGTTGTCGGCCATGGCGATGCCGTCCTCTCCCGCTCGCGTGGGCGCGCTCGACCCTCCGTTCCGCGGAAGAGGCGCGCGATTGGGGCATCTGTTGCAACGGTCGAAGCGGAGGCGCAACCCGTTCGGCAAGGCCCGGACGCCTCCGGCGGCGACGGCAGCCCGCAAGTTTTCGTGATATAGATGAGTTGTTTAGCGCGGATCGACGGGGCGCGCGACCGAAGCGGGGCGGAGGCTGACGATCGGCCGTTATTGTTGCATCGTCCGCCGGGTCAAGGGTCGGCCGCCGCCACGCGGCTTGCCGCGGGCCCGGCCGGCCTGTGGCGGTCGCGCGTTGCGGGCGCGGCCCGATTGCCGTAACCGGCCCGGACACTCCAGCCGACGGCCCCCACCATGTCCGACACTCCGCCCGATCGCCTCTCGGTCAACCCGAACAGCCCGCATTACGACGAGGCTATCCTCGCCCGGGGCGTCGGGGTGCGCTTCAAGGGCGTCGAGAAGACCAATGTCGAGGAATACTGCGTCAGCGAGGGCTGGGTGCGGCTCTCCGCCGGCAAGACCCTCGACCGGGCCGGCAACCCGATGACGGTGAAGCTGAAGGGAACGGTCGAGCCGTATTTCCAGACGGACGCGGCGCAGGGCTGAGGCGGGGGGCAAGGAGGATGGTGATGCACCGTGTCGTCCTTGCCACACTCCTCGGCCTCGCGCCGGTCGCCGCCTGGGCCGACGGCTTCGCGCTCCGCGATCTCACCGCGGTCGAAGCCGAGGCCAAGGCGGCGCTGGGCGACGGCTTCGCGGCCCGCGCCGCGCCCGCCCGGCTGACCCTGACCTGCCCGACCTGCCCGGGTTCGCCGATGATCGATGTGCTGGTCGGCCGCCAGGCCGACGGCACCGAGGAGCGCGTGCGCTCAGGCCAGACCTCCCTCGCGCGCCTGGAAGAGATCTGCCAGGCGCGCAGCCCGGAATGCCGCGTCTCCGCCCTGTCGGTGGCGCCGGCGGTGGGCTGGCTCAGCGCCTACCGGATGGGACCGATGGCGGGGGCGACCGCGGTCGTGCTGCGCGGCGGCGATGGGCTCACCATCCGCTCGCTGGCCGACGACGCCGAGACGGCCCGCCGCCATGCGCGCGCCCTGTCGGACCGGCTCGTGCCCCACATCGTCGGCCGCTGATCGGCCCGCGCCGGGCGACGAAAAAACCCCGCCGAAGCGGGGTTTGGTCGTAGGGCCGGGGCTTGGGGCCGGGATGTGGTGGGGTCAGACCGCCATGCGGTCCTCGCCCTCCATCGGCTCGCGCAGCACGTAGCCGCGGCCCCACACGGTCTCGATGTAGTTCTTGCCCTCGCTCGCATTCGCCAGCTTCTTGCGCAGCTTGCAGATGAACACGTCGATGATCTTCAGCTCGGGCTCGTCCATGCCGCCGTAGAGATGGTTGAGGAACATCTCCTTGGTCAGCGTGGTGCCCTTCCGCAGCGAGAGGAGTTCCAGCATCTGGTACTCCTTGCCGGTGAGGTGGACGCGGGAACCCGCCACCTCGACGGTCTTCTGATCGAGGTTCACGATCAGGTCGCCGGTGGTGATGATCGACTGCGCGTGGCCCTTCGAACGGCGCACGATGGCGTGGATGCGCGCCACCAGCTCGTCCTTGTGGAACGGCTTCGTCAGGTAGTCGTCGGCGCCGAAACCGAGACCCTTCACCTTGTCCTCGATGCCCGCCATGCCCGACAGGATCAGGATCGGCGTCTTCACCTTCGCGACGCGGAGCGAGCGCAGCACCTCGTAGCCCGACATGTCGGGCAGGTTGAGGTCGAGAAGGATGATGTCGTAATCGTAGAGCTTACCGAGATCGACGCCCTCCTCGCCGAGGTCGGTCGTGTACGTGTTGAAGTTCTCGGATTTGAGCATCAACTCGATGCTCTGCGCCGTGGCGCTGTCATCCTCGATCAGAAGTACGCGCATCGTCGGTCCCCACCCGGCCTGGCCGTTTCAGGGCGCTTGAGACAAGCCGCCGCCGGTCGTCCGCCGACGGCCACGGCGGACGCTCCCTCATTCCCACTTTCGAAACGCTATTCCTTAACCGTTAACAAAAGCCGAATCCCGCTTGCAAGGATTGTCTCCCTCGAGTCCCCTCGCGAGTCGCACCATGGTTGGCAATCTGTTCTCCAGGAACCGCGTCCGGACTCGCCCGGCCGGAAACGCGATTCGGCTAACCCGTTCTGTCTGCTCGCGATGAAGGCCTTGTTGCTTCGGGGTGACAGAGTCTGACCTTTGTCGGCAAAGCTTGCGCCAGGGTTGCGGCCACGCCGGCGCCCCTGCGGTGCGGGGGGCGCCCGAGTGTTAAGACATCGGACGGATCGGTGACGCGGGGGCGGGCCAACCCGTGAACGCGTCGCCAGGGAACCGCGAGGACGCCATGTCGGGGGAACGCGAAGCGGGCGGGCTGGGGGCGGCGCTCGCCGCCCTCGCCACCGTCCAGCCGCTGGAGACGTTCGGCCGGGTCACGGCGATCCGCGGGCTGCTCGTGGAGGTGGCCGGACCCGTCGCCGCCATGCGGCTGGGCGGGCGCCTCGACATCGTGGTCGAGGCCCGCGGCACCCCGGCGGGCCAGGGCTCGGCCCACATCCCCGCCTCCGTGCCCTGCGAGGTCATCGGCTTTGCCGGCGACCGGGCGCTCGCCATGCCGTTCGGCTCGCTCGAGGGCGTGCGGCGCGGCTGCCCGGCCCTGGTGCGCGACGAGGCGGCGGGTGCGGTCCGTCCGTCGGGCGCATGGCTCGGCCGCACCCTCGACGCGCTCGGGCGACCGATCGACGGGCTCGGACCCCTGGTCCAGGGACCGGCGATCTATCCCTTGCGGGCGGACCCGCCGCCCGCGCACGGGCGCAAGCGGGTCGGGCCGCCCCTCGATCTCGGGGTGCGCTGCATCAACACCTTCCTGACCATGTGCCGCGGCCAGCGCATGGGCATCTTTGCCGGGAGCGGCGTCGGCAAGTCGGTGCTGCTGTCGATGCTCGCCCGCTACACCGCCGCGGACGTGGCGGTGATCGGCCTCGTCGGCGAACGGGGCCGCGAGGTGCAGGAATTCCTGCAGGACGATCTCGGCGCGGCGGGGCTCGCCCGCTCCGTGGTGGTGGTGGCGACCTCCGACGAGCCGGTGCTGATGCGCCGCAATGCCGCCTACGTGACGCTCGCGGTGGCCGAGTATTTTCGCGACCAGGGCGCGCAGGTGCTCTGCATGATCGATTCGATCACCCGCTTCGCCATGGCGCAACGCGACATCGGGCTGGCCGGCGGCGAACCGCCGACGGCCAAGGGCTACACCCCGACCGTCTTCTCCGAACTGCCGCGCCTCTTGGAGCGGGCCGGCCCCGGCACCGGCGAGGGGGCGATCTCCGGCCTGTTCACGGTGCTGGTGGAGGGCGACGACCACAACGAGCCGGTGGCCGATGCCGTGCGCGGCATCCTCGACGGCCACATCGTGATGGAGCGGCGCATCGCCGAGCAGGGGCGCTATCCGGCGATCAACGTGCTGCGCTCGGTCTCGCGCACCATGCCGCGGGCCTGCGATCCGGCCCATCTCCCGACGGTGCGACGGGCCCGCACACTGCTCGCGACCTACGCCGACATGGAGGAGCTGATCCGGCTCGGGGCCTACCGGGCCGGCTCCTCGCCGGAGGTGGACGAGGCGGTCGCGCTCATCCCCGATCTGACGGCTTTTCTGGGGCAGGGTAAGGAAGAAGCAACCTCCATCGGCGAGGGTTACGCACGGTTGGCCGCCATCGTCGGCGGCGGATGAGGCGGAGCGCGGCGCCGGCATCGGATCCGAAGGGATCGCGGCGCTCACCCGCCTCGTCGCCGGCGTAGCGTAGGAGTGGATGGCCCGACATGAAATCGCGTGACACGCTGATCCGGCTGCGTCGGTTCCAGGTGGACGAGAAGCGCCGCCGGGTGGCGCAGATCGAGATGATGATGGCCGACTTCAACCGCATGGCGGCCGAGCTCGAGCGCGAGGTCGCCCAGGAGGAGTCCCGCGCCGGCATCTCCGATCCGGCCCACTTCGCCTACCCGACCTATGCCCGCGCCGCGACCGCCCGCCGGGACAACATGCGCCAGTCGGCCGCCGCCCTGGACGGGCAGCTGGCCGAGGCCAAGGCCGAACTCGGCGAGGCGTTCGAGGAATTGAAGAAGGTCGAGATCCTGGAGGATCGCGAACGCTCCGCCGAGCGGGCCGCGGAAGCCGCCCGCGAACAGGCCGAGATGGACGCGATCGGACTGCGCGCCCGGGCCTGACCGCGTCCCGGATCTCCGGCGTCCGGCATGAAACCGTCATGATCGGCGGGCAAACGCCCGCCCATCGAGACGGCCGCGCCGGACCCGCTTGCGATGCGCGCGGTCGTGGCGCAGGAGGGGCCGGTCCCGAGGGAGGCGGCCGGTATCCATGAAGAAAGTCAGTGAAATCGTCTGGGGTCTCATCGGCCTCGCCGCGGTGGTGGGCTCCTGCTACCTGCTCTGGGGCGAGCTGAAGACCCTGTCCTGGTCGAGCATCGAGTCGGCCTTCGCCGCCATCCCGCTCCACCACTTCCTGTTCGCCGCCCTCTCGACGCTGGTCGCCTACGCGGCGCTCGCCTGGTACGACCGGATCGCGCTGCTGCATCTGGGCGTGCGCGGCATCTCGTGGTGGTTCGTCTCGGTCTGCTCGTTCACGACCTACGCGCTCTCCCACAACATCGGCGCCTCGGTCTTCTCCGGCGCCCTGGTGCGCTACCGGGCCTACACGTCGAAGGGCCTCTCGGCCGCGCAGGTCGCGGTGCTCGTGGCCCTGTGCTCCTTCACCTTCGGCCTCGGCACGATCCTGCTCGGCGGCTTCGTGCTGGTCTACGATCCGGGCCTGCTGTCGCGGCTCGAGAGCCTGCTCCCGGCGGCGCTGACCAACCCGGCCACCGCCCGGATCGTCGGCTTCGCGCTGCTCGCCTTCGTCGCCCTCTACGTGCTCGGCTCCGTGCTGCGCTTTCGCCCCCTGACGATCCGCAAGTTCAAGGTCGAGTATCCCCGGCTGCAGATCATGGTCCGCCAGCTCATCGCGGCCCCGCTGGAATTGCTGGGCGCGGCCGGCATCATCTACTTCGCCCTGCCCGACAGCCTGAATCCCGGCTTCATCGCGGTGCTCGGCATCTTCCTCGCCTCGTTCTCCGTGGCGCTCGCCTCGCACGCCCCCGGCGGCCTCGGCGTGTTCGAGCTCGTCTTCTTCACCGCCATGCAGCTCCAGACCGATGCCGAGAAGGCGCCGGTGCTCGCCGCGGTGCTGATCTTCCGCCTGTTCTACCTGCTGATCCCCTTCGCGATCGCCATCGTGGTGGTGTTGCTGTTCGAACGCTCGCGCCTGTCGAAGGCCCTCAACAAGACCGATCCGAACCCGCCCGAGGCGCCGCTTGTGGCGCCGGGCCTCAACAGCCACGTCATCGAGAAGCGCCTGGAGAACAAGGCGGTCTGACCGTCCGTCCCGCGCCGGCCCCCCTTGCCGGCCCGTTGGGGCCGGCGCGGCCGGGGCGGGCATGCACCGGGCGCGGCCCTGGGGCCCGTCCGCCGGCCGTGACGCGGCGCCCGCGCGTCGCTACCTGCCGCTCCCGTGGAGGGCGAGACACCCGGCCTTGCCGGGCCTTCACGAACTGTTAAGCTTGCGGCAGGGGGGGCGCGTTCGGCCCCCGGGTTAGAGCATCATGGCGTCGATCAAGGTACGGGTCGCCGAGGACGGCACCTGTTCGATCTGTCGGAACGGCACGATCGTCAGCAGCGGATTGACCCGCCATCAGGCCGAACAGCTGGTCGCGGTCTTGCGCGCGATCGAAGCGCAGGTGTGAGGCCGGTTTCGGCGGATGGCAGCGCTCACGCGCTGCGCACGGTGTCGAGGAAGCGGCGCACCTCCCCGTCGAGTTGAACCGACTGGCGCGACAATCCGTCGGCCGCCCCCAGCACCTGTTCGGCGGCGGCGCCGGTTTCCTCCGAGGCGTGGGCGACGCCCGCGATGTTGTTCGTCACGTCGTTGGTGCCGGTGGCGGCCTGGGCGACGTTCCGAACGATTTCCTGGGTCGCGGCGGCCTGCTCCTCGACCGCCGCAGCAATCGAGGTTGCCACGTCGCTGATCTCGCGCACGCGGCCGGCGATGTCGCTGATCGCCGCGACCGCCTCATCGGTCGAGCCTTGGATGCGGCCGATCTGGGTGGAAATCTCGTCGGTCGCCCGCGCGGTTTGCCCGGCCAGGTCCTTCACCTCCGCGGCCACCACGGCGAAGCCGCGGCCGGCCTCGCCCGCCCGCGCGGCCTAGATCGTGGCGTTCAAGGCCAGAAGGTTGGTTTGGCCAGCGATGGCCGAGATCATCGCCACGACGTCGCCGATCCGCAGGGCGGCGGCGCTGAGTTCGTTCACCAGGGTGGCCGTCCGATTGGCCTCGTCCACGGCGGCCCGGGCGAGCGCCGCCGAACCGTCGACCTGTCGCCCGATCTCCTGGACCGAGGCACCGAGTTCCTCGGCGGCGGCGGCGACGGTGTTGACGTTGGTGGTCGCCTGCTCCGCGGCGGCGGCGACGGTCACGGACCGGCCGGCGGTCTGATGGGCGGTGCCGGCCATGGTGCTCGCCGTTGCCTGGAGCTCGCTCGCCGCGCCCCCGATCGCGCCGACGATCCCGGTGATGGTGCCCTCGAAACCATGAATCAGCCCGTTCAGCCGCTCCGAGCGCCGCAGCTTGAGCGCCCGATCCGCCTCCTGCTCGCCCTCGAGCCGCGCCCGCTCGATCGCGTTGTCCCGGAACACGGCCACGGCCGCCGCCATGGCGCCGATTTCGTCCCGGCGCGCGGTCTCGGGAAGGTCGAGGTCGGTGCGGCCCGCGGCGAGTTCGCCCATCGTCCGGCGCAGGTTCTCCATCGGGCGCACGATGGAGCGGATGACCAGCGAGGAGACGATGCCCAGGAGAATCAGGAGCCCCAGTGCGACGCCGCCGAGCCGCTTCACCTGAAGCAGCAGCGCCTCCCTGAGGTCCTCGATGTGGACACCGGTTGCGACATGGAGGTCCCAGGGCTCGTAATGCCGGAATAGGCTGATCTTCGGACTCGCCTCCGCCTCCGGCGTCCGCTTCCAGGTGTAGAGGACCGTGGCGACGCCCTCGCGCACGGCCCGCGGCATGACGTCGGCGACGAAGCGGAAACCCGTCGTGTCCTCGACTGTCGTAAAGTTGCGTCCGATGATCTTCGGATCGCCGTGGGCGAGTGTGAGGCCGTCGCGGTCGAAGACGAAGATGTAGCCGTCCTGGCCGTGGCGCATGGCGCTGACCGCGGCAAACGCGGCGGCGCGCGCGTCCGACGGGCTCATCTGTCCCGTCTCGGCGCGCTTGCGATGATGGTCGATCAGGTTCGCAGCCGCCTCGGTCATCAGTCGAAGGCGATCGATGCGCTGCTTGTACATCGCGTCGTACTGATAGGTCAGCGCGACGCCGCTGATGGCGACCAGACCGACACCGGCGAGCACGACGAGGATGTATAGCTTGCGCGGGATGTTGAGAATGAACATGGCCCGATCCGCCGGTGAACGTCTGGAGAGAGGAGCAGAAACCCGGTCTCCCTTAGGGACTACGCATTAAAAACTGATAAATGATAATTTCCTGACGCCCGGCATGGTCGGTCGGTCGCACAATTTTTGATCAGGCATGGGGCCCGCTCGGGCGGACCGGCCGCTCACACCGATCCCACCGTCCGCAGCCGCGCCCGGGGATGGATCTCCGCCTGGCTCATCACCGGGGTCTCGCGGCGGAAGCGCTCGATGATCGAGCGCACGAAGGGCCGGGCCTGCACGGAGGTGACGAGCACCGGCATCTCGCCCATGCGGGCGGCCTGCTCGAAGCGGTCGCGCACCGCATTCACGAAGTCGCTGAGGCGTGAGGGCTGCATGGCGAGGTAACGCTCCTCGCGCTCGCCGACGATCGACTCGAGGAAGGCCTGCTCCCAGGCCGGCGACAGGGTGATGATCGGCAGCGTCCCGTCCGGGCCCTGGTACTGCGCGCAGATCTGGCGGCCGAGACGGGCGCGCACGTGCTCGACGATGTCGCGCGGGTTCTTCACGTGGCCGGCCACTTCGGCGATGCCCTCGACGATGGAGCCGAGATCCCGCACCGAGACCCGCTCGGCGAGCAGCAGCTGCAGCACCCGCTGGATGCCGGTGGTGGCGATCTGGGAGGGCACCACCTCCTTGAGCAGCTCGGTATGCTCCTTGGGCAGTTCCCGCAGCAGCTTCTGCACCTCGACGTGGTTGAGAAGTTCCGAGACGTGCGCCTTGATGACCTCGGTGAGATGCGTCGAGATGACGGTCGCGGCATCGACCACGGTGTAGCCCTTGAGCTGAGCCTGATCGCGCAGGGACGCGTCGACCCAGCTCGCCGGCAGGCCGAAGGTGGGCTCCATCAGATGCAGGCCCGGCAGCTGGACCTGCCCGCCCATCGGGTCCATCGCCATGAACTGGCCGGGGAAGACTTGGCCGGTGCCCGCCTCGATCTCCTTGACGCGCACCACGTAGGTGTTGGCCTCCAGGCTGACATTGTCGAGGATGCGCACCGACGGCATGACGATGCCGAGTTCCGCCGCGAGCTGGCGGCGCAGGGCCTTGATCTGGTCGGTGAGCCGGTCCTGGCCCTCGCCGCTCACGAGCGGGAGCAGCGCGTAGCCCATTTCCAGCTTCAGGTCGTCGAGCTTGAGCAGGTCGGTGACGGTCTCCTCCACGGGGCCGCCCGCGCCGCCGGGGGCCGTCGGCGAGCCGGGGGCCCCCTCGGCCGGCGGGGCCTCCCGCTGGGTCTTGGCGATGCGCCACGCGGCGTAGCCCGCCGCCGCGCCGAGCCCGACGAAGGGCAGCATCGGCATGCCGGGCAGGAGCGCGATCAGCCCCATCACGGCGGCGGACATGCCGAGCGCCTTGGGGTAGTTCGCCATCTGCTTGCCGAGAGCCTTGTCAGCCGAGCCTTTCACGCCTGCCTTCGAGACCAGGATGCCGGCCGCCGTCGAGACGATGAGCGCGGGCACCTGCGAGGCGAGCCCGTCGCCGATGGTGAGCAGGGTGTAGGTCTTGGCGGCCTCGCCGAAGCCGAGCCCCTGCTGGGCGACGCCGATGAAGATGCCGCCGACGATGTTGATGCCGGTGATGAGGAGCGCCGCGACCGCGTCGCCGCGAACGAATTTCGAGGCGCCGTCCATGGCGCCGAAGAACGAGGATTCCTCCTCCAGCGCCGAGCGCCGCGCCTTGGCGACCTTCTCGTCGATCAGCCCCGCCGAGAGGTCGGCGTCGATCGCCATCTGCTTGCCGGGCATGGCGTCGAGGGTGAAGCGGGCGGCGACCTCGGCGATTCGCCCTGAGCCCTTCGTGATGACGACGAAGTTCACGATGATCAGGATCGCGAAGACGATGATTCCGATGACGAAATTGCCGCCCATCACGAAATGCCCGAAGGCCTCGATGACGTGGCCCGCCGCCGCCGTGCCCTCGTGGCCGTGGCCGAGGATGAGCCGCGTCGAGGCGAGGTTGAGCGCGAGCCGCAGCATCGTCGCGATCAGAAGCAGCGTCGGGAAGACGGTGAATTCGAGCGGGTTGTCGATGAACAGGCCCGTCATCATGATCAGAACCGACATGATGATCGAGACGGCGAGCAGGAGATCGAGCAGGATCGCGGGCAGCGGGAAGATCAGCACCACGAGGATGCCCATCACCGCGGTCGCGAAGAACAGGTCCGTGCGCTTCGACAGCGCCCGGAGGCTGGCGCGGTTCGGCACGAAGGCCGAAAGGGCGCTGAGGCCGCCCCCGTCCGCCGGAACGGCCCTGGCCGTTTCGCTCATTTCGACACGATCCCCCGCGGGCGCCACGAGGCCCACCCGGCAGGATTTGCCGGGTTCAGGGTTAGCGCCGCGTTAACGTGCCGGTCCGGACCGGGGCCCTCAAGGCGGAACCAAGCGGAAAGCCGTGGGCTTGGTGGAGCAATCCGCCCCCGGTGCGCACGCCGCGTCCCGTGGGCGCAACCCGACCCGCGGAGGCCGATGCGATGCGCGCCCATAGCCTTCTTCTCGTCCTGGCCGGGCCGCTGCTCGCGGCCCCGGTCGTGGCGGCACCCGAGGCCGCAGCCCCGCCGCCGGAGGCCGTGAAGGCCCATGGCGCGGTCGCGACGCGGCTCCTCCCCGGCGCCAACAGCTTCACCGCGGAGCAAACCCGCGCGCGTCTCGACGCCCTGGGCTTCGCCGACGTGGCCGAGCTGCGGCTCGACGACCAGGGCATCTGGCGGGGCCGGGCGACGCATGCGGGCCGCACCGTCGCGGTCGGCCTGGATTTTCGCGGCGAGGTCGCCGCCGATTAGGCGGAGCCTCGCACCGCAACCGGACAGCACCAGGAGAGCCGCCATGGCCGCCACCGCCGTCACCGCCCTGTTCGACAGCCAGGACGACGCCGCCCGCGTCGTCGACCAACTCGAGGCCGAGGGCGTGCCGCAATCCGAGATCGGCGTCGTCACCCTCGGCGCGGCGGAGCGGGGGGGCGATGCCCCCTCCGCTGGTTCCGTGCCGCGCGCCGCGGAGCACGAGGCCGCGGACGGGGCCGGGGCAGGCGCGACCGTGGGCACGGTGCTCGGCGGTGGCGCGGGCCTGCTCGCCGGGCTCGGCCTCCTCGCCATCCCCGGGGCGGGCCCGATCGTGGCGGCCGGCTGGCTGATCTCCGTCCTGTCGGGGGCCGGCGTCGGCGCCGCCGCGGGCGGCCTCATCGGCGCGCTGACCGGGGCGGGCCTGAGCGGCGCGGACGCCGAGACCTATGCCGAGGGCGTGCGGCGAGGCGGCACCCTAGTGACGGTG
>NZ_CAKLBV010000085.1 GCF_920984675.1 Methylobacterium sp. Leaf118
CGGACCAAGTCGTCATACGGGCAACTTCGACCTCCATGGACATCAGAAAAAGATCGACCTGCCTGTTCGAAAATAATGCGTGCGGTCTCGTTCCAGTGTATGGTGTTTATGTTGGGAATTTTTCCAACGCAAAAGGTTTTTTATAATGCAATACTCCTACGTTCTCCGCTTTGGATTCTCCGGCGATGGTGCAATCAATGATGTCTTGTCTCTGATGATGGATCAGGCTCGTATCTCTACCCGTCAGAGGTCCGGAATGTGGACGCTGAGCGTTTCCGACCACTACTCTTGCATCAAATTTCGCCGAAAGACCGACCGTGACGACTTCATGGAGGTCTTTGAAACCAAGAAGGAGGAGTTCTTTGCAGCGTACGGCCTCGACCTCGTGAGTCCCAACACGTCTCCCAGCCCGGATAAGTGCGCGGAAAGCTCGCTGATGTGCGCCAGCGTGCGCCGGAAAAGGTGATCTGAAGGCATCGTTCTTCACGCTGCCGATGCTCTCCGTCCCCTGGTCGCGGAGCATCGCGGCACACAGCAGGGCAAGCGCGGCACTGCGACAATCGCCTATGCGAGGCCTATATCACGGAGAAGAACCATGCCGTTGGCGACCTGATGCGTCTTGAGAGTGACCGAACGGTTCTGCGAAGGACTGCGTTTCTCGTCCGCCATATCTCGAACCAGCGCAGCAGCGGAGGTCGCGATGAGAAGCTGGGCTTCGATGGAAAGAGCGCCGCGGGACGGGCGCTGGATCATCGCCATCAACCGTCAGGAACCTGATCGGAGGGCTGTGATTCGATGGGACCCAGAACGTTTCGGCGACGCTTTGCCTTGGCATGTCGCTTCCTGCGATCACGCCTATGCGGAAGCCGCCTTCACAGACTGGCAGCCGTTTCCGGAGTGGCCGCGGATTGACGCTCCGCCTTGTAACACCGATGAGGCAGCGGAGAGACATAAGGATCAGACCGGACTGAACCCTGCTGCATAATCGCTAGTCACGACGAGACTCCGATGTTCCCGCCAGCCGTCGCTTTGTCAAAAGCTGGATCGCCCTTGAACGGCCGACGCTCCGGCCGAACTGATGCCCGCGGCTCGTAACGAAGAGCTAGCGACACCGACAAGAGCTTTAGGTCCAGTGAGCTACCAGCTTACTAGCAGCGCAGAAGCCGCGGCTGCATCGCGGCATGTGACGTTTACGAAAGCGCCGCCAGTTGGCATGGGGCGGATCGGACCGTGCAGGCGGACGTCCGTTGTCAAAATAAGGGCTTCGAGCCTCGCCATTTCACCCTGTCGGACGTGAAGCAGAACGGTGTTCGGGGGCGGCGGGTTGAATATGTCACGATAGCGCATGATAAAAAGACCTTCCAAAATATTGCATATTATTTATCCGTTGTGACTTCGACCTCTGCTGTCTCGAAGCACGTCACCTTTTTCGTGAGCCGGACGTCGTTTGAGCCATTCACGAAGCTTCGTGAAGCGACGCTTCGTCTGCCCGCTCCGTACTGCCATGCCGATGGCTTTCCGCTGTCCGATCAGCACCACAAGCTGCTTTCCGCGGGTCACGCCCGTGTAGAGGAGGTTGCGGGCGAGCATGTTGAAGTGCTGCGTCACGATAGGGATCACCACGGCCGGGTACTCTGAACCCTGGCTCTTATGGATCGTGGTGGCGAAAGCTGGGACCAGCGTGTCGAGTTCGCCGAACGGGTAGATCACCTCCCGTCCGTCGAACGTGACGATGACCGCTGCCTCGTCATCGTCGATGCGGTCCACCATGCCGAGGTCGCCGTTGAAGACCTCACGATCGTAGTCATTCTGGGTCTCCATCACCCGGTCACCGGGCGCGAAGCGCCAACCGAAGCGCTCGACCCGAGCCGGAGGATTCGGGTTCAGTACGCGCTGAAGTTCGTGATTGAGGTTGCGCGACCCGAGCGAGCCTCGCAGCATCGGCGTCAGCACCTGCACGTCGCGAACAGGATCGAGCCCGAATGTCCGCGGAATGCGTTTCGTGACGATCTCGATCAGCTTGCCGACGCCGATGTCCGGATCATCGATCTCGATCAGGTAGAAGTCGGCCTTCTCGCCCGAGCGGGGTCTCTCCGGCATCTGGCCGTGGTTGATGCGGTGCGCGTTGACGATGATCCTGCTCTCGGCGGCCTGACGGAACACCTCCGTCAGCCGGGCCACCGGTACGCGCTCGGAGGCGATCACGTCCGCAAGTACCTGCCCTGGTCCAACCGAGGGCAATTGATCCACGTCGCCGACGAGGAGCAGACCCGCCCGCGGCGGCACTGCCTTCAGCAGCGCGTTCATCAGCGGCACGTCCACCATCGAGGTCTCGTCGATGACGAGCAGGTCGCAATCGAGCGGGTTCTCCTCGTCGCGGGTGAAGCCACCGTGCTTCGGGTCGATCTCCAGGAGGCGGTGGATGGTCTTCGCTTCCAGACCGGTCTGCTCGGTCATTCGCTTGGCGGCGCGGCCGGTCGGAGCGGCCAGGAGCACGTTGACGCCCTTGGCTCGCAGGATGCGGAGCACGGAGTCGAGCGTGCTGGTCTTGCCCACGCCGGGCCCGCCAGTGATGACGCAGAGCTTAGAGGCGAGCAGCAGCCGAACGGCTCCGGCCTGCGAGGGCGAGAGGGCCTTTCCGGTCTTCTGCTCAACCCAGGGCAGAGCCTTGTCGAGGTCGATCTCCGACCATGGTGGCAAGCCCGACGCCCGATCGATCAACCTGTCGGAGATGCCACGCTCGGCCGCGTGAAGGCCCCGCAGGAAGATACATGCCTGATCGCCAATGATGTCCTGTACGACCTCCTCGCCACGCTCGATCTCCTCGACGACTGCGGAGCGGATCAGGGCGGCCTCGACCTCCAGCAGCTTCTGAGCAAGTTCCGTCAGGCGCGCGACCGGCAGTGCGCAGTGACCCTCGTCCATGGCTGTCTGTAGGGCGAAAGACACACCGGCCCGTAGCCGCTGCGGCGCCTCCTTCGTCAGCCCAAGCTTCATCGCAATTGCGTCAGCCGTCTTGAAGCCGATGCCGCGGATGTCCTTGGCGAGGCGGTACGGGTCCTCGGTCATGACCTTGATCGACTCGTGGCCGTAGGTCTTGAAAATGCGAACTGCTCGGGCCGTGCCGACGCCGTGAGCGTGCAGGAACAGCATGATCTCCCGCACGGCCTTCTGCTCAGCCCACCCGCGCACGATTCGCTCGGCGCGCTTTGGACCGATGCCGCCGACCTCCAGCAGGCGGCCGGGCTCCGCCTCAATGATCTCGAACGTGCCCTCGCCGAACAGGGCGACGATGCGCTTCGCCATGGCCGGGCCGATGCCGCGCATGTAGCCGGAGGCGAGGTACTTCTCGATTCCCTCGACGCCAGTCGGCGGCGTCGCCTTCAGCGTGTCGGCCTTGAACTGGAGGCCGTGCTGGCGATCGGTGAACCAGATGCCGGTAGCCGTGATCCACTCGCCTGCACCAATCGCAGGGGCATGACCGATGACCGGCACGAGATCGCGCTTGCCGCGGGCCTGCACCTTGAGCACGCAGAAGCCTGTCTCGGCGTTGTGGAAGGTAACGCGTTCGACCGTACCGGCCAGCGTCTCGACCGGCGCGCCACGTTCGAACTGCCCCGGTCCTGCCCGCTTGTTCACCTGCGTACCTGCGCTTTAGCCTCTGAAGATGTGGCGATGGGAGACGGTGTCGGGAGGTGATGGTTCACTTACACGTCCCGTCCGAGTATCACGTCCTCGTCTTCAGCACGAAGGCGTACGTAACCACGCATCAAGTTTTCTCGGAAGCTGAACCAACCGGAGCCGTGACCGACTACGATCCTACCGTGACTCTCGCCGCGAAGTGAGAGTAATCGCTGGTTGACTGTATCGCGAGGTCGGATCGGCCGACCGCCGCGATTGTGCATTATGCGGATATACGAGGAGTCATATATTTCCTGCACCTGACGCTGGTAAGACGTTGTGTCCGCGAGCGCCCACAGAGCTTCTTCGTACTCCAGCTTGTTTTTAGTTTTTTGAACGGCCTTCAGATAATTAGACCGCAGGACGACGTCGCTACGCGACAGCGCGCCCTTGATCCCCGCTCTGAAATGCCGATGATCGACCTTCTTTACCGGTTCTGGATCATCGAACACGTTCCAGAACATAGTGTCGCCGATCAGGTGGACAAAATGAGGGAAGCCATCGCTGATCTGGCTAATGCGTACCAGCATGTTGTGATCGACCGGCACCGAAAGTTTTTCCGAAACCGTGGTGATGATTTTCTAAAGCGCATCGTGTCGCAGGCGTTCAAGTTGAATTGTTTCGAGAATGCGCCCTGCTGATGGATGCGCATTAAGAAGCTCGTTTACGTCTGAGGCGATACCGCAGAATATGAAGCGTACTTCGTTGCCAAGCGTTGGGATATTTTTGATAAATTCGGCAAATTTATCTCGCTCCTCCACCTTTTCGATCCGTTCCATCTCATCAATTACTACGACAAGGCGGCCCTGGCGTTTGGCTGCGACATAGCGGATAACGTCAAGTGCCTCGTCGATGGTCGTTGGAGCCGGAATGGCCGAGCTTCCAGGTGTACCCGCGGTTACACCGAATCCTCCAAAAGCAGGGACGTTCAGATTCAGCCCTCGCCCGGTGGCGGGCTTCTCGAAACGCTCAACAATGTCGATGGTCTTGTTGCCAACGGCTTGAATCACATCGCTGAAGCCACTTAGCCGACCACATGGTACGTAGATTGGTTCGCTTGTACTGCCAGTGTGGATGAATGCCGCCGTTATTGCAAGGCTAGACTTCCCAACCCCACGATCTCCATATACAAATATTTGCCTACCTGGAGAATTGAGCGCCCGGTCAATAGCAGTCAGATGCTTCTGTCTGCCGAATAACCGCTCGGGTGTTCTGATTTCATCCGATGGGGTGAAATTTTCTGCGATTAACGCGCGAAAATTATCCTCGGAAATATGTGGGATGGACATCCGGTGGTAGACCTAAGTGCAAATTCGCAAATCAACAGGTAACACGATTGGGCTACGGCCTTCGAGCTTGGCCTGGGGAAAACGTGGAGCCTCACAGCACGCCCGGCTCGAAAATGACGCTCATGGCGACAGGCTTTTGCAAAAGCACACCGAAGGCTTTGGATTTTATAGACAACTAGGTCCGAGAGCAGGACGTTCCTTCAGCCCCGACCCATCAGGCGCCAGCCGAGAACGACGCCGATCGCGAACGAGATCAGGTGGAGCGTGATCCATATCAGGGCGCGGCGGAAGACCCACACGACGGCGATCAGCATCACCAACTCGATCATCGTCGAAGCTCCTCGATCCGCTTGAAGGCGGCGTTCACAGCCTTGAAGTGCGCTGTCGCCGCGGCCTTCCCGCTAGGCGGCCAGCGGTCCGGGTGATGATGCTGGAGCAGCGCGCGCCGGGCCGCGGCGATGACGACGGTATGGGCGGTCGCTACGAGACCCACGCTGCGGAAGAGCCTGTCCTCCTCGTCGTCTTCGATCTCCGCGAGTCGTCTCTGTAGCTGTTCGATCCAGGCACGAGCGGTAGCCAGATCGTGTCGCATCGCCTCGATTTGGGCGTTCGCCTTCACGAGGTCGGCAAGTGCAAGATCGTGTTTTCGCCGTTGAGTTTGAGCCTCATCCGCAACGCCAAGAGCGGTTTCGAGGAGTCGGAGATTGCGGCGCGTGATATCGGCAAGCCGTTCGAGCTTCGGGCGAACGGCTACAAGCTGGGCGGGCGTGGCCCGGCGGAAGTCGAGTTCATCGATTTCTAGGATCATCGGAGCAACAGCGCCGGGAGCAGATTGCCGGTGCCGACGAGAACGCCGCGGGCATCTCGGGTGACGTTGGCGCGATGATCGTACTGGCCGACCAAGAGACCACGCGCGTCACGAGCCACAGTCTTGCCGGTGAGGCGCTGCTCCTCAAGGCGGCCGATGACGATGCCCCTCCTGTCGCGAATGACTTGGACCGAGGCGGTCTGGTGATAGGCGGGCGCATCCATCAAGCGACCTCACTCAGAGCGTTTTCAAGTTCGTCCAGGTCGTTGGCGGGTGGGTCATCATACTCCACGCCCCAACCAGTATTGTCAGGTTCTGCAAAGTTGTAGAGCCCAAGGACCTGCGCCGCGGCGGCGACCGTCTCCGGTTGATCTGGAGCATGGTCAAGAAGGGCTACTCCGCATGCGGCAAGCTTTTGGCGAACCGTGGCAGCGCGTTCTGCCCGTACTTTACGATTTTTGGCTGCGTAAAGTCCTTCGAGGAAGAAGCCATGAGTCGTCACGCGCAATTCGGCAATCACCCCCGGCTCCGGCGCCTCAGGGCGGTACTCGGCATATACGTAGTTCCCGACAAATACCTCACCGATCTTACTCTGCAAGCAATTGCCATAACGGCGGGACACGGATACCAAATCCTCCGCCGTCCCGAGCATCACGATGGTAGGATCGCCTCGCGTATCGAATGTACGCGGTAGGCGATCGAACCGATGGGCCCACCACCGAAATAAGATCGAGCGATGCTCACCCGGCTTGAGTCGAGATAGCGAGGCTCGCACTGCTTCGTCCGTCGCAGTTGAGCAGCGAGCACGGATGTAGGACAGAGCGGCGTTCAGTTCGGCAACCTGCTTCGCCTCGCGGATACTCGCCACGAAAGACGGGTGTAGAAGCACGGGGTCGAGCATGCTGACGACCTCGATCTGGGCGCCGACCAATTCGCCGGTCATCTGTCCGAGTGTCTTTACTCTGCGCTTGTCGTCCGAAGCGCGGGAAAAGTAGAGGCGCTGAAGTTCCATGTAAGTCGTTGGATCACCGGCAGGATCGTGTCCCAGCCTCTGCATCGTTCCAACGAGACCGTCCGGTACGGTGCCGAAGAGCGCGCGAATGAGATCGCGTGGGCGACGTAGGACCATGATCGACCGACCAATCGAAGCCGCATCGATCTTGCCCGCAACGTCGATGATACTAGCCGCAACACGAAGTCGGTTGGCGACCTCCCCCTGTCCAAGCCAATCGAAGCTCGCCAACACCATGAACACGGCCTGACGACGAGCGGGTCCGTAGTACAGCGTCGAGGCGAGCAAACCAGGACATGCGCAGTCGAGTGCGATGGCTCGATCGAGTGCCCATCCTGCATAGGTTCTGGGCGTGGGGCGCTTACGAGGGACGATCGAAGAGGTGGTACTTGATAGCGGCATCCTGAGATGCTGCCGCAGATTTCAGAACCCGCAAGCGAAATCGTGTGCGCGTTCGATGACGAAAGTGAGCACGATCGCGGGCGGCAATTTCAGCACTTGGAGTTCTACCGGTAACTGCTTCGTCCCTTCGGGGGCACGGGTTCACCGTGCATCCATGCAGTGAGCGGTTGGCGGTTGGCCCTGGATGCCACCACATTGGTGTGCGGCGGACGTTTGGAGCGAGAAGAACCCAATGATCGTTGTCAGATCGGCACCTCTGCGGTTCGCGGCGACAGGGGTTCTGTTGGCTGCTGTGATCGCGAGTGGAGCGATGATCCTGCCGAAGGCCGCCTCAAGCGTTGGCCTTCTCCAGGCCGCCGACGATCCAGCCCGCCTCTCGACACTCCGCCTCGCATCCGTCGCCACCGAGCAGCGGATCGCCTCCGAGATCGACGACGCTGTGAGCAAAGGCGACGGTGATCTCGCTCGAAGCTTCCTCGATCTCGCCGCGGCTCAAGGCTTGACGGTCGATGCTGATCGCCGCGCCAGGGTTGCGGCTCTGGACGTGCCGCCGGGCGGCCACGCCGGAGCGGCGTTCCTCAATGGTGCCACGACCGGCGCCTCGGACACGTGGACAGGAATGGCGGGGGCGGTCTCGGCCGACCTCCTCGGGATCAGCGACGTGCGCGACATCTGGCAAGAGGGCGGCAAACTGATCCAGGGCGACCCCTACGACACCGTCATTCTCGGGCTCTCGACGGCTGGTCTCGCACTGACGGGTCTGACGGCTGTCTCGTTGTTGCCGAGCGGAGGCACCAGCATCGCTGCTAAGGCGCCCGCCACCAGGGGCTTGAGCTTACTCAAGGGTGCTCGACGAGCGGGCCTGATGTCGAGTGAATTGGTCGGGAAGGTGGGTGGGATGGCGGTCGCGGCCCTGGACAAGGCCGCTCTCAAGGAAGCCGTTGCGGGCGCTCGCGCCTTCGACCTTCCCGCGGCGCGGCTGGCCGCTCAGCGGGTGCTGCGACCGGGCGCTGTCCGCACGATTTCAAGAATAGGGCAGGATGTCGTCGCACTGGAAGCGCGGATCGGCCAGCGTGGTGCGGCTCAGGTTCTCGGCGTTGCGCGAGATGCGGGCGAGCTTGGACGCGCCCGGCGACTAGCCGACGCCATCGGCGGGAGAACGCGGGCGACGCTCAAGCTCCTCGGAACAGCCGCGCTCGTACTCGGAGACATCGTAATGCTGCTACTTCAAGTTATCTGGCTGGCCGCGGGATGGATAATAATGGCCGCGCTGGCAGCGCGCAGGTTGGGGCTGACGCTTGGGCGTATGGTTTGGGGGCCACCTCCGACTCGTCGATCAGTTTGATGGCCCCCATTCGGATCAGCGGGAACGGAACGTCAGGTCCAGAAATGTTCGACGCTGGTTTCTCAGTTTGAGTGAAGACCGGATTCGCAACAACGAGCTTCGCGTTTTTTTAAGTTGGCGATGCCGCTCACAACAGGCAGCAACACCAGCCTGCCACAAGCCTCATCTAAACATAGCATCTATATCGGCAGCCGTGCGAGTTCCCGCAACGAAATCACGTTCGCCTTGGCTCTGCACATAGAGTAGGTAGGACGATAATAATTTGGACGATTTTATTGATATATTGTAGCCTTCATCATACCGCCCTTTGTTTCTCTGTATGCGACCCGCCGTCGAGCCGTCTTCAGCGACGATGAAAATAATCTCAGTAGATGTCTTGCCCTCAATCTTTTCACTTTCTCGCGGGCAATGAATCTCTGGAAAACAATCCACCCGCTTGCGGTAGGACCGCCGTAGCTCATTCTTGTGTGCGATGGCTGACCAATCGGACAATTTCGAGATGCTAACTTTAGTGCGCTCAAGCTGCTCTGGTGTAAGATCAATGACAGCACGCTTCTGATCGACGCTCGCGCGTGGATCGACGAAAATCATGTCATAAAAAAGCTTACCTTCGTTACTTACTCGGGGCTCCACCCAAAAACGTCCGCTCTCACGCGTCCCAGGAATGTAAAATGGAACTTTTGGAAATTGCTCGGAGGCTACGCGTGCTGTACGTCCCAAGTCTTTGTCATCTGGCTTGATCGGGGTCGCATATATAGTTCGATTGATTGCAGCTTCTTCGAAGCGTTCAGCCATTCTAGTCAGGGCTTCCTCGTCGATAGGCGAAGCATATTCTGAGTCAAGCTTGCGGTAACTTTCATGGGATTCGACTTTAGCAGCGACGCCAAGCTCCCGTGCCGGAGTGTTCTCGTTCGATATGGGGGTATCGACTCTGATAATAGGCGTTGTGATAACTGGAGTTGGGCGATTTGCTACTGCCTGACTCTCGTTTCGCTCTTGACCTGCACGCACAAGCGCAGTGAGCGCTTCAACCTTCTCTCGAAGCTGTACGCTTTCGATATTATTGAATTGTACAATTGACGGCGGAGGATTTGCCGCAGAAATCGGTGCTACTGGTGTAGTCTTCGATGGCACTGAAGCGCAGCAACCAACGTACCGACTATAGACCCATCCAGTTTCACCGTCTAATAAGCGGATAGAATACCAAGCGCCTTGACGGTGGGTGACTGTAAAAAGCGTGCCGGGTCCTAGCTTGCGTAGCCGCACGCCTTCTCGCGTTGTTGGATGGCTCCTCAAGGCGAGCCAATTGTCTCCACTTTCCTCAAGACCTGCCGGAAAGCTATAACTCGGGATATACTCAGCCTTAGCTTCCTCCAGCCCGAGTAAGGCGACCATAGACAAGATCACATGCTTCAGCATTCGCAAGCTCAATTTTTATCAAGTTTGGCGTCGCCAAGTAGGTACACGCTCTCGTCTCTATCTGAATGTCGTAAAAAAATTTCTGACACACGACATCGATTGCGATCCCGCATATGCCACTTATAGGTTGAGTTAACGGAATACGAAATATTTTCCCTAAAGACTTACTCATTTGCAAATCCCTAGGATCGAAATTTTCTTCGCAGCAGAAGCAGACGGTTGAACTGGAAGCGGCCCGGCTACTAATGTCCGGATGTCCTCCGTCTCACCGAAGCGTCGCCGGGCACGCTGATTGCCGCTGCTACGGGAATCCGGATCAGGTCAGCGCCGAAGCTGCTCGAACTGACCGTCCTATTCGTCTAATGACAAAACGGTTGCAGGCGCTGGCAATGCTCGTCGCCACACATTCTGCAATCCTACTCCTTCAAAACGCTGCCGACCATGGTCTTGTGATTTATATAAGGTCAAAGACGAGCGTGTCAGTCCGGTAACTTTGAATGCTGCAATCGTTCTGGTTCACTCGCGGAGCCATTCCATGGACGACAACTCGGCGGTCGGCGATCACTAGGCCGCTGACGTTATATGCGTAAACCCCGCAGGGTCCAGCGAACACCCGTGCTGTACCCGAGTAGCTGTTTCCGAAGCGAGCCCCCTCGAACAGAAGGCTGCCCGGTCTGGCACCAGCCGAAGCCATACCTGCTCGGGGTTGAAGGTAGTAGAACCGCCGCTGATTACCGTGCGCTTCCAGAGCCATCACGGAAGAATTGTGTGCCCAAAGCGAACGTCCCTGAACGGGGCGGTCTGGCAGGGGCACTGCCTCGAACTTCGCCTCTGACGCAGGCTGGTAACTCCCGCCTGCGAGGCCATTATTGACGATGATGACGTTCGTAGCCCCCTGCACCACGTTGCTCGTCGCACTCTGCGACTGAGCCTTCGTATGCAAAGCTAGTATCGACGTTACTGCGAGAACAGCCAAACGCACTGCCCTGTAATTCATGATATGCACTCGCAACGCCAGTATTCACGTGGTATGATCGGCTCAACGCAAGGTGAAGGACTCCGAATTATTCACATACCCGTGTGCGACGGTAGTAGAAATTGCCGTAGTCGTCGCGCGCCCGGCGGCGGGCGATCCAGCAGTCTCGCACCGGAGCGTAGTAGACGCGGCGGTATCCGTAGGCAGGGTACGGGGCGACGTAACGGGGCTGCGCAGCAGCAGCGGCGGCCAATCCGCCGAGGGCCAGACCACCGATGATTCCCGCAGCGATAATGCCGCCGTCTCCGGCCTGGGCGGTGTTTTGGAAGCCGACAAGCGGCAGCGCAGTAACGGCGACAATCAGAAGGTTGCGCATGAGGGGCAGGTCCGAGCACGAGGAAGATGCGCGGCGGCCCTGGTAGAGCCAGGACGTCCGCAGCTACACGACCATAGGCTGCACCACTTTCCCCCGTGCTAGGGGCGCCCGTAAAATTGTACTCAATTCCCCATGCCGGAGACGACCGTTAAGAAGCGCTTTACAGGCAGAGCGCGGAGCCAACCTCGACTTAGCCTCGGCGCCAATCGTAACGACAGCCAGCATCACAGATGGACCTCCACAGGCAGAGCGTGTCTGTTGGCAACTAAAAATTATGCTTTAGCCATCACCATGCTTGAAGGCGTGTTTGGTGAGGTGCGTGCGTGCGTCCCCTTCAGTGGTTGCTGTTAACAAGCTGGATTTTAGTTCCCAATAGCGTTGTTGCCGCACAGGAGTGTTCGCCTGACGCACTTGGCACCTCTCGCATCATGGAGGTGCCTTTTACTCAAGGACCCGTGGGTCGGACAAACTATCGCCGCACCCTGCCTCTGGCGCCGGGTGAGGTCGTTCTCACCTTCGACGACGGCCCGATGCCTCGCCGCACTCCCGCCGTACTCGACGCACTGCGTGCCGAATGTGTAAAGGCCACCTTCTTCGTCGTGGGCACGATGGTCGCCGCCTTCCCTGATATTCTGCGCCGCACCGCCGCCGAAGGGCACACGATCGCAACTCATACGTGGTCGCACGCCTACCTCGACAAAACGCGCAGCGAGGTCGTGCAGCGCGATCAGATCAGTGGTGGCCTGTTGGCCGCGCGGGCGGTGTTGGGCGACAACAACCCGAACCTATCCTCCTTCTTCCGCTATCCCGGCCTCGGCCACACGCAGGCGCTCGATCGCTATGTGGGTGAGCAGCACCTCATACCGTTTTCGATTGATGTAGACGGCGAGGATTGGAAACGGATCACGCCCGCGCAGGTTGTCGATCGGGTGATGGGGCGCCTCGACAACTTGGGCCGCGGCATCATCCTCCTTCACGACATCCAAGCGCGCACCGTCGCCATTCTCCCCGAACTGCTGCGGCAACTGAAGGCAAACGGCTACCGCGTGGTGCACATCACGGGTGTCGCAGAGGACACGCGGCAGGCGCTGAATACGTCGGAGCCGCCGCGGTCGGAGCGCATACAGGTCGCGCTCGGACGCCTGAATCAGCAGCAGGGCATTCGCCTTGCGACGCGAGAGTCTGAGCCCGATCGGTCTCCACGTTCTGTAGCCGCCGCGGATAGCCGGAACCTTGTCGGACGCCCCAGCCGCGTTCAGGTGGCATCGGCTGAACTTGATGGATCGGAGATGACAGCACAGGCTGTGCGGGGCCACACCCCAGCACCTAGGCCCGCGGTTCTTCGAGGAAGTCTCGATCTCCCAATGATAGCGGCGAGGACGGTGATCGAACCTGTTGTTGCTCCCGCGACCGGGAGGGGGCACGATGGACCGCCCGGTTTAGCAGCCGGAAGCGACGTATCGGCGTCGATTGGGGCGGTCCGCTCGCAGTCGGCCACCATGCAATCCGAACAGCCGCCCCTCCCACTGCAACGTAAGGAGCAGCCGGAAACGCGCCCTCCGGCAAACGCGCCTATGGTTCGCATATCGGCGACTTGGGTTGATCCCCCGGTACGGATGGCGGCTTCGCTTAGCGGGTCTTCAGCCAACCCGCCGACAAGTTCTGCGGCCAAGGTCGCTTCCGAGATGCCTCCGAGCAAGTTGGCCCTCAACGCATCCCTTACTCCTGTGATCGTATCATCCCTTGATGCAGGTGCTTCCACTCCGGCATCGAAATCTGCACCCGTAAAGGTAGCTGCGCTTGAAACGCAGCAGACGGCGCCTGCCAACCTTCATAAAATCCGAGCTTCTGAGAACACACACATTGCTACCCAGCGACCGGCGGCGGTCACCCCCTCGTCCACCACATCGGCAGTACCCCGCGGCGTGACACCGGACCCTTCTCTGACAACGGGCTCCGTCCCAGCGGCCATTGACCGGCCACCATCGGCGTCGCTGACCAATCCCGCGCCGCAGCCCATCTCGTCGTCGCCAATCGCGAAACCGGAAGCGGTGATTGGTATCGCCCAGGCGGTGACCGGCTTACCGGCTACGCGCCTCGCTCCTCCTCCGGCAGCGGCTTCTCCCGCGGCAGGACAGCGCCACAGCGGCTTCGTGGTGCTCGCCGTCGCTTCGGGAGCCGGGCCCAACTTTCAAGAGATAACGATGCAGCGCTGAGACCGCCGCATCTCGCGTTTGCCATCCACCGAATTCTCGTTGCGTTCGTTGAGTCTACTACGATGCGTCTTCTCGTCCGCGCCCTACCGGTGCTGCTCCTCTGCGCCCGTCCAGCCTACGCCATCGATCCCAACGACCTCCCGGACGGCTGGTGGGCGCCGACATTGGCAGCCTGTCGAACCCCCGAAACGACCACACTTTTTGAAGTCCGCTTAAAAGCGCAGGCGGGCGGCTACTTAGACAGCAGTGACAATCGCTGCCGCATCACGCGGGTTTCGGACACGGCGATTGGATATCGGCTCGATCTGCGCTGCTACGCCTCTCAGGCGGATCGGGAGGGCGACATCAATGTCGCCACACGACAGGTGGTGGTCGATGCGATCGGCCCGATTACCATGCGAGCAGACGGCAAGCGCGTCTATCGCTGCGCGGGACGCGCACCGTCTGTTGCCCAGGCACTCGTCCCGAAGGATGTGGACAGCACACCGGCACCCGTAACAGCATCGTCCGGGGAAGCGAAGAACAGCGTTGCGTCTGCGCCTGTCAATCTACCGCCGAGTGGTGTCCCTATCCGCCATGCAGCCCTTTCTGACGATCCGACTGCGATTGCCCCGGCCGACCCTGCCATCGCACTCCCAATTCCCCCCCTCCCGGCTCCGCCGAGCAGGCCCATACCTCTCAGCCAGGAACTGGCACGTGCAGTCACGCGTGGGCAGATCGTGGCTTTTGCGGGCAGCCACCCGCCGGGAACGATCATCGTGCGCACCAAAGAGCGTGCCCTCTACCTCGTGCAAGGTGATGGCAAAGCCATTCGCTATCGCGTCGCGGTGGGACGTCCAGGTGCCGCCTGGAGCGGGGTAGAAACGGTCAGCGCCAAGCTGGAATGGCCGAGTTGGACGCCGACACCGGAAATGCGTCGCCGACGCCCCGGCCTGCGGACGATGCGCGGCGGCCCGAGCAACCCGCTTGGCGCGCGCGCTCTATACCTCGGTACGACGGCCTATCGCATCCACGGAACGACAGACCCCGGCTCGATCGGGCGTGCGGCCTCTTCCGGCTGCATCCGCATGCTTAACAGCGACGTCATAGAATTGTATGAGCGCGTACCTGTGGGTACGCGTGTAGAGGTATTGTGAGTGTTGGCGTAGGGTCTGCTCTGCTTAGAGACGCCTTCTCAACAATAGCGTTCGATGAGTGAAACCTTCAGGCATACAATGTGTAATGCAATTCACTTGGTATCTGCGCTAGCAATGTTCGTCGCGCCACTTACATCAGCTTCTTCGCATGCAGGTGAGCCTGATTATGTCGGAAAATGGGCCTACAAATTAAGTTGGTGTAATAATAAGCCGGGCGATACAGATCAGGTCCCTGTTAATATAACGAGAGACGGAATTGAGGGCCTTGAAAATTTTTGCAGATTTGTTCGTGCATCTAAGCGCGACAACGGGTGGACCATCCAAACCCGCTGCAATGGCGAGGGGACGACCTATAATGAAAAAATTCACCTGAGCGTTCGAGGCGATCGCCTTACGCAGATAAGCTCAAATGGTAAAGTTACATGGATCAAATGCAATTAACAAACACAATGATGAGTGCGCTAGCGTGGGTAAGCGGTCTAAGGCTTCAGGGTGCCAATTTTGGCTGGAGCTAGAGATTGGGTCCTTGGCTTCGCGCAAGATGCAAGAGACTTTTTGAGCGCCCGCCGTCTGGCCGAAGTCATAGGCGGGAGAACGCGGGCGATGCTCAAGCTGATCGGAACAGCCGCGCTCGTTCGTGGGGACGTTGTGGGACTGCTACTTCAAGCCGTCTAGACTGCCGCGGGATGGATGATGCTGGCCGCGCTGGCAGCGCGTAGGCTGGGCCTGACGATTGGGCGCATCATCTGGGGACCAGCCCCGATTCGTCGATTAAGGGCGTAACCGAAGACACTACTTGGAAACAATGTTTGGGCCAAGTCACTTGCGTGAAATAACTACAATCCTGGCCTTAAGTTTTGCGCAATACTTAGAATACGTCGCAAGCATCTCTGATACAGTACGATGAGCATGCCAAGTTTTCCCATCCCAGCATATTTCTGTCATATAGCCACGGACTCTTAGTCGAACGTTATCTTTCTCTACGCTTTCAACTCTCAGATGCCAATTTTGGCGGAACGCTTCTACCAGTGCTTCGCCAGGATTATCATAGACTTTATCTACCAATCCATTCTCTACGACCCGGTACTCGGCTTGCACCGCAGCGAGATTTTCCCGCTCAAGTGGCGACAAATAGCGTTTCGCTCCATTGCGAATTTTGTATGATCCTCGTGGGATGTGCTGTTCAATCCAACCAATTAAGTCTGCCTTATTAGCGCAAGGGGTTACTTGCAATGCAGCTAAGCCCGACGCGGTGACCGCTATCGCTTTCGTTTTTGCTCGTACCAACAGTCCGATACGAGCCCATTCAAATAATTTGTTTGATACCCCCGGTATGTACTCCTGTGCCCAATCCCATTCTGTTCCAATTTCATAAGGAGCTTCGAGTAGCTGTGTAGGCGCATCGATGTAGCCACGCATGATAATACGCATGGCATTGCGTTCCTTGAGTGACAATTGAGCCACGCCTTCGTTTCGCAAGGAGTTTTTATGGGGTCCCATCATTGATCTCAGGCTTTGGAATGAATGAACCGATCGCACTAGTTGAGTGAGGCAGCTTCGCTTCGCCGCTCGTCATACAATTGATAACAGTAAATAGCGTGCAAAGCAAGGTTCATTTTCAGCACAAGTTCCGTTTTCGTAGACGAAATTTGGCAACTCTGCTAGCAAGTTGCCATCGAGCAGACACGGTCGGCTGACAAAAGCTTAAATTAGGTCGTTCGAACATAATGGTGCGTCGAGTATTATGATTGATACACGAACAACGATCGTCCCATTCGAAATCAATAGCAGTAGTTGAACGATATTGTGCCAAGAGCTTTGGGTTAATAAATTGGCACATTAGTTTTACTCGATGCGCCACTCCATTTTACCGTCTCTTCTAGAAGTTCCCGCTTTCGCGCAGGCTCTTGAGGATGCCCTTGATCTCGGCCTGACGTTCGCGCGTCGAGCGGGCGTAGGT
>NZ_CAKLBV010000086.1 GCF_920984675.1 Methylobacterium sp. Leaf118
CACTCCGGTCGCGGCGGCCGTCCCGGCGCCCGCCCCGCGCAAGGCGGCCGCGCCGCATCGGCGGAAGGTCGTCCAGCGGGCCGCCCGGACCCGGCAGGCCGGGCTGGCGACGCCGGGTGCGGGGGCGCCCGTCGCCGCGCCGCAGGCGGCCGTGGCGCCTGCGCCCGCGCCGGAGAACCGGATCGATCCGATCGGCGACCTGATCCGTGGTCTCGGCTTCGGCGGCGACCGTCAGGGCTGATCCGTCCCCGGTCGATTCCCCGACCCTCTGCGACGCCGGTTGCGTGTGGCCGAGCCGACCCGCGTCAGGCCGCGTCGGCGCTGCCACGGGCGCGACGCCGCCTCCGGTCGCCGCGGCCACACCGTGGCGGGACGCGCGCCGCCACGGAAGCGCGGCAGGGGGCGGGTGTCGGGACGAGAGGAAGCGCGCCGCCGTCGCGGGCCCGGTGAGGCATCCGCGTACCAGGTCCGGCGCATCCTCACGGCTGCGGCGGATCGCTCCGTGGCCCTGGCGCGCCGCGGTCGCTAAGCGGCGGGCATGGATCACCTCGCGCTCGCCATCATGGCCTCGGCCACCGCCTTTTCCGGCTTCGTCGTGCTGCTCGGCTGGCGCTGGAACTTCTCGGCCGGCATGCGCCGGGGGCCGGGCGGCCTGTCGCACTGACCGCCCGGACGGCGGCTCAGCTCGAGAAGGAGCCGAACCCCTCGAAGTCGCTGGCGGGCACCACGACGCGGCCGGTCGGGCCGGGCGCGGGCCGGGCGGCCGAGTGTCCCGGCGCGGTGGAGGCCTTCGCCGATCCGATCCGGGTCGCGAAACCCAGCGTGTGGCCCGGACGCTTCGAGACGGACGGACGGGTCCGGCCGATCGACGGGGTGTGGTCGGTCATGATCTCACTCCGATGGTGGCGAGCATCGGTCTCGTGCCGGCCGCGTGGCCGATCCGATCCGCTTCCCTCGATACGATGACGATGTGTCCGGGCACCCGGCTCCGCTCCCAGGAGCGCGAGCCTCGGATGTCGAGATATGCAGGCAACGCGGCATTCCCGCCCACGTTCCGGGCAGCCTGCCGCTCGCGTGATCACGGGCGCCGTGGCGGGAGGTCGCGTCTCGGTCGCGTCCCATCCCGTCAGGCGGTGTCCGGCCCCGGGATTTCGGCCAGGGGGCCGAGCCCTCGGATAGACGCCGGTGTCGCCCAGACGCTCAGGGGGCCGTCCCGGGTTCCACGTCCCTAATCCGGCAAGGCGAACACCACGAGGGCGTCGCCGGTGCCGAAGCCCGATGCCTTGGTGAAGGAGGCGCCGCCCGCGGCCACCGCCACGTATTGGCGTCCGTCGATGGCGTAGGTGACCGGCGGGCCGCCGATGCCGGCGCCGCATTGGAAGCGCCACAGGATCGCGCCGCTGCCCGCATCATGCGCGGCGAGATGCCCATCCTCCTCGCCGGAGAAGACGAGACCGCCGGCCGTCGCGAGCGTGCCGCCCGAGAGCCGGCTGCCGGCCTTCGTCGACCACGCCACCTGGCCGCTCCTCAGGTCGATCGCCGTCAGCGTCGAGAAGGTGGGCTCGCCCTTCGCCTCGCTCGTCTCGGTGTAGCGGATCTCCGGGCGGGTGCCGGAGGCCGGCACCGTCTTGATCGTGTAGGTCGCCGCGCCGTGGCGGACCTGGGCGAAGGCGAGCCCGCGGCCCGCGTCGTAGGCGACCGGATGCCACGAGATCGCTCCCAGCGGCCCGGGGCTCACCACCGTGCCCCCCGGGCTCGGCGGCGCGAACAGGTTCTTGTGCGTGATCACCGGCTCGGAGCGGGACAGGAGCCGCCCGGTCGTGCGGTCGTGCAGGTAGACGAAGCCGGTCTTGCTCGCCTGGGCGACGGCCTTGACCGGGCCCTGGGGTGTCGCCGCGTCGAGGAGGAAGGGTGGGCTCGCCACGTCGTAGCCCCATTGCTCGTGCGGCACCTGCTGGAAGTGCCAGCGCAGCCGGCCGGTGCGCAGATCGAGGGCCACGAGGCTCATCGTGTAGAGGTTGTCGCCCGGGCGCGTCAGGCCGAAATTCTGCGGGGCCGGGTTGCCGGTGCCGAGGAAGATCAGGCCGAGTTCGGGATCGTAGGCCGGGGTCATCCACAGCGAGCCGCCGCCGACCTTCCAGGCGTCGCGGTGATGGGGCGCCGCCGCCCGCTCCGCGGCGAGGTCGCGGTGGAGCGGGAGGCCGTCCGGCGTGGTCTCGGCGAAGGCGCCCTCCCAGCCGTCCTCCTTGGTGACGAACCAGCGCCAGCGCTCCTCCCCGGTCTTGGCATCGTAGGCGGCGAGCCAGCCGCGGCGGCCGTAGCCGCCCTCGATCCCGACGACCGAGCCGCCGTCGAGGCCGCCCTGCGCGTCCTCGACATGGAGCCCGTAGCCCGCCCCCGTGACGCCGACGACGACGAGGCCCTCGGCCACGAGCGGTGGCATCTTGAAGCCGAGGCGGCTCGATCCCTGGACCGGCTTGTCGCCGAGGCTCGCCGCGAGCGCGGACGCCGTCTCGGTCTCGCCCTCCTCCGGGCGCACCGCCTCCCGGTCCCAGACGAGGCGGCCGGTCTTCGCGTCGAGCGCGATCACCCGCCCGTCCATGGTCGCCTCGAAGACGAGGCCGTCGGCGACCGCCACGCCCCGGTTCGAGGGCGGCCCAAAAATCTTCTCCGTGCGCGCCTTGTGGGTGTAGGTCCACAGCACCCGTCCGGTCTTCGCGTCGAGCGCGGCGACGTGGTTGCCCGTGGTCGAGACGTACATCACGCCGTCCACCACCACGGGCTCGGCCTGGAAATAGCCGGTGACGCCGGTCTGGAAGATCCATGCGGGACGCAGGCGCGCGACGTTGCCGCGGTCGATCATCGCGAGGGGGGAATGGTGGGCGTTCGCGGCGGTCCGCCCGAAGGCCGGCCAATCCTGCGCCCGGTCCTGCGCCGGGTCCTGCGCGGCGGCCCCGAGGCTCCCGGCGAGGAGGAGGGCCGCCCCGAGCGACAACGACCTTGCGGGCGCTGATCTTGCCGGCGCTGATCTTGCCGGCGCCGATTTGGCGCGTGCCGATGTCCCGCGGTCCGAATCCGTCACGTCGCCGCCCTCCCGAGCCGTCGCCGGCCCCTGACAATGGTGTTACGGGCGCGCGTCCCGCCTGTCGAATACGCTGGATACATCATCCAGGGATCGGCGTTGCCCTGCCGAACGGACCGGCCGGCGCGCAACGCGCCGCCGGCCGCGACGGAAGGATTTGCGATGCGCGTTTCGATTCTCGCCGGCACCCTGGCCCTCGGCCTCGCCGGCCTCACCCCGGCCTCGGCCCAGACCACGGCGCCCGCGGCTCCGCCGCAGGCGACGCCCGGGGCGCCGGTCAGCGCCGGCCAGAACAACACCGGGGCCGACCGCAACGTCACGATCCCCGGCGGCGCGACCGGGGCCGACACGGTCCAGACCGATTCCGCCGCGGGCGGCAACGCCAACCAGCCGTCCCGGGCCGTGCCCCAGGGCAGCGGCGGCGGCGGCAGCGGCGGTCCCGGCGGCAACTGAGTCCCCGTCGCGCCGGGGGCGGCACTCCGCCCGGCGCCGGCCGAGGATCCACCCTGCGTCCGACACGAACGGACGCGGGCGTCGTACCAAATCCGGTGGATCCCTTCGGGATGGCGGATTTGGGCTTCGCTCAAACGCCGCGCAGGCCTGATACGGGCTCCGCTTTGATCAAGCGGAGCCCGTATCAGGCCTGCGCGGCCATCCGCAATTCGAAGCGGGCGCCCGGGCCCGGCACCACCACGAGCGCGCCGTCGAGCTGGCGGGCGAGGTTGGTGACGACGCGCATGCCGAGACTGGTGCGGGCCTTCGTTGGATCGAAGCCCTCCGGCAGGCCGACCCCGTCGTCCGACACCGCGACGGTGAGCCCGCCGTCGTCCCGGGAGAAGGCCTCGACGCGGATCTCGCCCTGGCCGCCGGGATAGGCATACTTGATCGCGTTGGTGACGAGTTCGTTCACGAACAGCCCGAGCGGGATCGCCAGATCCGCCGGCATCTCGCGCGCCTCCGCCCGGCAGCGGAGCGCATGCGCCCCGGCGCTCTCGGCGAGCTTGCCGCAGAGGGCGCCCAGGAAGTCGGCGACGTCGATGCGGGTGATGTCCGGCAGCCGCCAGAGCTGGTCGTGGACCTGTGCCACCGCCTCGACCCGGGCGCGGGCATCCGCGAGGGCGTTGCGCACGTCGGCGTTGTCGGTGCCGCGCACCTGCAGGGCGAGCAGTCCGGCCACCACCGCGAGGCTGTTCTTGATCCGGTGGCTCATCTCGCGGGTCAGCAGATCCTGACGCTCCAGGGCGATCCGGAGCTGCGCCTCCGAGCGCAGGCGCTCGATCGCGCTGCCGAGCAGGTTGGCGAAGCCCTGCATGAAGGCGATGTCCGCCTCGCCGAACACGCCCTCGCGGGTGTCGTCGACCTCCAGCACACCGTAATGGCCATCCCGGTTGGAGATCAGCACGTTGATCGCCCGCCGGACCCCGTGCTCGGCCATCAGCGTCGGCGTCCGGAAGCGGGTCTCGTTCTCGAGATGGTTGGAGATGACCGGGCGGCCGGTCTTGAGGGCGAAGCCCGCGGGCGAGGCGAGATCGGCCCCGATCGTGGCGCGGCCCACGCAATCCGGACCCCAGCCGACCCCGGCGCAGACGAGGAGCAGGTCCTGCGACGGCTGGTATTCGAGGGCCTTGCAGAACTGCGCCTGCATGCCCTCGGCGCACATCTCGGTGGCCCGTTGCAGGAGCGGCATGAGCGCGCTCGCCCGCAGAGCTTCGACGCCGAATTCGGAGAGGAGCACCTGCTGGCGCAAGCGGAGTTCGAGCGCTTCCGGCGCCGCGGTCTCGGTCATGGGCGGGATGTCGTCTTCCGTCGGGGAACGGGCCCGCCCGGCGCGGACGGCCCGGCGGGCGGCCCGTGCCCGCTCTGACCACACCTCGCGCGCGGACGCCGCGAGGGAAGCCCCGCGGGCGCCCGGTTTCCTGACAATCCTGCGACGGCGATGCGCGGCGGCGATCCCGGGCCGAGGGTGCCTCAGGGCTTGGCGTCGAGGAGCGCGGTGGCGCGGCCCACGGCCTCGTCGCAGGCCTTGGCGTCGCCCTTGCCGTCGGCGGTGCGGGCCTGTTCGAGGGCGACCCTGGCCTGCTGGGCCTGATCGCCGCCCTGGCCGGCCTCGGCCGACTTCTCCGGCGGTGCCTCGCGCCGGTCGGTCTGGCCGCCGGTGCCGGTCTGGCCCTCGCCCTCGCGATGGGCGGCCACCGTCTTGCCGCCGGTCGAGGCCGAGATCGCCTCGCCGGCCTTCGCCTTCGCCCGCCCGTCGAGCGCCGCGATCCGCTCGGCGCAGGGCGAGGCGAGGGCCGGGCCGGCGGCGAGGAGGGCGAGGAGCGGAAGGGTACGGAGGGTGCGGGCGGCGCGGGCAGCCTGCGTCATGGACGGATCCTCATAAAGCAAATGCCTCGGGGAAAGCCGCGAGGGAGCGTTCCGGTTGCCGGTCCGGCCGCGAAACCCCGCCCGTCGTCCGATCAGGCCGCCTTGATTGTCGCCAAGAAGCCGGCGACCGTGGCGCCGAGCCGCGTGGACCGCTGGGAGAGGTCGGAGGCCGAGGCGAGAACCTGTCCCGAGGCGGCGCCGGTCCGTCCGGCCACGTCCCGCACGGCGAGGATGTTGCCGGCGACCGACTGGGTGGCCTGGGCCGCCTGGGCGACGGTGCGCACGATCTCCTGCGTGGCCGCGCCCTGCTCCTCCATCGCCGCCGCGACGCCGGTCGCGATGGTGCGCAGTTCGAGGATGGTCCGGCCGATCGCCGCGATGGCGGCGACGGCGTGGCGCGTCTGGTTCTGGATGGTCCCGATCTGCCCGGAGATCGTCCGCGTCGCCTCGCTCGTCTGGTCGGCCAGTTGCTTGACCTCGCCGGCCACCACCGCGAAGCCGCGGCCCGCCTCGCCGGCCCGGGCGGCCTCGATCGTGGCGTTGAGCGCCAGGAGATTGGTCTGGGTGGCGATGGCGGAGATCATGCCCACGACAGTGCCGATCGTCTCCGTCCCGTCGGACAGGCTCCGGATGATCGCGTCCGTCCGCGCGGCGTCCGCCGCGGCCCGGTCGGAGAGGCCGGCGGAATGGGCCACCTGCGCGGCGATCTCGCCGATCGAGGCGGCCATCTCCTCGCTGGCGGCGGCGACCGTCTGGACGTTGGCCGACATCTGCGCGGCCGCGCTCGCCACCGTGGCCGATTGCTCGGTGGTGGTCGCGGCCGAATGCGCCATGCCCCGGGCGGTCGCCTCCATCGCGAGGGCGGCCGAGGCCAGGGCCCGGGTCAGGCCGGAGACCTCGTCCTCGAAGCTCCGCGTGGCCCGATCGAGGGTGCGCGCCCGGCGGGACGTCGCCTCGGTGACGCGGGCCTCGGCCGCGCTGGCGCCGCGCTCAGCGATCATCGCCTCCTTGAACACCCCGACGGCCCGGGCCATCGCCCCGATCTCGTCGCGTCGGGCGGCGCCCTCGACCGGGACCGAGAGATCGCCCCCGGCGAGCCGGCCCATCGTCGCGGTGATCCGGTCGATCGGCCGCGCGACGCCGCCCACGACCGTCAGGACGCCGTAGGCGAGGCCGCCGCAGGCCAGCAGGAGGCAGGCCAGGATCGCCCCGCCGAGCCAGTCGGCCTTGACCTGGGAACGGTCGAACTCGCCACGGCTCTCGCGAAGCTGCAGGGCGGTCAGCTGGGACATGCTCTCGTGGATCTGCGGCATCCGCATCAGGAGGGTCTCGTGCGCGGCGGCGTGGGCGTCGACGCGGTCATGGGATAGATGCGCGGCGAGATCGGCGATGATCGTCCCGTTGCGCGCCACATGCCCGTCCATCACGCCGGCCAGGGACTTCTCCTCCTCGGTCAGGTGGGTCGCGAGATAGTCGGACCAGACCTTGCGCAGGTCGGACAGGCCGGCCGCGATCGCCTGCGCCGCCGCCTTCGGGGTGCTGCGTCCCTCGACCGCGCCGCGGGAGGTCTCGATGATCGTGTCGCAGAGGTCGCGCATGGCCAGGAACTGGCTCATCGGCACGAGCCTGTCCTCGTAGGTCGTCTTGAGGCTGGCGTTGCTCCAGACGAGAGCGAGGCTTCCGATCCCCGTCGCGATCAGGAGCAGCAGACCCATGAACGACAGCATGAGGATCAGCCGGCTCTTGATGGTGACGGTCAACATGATGTGACACCCCCGGGCGCGCGCCGCGGCCGAGGCGAATTCGAAGCCAGGCGGGAGCTATGTAAGAAGATGCCGGGCGATGATGACGGATGTACTAAGATGCACGGATCCGGGCCCCGCGGAAGCGGTTACAAGAGGCCGGATTCTGTCATTCAGGTCCAGGTTTTCCAATCTTCTTCAAGAGCGGTCCGAAGATCGTCAAGGTTCGGCGAGCGGAAGGATGGAGCGGGTGCAAGCCGCACCCGCGAAGACGGGGCCGTCGCGGCCTCCGCTGCTGCGTTGTGCGCGGATGATGGCATCGCTCCGCGGGGTGGACGCTGGCGCGCGGGACGAAAAGCCATGGCCGCCGGCGCGCTTCGAGCGCGATCGTCTGCCCCTCGCCCCCGGGCTGGGGGGCGCATCGGACCGCCGATCCCGGGACGGAGCCGGGATCGACGGCCGGGACTCAGCTGCTGAGCTGGTCGCGCAGCGGCAGCTCGCGGACGCGCCGGCCGGTCGCGGCGAAGACCGCGTTGGCGATGGCTGGCGCGACCGGGGGGACGCCCGGCTCGCCGACGCCGCCGAGCGGGCCCTCGTAGCTGCCCGAGGGCACGAGGTGGACCCGCAGGGCCTTCGGGGCGGCGTCGATGCGGACGATCTCGTAGCTGTCGAAGTTCGTCTGCTCGGTGCGCCCCTGCTTGAACGTGATCTTGGAGGTGAGCGCGAGGCCCATCCCCATGACCACCGCGCCCTCCATCTGCGAGCGGATGCGCTCCGGATTCACGTGCGGCCCGCAATCGACGGCGATGTCGATGGCGTGGACCTTCACCTGACCCTTGTCGTCGACCTCCACCTCGGCGGCGACCGCCGTGTAGGTGACGAAGCTGTAATGGCCGGCGATGCCGAGCCCCCTGCCCTTCGCGAGCCTGCGGCCCCAGCCGGCGCCCTTGGCCGCCGCCTCGATCACGCCGCGGAGCCGCCCGGTCTCGACGGGATAGCGGGCCGGGTCCTCGCCGTAGTTCCACACGTCGCCGAGCTCGGTCGGATCGATCTTGCGCGCGGGCCCGATGAGGTCGAGCAGGTAGTCCTTCGGGTCGCGGCCTGCCGCGTGGGCGAGTTCGGCCACGAAGGACTGGATCGCGAAGGCGTGGGGGATGTTCGAAACCGAGCGGAACCAGCCGATCCGGGTATGGGCGGAGGCCGCCGGGTTCTCCAGGCGCACGTTCTTGAGGGCGAAGGGCGTGTTGACGAGGCCCATGCCGAGCTCGAACGGCAGCTCGTGCTTCGGGTCGGGGGCGAAGATCGAGCCGATCGTCGGCGCCACCGAGCGGTGGAGCCACGCCACCGGCATGCCCTTGTCGTCGAGCCCGGCCTCCAGCCGCTCCACCGAGATGGTGTGGAAGTAGCTGTGCTGGATGTCGTCCTCGCGGGTCCAGACGAGCTTGACCGGCGCGCCGTCGACGGCCTGGGAGCAGAGGGCCGCCTCGACCACGTAGTCGGGCTTCGACTTGCGGCCGAAGCCGCCCCCGAGCAGCGTCACGTTCACCCGCACCTTGTCGGCGGGCAGGTTGAGGCGCTTCATCAGCCGGTCATGGGCGGCCTGCGGACCCTGGGTGCAGGCCCAGGCCTCGCAGGCGCCGTCCTTGACGCGGGCGACCGCGGCCGGGTTCTCCATCGGAGCCTGGACGAGGTGGGGGACGAAGTACTCGGCCTCGACCCGCTTCTTGGCGGTCTTCATCGCGGCATCGACGTCGCCGGAGACCCGCACGACCTTGCCGGGCTTGCGCGCGGCGGCCTCCAGCTCCTTGCGGAAGACGTCGGTGTCGTAGGAGGCGTTCGGGCCGTCGTCCCAGGTGACCTTGAGAGCCTCGCGGCCCTTCATCGCCGCCCAGGTGTTCTTCGCCACCACCGCGATGCCGCCGAGCGGCATGAACTCGGACGGGATCTCGCCGCCCTCGATCTTGACGGTCTTGATCACGCCGGGGACCTTGAGGGTCTCGGCATCGTCGTAGGACACGACCTTTCCGCCATAGACGGCCGGACGGGCGACGACGGCGTAGAGCATGCCGTCGAGCTTCACATCGAGGGCGTATTGCGCCTTGCCCGTCGTGATGTCGTGGTTGTCGATGAGGCCGATCTTGCCCTTGCCGATGTAGCGGAAGGCCTCCGGCTTCTTGAGCGCCACGCTCTCGCGGGCCGGCACCGGCCGCGCGGCGGCGGCCTCGGCGACGTCGCCGTAGCCGAGCGTGCGCCCGGACTTGGCATGCGTCAGCACGTGGTTCTCGGCCTTCACCTCGCCCGCGGGCACGCCCCATTGCTGGGCGGCGGCCTGGATCAGCATGAGCTTGGCCGCCGCGCCGACATGGCGGAAGTGCGGGAAGAAGTGGCGCAGGCTGCGCGAGCCGTCGGTGTCCTGGTTGCCGAAGCGGGTCTCGTCCCCCCAGGCCTGGACCACCGTGACCTTGGCCCAATCGGCCTCGAGCTCGTCGGCGACGGTGAGCGCGATCGAGGTGCGCACGCCCGTGCCCATCTCGGAGCGATGGTTGGTGACCGTGACGGTGCCGTCCTTCGCGATCGCCACGAAGACCTTGGGATCGTCGCGCCAGCCGTTCGGCATCCCGTCGGCACCGAATTTTTTGGCTTTTTGCTCTTCGGTCTGGCCTTCGTCCGCCTTCGCTCTGTCCGACAGCGAGAGAGCGAGCACGAGGGCGCCCACGCCGCCGAGGACGCCGCGGCGGCTGACATTGTCGATCCGGATCGGGGCGGCGATGGTCTCGTCGGCCGCGTGCTCGGCCATCCGCTTGGCTTCCTGAATCACAGGCGCTCTCCCTGGGTGGCGCTCGTCGGCTGGCCGGCGGCCTGGTGGATCGCGGCGCGGATGCGCGGATAGGTGCCGCAGCGGCAGAGGTTGCCGCTCATGGTCTCGTCGATCTGCTGATCGGTGGGCTTGGGCGCGTCCTTCAGGAGCGCGGCCGCCTGCATGATCTGGCCG
This sequence comes from Methylobacterium sp. Leaf118, assembly GCF_920984675.1. Lineage (GTDB taxonomy): Bacteria > Pseudomonadota > Alphaproteobacteria > Rhizobiales > Beijerinckiaceae > Methylobacterium. The sequence continues at coordinate 10,181 of NZ_CAKLBV010000086.1, forward strand.
GGCTGGCAGTAGCCGCACTGGGCGACGTTGAGATCGCGCCACGCCGCCTGGACCGGGTGGTTGCCGTCCGGCGACAGCCCCTCGATCGTGACGACCTCCTGGCCCTCCGCCGCCGAGACCGGGGTGATGCAGGCCCGGGCGGCGGTGCCGCCGAGATGGACCGTGCAGGCGCCGCATTGGGCGATGCCGCAGCCGAACTTGGTGCCGGTGAGGCCGAGTTCGTCGCGCAGGAACCACAGCAACGGCATCTCGGGATCGCCGTCGAAGCTGCGTTCGGCTCCGTTGACCGTCAGTTTCATCATCGTTGCCATCTGCCGTTTCAGGAGGGGGCCGCCCGCGCGGAAGCGCGTCCGCGCCGGCCACCGATCGTGCCTGTCCGTCCCCATGGGATTGCCGGGACCGGTCCCGAACCCCGCGCGGGAGGGCGGGTGGACCGGTGCCGTCGAGGCCGGTGTGTTCGCGCGAACCCGGGGTCCGCGTCCGTCCGGCTCTTGATTGTCGACCCGCCGGGCTGGGCCCGGTCCGGGATCGGGGCGAGCGAGGGCCCGGGACGGGCTCCGCCTGCATTTATGATCTGGAATAAATCAGAAGTGCCGGCCCTGACAATCGATCGATGCGGCCCGGGGGCGCCGGCCGGGCCCGTCCGGGATGGGTCGGGACGGTCCGGCACGACGGTCTGTGCGATCGCGCACATGGGGCGGCGGCTGGGGCGGCGACATTCCGGCAGCCCCGCGCGGCATCCCGTCGCCGGCCGGGGGGGCGGAGCCTTCAGCCCCGGCGACGGTCGGGATCGGCCTTGGCGGCCTCGGGCAGGGCCGCATACCACTCGGCATAGGGCGTGTTGGCGACCATGCGGCGGTTGAGATCGGGGGCGCCGTCGGTCCACCAGACCGGCCCGCGCTCGCCGAGCCCGTGCTTGGCCGCATCGACCGCCGCCCGCGCCTCCGACAGGGCGGTGGCCTCGCCCGAGCGCTTGGCGGCGCGCACCCCGCGGCGGGCCTCCATGAGGTCGCGGATCAGCCGGTCGCGGCGCACCGGCTCCAGGTCCGGCCGGTGGCGCCGCCACAGGCGGCCATGGACGACGATGTAGCGGCCGTCCGGCGTTTCCAGCACGCGCATGGGGCCGGCCCTCAGGCGAAATCCGCGAGATCGTCGGCGATCGCGTCCGGGGCGGTCACCGAGGCGTGGCCCTCCGCCCAGCGACGGTGCTCCTGCGAGCCGGCCGGGTGGGGATTCTGGTCGGTCGCCTCGCGGCGCTCGGCCGCGCGGCGGCCCTCGATCGTGGCGGCGTCCTGAGCCGCGTCCGTATCCTCGCCCGCGTCCATGGCCGGCCTCCTCTCGCCCCTCTTCCATCTACCGCCCGTCGCCGGTCCGGCGAGGGGCGGGTGGCGACGATTCCGTTCGGGCGGAGTTCACCTAACTTCCTCTCCAATCGGCGCCTGCGCGATGCGCGCGCAGGCGCTCGACGAACGAGACACGGAAAGCACGGCCCCGAGGACGCCCGATGAGTCGCCTGGACGAACTGAAGAACGATCCCGCCTTCCGCCAAGCGGTGCTCGCCGTGCGCGGCGCGGCCAGCACCTTGAGCGGCCGGGCGATGACCCGCGAGGAGGCCGAATTGCTGGTGAGCTTCGCGCTCGCCACCTACGCCCATGCCGGCGGCCTCGCCGAGCCGAGCCTGAGCCGCCTCGCCCGCTTCGCCGGCAAGGTCGAGCCGGATGCGAGCTTCGAGAGCCTCATGAAGCATTGAGCGGGGGAGCTGCCCGGCCGGCCGATCGCCCGACGCGGTCCCCTTAGCCTCCCGACTCCTGACTCGGGTCTCCCGGGCCGCCTCTTGATCTCCGCTCCCCGCCCCGCGCCTCACCCGAAGGCGCCGACCTCGTGCTGGATGATCCCCGAGATCTCCCGCACCCGCTCGAAGGTCCGCCGGATCGGGCCGAACAGGGTGTTGTGCTCGGTCTCGTAGGTGCCGACGTCGCGCGGGCCCGGCGGCTCGCCGAAATTGAGGCCGAGCGTCGGGTCGGGCGTGACCGGGAAGATCTCGTCGAGGAGCTTCAGGCAGCCGTCGATGTCGAGGCGCAGGACGCGCTCCAGCAGCGCCTCGCGGGTCAGCCCCGCCTGGGGCCGGAAGCTCGGGATATGGGCGGCCAGGAACCAGATCCGGTGGATCAGGGCGAGGCGGATCGCGTGGAGCAGGGTGAGCCGCGCCGACATCGTGGCGAGGTCCGGCGCGGCGGTCTGGAGGAACAGCCAGTCGCCGGTGAGCCGGCCGAATAGGCGCCGCAGGTCCGGGGCGAGGTTCAGCCGCTCCAGGGCGGCCGCGATGGTGACGAGCTCCTCCCGCCGCCCGTCGCGGCGGGTGCGGCGCGCCCGCTCCAGCCACACCGCCGGGTCGAGGGTGTCGATATAGGCGCGCAGCACGTCGAGATCGCCGACGCTGGCGGCGTGCTGCACCAGGCGGAACGCGCGGGAGAAGCGCACCGAATCCTGACGCATCTGCCGGAAGGTCTCCGGCGCCCGGTGGGCCGCGCGGCCCACCCCGTGCAGCGAGTTCGCGAGGAAGCCGAGCTGCTGCAGGATCGCGTTGTTGGGGATCGCCCGCATCTGGCGCGGATGGGTGATCGCCGCCGGCCCCCCGGATTCCGACTGGCGCGCCACCGGCCGCGAGCCGGTGCGGTCGATCAGGCTCGGGCCGAAGGTGCCCAGCAGCGCCGTGTAGCCGCGGTCGTCGACCAGCGCCTCCATGGATTGCCGGACGGCGCTGAAGAACTCGGAGGCGAAGTCGGCCTCCCCGTAGACCGGGTCGGCGCCGGGCGAGGCCGTCCGGCCCTCGTTGATCGCGTAGTCGGCGAAGGCGTCGTCCTCGGCGAGTTCGTCGGCGAAGACGTGCTCGGCGATGCGCGCCACCGAGGCGTCGGCCAGCGCGCCCGTCCCGAACATCAGGTAGCCGTCCGAGCCCTGGAAGCTCGATTCGAGCCGCACCCGGATGCCGGCCTGCGCCGTGCGCCGCCGCGCGTCCTCGGGGGCGAGATAGGCGAGGCGGTCGCGCAGGGAGGTCGGATGGGCGCCGCGCCCGATCGACTCGCCATGGGTGTCGAAGATCACGAGCTCGATGTCGGACAGCCCGTTCTGGCTCATCATCTCGGCGATGCGCCGCCGCAGGCGCTCGACCCAGAAGGTCGCGGCGAGCTGGCCGACATAGCGCCCGGAATCCGAGTAGCCGAACTGCACCGAGAGCCGCCCGAGACGCTTGAGATGGGCGCGCCAATGCGGGTTGCGCAGGGCGTCGTCGAGGACGCGGATGCCCTGTTCGAGGGCGCTCGCGGTCTCGAAGAGCGGCGTGATCTCGAGTTTGTCCGAGATGCCGTAGTGCCGGGCGAGCCAGAGCGCGGCCAGAAGCGTGTAGCCGGTCTCGGTCTCGGCGATGAGGAAGCGCACCGGATGGGTGCCGTCGACGTGTTTGAGGATCTGCGCGATCGTCATCATCAGGCGCGCGGCCGAGGCCCGCTCGGCGGCGAGCGCCCCGAAATCCACCGGCACCGGCCGCACGTCGTTGAGCAGGGTGTTGATGGCCGCGAGGTGGGAGCGGCGCTGCCCCGCATCCGCCGGGTCGCCCTCCAGGTCGATCACGCGGCGCACGGCGTTGTGGATCTGGCTGGCGTTGAGCCGGAAATGCGGCAGGGCGTTCGACAGGCCGTGGGCGGCGACGCCCGCGCGCAGGACCGCGAGGGCGCGGCGATCCGCGTCGCTCTCGGTGGCGCCGATCGCCGCGGCGAGGCCGGCCAGCAGCGGCCCGGCATCGGTCTGCGCCCGCTCCCGCTCGATGATGAGGGCCAGCGCGAAGCGGTGGACGGCCTCGAGCGACGGTTTGGCGCCCAGCAAAGGCGCGCCCGCGAGTTGGCGCTCGACGGCGGCCCGCGCGCCCTCCACGAGGTCGCGCACGACGCGGGCGGACGGCACCTCGGGCAGGCCACGCAGGAGCCGGTCGAACTGCATGCGCTTGGAGATCAGCCGGTAGCGGACGGTGTCCCACCAGCCGATATCGGTGCGCCCGTCGGTGTCGCAGCCGACCCAGCTCGCGATCGCCAGCGGCTTGGGGACGAGCTCGGTCCAGCGCTCCGGCCAGCGGGCGCGGGCGGCGTCGAGCAGGCCGGCGTTGAACGTGTCGATGGCGGCGCGGCCGTGATTGGCGGCGACGCAGGCCTGGTCGAACTCGTCGTCGAGGCTGATGCCGGGATCGGGCCGGGTCGAGCGGGCGGCGGCCTCGCCGAGCAGCGGGGTGCGCTTGGCCTCCTCGGCCAAGGAGGCCGCCGCGGCGATCTTCTCCGCCACCGCCCGCGGCATGCCGAAGGTGGGGTGGGCCGTGAACACGGCGGCGAAGGCGGTGCGCCCGACGCGCTCGCGGAACGTCTCGAAATCGTCGGAGGCCCGCGGGATCGCGGCGACGAGGCGCCCGGCGAGGTCGGCGAGCGTGCCGGGCTCCTCGCCCGAGAGGCCGACATAGTCGCGCAGGCGGCCCGCCCGCGCGGTCAGCGCCCGGCGGCGCAGGGTGGCGAGGAGCGCGTCGAGGTCGCTCTCGCCGATCTCCTCCCGGTCGAGGCGGCGGGTGATCGCGAGCGTCACGGCCAGGACGGGGTTGCGGAACGGGTCCTCGCTCGCCTGCTCGCGGCTCTGGGCCACGAGGGCGAGCAGCTCGGCCTCCAGCTCCCGGCCCGGAACGGCGCTGCCGGTCCGTTCCCCGGCGGCGGGCCGGGCGACGGCGGGATCGCGAGGTTGGTCTTCGAGCGGCATCGAGCATCCCTGAGGTGAGCGACCGGATTCGACCGTGCCGACGCGGTTCTCACTCTTTCCGCCCGCGACGCAAGGACCGTTCCGTGCCCGTTCCGCGATTCCTCCGGTCACGGCGGGCCCTCGCCCGAGGCCGCGCCCCGCGCCTCGGGCGACGAACCGGTGCAGGTGCAACCCCGCGCGATCCGGTCTAGGGTCGGTGGGGCATGGAAAGTCTCCTGATCCTGGCCGCGGTGGCGGCGACGCTGCTCGCCCTCGTCCTCGTGGTGGGATTCTCGAAGGGCTCCCGCAGGCCGCCGCTGCGCCTGCCGCGGGAGGAGGAATGGGCCGACAACACCGAGGCCATGGTCCGCGCCCTCACCCCCGACCGGCCGAGCCCGATCGACCGCGCCGCGCCGGTGCTCGACGCCGCGCCCGTGGAGGACCGGCCCGCGCCGCCGTCCGGGGCCGGGCGCCCCGGGCGATCATGAGGCGCACGACCGTGAGGTTCGAGGGTTCGATGCGGCGGCTCGCTCCCGTATTCGCGGCGGCCTGGACGGTGCTCGCGCTCCCGGCCTCGGCCCAGGAGCCGAGCGGGGAGCCGGGCCCGCCCGCGGCCGAGGCGCCCGCCGAGGGCGCGCCGGAGGCACCGCCCAAGCGCAAGCCGAAGCCGCGTCCCAAAGCCGAGGCCAAGCCGCAGCCGAAGCCCCAGCCGCCCGCCGAGGACAAGGCGGCCCAGGCCCCCCCTCCGGAGATGCCGCTGCCCGCGCCGATCCCGAGCCCGTCGCCGGGCGCCGGGCTCGGCGCCGCGCCCTTCGCCACACCCTTCGCGGCGCCCCCCGTCGCCTGCGAGCCGGGCCAGGCGGTGCAGTACGAGAGCGGACAAGGGGCCGGCCCGGAGGCGGGCAAGGACACTGGCAAGGACACTGGCAAGGAAGCGGGCAAGGACGCCGGCAAGGAGGCGGTGAAGGGGGCCGAGCTGTGGGTGACCCGCTCGGGGGCGATCACGATCGACAACCCCCTGCGGCCCCTCACCCCCGACGTGACCCGCGTGCTCCAGGTCGTGATCGGCGGCAAGGTCGCCACCGCCTACGGGCCGGACCTCCTGTCCCTGCGCCGCGGCGCCTCGCCGACGGTGCTGGAGGGGACGATCGGCGGCGCCATCCGCTGGGACGCCAGCCTCGTGAACCTGCCCGACACCCTGCCGATCCACGCCGATTCCGGGCAGGCCCTGGCGGAGTTCCGGTTCCGCGCTTGCGGCAGTGCCCCCGCGGCCCGGACCCTGCCCGCCCCCAAGGCCCGCCGTACGACGCCGACCGAGGCGGAGATGGCCGCCGCGGCGGCCAAAGAGGCGCGGGAGGCCGCGAAGGACGCGAAGAAGGCCGATCCCGGGGCCGCCAAGCCGACCCGCCGGGGCGAGCCGCGCCCGGACGGGTCTCCGCGCGGGCCCGCGGTGCCGCTGCCCCAGGGGGCGATCCCCTGAGCGGACGGAAGGCGGTCCTCGTGGTCGGCGGGGCCGGCGCCTTCGGGGCGGTGTTGTGAGAACCCGATGACCCTGAAGTCAAACCCGGAATTCGGCGCGTTCGGATCGCCGCGCAGCATTGGCGC
>NZ_CAKLBV010000087.1 GCF_920984675.1 Methylobacterium sp. Leaf118
GACACGTCCGTGGTCACCACGTCCCGGCCACCGCCGATCGCCTCGAACACCTGGTCGCTGGCTTGATCGACGACGTAAATGTCGTTGCCGCCCTCACCGTAGAGGGCATCGGCCCCTTCGCCGCCGTCGAGCACGTCGTCTCCGAACCCGCTCTCAATAAAGTCGTTTCCGGCGCCCCCGCCCAACGCATCGGCTTGGGCCGATCCGAAAACAACATCTGTAATGTCGGAGCCTTCAAATTCTGCGGCATCCGAGAAAATAATCGTATTGAACTGAAAATCGATGCTGATGCCGCCGCCGTAATAGTCGTATATTTGATAAGTTCCGTCATAAACTTCGCCGGGTAAGACTTGTGTTGTCAGTAAAAGATCGATTGGCGCGTCAGCGATTTGGTACAGATAGCGACCTTCTACGCCTATCGTTAGAGACCCTTCTCCATCCCACAAATAATATCCTAATTCTTCATCATAGTATCCCGACATTCTATAGTATAATTCTGCGGTAATATCATTACCGTTTCGCGATATGCTTAAATACGATGACTCGCCACTCACGTATTCGCTAATGATCATATCGAGACCTACGCGCGTTCGAGACGTCGACACTTTAAGCCGAATCGCCTCGAAGAGGCAGGCCGTCCGAGTCGTCCGGATGTAAATCATAGCCACTTGAAAAACGCAAAGCCGCCTCGCGTTGCGGCTTCATCGGTTCCGAGAGATCGGAATTGCAATCATCATCACAATAAACAGGTATATTCCGAGCGTAGGCCGCCCGTTCCTGCCGGCAAGCGTGGGTCACGCGGGATGACATTTGAAATCCAGACGACGTGATGGAGCCGGCATGGGGCACGAACCCGGCCCACCATCGCCGCTCATGTTGCCGAGCATCAGCTCGCCACACCCGTCCGTGCGCAAGGTGCCGGGCCGAGGGTCGACGTCGAAACGCTGCGATCCCGGACGTTGCCCGGGCCGGGGCGAGACGCCACAGCCGCCGGGTTTCGCGAAACTGGGCCGCGCCCGCCGGTGATGACGGGCCATGTGGTATCTCTATGGACTGACCATCCTGGCCGGCCTCGCGAATGCGATCCAGCCGGGGCAGAACGCGACCCTGTCCAAGTCGATGGGGCTGCCGATCACCGCGGCACTGCTGACGCTGCTGGTCAGCACGGCGGTCCTGCTCGCGGGCGGGCTGGCGACCGGCAAGCTCGAGATGCCGACCGGGGCCCAGCTCGCCGCCGTGCCGTGGTGGGCATGGCTCGGCGGGTTCCTCAGCGTCCTGCTGATCCTGGCGCAGCTCTACGCCTCGCCCTCCATCGGCGCGGCAAGCTTCCTCGGCATCATCGTGACGGTGGGCGTCGTGGCCTCGATCGTGCTCGATCATTACGGATGGGTCGGCTACGCGGTGCATCCGGCCAGCCTGTGGCGCGTCCTCGGCGCCGTCCTGATGATCGCCGGCGTCGCCCTCGTTGCCCTGTTCTGACGGGGACGCGCCGGCCGCGCGCGAACGGGGCGAACGCGGCAGCCGGCGCGCTCGCGAACGGGAGCCGGGGGACTCGACCGCCGCGATGGGAAACGATGTCCAGCCGTGAGGGCCGGGCCTCGGATGCGCGTTCCCGGGGCGCACCCGCTTCGCCCTCTTGACCGCCTCGCGACAGCGTCGCGGCCAGTGCCTCAGATGGGAGCGCGGCCGCCGGGGCGCAATATGGGCCCCCCGCGCCCCTCGGCCGACGCAACAGAGGGCGACACGGCGCTGAAACGCGGGACCGGCATCCTCGCGGTCGCTGCCGGAGAGGGCCCCGTGACCCACGACACCGATCCCCCCGCCCGCCCCGAGCCCCGTCGCCGCCCGGCCCGCGGGCTGGCGCTCGCGCTGGCCGTCTGCCTCGCCGGGGCCGACGGGGTCGCGGCCGAGACCGTGCCGGAGGCCGCCGCCCCGATTCTGCCGCGAACCGGCGCGGCCCCCGCCGATTTCGCGCCCGCGGGCTGGCGGGTCGAGGCGCAGGCCTTCGGCGACCTCGACGGGAACGGCGTCCCCGACCTTGCTCTCGTGCTGCAGGGAACCGATCCCGGCCGCCGGATCCGAACCGGGCCCGCGGACGACGCCCCCGCCATCGACGGCAATCCCCGCATCCTCGCGGTCGCGTTCGGCATGCCGGGGGGACGGGGATACCGCCTGGGGCCCGCGAACCGCACGCTGATCCCCCGGCGGGTGAGCGCCACCGAGGACGACGCGTTCGAGGATCCCGGCTCCCTGTCGATCCGGAGCGGCACGCTCGTGCTCGTCCTGCACAGCTTCTCCAGCGCGGGCGGCTGGGAGATGGGCCACCGGACCCTGCGGCTGCGCGCCCGTCGGGATCGCTTCGACCTGGCGGGGGTCGAGGCCGTCACCGTGCACCGCGCCTCCGGCGCGCTCCGGACGACGAGCGTGAACGTTCTCACCGGCCGCGCCTGGGTCAGGAGCGGCACGATCGAGACCGAGGCGGGGACGGTCCGACGCTACCGTCTCGACCGGCGCAGATCCCCGACGCTTGCCCCGATCGGCGACGGTCTGGCCTTCGATCCGCTTGCGGGCGCCCGGAGCGTCCGATGACCCGGTGGACCCCGTACCGGGTCGTCGGGCCGACGGCCTGCCTCGTCGCCGGGATGCTGGCGGTCTCGTCCGGGGGGCTTCGGGCCGAAGCGCCCGGGCCGGGCCTGACCCCGGGCACGCCCGACCGGCCCCCGGGGACGATGCCCTGCGATCTGCCCGCCTGGACCAACGACACCGATCCGGCCGGGTTGAACGTGCGCGCCGCGCCGCACCGGGCCGCCCGCATCCTCGGCCGCCTGCCCGCTCCGCTGCGCTTCCGGCCGGAGCGGGACGTGGAACGGCCACCGGACGGGCTCTGGCGCGTCCCGTTCCGGATCGTCGGCCACCGGGACGGCTGGTTCCTGATCGAGGGGGCCACGCCGCCGGGCCCGGACGACGTCCTCCTCCCGCCCGGCCTGCCGGCGACCTTCACCGGCCGCGGCTGGGTCGCGGCCGGGATGGTCGGGTCGAGCCTGGATTACGCTGGCCAGGGGGACGGCCTGTACGAGGCCCCCCACCTGGGGGCGGGCCGACGGCCCGCCCACGACGGCTGGGGCGCCGCCCTGGGGCCGGAGGCGATTCCCCGCCGGCTCCTCGCCTGCGAGGGGCGCTGGGGGCAGGTGGAAAGCCATGACGGCGTCACCGGCTGGTGGCCCCGGTTCTGCGCCGCGCAGGTCACGAACTGCAATTGAGCGGCTCAGGCGCCGCAGGCGCCGGCCGGGCTCGGCACGAGCCGAAAGATCCGGTCGTCGGCGCCGGGCATCAGCTCGACGCCGCCCGTCTCCTCGCCGCCGCAGCCGCGGGTCATCCGCAGGCGGCCGTAGCGGGTGAGATCGAGCAAGAGTGTGCCGTCCGGCGCCCGCGTCAACCCGAAGCCGCCCCCGTCGCAATCCTGCGTGCAGGCGATCTCGGAGCCCGGCGCCATGCACTCCCCCGAGGCGGTGAGACGGCCGCGCCCGGCCCCGAGCACCGCCGTGAGGGTGAAGTAGGTGTTGCGCTGGCCGTGCGGGTGATGCCGGTCCGGCGGGTGCCGGTGGTAGCGCAGGGTCAGGCTCATCGCCGTCACAAGCTGCCGCGGATGGCGCTGCCGATGGGCCGCGTCGTAGCGGCGGGCAAAGCAGGCCTTGCGGCCGTGGACCGGGGCGACGAGCGCGGAGAGCGGGCTCGCCCGGCCCTCCGGAACGGGCTGCGCCGCCGCGGGGGCGGCTGCCAGGAAAACCGCCAACGGAACCGCGAAAACGGCCGGCCAACGGGATCTGCGCATCCCCACTCCCCCGATTCGCGGCGGCCCGAAGCCCGCCCCCTTATAGCATCGGCCCCACGCAGAGGCCCGACCCGTCTCAGACCAAATCCGGTTGATCCCTTCGGGATGGCGGATTTGGGCTTCGCTCAAACGCCGCGCGGGCTGGACTGATCCGGGCTCCGCTTTGATCAAGCGGAGCCCGGATCAGGCTTGGTTTCGACGATGGGGGCTCGCTAAAAATTAGCCGGCTTCTACGTTCTCGCGCAGAGCCGCAAAACGATGCAGGTAGGGAATGCTGGGCTGGTTTCGGGCGCTGATGCCCAGAGAAGATCGCTTCTTCGACATGTTCGAGCGGCACTCTCGCACCCTGATCGTCGCCGCGGATGCCTTACTGGGCGTGCTGCAAGGCGGTGACGACGTCCCGCGCTTCTGCCAGCGGATTGTCGAGCAGGAGCGCGCAGCCGACGAGATCACCGCCGAGGTCTTGCTGGCGGTGCGCCGAAGCTTCATTACGCCGTTCGACCGCGGCGACATCAAGGATCTGATCCAGTCGATGGACGATGCCATCGACCAGATGAACAAAACCGTCAAAGCCATCCAGCTCTACGAGCTTCGCCAGTTCGATCCGCTCATGCGGGAGATGGGCGGCACCGTGGTCGAGGCGGCCAAGCTGACGGCGGAGGTCATTCCCCTGCTCAACGCCGTGGGCACCCATGCCGGGCGGATCAACCAGATCACCGAGGCGATCACGCAGGTCGAAGGGCGCTCGGACGCCCTGCAGGAGCAGGGGCTGAAGTCGCTCTATCAGGCCCACCGCCGCGATGGCGGAGACGGCGACGCCATGGCCTACATGATCGGCGCGGAAATCTACGGGCACCTGGAGGACATCGTCGATCGCTTCGAGGATGTCGCCAACGAGATCAGTGGCATCGTGATCGAGAACGTGTGACGCCATGGACGCCGCCACGCTCGCTCTGCCCTACCTCATCGGCCTGATCGGGATTGCTCTGCTGTTCGACTTCCTGAACGGCCTTCACGATGCCGCCAACTCGATCGCCACCATCGTCTCGACCCGGGTTCTGCGACCGCAATATGCGGTGCTCTGGGCCGCCTTCTTCAACTTCATCGCGTTCCTGTTCTTCGGCCTGCATGTGGCCCAGACGCTCGGCACCGGCATCGTCGACGCCGGCATCGTCGATCCGCAGGTGATCCTCAGCGCCCTCGTGGGCGCGATCGTCTGGAATGTCGTCACCTGGATCTTCGGCATCCCATCGAGCTCCTCGCATGCCCTGATCGGCGGCCTCGTCGGCGCCGGTGTCACCAAAGCGGGCCTGGGCGTCGTGGTCTGGTCCGGCCTCGGCAAGACGGTGGCGGCGATCGTGCTCTCGCCGCTGCTCGGCTTCCTCCTGGCGCTGCTGCTCGTGCTCGCCGTGTCCTGGGCCTGCGTGCGGGCGACGCCGTTCGGGGTCGACCGAAGCTTCCGCTGGCTGCAATTCGTCTCGGCCTCGCTCTACTCGCTCGGACATGGCGGCAACGATGCCCAGAAGACGATGGGCATCATCGCCGTGCTGCTCTACTCCCAGGGGCATCTCGGGAGCGAGTTCCACGTCCCGCTCTGGGTCGTGCTGTCCTGCCAGTCCGCGATGGCGCTCGGCACGCTGTCGGGCGGCTGGCGCATCGTGCACACGATGGGCTCGCGCATCACGCGCCTCAATCCGATGCAGGGCTTCTGCGCCGAGACCGGGGGAGCGATCACGCTGTTCCTGGCCACCTGGCTCGGCGTGCCGGTGTCGACCACCCACACGATCACCGGCGCCATCATCGGGGTCGGCGCCGCGCGGCGCGCTTCGGCGGTCCGCTGGGGCGTGGCCGGCAACATCGTCCTCGCCTGGGTGGTGACCCTGCCGGCCGCGGCGGGCATCGCCGCCGGCTGCTACGCGCTCACGACGCTGGTCCGCTGAAGCGTCGCGGCGGCGACCGCGAAGGCACCCCTGGCCCGTCGGCGGCGCTCGGCCAGATGCGCAGCGGCACCGACGGCCCCCACAGCGTCGTGTAGCGCGACATCTCGGCCCAGAACGGCCGGGAGATCGTCATCCGCCGCGACGGCGTGGTCGGCCTGACGGCCATGGGCTGCCGCGTCCGAACCGGCGGCGCCAATCCGGCGGCATCCTGGGGCCGGCGGGCGACGAGCCGGCAGGACAGCCTGGATCCACGGCCTGGATCCACGGCCTGGATCCACGGCCCGGATCCGGACCCCGGCAAACCACGGGCCGCGCCGCCCTCCGCGCCACAGGAGCTCCGCCATGTCCCCCGCCATGTCCCCCACCGTGCCCGTCCGCCTCGGCCTGTCGGCCGCGTTCCTCCTGCTGCAGGGCAGCGCCGGGATGGCGGCCCCGCCGCTCGCCAGCGCCTATACCCGGCACGACTTCTCCACCTGCCGGGCGCTGCCCTCGCCGCATCCCGACGTGGTCGAGGTGCGCCGCTGCGCGGGGCTCGGCGGCATCCCGGTCGTGTGGACGAACGAGCCCGATGCGAGCGCGGTCGCGTTCGGCCGCACCGAGGAGAGCGGCCCGATCCCCGGCCTCGACACGTTCTTCGCCGTGCGCGGCACGATCGAGTGGCGCGGCCCGGCGACCGGAGCGGGGCTCCGGCCGCGCGCCGCGATCGTCCGCTACGACACCGGGCCGTCGATCCGCCTCGGCGCGAGCCGCCTCGTCGTCTACCGCCTCGTTCCCGGCGGCGCCTGCGTCATGGGCGTCCTCGACGGGGCGGCCCCGACCGCCAATGCCGCGGCCCGGGCGCTCGTGGACAGAGCCGCCGCCGGCTTCGTCTGCGGGCGCAGCAAGGCCCGGATCGCGCCGCCCGCGTCCCGCACCGGGACCTGACCCTTCCGCCATCCGCGCGGCGGCGCCGGCCGGATCCTTCCGCACTCCGCGAACGGGGGACGAGGGCTGGCGCCGCGACAGGAGACGTGCTCTCGACCGACCCCGAACGTCCGTCCTCCGAACCCAGGTGCGAGACCCGGCCCCATGCGCAGCAACGGACGAGGCAGCCGGCTCGATCCGCGACGGCTTCTGGTCGCCCTCGGCCTGCGCTTCGAGGCCCCTGCCGAGGAGCGCCGCTTCGTCCAGCAATTCATCCTCGACGATATCGGCCGCACCCAGGCGGCGATGGGGCTCGGGGCGCTGATCTATGCGGGCTTCGGCCTCTGGGACTGGATCATCGATCCGGTGCATTGGCCCGCGGCGCTCGCGATCCGCCTCGCGGTGACCGGGCTCGTGCTGCTGCCGCTGGCCGGGCTGCTGTTCTTCGCCCGGGCGCGGGGCTTCGCCGAGGCGATCTACCTCGCCTATTGCGTGGTGCCCGGCTGCTGTCTTCCCCTGATCTACCGCCAGCTCGACGGCGGCTTCGATCACGCGGCGGCCGGCATGATCATCATCATCCTGTTCGTCTCGACCCTGCTGCCGCTGCGCGTCCCCTCGCTCCTGGCGTTCTGCGCGGCGAGCTGGGCCTGCTTTGCCGCCCTCGAATCCACGGCGACGCTGCGGGAGGGCATGCGGTTCATCAACAACTTCGAGATCGGCATGTCCTATGCGCTGTCGCTCTACGCGACGACGGCCCGGGAATACCGGGCCCGCCGGGAGTTTCGCACCCGGCAGGACCTGCGGCGGGAGAAGGAGCGCTCGGACGCGACCCTGGCGGAGCTGCGGCGGACGCAGATGCACCTCGTCCAGGCCGAGAAGCACGCGGCGCTCGGCCAGCTGGTCGCGGGCATCGCCCACGAGGTCAACACGCCGGTCGGCCTCGCGCTGACCGTCACGACGACGCTGGCCGCCGATGCCCGGCACCTCGGCCAGGTCGTCGAGGCGGGGCCGGTGCGGCGCTCGGAGCTGGTCACGGGCCTGCAGCGCCTCGACGAGGGGGGGCGCCTCGCCGTGGCCAACCTGACCCGGGCCGCCGACCTGATGCACACCTTCAAGCAGGTCGCGGTCGACCAGACGAGCGGGGAGCGGCGGATCTTCGCGATCGGCGCGAGCCTGCGGAACCTGCTGACGACGCTGGAGCCCGTGCTGCGGCGGCAGCGGCTCTCCTTCGCGCTGGAGTGTCCCGAGGGCCTGCGCCTCGATTCCTATCCCGGCGCCCTGGCGCAGGTGGTCGGCAGCCTCGCCCTCAACGCCGCCGCCCACGCCTATCCGGACGGGCGACCGGGCACCCTGCGCCTGACCGCCGCCGGCGGGCCGGACGGGGTGCGCCTCGTCTTTTCCGACGACGGCGTCGGCATCGCTCCGGAACACCTGCCGAGGGTGTTCGATCCGTTCTTCACCACGACCCGCGACCAGGGCAGCCTCGGGCTCGGCCTGCACATCGTGTTCAACCTCGTCGTGTCGACGATGCGGGGGCGGATCGAGGTGGAGAGCGAGCCCGGTCTCGGCACCCGCTACATCCTCGCCCTGCCCGACACGATCGACGGGTGGCCCCCGGCCACCACCTGAGGCAGGGCCACCGCCCCGCCGGCATGGGCGGACCGATGGCCCCCGACCCGGCGCCCCGTCGGCGGGCGCTCCGGTTCAGAGCGCTTCGAGCAGGAGGGCGATTCCCTGCCCGCCACCGATGCAGAGGGTGACCAGGCCGCGCGCGATCCCGTCCCGGCGCATCGCGTGGAGCAGCCGGGTCGTCAGCACGGCGCCGGTCGCGCCGATCGGATGGCCGTGGGCGATGGCGCCGCCCTCGACGTTGACGATGTCCTCGGGCAACCCGAGTTCCTTGGCGACCGCGAGGGGCACGACCGCGAAAGCCTCGTTGATCTCGATGCGCTGGAGGTCGCCGACGGTCCAGCCGGCCCGGTCGAGGGCCTGCCGGACGGCCGGGACGGGGCCGAGGCCGAACAGGCCCGGCTCGCAGGCGCCGACCCCGTAGGCGACGAGGCGTCCGAACGGCGCGAGGCCGTGGCTCTCGGCAAAGCCCCGCTCGGCGACGATCATGGCCGCCGCCCCCGAGTTCAGACCGGGCGCGTTGCCCGCCGTGATGGTGCCGTTGGGCCGGAAGGCCGGCTTCAGCTTGCCCAGCGTCTCGATAGTCGTCTCCGGACGCGGAGCCTCATCGCGTGCGAAGCGCTCGACGCCCTTCCGGCCCCGGATCTCGACCGGCACGATCTCCGCCTCGAACGCCCCGGCGGCCTGAGCCTTCGCGAACCGCGCCTGAGAGCGGGCCGCCCAGGCATCCTGCGCCTCCCGGTCGATCTCGGATCGCGTGGCGAGATCCTCGGTGTGCCAACCGGAATGCTCGCCCGAGAACGCGTCGTTCAGGCCGTCGTTGAGCATGCTGTCGAGAATCTGCGCATGGCCCATCCGGTGGCCCCAGCGCCCGCCCTCCAGCAGGTACGGCGCCCTGTCCATGTTCTCCATGCCGCCGGCGATGGCCACGTCGTGATGGCCCAGCCGGATCCCGTCCGCGGCCGTCGCGATGGCCTGCGCCCCCGATCCGCACACCCGGTTGACGGTCAGGGCCGGCACCGCGACGGGCACGCCCCCGTTCACCGCCGCCTGACGGGCCGGGTTCATCCGGTTGCCGGCCTGCACGACGTTGCCCATCGTGACGCTTCCGAGCTGGGCCGCGTCCAGGCCGGACCGGCGCAGGGTCTCGCGGATCGCGGTCGCGCCGAGATCCGTGGCGGCGATGCCCTTGAGGCTGCCGCCATAGCCACCGATCGCGGTGCGGACCGGATGGCAAAGGACGATGTCGCGAGCGGTCATGATCGGCTTTCCCGAGTTCAGAGGAGGGTGGGATGGCCGCTTCCGGCGGCCGGGGTGGAGCGGTGCGGGTCGATCCGGGCGGGCCGGGGCGGGCCGGCCGTCATCGCGTGGCCTCCGCGGTCCAGGCCTTGGCCGGCCGGGCGGCGTCGCGCAGGAAGAGCCATGCGGGGAGGAGCCCGACGAGGGTCATCAGCGCCAGCAGCCACCAGCCGTTCTGATAGGCCGCCACGCGCGCCGCCGGATCCTGGGGCGATCCCAGGACGGCGACCAGGACGGCCACGCCGACCGCCATGGCCGCCTGGCGGACCATGTTGAGGACCCCCGACCCGGTCGCGAACGAGGATGGCGGGAGCGCGCCGAGCCCGACACCCATCAGGGTCGGAAGGGTCAGGCCGACGCCGATCCCGGTCACGATGATTCCGGTCATCACCACCGGAACGTCCGGCGTCGGGCCGATCCTCAAGGCCCACCACGCCACCCCCGCGGCGAAGCAGAGGAGGCCCGCGCTGACCACGGCGAGGGCGCCGAACCGCTCGATCAGCCGCCCGGCGACGAGAAGGGAGGTCAGCGGCACCATCACGGGCCCCGGCGCGATGGCGAGGCCCGTCTGCAGCCCCGAAAAGCCCCAGGCCTCCTGCTGATAGAGGGCGATGGAGAGCAGCATCCCGCCAAAGGCGGCCGAGAAGGGCGCCGTGACCAGAACCGCTCCCGCGAACGGGCGGGTGCGGAACAGCGCCGGATCGATGAACGGGTTCGGGGACCGCAGGCAATGGCGCAGGAAGAGGCCCAGAGCCACGACGGAGAGGAGAAGGCAGCCTCCGACCGGCAGCGACAGCCAGACCCCGTCGTTCACCTTGGTGATCGCGTAGGTGAGGAGACCGATCCCGCCCGTGACGAGCGCCGCCGCCCAGACGCTCGGCGGCGGGACCGCGTGGCCCGGCACCGGGGGCAGCCGCCGCCAGCCGATCAGCAGGGCGACCGCTCCGATCGGCACGTTGACGGCGAAGATCCAGCGCCAGTCGATGGCGACCAGCACCCCGCCGAGGAGCGGCCCGAGCGCCGCGCCGAGCCCGCCGATGGCGGCCCAGCTCCGCACCGCGCCGCCGCGGCGATCCGCGGGAAAGGAGGCGAGCAGCAAGCCGAGCGAGGCGGGGGTCATCAGGGCGGCCCCCGCCGCCTGGACGAGGCGGAAGGCGACCAGGGCGTCGACGCTCCAGGCCGCGGCGCAGGCCGCGGACGCGGCGGTGAACAGCCCGATCCCGAGCAGGAAGCCGTGATCGCGGCGATGCCGCTCCGCCAGACGCCCGAAGAACACCAGCAGGGCCGCGTAGGCGATCGCGTAGCCGTTCAGGATCCAGGACAGGCTCTCGAGGGTCGCACCGGGAAAGCTCCGGGCGATGTCGGGCAGCGCCACGTTGACGATGAACAGATCGAGATTGGCCAGGACGACGCCGACACAGACGAGGCCGAGCACCTGATTCGGCGTCGCGGACCGGGTCGCTCGAGCGATCTTGGTATCGGACATGCGGGCCCCCTTGCGGGCCCAAAGATGATGGACATCATTCAATCCGTCAAGGTATGATGATGCTCATCATCGTCGGCGAAGGCCAGGGGGAGGGACACGCGACGTGCGGATCACGAAGGAGCAGAAGGATGCCAACCGTGAGCGCATCCTGTCGACCGCGGCGCTCCTGTTCCGCGAGCGCGGGTTCGACGGCGTCGGCGTGGCGGAGCTGATGGAGCGCGCCGGCTTCACCCATGGCGGTTTCTACAACCACTTCCGCTCCAAGGACGAGCTGATCGCCCAGGCCTGCGCCCACGGCTTCGCGGAGAATGAACGGCGCCGGGCCGGATACGATATCGAGACCATCCTGGGCGCCTACCTCTCACGACGACACCGGGATGCCCCGGGGCAGGGCTGCCTGACCGCCGCCCTCGGCTCCGAGGCCGCGCGGCAATCCGACGCGACGCGGGCGGCCTTCGCGGCCTGGGCCGACGACACGGTGCGACGGCTGGCCGGACACCTGTCCCCGGACCCGGAGGGCGATCCCGCGGCGCGCGCGGCGGCCATCGGCATCCTGGCCCAGGCCGTCGGCGCCCTCACCCTCTCCCGGGCCTGCCCCGACACCGCGCCGATCGCGGACGAGATCCTCGAGGCCTGTCGCGCGGCCTGCATCGAAGCGGTGCAGCGAGGCAGGGCCGCACCGAAGCGCCGGCGGCGCACGCCCGAGGAACCGCGATGACACCCTCGAACGACCGGCCTCTCCTGTCCGGCTCGGACACCGGAACGGGAGGCCCGCGCGGCGTCCGGTCCGGGAATGCGCTGTCGTGGTGAGCGCGGCGTCGCCGGCCGAGGCCCCTGGTCCCGACGGGCTTCAGCAGCTTCTCGACCTGATGCGGACCGGGCGTCAGCCGCCCATCGGCGAGACCCTGGCCTTCGCCCTCGTCGAGGTCGCCCGCGGCCATGCCGTGTTCGAGGGCCGTCCGGATGGGAGCGTCTACAATCCCATCGGCTCCGTGCATGGCGGCTACGCCGCGACGCTGCTCGACAGCGCCTGCGGCGTGGCCGTGCATTCGCAGCTGAGGGCCGGGCAAGGTTTCACGACGCTGGAGCTGAAGGTGTCGTACCTGCGCGGGCTCAGCGTGGCGAGCGGGACCGTGCGCGCGGTGGGCCGCGTCACCGCGATGGGCCGTCGCGTCGCCTTCGCGGAGGCGACGCTGCACGACGGGGCCGGACGCCTCTGCGCCACGGCAAGCTCGACCTTGCTGGTGTTCGACCACCCCCGCTGAGGCGGGACCGAGGGGCGCCCCCGGGCCTTCGCGACGGCAGAGGGCGGGCCGGGTCGCGCCCCGGCCGGCGATCCGCCGTCACGGGCCCCCGACGATGCGGCATCATCGTCGATGCGGATCGGCCCTGCGCGGCATCACCCGCGGGGCCAGGACGGCAGGAGATCGGGCCGAGGCCTACTCCGCCGCCTCGCCGTAGGCGTCCGTCGGCGGGCAGGAGCAGACGAGGTTGCGGTCGCCGTAGGCGTTGTCGACGCGGTTCACCGGCGGCCAGTACTTGTCCATCCGCAGGGAGCCGGACGGGAAACAGGCGGCCTCGCGGGAATAGGGCCGCTCCCAGGCGCCGATCAGATCCTGCACCGTGTGAGGCGCGTTCTTGAGCGGGTTGTTCGCCCGGTCCATCCGGCCGTCCTCGATGGCGCGGATCTCCTCCCGGATCGCCAGCATGGCGTCGCAGAAGCGGTCGATCTCGGCCTTGGTCTCGGATTCGGTCGGCTCGATCATCAGCGTGCCGGCGACCGGCCAGCTCATGGTCGGCGGGTGGAAGCCGCAATCGATCAGGCGCTTGGCGATGTCCTCGACGGTGACGCCCGCGCTCTTCTGGAAGGGGCGGACATCGACGATGCATTCGTGCGCGACCCGCCCGTTCCGGCCGGCATAGAGGATCGAATAGGCCCCCTCCAGCCGCCGGGCGATGTAGTTGGCGTTGAGGATCGCCACCCGCGTCGCCTGGGTCAGGCCGCGCCCGCCCATCATCAGGCAGTAGCTCCACGAGATCGGCAGGATCGAGGCCGAGCCGAAGGCGGCCGCCGAGACCGCGCCCTCCGCACCGGTCCGTGGGTCGGAGGGCAGGAACGGGATCAGGTGCGCCTTGACCCCGATCGGCCCCATGCCCGGGCCGCCGCCGCCATGGGGGATGCAGAAGGTCTTGTGCAGGTTGAGATGGCTCACGTCGGCGCCGATGTCGCCGGGCCGGGCGAGCCCGACCATGGCGTTGAGGTTGGCGCCGTCGAGATAGACCTGGCCCCCATGGGCGTGAACGATGTCGCAGAGTTCGCGCACCCGCGCCTCGAACACGCCGTGCGTCGAGGGATAGGTGATCATGCAGGCGGCCAGCTTGTCCGCGTGCTGCGCGGCCTTGCTGGAAAAATCCTCGACGTCGATGTTGCCGTGGGCATCGGCACCCACCACCACCACGCTCATGCCGCACATCTGGGCCGAGGCCGGATTGGTGCCGTGGGCCGAAGACGGGATCAGGCAGACGGTGCGGTGGCCGTCCCCGCGCGACAGGTGGTAGCGCCGGATGGCGAGGAGGCCGGCATACTCGCCCTGCGCGCCCGAATTGGGCTGCATCGAGATCGCGTCGTAGCCGGTGATCGCGCAGAGCTTCTGCGAGAGGTCGTCGATCAGCTCCTTGTACCCCAGCGCCTGGTCCTCGGGCACGAAGGGGTGGAGTTCGGAAAATTCCGGCCAGGAGACCGGCAGCATCTCGGCGGTGGCGTTGAGCTTCATCGTGCAGGAGCCGAGCGGGATCATCGCCCGGTCCAGCGCCAGGTCGCGGTCGCTGAGCCGACGCATGTAACGCGTCATCTCGCTCTCGGCCCGGTTCATGTGGAAGATCGGGTGGGTCAGGTAGTCCGAGGTCCGCTCCAGGGCCGCGGGCAGGCGCGGCTCGGGATAGGCCTCGTCGTAGGTCAGGTCCGTGCCGCCGAAGGCGCGCCAGACCGCCTGCACGATGTCGGGCCGGGTGCGCTGGTCGACGCTGATGCCGATGCGGTCGGTGCCGATCCGGCGCAGGTTCACCCCGTTCTCGACGGCACTCCGCAGGATCACCCCCTGGAAGGCGTCGACCTTCACGGTGATCGTGTCGAAGAAGGTGCGGGGTTCGACCGTGAAGCCCAACCGCTCCAGTCCGGCCGCGAGGCGCACGGCGTCGCGGTGGACCCGCAGGGCGATGGCCTTCAGGCCCGCCGGCCCGTGATAGACCGCGAACATCGAGGCGATGACCGCGAGCAGCACCTGGCTCGTGCAGATGTTCGAGGTCGCCTTCTCGCGGCGGATATGCTGCTCGCGGGTCTGGAGCGCGAGGCGATAGGAGCGGTTGCCGCGGGCATCGACCGAGACGCCGACGATGCGGCCGGGCAGCGCGCGCTTGTGGGCGTCGCGGGTCGCCATGTAGGCGGCGTGCGGGCCGCCATAGCCCATCGGCACGCCGTAGCGCTGCATCGAGCCCACCGCGATGTCGGCGCCCATCTCGCCCGGGGCTTTCAGCAGCGTCAGCGCCAGGGGGTCGGCGGCGACCACGGCGAGCGCGCCGGCCGCGTGCAGCGCGGCGATGGTCTCCGAGAAGTCGTGAACGGCACCGTTGACGCCCGGATACTGGAACAGCGCCCCGAAGACGGCCGACGGGTCGAGGTCCGCGAAGGGATCGCCGACGACGATCTCCCAGCCGAGGGGCGCCGCGCGGGTCTTCAGCACGGCGATGGTCTGGGGCAGGCAGTCGCGGTCGACGAAGAAGGCGTTGCGGTCGGTCTTCGCCACGCGCCGGGCCATGCCCATGGCTTCGGCCGCGGCGGTGGCCTCGTCGAGGAGCGAAGCGTTGGCGACGTCGAGGGCGGTGAGGTCGCAGACCAGGGTCTGGAAGTTCAGCAGCGCCTCCAGCCGGCCCTGGCTGATCTCGGGCTGGTAGGGCGAGTAGGCGGTGTACCAGGCCGGATTCTCGAAGATGTTGCGCTGGATCGCCGGCGGCATCGTGGTGCCGTGGTAGCCCTGGCCGATCAGCGAGACGAGCAGGCGGTTCTTGTTGGCGGTGGCGCGCAGCTTCTCGAGCGAGCGCCGCTCGGTGAGCGAGACCCCGAAATCGATGTAGGCGGCCTGCCGGATGTCGGGGGGCAGGGTCTCGTCGATCAGCGCGTGCAGCGACGGCGCGCCGACCGTCTCCAGCATCTGGTCGATCTCGCTGAGCTTCGGGCCGATATGGCGGCGGGCGGCGAAATCGAAGGGATCGTGGCGGTCGTATTTCATGGGGTGCCTCTCGGGCAAAAGGGGGTGCCGCCGGAACGCCCCTCCCGCCTCGGCGGGGGAGGGGCGTTCCGGATGCGAGGCGGGAGAGGGGCCGGCTCAGGTCTGTCCGGACGCGTCGCGCCCCTCACCCGACCCGCTTGCGGGGGGCCACCGTCTCCCGCAGCAGGGAGAGGGTCGGGGGCGCCCTACTTGGCGAAGTCCGCGTAGGCCGCCGCGTCCATCAGCGCGTCCAGGGCGGACGGATCGTCGAGCTTGAGCCGGTAGAGCCAGCCCGCGCCCTGCGGGTCGGCGCCGACCGAGGCCGGGTCGGCGACCGCCGCCTCGTTGATGGCGGTGACCTCGCCCGACAGCGGGGCGTAGACGTCGGAGGCCGCCTTGACGGACTCGACCACGGCGGCCGCCTCGCCCTTGGTGAGCCGGGCGCCGACCTTCGGCAGCTCCACGAAGACGAGGTCTCCGAGCTGCTCGGCGGCATGGGCCGTGATGCCGACCGTGGCGACCTCGCCGTCGAGGCGCAGCCATTCGTGCTCGTCGGTGAAACGCAGCATGGTGTGAACTCCTGTGGCGACGCAATCAGCCGCGCTTGAAGCCGGCGGGGACGAAGGGGAGGGGGACGACGGCGGCGGGAAGGCGCTGGCCGCGCAGCGCCGCGAAGACGCGGGTGCCGGGGGCCGCCAGCGCCGTGGGCAGGACCCCCAAAGCAACCGGTGCGCCGAGGCTCGGGCCGAAGCCGCCGGAGGTGACGTGGCCGACCGGTTCGCCGCCGGCCTCCGCGGCGAAGAGCGGGGCGCCCGCCCGCAC
>NZ_CAKLBV010000088.1 GCF_920984675.1 Methylobacterium sp. Leaf118
CGCGACCGCGCCTGGGGGCCCTTCGCGCCCCGGCGCGGGCGGCCCTTCGCCCTCGCCCGCAAGACCCTGCGCCGGGCGCGGCGGAACCGGCAGGGGGACGACCTCTACCGCGAGGCGCTGCTGATCCTGCACCGGGCCCTCGACGCCACTGCCGGCCGCCGCGTGCTCGCCGACGATCTCGCGCCGTTTCTCGCGGGCCATCCCGCCTTCCGGGAGCAGGGGGAGACCCTGCACCGCTTCTTCGCCGCCTCGCGGCGCGCCTTCTTCGGCCGGGAGACCGAGGCCGCCGCCGCGTCCCTGCCGCTGCCCGAGATCGAGGGGCTGCTCGCCCGCCTCGTCGCCGCCGAGCGGAGCGCCTGAATGGGCGCCTTCGTCGCCTCCCTCGGCGTCGCCGCAGCCTGGCCGCTCTGGCTGCTGCCGCTGGCGCTGCTGCCGCTCCTGCGCTCGGCCAGCCGGCGCAGCCCGGTCTCCGCCGTCTCGGCCGCGCCCGCCGATCCGCTCTCGGCGGCCCTCGGCGCGGTTCTGACGGCGGCGGGGATGCTGGCGCTCGGCGGGCTGATCCTGGCGCTCGCGGGCCCGTTTCGGGCCGGCGAGACCGTGACCCGCACCGGCATCGGCGCGCAGGTCTCGATGCTGATCGACCGCTCCGGCAGCATGAACGAGACTTTCGCGGGCCGTCAGCCCTCCGGCGCGGAGGAATCGAAGGCCGCCGCCTCGCGGCGCATCCTCGGCGCCTTCGTCGGCGCGCGCGCCCACGATCTCTTCGCCGTCACCGCCTTCTCGACGGCGCCGATGCTCGTCGTACCGATGACGGACCGGCGCGAGGCGGTGCGCGCGGCGATCGCGGCCATCGACCGGCCCGGCCTCGACTACACCAACGTCGCCCGCGGGCTCGGCATGGCCCTGTCGCAGTTCGGGGCCGGCGCGCCGGGCGTGTCGCGGGCCCTGCTCCTCGTCTCCGACGGGGCGGCGGTGATCGATCCGCGCATCCAGGCGCAGCTCCGGGCCGAGTTCGCCAAGGTGCGGCCGAACCTCTACTGGCTGTTCCTGCGCACCAAGGGCTCGCCCTCGATCCACGACAAGCCGGCCGGCGAGGACACGCCCCAGGCGGCGCCCGAGCGCCATCTCGACCTGTTCTTCAAGAGCCTCGGCGTGCCCTACCGCGCCTTCGAGGCGGAGGGCGCCGAGGCCGTCGCCGGCGCGGTGCGCCAGATCGAGGCGCTCGAGCGCGATCCCATCCCCTACACCGAGATCCGCCCGCGCCGGGACCTCACCGCCTATGCCTACGCCGCCGCCGCCCTGGGGCTCCTGGTGCTGGTGCTCGCCAAGCTCGCCGAGGCGGATTTCCTGAGGGGAGCGTCGCGCCCCGGGGACGCGCGGGCGGCGCAGGCCGACCGGGATCCGGCGCCGCGGAGGGCCGCCGCATGATCCGGCCTCCGATCCCCCGCTCCGCCTGCCCGCGCGCGCCCGCTCCCCGCTTGAGGGGGGCGGAGACCCCGGCCCGCGGACGCATCGCCCCCCGGGACGCCGCATGACACCCTTCTCCCTCGCGCGACCGACCGCCCCCTCGTGGCGCGACCGCCTCGCCGCCGGCCTCGGCGGGGCGGGGCGGGGCGCGCGCCCGCACCTCCTCGTCCTGCTGCCGGTCCTGCTCCTGGCCGGAGCCGCCGCCTGCGGCCTCTCGGCCTGGACCGCCCGGCAGGCCAACGCGACCATCGCCGCCCTTGAGGCGGGGCGCGACGTCGCCGTCGCCCCGGATGCCGCCGATGCCCTCCTCGTCGCGCGAACCCGCTTCCTGGCGGCGCGCGACCGGCTGGAGGAGGCCGAGCCGCTCCTGGAGAACCTCGACCGGCGCGGCGCGGCGGAGGGCGCCGCCCGCGCCCGCTACGTCCTGGCCAATGCCCGGGTGCGAAGCGCCTTCGACCTGATCGGGCGGGGCCAGCTCGACAAGGCCGGGCCCCAGGTGACGCTGGCGCGCCAGGATTACCGCCGGGCGCTCCAGGCCCGGCCCGATTTCTGGGATGCCAAGTTCAATTTCGACGTGGCCTCGCGCCTGATCCGCGACTTTCCCGAGTTCGACCGCAAGTTCGGCGACGAGCTGCAGGCCGAACCCAAGCAGATCTGGACCGACATTCCCGGCCAGCCGCGGGGCGGGCCATGAGCCGGGCGACACGTCCGCTTCGGCACCTGCCGATCGCCCGAAACCTGCGCGACCGGCGCTTCCAGGCGCTCGCCGCCGCCCTCGCGCTCGCGCTCGGTGCCGCCCTGGCCGGACCGCTGCCGCTGACCCGCTCGGGAGTCGCGGTGCTGGCGGTGGTGGACATCACCGGCAGCATGAACGTGCGCGACTATACCGTGGACGGCAAACCGGCGAGCCGGCTCGACACCGCCAAGGCGGCCTTGCGCCGGCTCGTGCCGGACCTGCCCTGCGGCTCGCGCCTCGCCCTCGCCTTGTTCACGGAGCGGCGCCCGTTCCTGCTGTTCGCGCCGATCGAGGTCTGCGCCGATTTCGCCCCCCTCGACGGGGCGCTGGACGGCCTCGACTGGCGCATGGCCTGGGAGGGCGACAGCCGCATCGCGGCGGGCCTGCATCGGGCGATCGCCATGGCGGGCGAGCTCGACACCGACCTTCTCTTCCTCACCGACGGGCAGGAAACGCCGCCGCTGCCGTCGACCGGGCTGCCGGCCTTCGAGGGGCGGCCCGGCGCCGTGCGCGGCCTCATCGTCGGGGCGGGCGGCTACGGCCTGTCGCCGATCCCGAAATTCAACGACCGCGGCCGGGAGACCGGGTTCTACGGCGCGACCGACGTGCCGCAGGAGAATCGCTTCGGCCCCCCTCCGGCCGACGCGGAATCGCGCGAGGGCTACAACCCGCGCAACGCCCCCTTCGGGGCCGCCGCCGCCGAGGGCACCGAGCATCTCTCCTCGGTGCGCGAGGCCCATCTCAAGGCGCTCGCAGGCCAGACCGGGCTAACCTACGCCCATCTCGCTGGGCCCGACGGCCTCGCCGGCCCCCTCCTCGCCGCCGCCACCCCGCGCCCGCTGCCCGGGCGATTCGATCCGCGCCCCGTGCTCGGCGGCCTCGCCCTCGCCCTCGCGCTGGCGGCTTTCCTGGCCGGCCTGATCCCGGCGGACGGCCTGCGGGCGCTCCCTCGTTCCTCTCCGAAAAGCAGGATGTAACCCATGCGTCTCTCCCTCCTCGCCCTGCCGCTGGCGCTCGCCGCGACGGCGGCGCTCGCCCACGGCCCGACGCCGCAGAAGGTGAGCCAGTCGATCACGGTCAAGGCGAGCCCCGACGCGGTCTGGACGGTGGCGGGCGACTTCGCCGGCATCGGAAAGTGGCACCCCGCCATCGCCAAGGCCGAGGGCAGCGCGGGCGGCAAGGACGGCGGCACCCGCACCCTCACCCTGAAGAGCGGCGGCACGCTGACCGAGAGCCTCGACGAGTGGAAGCCGGAGGCCCGCTCCTATTCCTACCGCATGTCCGGGGAGCCGGACCTGAAGGCGCTGCCGGTCTCGTCCTACTCCGCCACCCTGACGGTCTCGCCGGAGGGCGACGGCGCCAAGGTCGAGTGGATGGGCCGGTTCTACCGCGGCGACACCGGCAACGAGCCGCCGGACACCCTCAGCGACGAGGCGGGCCGCGAGGCGATGAACCGCTTCTTCTCGGAGGGACTGAAGGGCCTCAAGGCCGCCGCGGAGGGCAAAGCGACGCCATGATCCGCTCCGGCCCCGTCCTCGTAGCGCTCCTCCTCGCCCCGCTCCCGGCCCTCGCCGACCCGCCCGCCCTCGCCGGAACGGTCTGGGTCGCGAGCCAGCAGGGCGCGCGGCTGTCGCGGATCGAGACGGGCGCCGCCGCGGTCGTGGGCGACACCGCCGTGCCGGCCGCCCCCGCCACGGTGGCGGCCGGGGGCGGGCGCCTGTTCCTGAGCCATCCGGACGGGCGCGCGATCACCGTCGCCGAGGCCACCACGGGGCGGGTGCTGCGCAGCCTGCCCTATGCGGGTCAGGTCTTCGGCCTCGCGGCCTCGGCGGACGGCCGCACGGTCTTCGCCACGAACTGGTCGGGCCACCGGGTCGACCGGATCTCGGCCGAGGACGGACGGGTCGAGGGCTCGGCGCCGACGGGCCGCGATCCGGCCCATCTCGTTCTCGACCGGGCCGGGCGCCTGTTCGTCGCCGACCGGGAGAGCGCTCAGGTCAGCGTGATCGACGCCGCCCGGATGGCGCGGATCGCGACGATCCCCGTCGGCACGGCGCCCTTCGCCCTGGCGCTCGACCCCGGGGAGGGCCGCCTCTACGTCGGCAACGTGCGCAGCAACGACCTGACCGTCATCGACACCGCCCGGCTCGCGGCCGTCGCGACGGTGCCGGCGGGCGCCATGCCCTACGGCATCGCCGTGAGCCCGGACGGGGCGCGGGTGCTGGTGACGAACCAGGGGGCCGGGACCGTCACCGTGCTCGACGCGACGACGCTGGCGATCGCGGCGACGGTCGGCGTCGGCCGCTACCCCGAGGGGATCGTGGTCGCGGGCGAGGGCGCGGCGGCGCGGGCCTATGTGGCGAACTGGTTCTCGGACGACGTCACGGTGATCGATCTCGCCCGCCTCGCGGCGGTGGCGCGCCTGCCCGTGGCCGAGGGCCCCCGCAGCCTGGTCCTGGGGGAGGGCGGGCGATGAGGCGCGCCGCCGTCCTGCTGCCGCTGCTGGCGCTCGCCGCCTGCGGCGGCGAGGAGCCCGCCGAGGAGGGGCAATCGGTCGTCGCCCGCACCGCGGAGGGCGCGCTGCCCGGCTGGCTCGTCCCCACCGACGGCACCGATCCGGCCCGCTGGCTCGCGGGCCGCGAGGCCGGGAAGCCGCTGCCCGACGACGCCCCCGAGGTCGCGGCGCTGCGCGCCTCGCTGTCAGCGGCCCGCACCGGCTTCGTGGAGGACCCGCGGATGATCGCCAACCGCACGGTCCAGCTCGGCCAGATGCTCACCGAGATCGGCCGGCCCGAATCCTATCGCAGCCTGATCGACGGCCTCGGCGGCGTCGCCGCGCGGCGGGGCCGTCACAAGAGTCTCTACGGCGAGATGGTCCAGCACTACTACAATGCCCGCGCCCAGGGCGCCGACCATGACGGGGCCCTCGCCCGTCTCGCCGCCCGTGAAGCGCCCTGACGCCCCGAACCGTGACCGTGACCGTGACCCGCACTGCCCTCAAACCCGCTCCCTCCTCCGCCGGACGCATCGCCCCGGAGCCGCGGCGGCCGGACGCGCTCCTCGTCGTCGACGACCACCCGATCGTGCTGAGCGGCCTGCGCCGCCTCGCCGAGGGGGCGGGCTTCCCCGACGTCTTCGAGGCGGGCGACGTCGTCGCGGGCTACCGCCTGTTCCACCGGCATCGGCCGGGCCTCGTCGTGGCCGATCTCAGCTTCGGTGGCAGCGGCCTCTCGGGCCTGTCGCTGATCCGGCGGATCAAGGCGCTGGAGCCGGAGGCGCGCATCCTCGTCTTCAGCATGCATGCCGACCCCGTCGTGGTCGCCCGAGCCCTGGAGGGCGGCGCCCTCGGCTTCGTCCTGAAGGATGCGGGCAGCGCAGCCTTCCTCGAGGCGCTCGCGGCGGTGCGCACGGGCCGCAGCCACCTCCCGCACGCTCTGGCCACCGAGGTCGCCATGCTCAACCGGGGCGCCCGGCCGGCCCCGCTCGCGACGCTGAGCGCGCGCGAATTGCAGATCCTCTCGCTCATGAGCCAGGGCAAGTCCTACGAGGCCATCGCCGGGGCCCTCTCGGTGAGCTACCGCACCATCGTCAATGCCAGCGCGGCCATGCGCAACAAGCTTGGGGTCGGCTCGCGGGCCGGCCTGATCCAGATCGCCGTCGGGCACCGGGCCGGCGGCGGATTTCCGGAGTGAAGCGCTGTTCGCGCGGCGTCGGCCCGCCCGGGCCGAGGCTCGGCCCCCCGGCGTGACAGGATGGCGGGTTCGTCAGGGCACCGTGATCGATGCCTTTGCCGCACCCCGCGGGCCGGCTAGTCTGGCGCGCCCGCCAGGCCGGGCCGATCCTGCCCCTCTCCCCCGCGAGCCGCTCCCATCGTATGTCGGATCCGTCCTCCCTCTCGCTCGCCCCGTTTCGCGACTGCCTCGGCGAGGGCGGGCTCCTCACCGATGCCGACAGCCTCACCCGCTACACCCACGACCAGCGGGCCCTGATGCAGGGCGAGACCCCGGGGGTCCTGCGCCCGCGCTCGACCGCGGAGGTCCAAGAGATCGTCCGCCTCGCCGCCCGCCTCGGCTTCGGCCTCGTGCCCCAGGGCGGCAACACGAGCTATGTGGGCGGCGCCACGCCGGAGCCCGGCCGCGGACAGCTCGTGGTGAGCCTGGAGCGGATGAACCGGGTCCGCGCCGTCGATGCCGGCGGCTTCACCCTGTCCTGCGACGCCGGCACGATCCTCGCCGACGCGCAAGGCGCGGCGGAGGCGCAGGGCTGCCTGCTGCCCCTCAGCCTCGGCGCCGAGGGAAGCTGCCGGCTCGGCGGCAATGTCGGCACCAATGCCGGGGGGCTGCAGGTGCTGCGCTACGGCATGACCCGCGACCTCGTGCTGGGGCTCGAGGTCGTGCTGCCGGACGGATCGCTGTTCTCCGACATGCGGACCCTGCGCAAGAACAATGTCGGCACCGACCTCAAGCAGCTCTTCATCGGGGCCGAAGGCACGCTCGGCATCGTCACGGGGGTGGTGCTCAAGCTCTGGCCGGCGCAGACCCAGCGCGCCACGGCCTGGATCCAGCTCGCCGCCGACGCCCCCATCCCCGAGGTCGCGGCCCTGGTGCGGCGGGAGACCGCCGACCTCGCCTCGACCTTCGAACTCATCTCCGCCGCCTCGCTCGGCCTCGTCGCCGACATGCGCGGCGCCGATCTCGGGCTGAGCGCGGGCCCCGGCGGCGCGGTGCTGCTCGAACTCTCCGCTTCCTCGGCGCGCATCCCCCTGGAGGACGTGCTTCTGGGCACCCTTGAGGCGCTGATGGAGGCCGGCCATGTCGAGGACGCGGTGCTGGCCCAGTCGGAGCGGCAGCGGCGCGAGATGTGGACGATCCGCGAGACCATTCCGGAGGCGGAGAAACATGCCGGCGGGTCGGTGAAGCTCGACATTGCCGTCCCGACCTCCGCCGTCTCCGCCTTCCTGGCGCGGGCGAAGGCCCTCGTCGAGGCCGAGGCCCCGGGCACGCGCCTGTCGTTCTACGGCCATGTCGGCGACGGCAACATCCACTTCAACCTGATGGTGCCCGCGGGCCGCGACCGGATCGCCTATACCGCGGAGGTGGAGGAGGGGGTCGCCCACGCGGTCTACGCCGAGGCGATCGCGCTCGGCGGCAGCTTCAGCGCGGAATACGGCATCGGCCGCTTCAAGCGCGGCCTGCTCGCCCGCTACGGCGACCCGACCCGCCTCGCGCTGATCGAGGCGGTGAAGCGGGCCGTCGATCCGCACGGGCTGATGAATGCGGGCGCGATGATCCCGCCCGCCAGGTCGTGACCGCGCCGCGGGCCCCGGATTCCGCTCACGCGCCATCGCCGGCTGGAAGGACCCCGCTTGCCTCCGCGTCCGGCATCGGGGCCTCGTCCGAGGCGGCGCGCGCGCGATCGAGCAGCACCTCCATCGCGGCATTCAGGTCGCCCGGAGGAGGCCTGCACAATACAGCAAAACCTCCTCACATTTACTGCGTTGCAGCATCGTTTCCCGCTTGACGCCCGCCCAACCAGGCAGGATATTTCCCGGCAAGAAGCGGAAATTCCTTTCAAGAACGGCTCCGCGGGAGGAGACGCGCCATGCAGGACCCCCGGGTCTCCGCCATGTTCGGCCGCGACCGGGCAGCGGCCATCCTGGCCGTCTGCCTCGTCTGGCTGGTCTACGGCTTCACCTTCTGGACCATGCGGGAGGCCTTCGCCGCCTCCGGTCTGACCGGGATGATGATCGGGATCGGCCTCTGCGTGGTCCTGCTCAACACCGCGGCCATCGCCGCGATGATCCGCCATTACGGCGAGGACCGCGCCGCCATCTACGGGATGGACCTCTACTATCTGGATCGCCTGCGGGCGATGCGCCGCAAGGGGGAGGTCTGACATGGACGCGCCCACGCCTCCGGGCCGCCAGCCCTACCGCCCGCCGGTCCAGTCGGTCGCCGGCCAGGTCGTCGATGCCGTGCTGATGCTGGTTCTGGTGGTCATCACCCTCTACCTGCCGCTGCTCCTCAAGCTCGCGGGCGGGGGCACCACCAAGACCGAGTTCCCGAACCCGACCTGGGACAGCCTGGGCCAGAACGCCACCATGGCGGCCCAGTGGGAGAAGCTGGAATTCACCCCCGAGAAGGCCGCCGCCATCATCGGCACGCGCTTCGACTACGCCTTCAACTGGGGCGCGGTGGCGCTCACCGCGCTGGTCATCGTCGGATATTTCGTCTTCCTGTTCGTCTACTCGGACAGACAGTACCGCGAGGTCATCGCCGAGCGGTTCGACGGCACGCCCCCGACCTGACGCCCTCGACCTGACGCCCCTCGCGCATCTCCCCCGCCACATCCGAGGAACCAGCCATGGTGGCCATCATGAATTGGGGCGCCTGGGCGGTCGCGGCCGCCCTCGCCCTCTGGATGGGGTTCGACCTCCTGCGCACCAACCGCGCCTACGACGAGCGCTATCTGCTCTCCTCCGAGGAGGGTGAGATCGTGGATTCGGACGTCGGCGAGACGGCGGCGAGGTCGTGATGACGAGCACCCTTCGACCCACCGCCGAGCCGCTCGCTCCGTCCTCGGCCGCGCCGGGAACGCCGACCGTCGAGTTGGCGCCCGAGAAGTCCAAACGAATCGCGCTGCTGCGGGTGCTGGGGCCGGGCCATGTCTGGGCGCTCGGCGTCGGCATCGTGCTGGTCGGCGAGTTCATGGGCTGGAACTTCGCGGTCGGCAAGGGCGGTCCCGTCGCCGCCCTGGCGGCCTGCTGGCTCGCCGGCATCCTCTATACCTGCGTCGCGATGATCGATTCCGAGATCACCTCGACGGTGGCGGCCGCCGGCGGGCAATACGCCCAGGCCAAGCACATTATCGGGCCGCTCGCCGCGTTCAATGTCGGCCTCTACCTCGTCATGGCCTACACCATGCTCGAGGTCTCGAACGCCATCGTGACGGGCGACCTGATCGAGGCCTTCGCCCACAGCCTGCATCTCGAAGGCACGGTCGACAAGCGCGCCTTCATGGTGCTCACCGTCGTGGCCCTGGCCTTCCTCAACTATCGCGGCGTGCTGGCGACCCTGACGCTGAACCTCGTCATCACCTCCGCCGCCTTCGCGGCCATCGTCGTGCTGTTCCTGGCCGCTCAGCCCTGGGCGCCCGGCGCCGTGCTCCAGCACGAGGGGCTCCTCGTCGGCCTGCCCTACGGCTCGCTGGGCATCCTCGCCGCGATGCATTTCGGCCTGTGGTTCTATCTCGGCATCGAGGGGACGACCCAGGCAGCCGAGGAGGTGCGCTCGCCGGCCCGGGCGCTGCCGCTCGGCACCATGACCGGCATGATGACCCTGCTGATCGCCGCGACGCTCACGTGGTACGTCTCGACCGGCCTGATGCCCTGGGAATATCTCGGGCAGGCGGTGACGCCGCTCTACGACGCGGCCCGGCTCACGGGCAGCCGCTGGCTGGAGCTGTTCCTGTTCCTCGGGACGCTCTTCGCCACCGTCGCTTCGGCCAATGGCTGCATCAACGACGCCTCGCGGGCGTGGTTCGCCATGGGCCGCGACCGCTACATGCCGGTCTGGTTCGGAGCCGTGCACCCGACCTACCGCACTCCCTACCGGGCGATCGTGTTCTTCGTGCCGATCGCGATCCTGTTCGCGGTCTCGACGCCGCTCGACCAGACGATCACCCTGTCGATCCTGTCGGGGCTGCTCGGCTACACCTTGATGGCGATCTCGATCGTGCTGTTCCGGCGCAAATGGCCGCTCGGCACGATCCAGCGGGGCTATGTCCACCCGCTCCACCCGCTGCCGGCGATCCTGCTGCTGGTCCTGTGCACCGTCACCTATCTCGCGGTGTATCTCGGCTACGGCACGCAGCTCCTGGCCATGATGGCCTTCTACATCACGGCCTCCGCCTGGTTCGTCCTGCACCGCTACAAGTATGTCCGCCGGGGCGACCAGTTCACGATGCCCTGGCCGAAGCCGAGAGGGTACTGAGTGGCTCTCGACGGGGTGATGCTCGGAGCGCTGGCCGGCCTGATCGCGCTGGCGGCGGCCGCCCTCTGCCTGCGGCAGGGCCGGCGCGCGGCAGCCTGGCGGGCTGGGCTCCTCGCGGAATGCGCGGCGCTCCTCGAGGCGCCGCGCCTCGGGCGCGACCGGGCCGGGTTCGCCACCCTCGAGGGCACCTGCGCGGGCCTTCCCGTCTCCGTCCGGCTGATCCCCGAGGCGCTGGTGCATCGCCGCCTGCCGCAGCTCTGGCTCTCGGTGACCCTGCGGGTGCCGCGGGCAGGCAACGCGACCCTCGACGTGCTGCGCCGGCCCGCGGGCGCCGAGTTCTACGCCCCCGCCGACCTGCCGCTGCGCCTGGAGCCCCCCGCCGGCTGGCCCGCCGACACCCTGGTGCGCGGCACCCCCGGAGCCGCGGCCCTGCTGCGGGCCCTGCAGGACGAGACCGCGCGGATCCTGGGCGATCCGCGGGTGAAGGAGGTGCTGGCGACGCCTCGCATCCTGCGCCTCGTGATCCAGGCGGGGGAGGGCGGCCGCGGCGCCTACCTGCTCCTGCGCGCCAGCCGCTTCGCCCTCGAGCGCGTCGACCCCGCGCGCCTCGACGGCGCGCTCCGGGACGGCCTGCGCCTCGCCCGCCGCCTGTCGCCGCCGGCTCCGGAGACCGCCGAGGAGAGCCCCCATGCGCGCGCCGCCTGACCCGCGCCACGTCCTGCTCGCGGCTGCCCTGCTGCCCGGCATGGGCCATGTCTGGACCGGCCGGGCGGCCCGCGGCCTCGGCTTCGCCCTGTTCGCCC
Source organism: Methylobacterium sp. Leaf118 (assembly GCF_920984675.1). Taxonomy (GTDB): domain Bacteria; phylum Pseudomonadota; class Alphaproteobacteria; order Rhizobiales; family Beijerinckiaceae; genus Methylobacterium. Next base: position 10,998 of record NZ_CAKLBV010000088.1, read on the forward strand.
TGGTCGGCGGATGGCTCACCGCGAAGTTCGCCGCGCCGGACGTCAGCGTCGTCGGGCGCCATGCCGGCGGCGTCTTCGTCTGGGCGCTGTCGCTGCCCGACGCCTATCGCGGCGCCCGCCTCGACCGCACCCGGTTCGAGCGGGGGTAACGGGATTTCGAGGGCTCAACCCTCCGGCGGGCGTCGGGCAGCGCCCGACGTCTTCCGGGGCTCCGCCCCGGCTCCGCGAAGAGCTTGGCGAAGGGCTTGGCGAAGGGCTTGGCGAAGGGCTTGCCCTTCGAACCCCTGATCCGGGCTCCGCTTGATCAAAGCGGAGCCCGGATCGGGCAAGCCCGCGCGGCGTTTGAGCGAAGCCCAAATCCCCCATCCCGAAGGGATCAACCGGATTTGGTATGACTCGAGGGCTCGCCTCCTTCAGCCGAAGGCGGCCCGCAGGGCCTCGGCGTCGTAGGGCTTGCGCACCACCGGCACGGCGCCGAGATCGGGTGGAATCCGGAAGCTCTCGCCGTAGCCGGTGGCGAAGACGTAGGGGATGCCGAGTTCCGTCAGCCGCCGCGCCACCGTGACGCTGGTCTCGGAGCCCAGATTCACGTCGAGGATCGCCCGATCGGGCGGCGCGGCCTCGATCAGGCGCAGGGCCTCCCGGGTGGTCCCGGCCAGATCCACCGCCTCGGCGCCGAGGGCGATCAGAACCTCCTCGGCTTCGAGGGCGATGATCATGTTGTCCTCGACCACGAGCACGGTGCCCTCGAACCGGGCCGGCGCCGGCGCGACCGCCGGGGCGGGCGCCCGGGGCGGAGCGGGCGGGGCGGCCCGGACCAGGGCCGGCGGGATCGTGAAGCGGGCCTCGACCCCGGAAAGCTCGTAGCGGATCTCCGCTTCGCCCTTCAGCTCGTAGGGGATCGAGCGCTCGATCAGGGTCGTGCCGAAGCCGCGCCGGGTCGGCGCCCGCACCGGCGGCCCGCCGCTCTCGCACCAGCGGATCACGAGGTAGTCGAGGGCGTCGCGCGCCCAGGAGACGTCGACCCGGCCGTGCAATCCGCTGAGCGCCCCGTACTTGGCCGAGTTCGTCATCAGTTCGTGGATCACGAGGGCCAGGGTCGAGAAGGCCTGCGGCTCCAGGAGCACGTCGGTCCCCGCGAGCACGACCCGGTCGGCCTTCGCGCCGAGATAGGCGCCGGCCTCCAGGAGGAGGAGATCGCGCAAGCTGCCCGGCCCCCAATTCGTCGTCGTGATCTGGTCGTGGGCGCGGGCGAGCGCCTGGATGCGCGCGCCCACCACCTCGGCGAATTCCTCCGCGGTGCCGCTGCCGACCCGGCTCTGGGTGACGACGCCGCGGATCAGGTTGAGGATGTTGCGGACCCGGTGGTTGAGCTCGGCGATGAGCAGCTCCTGGCGCTCCTGCGCGCCCTTGCGCTCCTTCTCGGCGGAATCGGTCAGGCGCAGGATCACTTCGAGCAGCGTCACCCGCAGGGCCTCGGCGGTGCGCAGCTCGACCTCCGTGAAGGGGAGGGAGCGCCCGTGCACGACCTCGCGCCACGCCTCGAAGCTCTTGCGCGGGGTCAGGCGCACGCCGTTCGGGCCGGGGATCGCCGGCTTCTCGGGGTTGCCCGCCCAGGTCACCGTGCGGGAGACCTCGCGGCGGAAGAACACGAGGAAGTCCCGCGGCGTGCGCGAGACCGGCACGGCCAGCATCCCGGCGGCCCGCTCGGTGAAGTCGCGCCCCGGCTCGTGCACCCGGCCGATCTCGTCGGTGGCGTAGGCGCGGCTCGCCGCCGTGCGGTTGAGGAAGCGCACGAGGCCGGTGAATTCCTCCCGGGTCGGCGTGGCGCCCTGGAGCGTGATCTCGCCGTTCACCCACAGGCCGATCCCGTCGCAGGGAACGATGACGGCCAGTTCGTCGAGGAACTCGGCGAGACCCTCCAGGCTGGTGCCGCCGGAGGCCAGCGCCCCCATGAGCCGGTTGTGGATCGCGCGCGAGCGCGCCTCCTGCGCCGCCTCGACCTCGCGCTCGCGGCTCTCCAGGATCCACGAGAACATCTGCCCGAACAGCTCGGCCCCGGTGCGCCGCTCCAGGGAGATGTGGCGCGGCTCCATGTGGTGGCAGGCGAACAGGCCCCAGAGCCGGCCGTTGCGCAGCACCGACACCGAGAGCGAGGCGGCGACCCCCATGTTGCGCAGGTATTCGAGATGGATCGGCGAGACCGCGCGCAGCGTCGACAGCGACAGGTCGAGGGGCTCGCCGTCGGGATCGCGGGCGGGCCGCACCGGGATGCCGGGGGATTCCACGTCGGCGATGATGCGCAGCCAGCTGCGCTCGTAGAGGGCGCGCGCCTGTTTCGGGATGTCGGAGGCCGGGTAATGCAGGCCGAGATAGCGGTCGAGCCCGGAGCGCACGGATTCGGCGATCACCGCGCCCGATCCGTCGGCGGCGAAACGATAGAGCATCACCCGGTCGAACCCGATCAGCGCCCGCATCTGGCGGGTCGCCTCCCGGCAGAGTGGCTCGAAATCCTTGGTCTGGCGCAGGCGCGAGACCATGTTGCGCACGAGGTTGCCCGCGCTGAGATGCTCGGGCGCGCTCGGCTCCGCCTCGATGACGACGCTGGCCCCCGACATGTGGAGCGCCACGTCGAACAATGCCCCGCCCGGCAGCAGCCGGACGCCGAACACCCGGTCGACCGCGTCCGGCCCGCGGAGCGTCTGGAGATGCCCGCGCAGCAGGTGGACCGCCTCGCCGTCGATGACCGAGAGGAGCGGGGTGCCGAGCATCGACGCGACGGAGCGGCCGAGCCAGTCCGGGGCGTTGTCGCTGACCCGGGTGACGATCCAGTCGGGCGAGACCGCCATCAGGAAGCCGAACGGCTGGACGGCGCCCAGCACGTGGATGGGCTCCCGATCGCAGGAGGTCAGGTCGACCGTCGGGACGTGGGGGCCGGCAGGCATCTGGGGCATCTGCTCGCGGAGGGTGAGGGACGCGGATCGCGCGGCCGCCGCGTTCCGTCCTTCGCGCGTTTTGCCGGCCGTCACAAGTCGCTCGTGCGCAATCTTTCGCGCTGCCGAGCAACGGCCCCGTCGCGGACGGCCCCGTCAGCCCCCGGTTCCGTCGCGCCGCGGCGGCGCGATTCCGCGGCCGATCCGCGCCGCGGCGAGCCCGGTGACGACCAGCAAAGCGGCCACCGCCGCCAAGGCGTGGTCGAAGCGCCCGGTCGCGTCCCGGATCCAGCCCATCAGCGAGGGGCCGAAGAAGCCGCCGAGCCCCCCCACCGCGTTGACGAGGGCGATGCCGCCCGCCGCCGCGCGCCCGCTCAGGAGCACGGTCGGCAGGGTCCAGAAGGTCGGCAGGGCCGCGAACACGCCGAGCGAGGCCAGACTCAGGCACAGGACGGCGAAGACCGGCCCCTCCGCCCGGCTCGCCGCGGCCAGGGCCAGCCCGGCGAAGACCGTCGGCAGGGCGACGTGCCACGCCCGCTCCCCCGTGGCGTCGGAATGGCGCGTCCAGGGCACCATCCCGGCGGCGGCCAGGAGGTAGGGCAGGGCGCTGACGAGGCTGGTGGCCAGGGGGTCGAGGCCGAAGCCCGAGACGATCTGCGGCAGCCACAGGCCGATGGCGTAAAGGCCGGTGCTGAGCCCGAAATAGACGCCCGCGAGCCCGAGCAGGCGGGGTTGGAGCAGCGCCTCGGCGAGGGATGGTACCGGACCGGGCGCCGGCGCCGGGGCGTCGGCGGCGATCCGGGCGACCAGCGCCCCGCGCTCGTCCGGCGTCAGCCACGGGGCCTCGGCCGGGCGGTCGGTGAGGACGACGAGGGTGCAGAGCCCGAGGACGAGGCTCGGGGCCGCCTCGATCAGGTAGAGCCATTGCCAGCCCGCGAGCCCATAGGCCCCGTCGGTCGCGGTGAGGATCAGGCCCGAGAGCGGCGCGCCGACGGCCGCCGAGAGCGGCACCGCCACCATGAAGATGCCGACGATCCGGGCCCGCTCCGCGGCCGGGAACCAGAGGGTGAGGTAGAGGATGATGCCGGGGAAGAAGCCGGCCTCGGCAAGCCCGAGCGCGAAGCGCACGAGATAGAACGAGACCTCGCCGGTCACGAAGGCGGTGGCGCCCGAGACGAGCGCCCAGGTCACCATGATCCGCGCGATCCAGACCCGGGCCCCGACCCGCGCCAGGATCAGGTTGCTCGGCACCTCGAAGGCGAAGTAGCCGAGGAAGAACAGGCCCGCCCCGAATCCGTAGGCGGAGGCCGACAGGCCGAGGTCGCGGTTCATGGTGAGCGCGGCGAAGCTCACATTGACCCGGTCGAGATAGGCGCAGAAGTAGCAGAGCATCAGGAACGGCAGCAGGCGCCGCGCCGCCTTGCGCGCCGCCGCGGCGGCCGGGCCCGCCCCGGTCG
>NZ_CAKLBV010000089.1 GCF_920984675.1 Methylobacterium sp. Leaf118
GTCCTTCGGGAGCGCGGCGGCGAGGACCGCTGGGGCCGCCGCCGCGTCGATGCCCTCGCCGAGGCCGAGGGCGTGCAGCCCGAAGACCTCGCCGGCGCGCTGGTCGCGGCGGGGCTCGCCTATGCCGATCCGGGCGAGGCCGACGCCCTGTGCCGCCCCGCCCTGCGGGCCTTGGAAGCAGGCCCACGCGCGGCGGGTCTGGGCCTGTGGGCCGCGCCTGCCCTCGATGCCCGCGACCCCGTCGCCCTGATGGCCCGGATCGGGCGCTTCGCGGTCGTCGAGGGGCGCATCCGGCATGTCGGCGAGCGCGCGGCGCGCACCTATCTCGACTTCGCCCCGCGCGGCGAAACGGGCCTCACCGTAACCGTGCAGAAACGCACTTGGCGGACGCTGGCCGAACATGGTTTGTCTGCGGCCACGCTGAAGGGACGCCTCGTGCGGGTCCGCGGCACGGTCGAGGCGGGACGGAGCCCGCTCATCGATCTGGTGGGCCGGGACGCGATCGAGGTCGTGGAGGGGGAGCGGGCGCCGCGGCGCTGAACGGCATGACGGGGGATCGGCACAACCCATCTTCGCGACAGGGCGCCTCGCGGCGCCGTGCGGGACGGCGCGCGGGCGTCCTGGCCTCCGCCGGGCTCGTGGCCCTGCTCTCGGCCTGCGCCGGCGACCATACCGGCAGCGTGCTGACGCCCGCGGTCATCAAGGTCCCGGAGCAGGCGCCCAAGACCACCGGCCGCGCCCGCACGGGCGACGATGCCGACCACGCCAAGCTCGTCGCCTCCTTCGGCGGCGAGTACCGCGCGCCCGCGGCGCATCGACTGTTGACGGAGGTGACCGAGCGGCTGGTCCGCGCCAGCGAGCGGCCGGACGAGGCCTATGTGGTCACCCTGCTCGATTCGCCCGTCGTCAACGCCTTCGCCCTGCCGAGCGGCCGTCTTTACGTGACCCGCGGCCTGCTGGCGCTCGCCTCCGACACCTCCGAGGTGGCGGCGGTGCTCGCCCACGAGATCGCCCACGTGACGCTGCGGCACGCCACCGCCCGCACCGAGATGGCCCTGCGCTCGCAACTCGTGAGCCGGGTCGTGGCCGACGTGCTCAACGATCCGGTCACCGGGGCCCAGCTGGAAAACCAGTCCAAGTTCACCCTCGCCCGCTTCTCCCGCGAGCAGGAGCTCGAGGCCGACACGAGCGGCGTGCGGGTGCTGGCCCAGGCCGGCTACGATCCGTTCGGCGCGAGCCGCTTCCTGGAAGCCCTCGCCCGCACCATGGCGCTCAAGACCGGCACCGGCAGCCCGGGCGAGCCGGACATGCTCGCCTCCCACCCGGCCACCACCGAGCGCATCGCCCTGGTGACCCGGGCGGCCCGGCGCATCGGCGCGCCCGGCCTCGGCGTGGACGAGCGCGCCCGCTACCTCGCGGCGATCGACGGGCTCGCCTACGGCGACAATCCCGGCGAGGGCATGGTCCGCGCCCGCCGCTTCCTGCATCCGGGCCTGCGCATCGCCTTCGAGGTGCCGGACGGCTTCGCCATCGAGAACACCCGCAACGCTGTCCTCGGCACCACCCCCGACGGCCGGAGCCGCCTGCTGTTCGATCAGGTCGAGGCCAGCGGCGACCGCGGTCTGGAGGACGTGCTGCGCGCCACCTGGAACGACGCGATCGAGGGTTCTTCCGTCGAGAACCGCATCATCGGCGGGCGCTCGGCCGTGACCGCGCTCTCCCGCGGCAAGGACTGGACCTTCCGCCTCGCGGCGATCCGTATGGGCGAGACGACCTACCGGATGATCATGGCGGCCAAGGGCACGACCGATCCGGAGCCCGCCTTCCGCCGCTGGGTCGAGAGCCTGCGCCCGATCGAGCCCGAGGAGGCCGCGAGCCTCAAGCCGGCCCATCTCCAGATCGTGACCGCCGCGCCCGGCGACACCGTCGAGAGCCTCGCCCGCAACATGGCGGTGCCCGACCGGGCCGCGGATCGCTTCCTCGTCCTCAACGGCCTGGAGCGCGGCGCCAGTCCGAGGCCGGCGCGGAGCTACAAGCTCGTGGTGGAGTAGGCGCGATCGGCACGGGCGTGGCGGGCTCGCACGGAGCGATCGGAAACCGAGCGATCGGACAGGGACGCCCGCTTGCATGGGGGCGAACAGTTGCCTGCGGGAGAAGACTTGCCTGCAGGAGAAGACTTGCCTGCGGGAGAAGACTTGCCGTAGGCCGGCGCCTCACCGCCCCGGGGCCCCCGTGACGCCCATCGACCCTTCGCCCGTGAACGAGACCGCCGTGGCGGTCGTGCTCTTCCGTCCCTCGACCGTGCAGGTCGCCCGGATCGTCGAGCGCTTTTGCGGAGTCCTGCCGGTCTTCGTCTTCGACAATGGCGGCATCCCTCCCGAGGCGCGGGCCCGGCTCGATGCCGCGGACGGGCTGATCTGCCTCGGGCCGGGGCGCAATCTCGGCATCGCCGCCGCGCTCAACGCCCTCGCCGCTTCGGCCGAAGCCGCTGGCCACGGGCGCCTGTTCCTGCTCGATCAGGATGCCGATACCGGCCCCGACACGGCGCACGCCCTCGGCCTCGCCCTGGATCGTCTCGTCGGCCGGGGGCCGCCGCCCGCCGCGATCGGCCCGGCGCCGGCCCCGAAGCTCGGCCACAAGGCGCCGCGCTATCCCCTGCGCCCCGGCATCGCCCTGCGCGGCGCGCTGATGCCGGTGGAGTTTCTGGCGACCTCCGGCTCGCTGGTCGATCTCGCGGCCCTGCGCCATGTCGGCCCCTTCCGCGAGGATTACTTCATCGACGCCGTCGATCTCGAATGGTGCTTCCGGGCCTGGGCGCGGGGCTTCAGCTGCTGGATGGACCCCGCCACCGCGATTCCCCACAGCGTCGGACGCGGCACGATCCGGTCCCGCTTCCTGCCCCTGGCGATGCCCGAGCAGCCGCCGTTCCGCATGGCGGTCTACCTGCGCAACACCGCCTTCGGCTGGCGCCTGCGCCACGTGCCGCTGCGCTGGAAGCTGCGGCAGATGGCCTATCTGCCGATCCAGATCGGCCTCTACTGGGCCCATCACGGCTTCCGTCCGGGCCTGCTCGCCCGGCTGCTGAGGGCCTTCGCGGCCGGCCTTCGCGGCCGGCTCGGGCGGCCCGAGGATGCCCCGCCGTGAGCGCGTCCCTCGACGTCGTGATCGTCAACTGGAACGCGGGCGACCAGCTCGCCGCCTGTCTGGCGAGCCTCGCCGCCTGTGACGACGCGGCGGCGCTCCGCGTCGTCGTCGTCGACAACGCCTCCACCGATGGCTCCGCCGAGGGCCTGGAACGGCCGGACCTCGCCGTCACCGTTTTGCGCAATGCCGACAATCTCGGCTTCGCCCGCGCCTGCAACCAGGGCGCGGCCCTGGGCAGAGCGGACGCGATCCTGTTCCTCAATCCGGATACCGAAGTGAGCCGCACCGGCCTCGGGGCGGCCCGCGCCGTGCTGGAGGCCGACCCCCGCACCGGTATCGTCGGCGCCCGGCTGGTCGACGCGAGCGGCGCCACCCAGCGGACCTGCGCCCGCACGCCGACCGGTCGGAGCCTCCTCGCCCATACCCTGTTCCTCGACCGGGTGCTGCCGGGCCGGGTCGCTTCGCATTTCCGGCTCGATTGGGACCACGCCGAGACGCGGCCCGTCGACGCGGTGATGGGGGCCTTCCTGATGATCCGCCGCCCGCTCTTCGCGCGGCTCGGCGGCTTCGACGAGCGCTTCTTCGTCTACTGGGAGGATGCCGATCTCTGCACCCGGGCGGGCCAGGCGGGCTTCGCCGTGTGCCACGCCGCACAGGCCGTCATCCGCCATCGCGGCCAGGGCACCACGGAGGCGGTGAAGGACCGGCGCCTGTTCTACTTCCTGCGCGCCCAGGCGCTCTATGCGGGCAAGCATCACGGCCGCGCCGCCCTCATGGGCGTGCTCGCCGCCGCCTTCGCGGTGAACCTGCCGGTGCGCCTCCTCCGGGCCCTCGCCCGGGGCGGCCCGGGCGAGGCCGGCGCGGTGATCCGGGCCGGGCGGATGCTCGCTGCCGCCGTGCCGGCCCTGTTGACCCGCCGCCCGAGATAGGGCTTGCCTCGGGCGCGGGCCTTGTCGGCGGTCGCGGTCTCGGCCATGCTGCGGCCCTCCGGACGGCTCCGCTTGCGATCCGCGGCGGACCAGCCGTCGCCCGCCTGCCGCACCGGCGCGGGCCGTTGCACGGGGAAGGGATTGCTCGACAGGGCGGACCAGGGTTCTCGATCGCCGGACGTTTCGCCCGGCCTGTACCGCGCGGCCTTCGATGCCGCGCCGGTCGGCCTGGCCGTGCTCGCGCCCGACGGCCGCACGATCCGGGCCGCCAATCCCTGCCTGTGCCGCTGGCTCGGCTACGAGCCCGGCGCCCTCGACGGGCGCCCGGCCGCCGAGGTTCTGGAACGGGAGGCGCGCGGCGTCGAGGCCGGCATCCGCCGCTGGCTGCGGGCGGATGGCAGCGTGATCGACCTGCGCCTCACCCTCGCTCAGGAGGCGGGCGCCGAGCGGGTCGCCGTGGTCGAGCTCGTGGATGCCGACGACCTGGTGCGGGCCGAGCAGAACCGCGACGCGCTCACCGCGGCGGGCCTCGGCGAGTGGCGCTGGGACCTGACCACCGGCCAGATGGCCTTCTCGCGCCGGGCCGCGCAGATCCTCGGCTACGCCCCGGGCCGCTCCGTCACCTGGGCGGCGATGCGCGACCGGATCGATCCGGCCGATTCCGAGCGCATCCGCGCCAACGTGTCCGATGCCATCGCCCACCGGCACGCTTACGAGTTCCAGACCCGGTTCCGCCGGGCGACCGACGATGCCGAGATCTGGATCGGCGCCCGCGGTCAGACGCTCCTGTCGGAGGACGGCACGCCCACCGGCGTCGTCGGGGTGGTGCAGGACATCACCACCCGGGTCGAGGCCCGGGTCGCCCTGGCCGAGCGCGAGGAGCGCCTGCGGGTCGCCACCACGGTGGCCAATCTCGGCATCTTCGAGTGGCACGTCCTCGACGACCGGGCGACCTGGGAGAACGAGCGGATGTTTGCCCTGTTCGGCCGGCGGCCGGAAGAGGGCAGCATCGGCAAGTCGACCTTCCTCAAGGAGATCCTGCATCCCGAGGACCGGCCGGCCTTCCGGCAGGCGATCGCGCGGGCGCTGCGCGAGGACGCGATCCTCCACGCCACCGCCCGCATCCGCCGCCACGACGACGGCACGTGGCGCACCATCGACATGGCCGGCAAGTTCGAGCGGGACGGGGCGGGCGGGCTGCCGCGGCGCCTGATCGGCGTCGTCGCCGACGTGACCGACCGTCACCTGTCCGAGGAGCGGCGCAGCCTGCTCATCCGCGAGCTGCACCACCGGGTGAAGAACACGCTCGCCACCGTCCAGGCCATCGTCGGCTCCACGGCGCGCACGGCCACCAGCATCGACAGCTTCCACGAGGCCTTCGTCGGCCGCATCAAGTCCCTCGCCCACACCCATAGCGTGCTCACCGAGGCGACGTGGCAGACCGCGAGCCTGCGCGACCTGCTGGCCTCCGAGCTGATGCCCTACGCCGAGAGCGAGACCGAGACCGCGCCCGACCGGCGCATCGTCCTCGACGGGCCGCCGGTCGACCTGCCCTCCGACATCGCGGTGCCGATCGGCATGGCGATCCACGAACTCACCACCAACGCCGCCAAATACGGTGCCCTCTCCACGGGGCGCGGACGGGTCGCGATCACCTGGGGCCTCGAGGCGGGCGCGCTCCATCTCGACTGGCAGGAGAGCGGCGGACCCGTGGTCGCCCCGCCGACCCGCCAGGGCTTCGGTTCGCGCCTGCTGCAGCGGGTGCTGACCACCCAGGTCCAGGCGCGGATCACGACGGAATACCCGCCCGAGGGGTTTCACCTGACGCTCGCCGCGCCGCTTCCGGCCCGCAACCCGGCGCTGAACCCGCTGGCCTGACGGCCGCGCCCGACCCGGGGCCGCCCGCATCCGGTCTGCGCTCGGGGGCCCGGGCGCGACCGCGCCATCACGCCCCCTGCCCATTCATGGATCGAATCCGTCCGGCCACCCGGCCGTGGCGGCCGGACGGTCTCGGGCCGTGCGCCGTGGCCCGATCGGGCGCAGGCCCGACCCAAGGCGCAGCCTGCTCGGCAAGCCTCCGGGACCGGCGCGGTCCGGTCAGGCGGCGCCCCGCGCTTCCTCGCCGCCCGCGTTGACGAAGCTCTTGAGCTCGTCGAGCGACTCGAAGGTGAAGCGGCCCCGCGGCGTATCGGCCTCGATCGAGCCGTCGGAGAACATCACGTAGGTGTTGGCGCCCGAGGCGTAGCTGCCGACCGCGTGGCGCTCCGGCGGCTTCGGCGCTTCGGGCGTCGGCGCGGCGGCTTCGGGGGCCTCCGGGGTCAGGGTCGGCTCGGCCTCCGGGGTAGGCGCTGGCGCGTCGAGGGATGGACGCAGGCCGATCGCCTCGGCGGCGGGCTCCGCTGGGAGCGCGGCCGGGACGGGCGCCGCCGGGGCGGGGGGGGCGACGAACAGCGTGTCGTCCTCCACGGCGCGCGGCGTGGGCTCCGGCAGAAGGTCCGGCAGGAGCGGCTCGACCTCGCGTCGGCTCTCGCGCGGGGATTCGGAGAGGACGGGCTCGGAGGGCATGAAGTCGGGGCGGACAGACTCGGGGAACATCGGCTCCTCGAAGACCGGTTCGGTGCCACGTCCGCCGGCGCGGGCGGCGCCGAGGCCGCCAAGGCTTCCGAGCCCGAGGCCCGCGAGTCCCGCCGCCCCGGCCAGGGCCGGGTCCGCCGGGGGGGCGACCGCGATGGGCGCGACTGGCGCCGGGGCCGACCGGGATTCCGCGACGACGTCGCGGGCGTCCATTCGCAGGCGGGCCAGGGCGCCCTGGAGCCGCCGGAGGCGATCGACCACCGCGGTCAGGCCGAGCAGGATCACCCCGGCCGAGGCCGCGGTCGATCCCCCGATCACCATGGCGAGGCCGCTCTCCAGGCGGACATAGGGGAAGCCCTGCACGACGGCGGCCACGCCGCCGAGGATCATGATGAGACTGAGCGCGAGCAGCGCGACGACCATGGTACTCTCGACTGATTGTCGCGGATGAGGAGCCGACGATAAACCCCGGGCCGCGCATTGCAAAATTCCGTGGGGAGCCTGCGCGTGGAAATCCGGCGTTTCCGCGGCTGTGCCGAGAGACTCTCGGGCGTTGCCGAGCCCGGGGATGCGACTTACCTACCCGCCGGTCGCCTCGCCGGCCGCGCGCCGAAACCCCCTCCGCGCCCGACTTCCCGATGCCCGCGAGGCCCTGAGCCCTCAGGAGATGCCCATGACCTTCACCTTGCCCGAGCTGCCCTACGCCTATGACGCGCTGGGCCCGTATATGTCGAAGGAAACCCTCGAGTTTCACCACGACAAGCACCACAAGGCTTATGTCGACACCGGCAACAAGCTGCTCGAGGGCACCGACCTCGTCGGCAAGAGCGTCGAAGAGATCGTCAAGGCGAGCTACAACACCAATCAGGCGCTGTTCAACAACGCCGGCCAGCACTTCAACCACCTCCACTTCTGGAACTGGATGAAGCCCAATGGCGGCGGCACGCCTCCGGGCGCGCTGGCCCAGAAGATCGACGAGGATCTCGGCGGCTACGAGAAGTTCAAGACCGACTTCATCCAGGCCGGCGTCGGCCAGTTCGGCTCGGGCTGGGCATGGCTCGCGGTCAAGGACGGCAAGCTCGCCATCCTGAAGACCCCCAACGGCGAGAACCCGCTGGTCCACGGCGCCACCCCGATCCTCGGCGTCGACGTATGGGAGCACTCCTACTACATCGACTACCGCAACCGCCGGCCCGACTACCTCAAGGCGTTCCTCGAGAACCTCGTGAACTGGGAATACGTCGAGAAGCTGTACGGCGAGGCGAAGGCCTGATCGGCCTCACCTGACGAGGCGCGCCGCCCTGCCCTTCGCCGGGCGGCGCCACGTCGGGATGCGACCGGTGCTCCAACGGTTCGTGCGGGCGGCGGTGTGGGCCGCCGCCACGCTCATCCCGACCGATGCCGGCGCGGCGGCCGTTCGGATCGAGGCCGCCTCTCCGTGCGATCCGAGCAGACGGGGCGTGCCCGCGCCTCCGGCCCCCGCGCCGTTCGAAGTCTTCCAGAACAGCATCGACGGCGCCCGACAGGGCCCGCGGCGGCGCATCTCCCGAGGGGCGTGGCCGAGCGGTCCTTGTCGCCGTCTTCCGGAGCGGTCTACTGCGCGACGACGGCGGCACGGCCGGGTGCCGCGTCCCTCGCACGGGATCAGATCCGAAAAAAATGATCCGCTCGATCCTCTCCGTCGGCGGCTGGACGCTGGTCTCGCGGGTCACGGGCTTTGCCCGCGACGTGGTCACCGCCGCCGTCATGGGCGCCGGGCCGATGGCCGATGCCTTCGTGGTCGCCTTCCGCCTGCCGAACCACTTCCGCGCGATCTTCGGCGAGGGCGCCTTCAACACCGCCTTCGTGCCGGCCTATGCGCGGCTTGAGGAGGCCGGCGAAGCGGGCGCCGCGAAACGCTTCGCCGACCGGGTCTTCACCCTGATGCTGCTCGTGCAGGTGGCGCTGCTGGCGCTGGCCTTGCCGGCGATGCCCTGGGTGGTGCGGGCGCTGGCACCCGGCTTCTCCGAGGATGCCGACCGGTTCGCGCTCGCCGTGAGCCTGACCCGGATCACCTTCCCCTATCTGCTGTTCATGACGCTGGTGACCCTGTTCTCCGGCATCCTGAACGCGCATCGCCGCTTCGCCGCCGCGGCCGGGGCGCCGGTGCTCCTCAACCTCGCGATGCTGGCTGCGCTGGCGCTGGCCTTCCTGTTCCCGAATGCGGCCCATGCCGCCGCCTGGGGCGTCTCGGTCTCGGGCGTGCTGCAATTCGCCCTGGTGTGGTGGGATGCGCGCCGCGGAGCCTACGCGCCGCGTCTGGTGCGCCCCTCCCTGCGCGATCCTGACATGCGCCGCTTCTTCACGGTGCTGGGGCCGGCGGTGATCGGCTCGGCGGGGTTTCAGATCGCCTCGTTCGCCGACACCATCATCGCGAGCTTCCTGCCGGTCGGCGCGGTCTCAGCGCTCTACTACGCCGACCGGCTCTACCAGCTGCCCTTTGGCGTCATCGCCATCGCAGCGGGCACCGTGCTCCTGCCCGAGATGAGCCGTCGCCTCGCGGCAGGCGACGTCGCCGGGGCGCACGCGGCCCAGAACCGGGCGGCGGGGTTCTCGCTCGCGCTGTCGATGCCCTTCGCGATCGCCTTCCTGACCGTGCCGGGGCTCATCATGGCGGGCCTGTTCCAGCGCGGCGCCTTCACGGCGGAGGATGCCGCGCGGTCGGCCGCGGTGCTCGCGGCCTACGGGCTGGCGCTTCCCGCGGTGGTGCTGGTGCGCTCGGCGGTGGCGAGCTTCTATGCCCGGCAGGACACCAAGACGCCGCTCTACGCCTCGCTCACCGGCATCGCGGTCAACGTGGCGCTCAAGCTCGTGCTCACCGGCCCCTACGGCGTCGCCGGCCTCGCCCTCGCCACCGCCATCGGGGCCTGGATCAATCTCGGCCTGCTCTACGCGCTCGCCCTCCGCCGGGGCTGGACCGCGCCCGGGCGCGGTCTCCTCGTCACCGTGGCGGCGGTGGCGGTGGCGAGCCTCCTGCTCGCCGGGCTCGCCGTCTACGGCCTGCCCTTCGCCGAGCGGATCGTGCCCGCCCTCCCCCATTTCCGCGACATCGCGGTGCTGGCGCTGCTCGGGCTCGCCGGGGCGCTCGCCTATGCCGGCGCGCTCCTGTCCGTGATGCGCCTGTTCGGCGTGCGCTTGCGCCGCAGGTAGCCGGCGCGGGCGTCCGCTCCAGCTGCCTCCGCATGGCTCGTCCCGATCTCCTCGCAGGCAGGACCCACGCGGTCTTCGACGCCTATGGCACCCTGTTCGACGTGCATTCGGCGGTGGCGCGCCACGCCGCCGCGATCGGCCCGGACGCGGTGGCGCTGTCGGAGCTGTGGCGGGTCAAGCAGCTCGAATACAGCTGGGTCCTCGGCCTGATGGGCCGCTACGAACCGTTCTGGACCCTGACCGAGCGGGCGCTCGATGTCGCCCTGGCCAAGCATCCCGCGATCGACAAGGCCCTGCGGAAACCGCTGCTCGAGGCCTATCGCGACCTCGACGCCTATGCGGAGGTCGCCGGCGTTCTGGAGCGCCTGCGCGCGGCGGGCCTCACAACCGCCCTGTTCTCCAACGGCAACCCGGCGATGCTGGAGCGGGCGGTCGCCGCGTCCGGGCTCGGCGCGCGGCTCGACGCGGTGCTCTCGGTCGAGCCCGCCCGCATCTTCAAGACCGCGCCCGCCGCCTACCAGCTCGTGCTCGACCGGCTCGGGGCGGCGCGCGAAGGGGTGCTGTTCTTCTCCTCGAACCGCTGGGACATCGCGGGGGCCGCCGCCTTCGGCCTCGACGGGGTCTGGGTCAATCGCAGGGAGGCGCCCGACGAATATCCGGACCTGCCGCCCCGCGCCGTCGTGGCGAGCCTCGACGCGGTGATCTGAACGCGGGCCGGCAGGCGCGTTCGCCAATCCTTAAGCCCGCGCGGGTTAGCGTGACGGTACGTCCCGTGGAGGTTTCAATCCGTGCCTGCTCCGTTCGTCTCTTTCGCCCGGAAGGGCGTCTGCGCGGCACTCCTCGCCGCGACCCTCGTCTCCGCCGGGCCGGCCTCGGCCCGTGACGGCCGCAACGGCGCGCTGATCGGCGGCGCCGCCGCCGGCATCGTCGGCGGTCTCGCCCTCGGCGCGCTGCTCAACAACGCCCCGCCCCCGCCTCCGCGCCCGGCGCCCCGCCCGGTCTATGTCGAGGAGGGCCCGGTCTACGTCGCCCCGCCGCCGCGCCGCGGCCCGATCTGCCACTACGAGCGGCGCAAGGTGTGGCTCAACGAGATCGAGTTCACCTACAAGAGCATCGAGGTCTGCGAGTAGTTTCTTCGGGTTCGCCTCGACCGTTCGGACGGTTCCGGCCGCCGAGCGGCTCCCCCTCATCCCGAGGCCCGCGTTGCCGTGCGCCTCGGGATGGGAAGGGAGTGCAGCGACACATCAGGCCGGCGGCGCTTTCGTCAGAATCCAGTCCTCGACCACGACGGCGTCGAGGCCGGTGGTGGTGAACATCAGGATCGCGTCCTCCGCCGTGTGGAGGATCGGCTTACCCATCACGTTGAAGCTGGTGTTGAGCAGGATCGGCACGCCGGACAGGTCCGCGAAGGCCGCGATCAAGGCCGCGTAGCGCGGGTTGCGCTCCCGCGTGACGCTCTGGAGCCGGCCGGTGCCGTCGGCGTGGACGACGGCCGGCACCCGATCCCGCACCGCCGCGCGCCAGACCAGCGTGCGCTCCATGTAGGGGCTATCCGCATAATCCTCGAACCAGTCCGGCCCGGCCTCGGCCAGGATCGAGGGCGCGAAGGGGCGGAAGGCCTCGCGGTACTTCACCTTGGCGTTGAGCGCGTCCTTGGCGTGGGCCGGCCGCGGATCGGCCAGGATCGAGCGGTTGCCGAGCGCGCGGGGCCCGAACTCCGCTCGCCCCTGCACCCAGCCGACGAGCCCGCCTTCGGCGAGGATGGTGGCGGCCGCCCGCGTCACGCCCTCGTAGCCGAGGCATCGGGCCCGGGGCTCCCAGGCGGCCATCCGCGCCAGGGGCTCGGTCGAGACGATCGAGCCGAGATAGGGCGTGAGCGGGCGCGCCTCCGCCTTCGGGCCTGTCCAGTCGGGTCTGTCCTCGGCCAGCGCCAGCCAGGCGGCGCCGATGGCGTTGCCGTCATCGGCGGGCGCCGAGGGGACGTGGAGCCGCCGGAAGCCCGAGCGGGCGAGGACGCGGCCGTTATAGGACGAGTTGAGCCCGCAGCCGCCCGCGATCACGAGGTTTTCGCCGGGCGCCAGCGCCCAGGCCTCGGCCACGAGCCCGTCCATCAACTCCGAAAAAATGTCCTGGCCGCAGCGGGCGAGGTCGGCCCAGCCCTGCTCGCCCAGATCCGTCGGCCGCCGCGCCAGCACCGCGGCGGCGACCGTCTGCACGGTCGCGCTGTCGGCGAAGCGGAGCCGCCCGTCCTCGAGGGAATAGAGGCGCCGCAGCAGGTCCATCAGAACCGGATCGCTGCGGCCATAGGGGGCGAGCCCCATGATCTTCCATTCCTCGCCCTTGATCTGGTCGAAGCCGGCGAGATCCGTGACGAGCCCGTAGAGGAAGCCGACCGAGCCGCGCCCGCGGTGGCGGCGCACCTCCTCGATGCGCCCGTCCCGCAGCCGGAAGATCGCCGCGGACCCGGTCTCGCCCATGCCGTCGACGACGAGGGCGGTCGCCTCCGAAAACGGGCTGCCCCAGAGCGCGTAGGCCGCGTGGGCGAGGTGGTGGGTGTAGCGGCGCTGCCCGGCGATGGTCGCGCGGGGCCGCCCGCCGAAGCCGCGCGTTTCGTTGTCGAGCGCCAAGATCGTGCCGTTCCCCGCCCGCGCCTGCATGGCGTGGAGGTCGGCGATGAAGATCCGCTCGGCCCGCTCGGGCACGAAGGAGCGGTTGAGGGTCGAGGGATGGGCGGCGAGCGCCGGAAGGTCGAAGGCCCCGGACGCCGCCTGACCCTTCAGGAAATCCGCGAACTGCCCGCCCCAGGAGGAGGCGATGACGAGTTCGGCGCCCGCCGGCACGTGCTCCTGGAGGAGGCCGCCCATGCGGGTGCCGGGATCGGGCTCGCAATTCGGCGCCCGCTTGTATTGCAGGAAGCGCTCGGCGGCCTCGGCGAACAACACGGCACCGTCCGGCCCGACCAGGGCCAGGGCCGGATCGTGGAAGGTGGTTGCGAGGCCGAGATAGTACCGCATGGCAACCGGGCTACACTTCGCACGCACCGGTCGCAACGCATGCGGACATCCGTGTGACAGGTCCGAACCTTGCGAGATCCCTCACCGTCCGCCCAGCCCGGAGGGTATTCCGGGCCAGGCTTCAGACGTTCTGGCGCTCAGGCGTTCTGGTCCCTCCCCCGGGCCCGCATCAGCACCACCGCGCCGACGATTCCCGACAGGAGCGAGCCGCCCAGCACGCCGAGCTTGGTCTCGGTCCCGTGCAGGCCGTCGGTGAAGGCCAGCCCGCCGATGAAGAGGCTCATGGTGAAGCCGATGCCACACAGCAGCGCCACGCCGTAGACCTGCCCCCAGCTCGCCCCCGCCGGCCGGGCCGCGATCCCGGCGGCGACCGCGAGGCGCACGGCGGCGAAGATGCCGGCCTGCTTGCCGAGAAACAGGCCAAGCGCGACGCCCAGCGTCACGGGGTCGAGGAGCGCGCCGAGCGGCAGTCCGACCAGGGTGACGCCCGCATTGGCGAAGCCGAAGAGCGGCACGATCCCGAAGGCGACCCAGGGGCTCAGGCCGTGTTCCAGCCGGTGCAGGGGCGAGGTCGTGTCCTCCGGCCGGCCCGGGCTCGGGTGGATCGGCACGAACAGGGCGAGCAGCACTCCCGCCACGGTGGCATGGATCCCGGAGCGCAGGACGAGGAACCACAGGACGAGGCCGAGGCCGAGATAGGGCGTGAGCGCCCGCACGCCGAAGCGGTTGAGGGCGAAGAGCAGCCCGAGCACGCCGAGGGCGCCGGCGAGCATCCCGGCATCGAGGCGGCTCGTGTAGAACAGGGCGATGACGACCACCGCGCCGAGGTCGTCGACGATGGCCACCGCCGACAGGAAGATCTTGAGCGAGACCGGGACGCGCGACCCCAGCAGGGCGAGCACGCCCAGCGCGAAGGCGATGTCGGTCGCCGCCGGGATCGCCCAGCCCCGGGCCGTGCCGGAGCCGAGATTGAAGGCGAGGTAGACGAGGGCGGGCGCCACCATGCCGGCGCCGGCGGCGAGCCCCGGCAGCACCCGGTCGGGCCAGCGGCGCAACTGCCCGTCGAGTGCCTCGCGCTTGATCTCGAGGCCCACCAGCAGGAAGAACACGACCATCAGGCCGTCGTTGATCCAGTGCAGCAGGCTCAAGGGCCCGAGAGGGACGTGAAGGGCGTGGTGGTAGGCCTCCGCCCAGGGCGAGTTGGCTACCGCGAGCGCGCCGGCGGCCGCCGCCATCAGCACGACGCCGCCCGCGGCCTCGTTCGCCAGGGCGGTCCGGATCGCCGAGAGAGGGCGCGGGCGGGAGCGGACGGGCTTGTGCGGGGGCGCGGTCATGGCGCGTCCTCGCCGGCCTTCGACCGCCCCGGCGCCCCGCCCGCCACCCGAATCAGGCGCCCGTCCCGAGCGCGGCCCGGATCAGCCGCTGGCCATCCTGGCTCGACCACTCGGCCGGGCCCTTCATGACGCCGAGCAGGCAGCCCCGCGCGTCGATCAGCGCCGTGGTCGGCAGGCCGGTCGAGCCCAGGGCCGATTGCAGCGTCGGCAGCACCTTGCCCTCCGGATCGCCGTAAGAGACGAGATGCCGGATGTCGGCGTTCTTGAGCCAGGCCGCGGGCTTGTCGAGGTTGCGCGTCTCGACATTGATCGCCACCACCCGGAAACCGTCGCCGCCGAGGTCGCGCTCGAGCCGGTCGAGGGCCGGCATCTCGGCCTTGCAGGGGGCGCACCACGTCGCCCACAGGTTCACGAGCAGCAGTTTTCCGCGCAGCGCCTCGAGATCGGTCGGGGCGCCGTCCGGTCCCCGGAAGGCGAGCGCCGGGGCCGGGCGCGGGGTCTTGGCCGCTTCGAAGGCCGCCACGTCGCCGCGGGCGAGGGGCGCGATCCGCGCGGCGGCGGGCGCC
>NZ_CAKLBV010000090.1 GCF_920984675.1 Methylobacterium sp. Leaf118
GCCCGCGGCGAGATCGCGGTTCAGCACTTCGGGATCGCCCGGCGCCTCCGCCTCGATCTCGACGACGCCGCGCACCGACAGGAGCCCGTCGAGGGTCGCCGGGGCCACGCCCGCCGGGCGCGGGACCCGGGCGACGGACGCGGCAAGGTCGGCCAGCAGCGCCTCGTCGATGCGCACCCGCGCCGCCGTCTCGGGGCGGTTGACCGTCAGGGTAAGCTGGCACTGGCCACGGGCCAGGGCGCCGGAGAGCGCGGCCCGGGCCGCCTCGCCGGCCGCCTCGAAGCCGTTCGGCACCCGCACGCGGATGTCGAGGCCGCGCCCGTTGACCGAGCGGATCTCCCAGAGCCACTGCACCGCGCCGGTCGTGCCGGCGGCGCGGGCAAAGCCCGTCATGCTTGCGATCGAACCCGCCACAGCCATCCTCCCCTCGCACGGTCCGACGGTGGGGAGACCGGCGGGTCCCGAGACGCCGCGGCGCCTCCGGAGCGCCGGGCGCCGCCTCGAGCCTCCCGGAACCGGCCCCGACCGGCCTGGTTGCCCCGGATACGCGCTTTCGTCCGCGAGGCGCAACGCGGGCCGCGCCCGCCCGTCCCCCCCGCGTGCGCCGCACACAAACCGGCCTGCCGGAGATTGCTCAAAAACAATGCATGGCCAAACTCTGCGCAGCCGCTCATAATCGAAGCAGGCGCGAATACTGTGCATCAGCTTGACGTTTACTCGGTGGTTTTCTAACTTTCGACTTATCAAGATTTGTCCGACACCCGACACGGGGATCGCTTCATGACGAACCCATTCGACATCAAGAACCGCTTCCGCGCCCGCCTGCGCGCCGCCGACGCCCAGAAGAACCGGGTCCGGGCCCGGCTCCTGGAGGAAGGCACGCGGGCGCTCGCGCCGATCGCCGAGGCGCTGACGCTGATGGCGGAGGTGCTGGAGGAAGACGGGATCAGCCACGGGCGGATCGTCTGCCCGACGCCGGAGGTCGACCGCGACGACTTCGTCGGCTTCACCGCGATCCTGCGCAACGCCGCCGACAAGGAGCTGCGCATTGCCGTGCGGTACGGGCCGGTGCTCGGCGGGCGCAACTACATCGCGGTCACGGGTCTCGGCGCGGAATACGACGAGCGCCTCGCCGCGCTCGCGAGCAGCGGGGGGCCGAGTCTGGGCCGCTCGGTCGGCAGCGAGATCCATGTCGAGGCGGACCGGGGCGCCGACCTCGCCGAGGTTCTGCGCGACCTGATCGAGGATTTCTTTGCCGGCCATGCCGAGCCGGCGATCCGCACCTGCGCCACCGAGGGGCGGTCGCGCCTGGCTCTGGTGCAATAGGCAAACACCGTTCGCCACCGCGCGACGCCGTCCGTCCCCCAGCGGGGCGGGCGGCGTGTTTCGTTTGGGGCCTCGACGGGTGAATGAGGGGCTGCCGCGGGGGCGGGGGGCCGTCTCCGGCGCGCGCACCGGCCCGCGCGGGGGCGCCGGCTCTCGGCAAAAAGCCGTTTCGGCAGGCGAGGTTAGAGAATGCGACCGGGCCCGGTCGCCGGGACGTCTCGCTCGTCGTCGAGGCTGCGCGCGCGGGCGGCGCGGGCCATGGCGATCAGTTCGTGGGCGGTGAGACCGCGCGGGGGCAGGGGCTCGTCGCGGGTGGGCGCGGTACGAGGACGCTCGACCACCCCCGGAGGCGGCGGTGCGCGCAAGGCCCGGCTCGGCCAGAGCCTGCGGATGCGGTTCGCCTTCGTGATCGCTGCCTGCACCATGCTCTGTCCTTGGAAAAATCCTGGGGACGAGAATTAGGCAAGCTCGGCCGTGAGAACCATTCTTGACGCGCGCGGAAGTGGTGCTTCGCCGGCACATTTTCATGGCCCGGCGAATCGCGAACGCACGATCGTTCCCATGTCCCGTTCGGCACGCCGCCGTTCCTGAAATGTGTTTCCTCGGCGAGGGAGCATTGCCCGGTCCGGGGACCCGGGCGATGAAGGCTTGGCCGATCCGGTTCGACCCGCCGCCGCCGCCGCGGCGTGAAGCGAGGCGCAGCGCATGCCGTCCGACGTCGACATCGCCCCCGCGCCCGCCTCGGCTCCGGCCGCGGTCGCCGCGCGGCCGCGCGCCGGCCCCGGCCGGCTCCGGCTTCCGGTCATGCCGCTGCGCCTCGTCCTCGCTCTGGCCTTCGGGACGCTGGGCGTCGTCTCGACCCTGGCCTTCGCCGCCCTGGTCCACCGTCAGGCGACCGTCCGGCTGGAGGAGGAGGTCGGCGCGCAGCTCGACGAACTGGCCGCCCACATGGTGCGCAGCCTCGACCAGGGCATGTTCGAGCGCTGGCGCGACATCCAGGTCGCCGCCACCCTCGACACCTTGCGCGCCCCCGGCCCGCTCTCGGCCAAGCGCGCCGTGCTGGAGCGGCTGCAGAAGACCTATCCGGCCTACTCGATCCTGCTCTTCGCCGATCCCGCGGGCCGCATCGTCGCGACGAGCAACGGGCTCCTCGAAGGCGCCGACGTGTCGCGGCGCGACTATTTCCTCGCCGGCCGGGAGGGCCCCTTCGTCGGCGACGTGCATGATGCGATGCTGCTGGCCAAGGTGCTGCCGCGCGACACCGACGAGCCTCTGCGCCTGCTCGATCTCTCCGCGCCCGTCCATGCGCCGGACGGCTCGCTCGCGGGCGTCGTCGCGGCCCATCTCGACTGGACCTGGGCCCGGGAGACGGTCTCCGCCTTCGAGGGCTCGCTGACCCGGCAGCGGGCCGGCACCGAGATCCTGCTCCTGTCGCGCGAGGGCACGGTGCTGCACGGCCCGCCCGACCTGATCCGGCGAACCCTGCCCGGGACGACGCTGGCGGGCGCCCGGCCGCTCGGCGGCTCCGGCGAGGGGCCCCGCATCGGCCCCTGGCCGGACGGGCCGAAGCCCTACCTGTTCGCCACCGAGCACACCCGGGGCCTGCGGGATTATCCCGGGCTCGGCTGGACCATCGCGGCCCGGGTCGAGGCCGACCGGGCGCTCGCCCCGGTGCGGGAGCTGAGCCGGACCATCACGGTCTCCGGCCTCCTCGTGGCGCTCACGGGCTCGCTGATGACGTGGTGGCTCGCCGGACGCCTCGCCCGCCCGCTCAATGCGGTGCGCGCCCAGGCCGACCGGCTCGGGCGCGGCGAGCCCCTCGCCCGCCTGCCCGGCACCGCGGTAGCGGACATCAACGACATCGGCGCGGCGCTCGAGGCGGCCTCGGGCGAGCTCGCCCGGCGCGACGGCGCCCGCCGTCTCCTCGTGGACGAGTTGAACCACCGGGTGAAGAACACCCTGGCCACGGTGCAATCCCTCGCGCTCCAGACCTTCCGCGGCCTCGACGGCGCCGCGGGGCGGCAGCGGGATGCCTTCGAGGGGCGGCTGCTGGCCCTGTCGGCGGCGCACAATGTCCTGACCCGCGAGAGCTGGACCGGGGCCGACCTGCGCCCGGTGGTGGCGGAGGTGCTGCGGCCGTTCGAGACCAGCGGGGCGCGCTTCTCCCTGTCGGGGCCGGACCTGCGGCTCCAGCCCCGGGTCGCGCTGGCGCTCGGCCTCGTGCTGCATGAATTGTGCACCAACGCCGCCAAGTACGGTGCCCTCTCGGTGCCGGAGGGGCGCGTCGCGATCACCTGGGAGGCGGACCCGCCGGAGAACGGCGTGCGGCGCCTGCGCCTGACCTGGTCGGAGGCCTTCGGCCCCGCGGTCGTCCCGCCGACCCGCCGGGGCTTCGGCTCGCGGATGATCGAGCGCGGTCTGGCGGCGGAACTCGGGGGCGGCGCCCGCATCGACTTCCCGCCTTCGGGCGTCACCTGCGAGATCACCGCCTGCTTGGCGGAGGCTTGACCCAAGCGGCACCGGATGGGGCCGCGGCGGCCTTCGACGATGGGGCACCCTCATCGTCGAGGGGTATGACGTCCGGCGGCCCGCTTCAGGCGCTCGCGCGGACCTCGCAGCCGAACTCGGCCGCCGCCGCCTCGAGCCAGGTCCAGAGACTGCCCGCGAAGCTGCGGGCGACCGCGAGGTCGTAGGTCGGGCGGTCGTCGCGCTGCCAGATCTGCACGCCGATATGGGCGATCGCCGTCACCGCCGTGCGGCCGGGCCCGAAGGCGCGCGGGTGGAGATCGACCGCGACGCCCTTCTCCAGCACGCGGCGGGCATCCGGGCCGGTGAGCCGCAGCACGGCTCGCCCGTCGCTCTGGTCGGCCACCGCCGCGGCGCCGCGCAGGGCCGCGCCGAGCCCGTCGAGGTCGCCCCGGGCGCCGCCGAGGGCCAACCACTGGTCGGGCCCGGACCAGACCAGGCCGGCCTCGCCGGAGAGGTGGGCCCCACCGGGCTCCGGCAGGGACAGGCCGAACCGGGCCTCGATCGCTTCGGCGAGGCGCGCCTCGGCCCCGTCCACCGCCGTGACGCTCGCCAGCGCGAGCCCCTCGCGGGGGGTGACGATCAGGCCGGGCGGGCCCTCGCGCCGGCCGTGGCGGCCGGGCCTCGCGGTGTCGGCCCAGGCCCCGCGGGGACGCCAGAGGGTCGCGTGCTCAGCCATGCATCCTCTCCCCCGCCGGATCCACGAAGGCGGCGTTGCAGATTTCCACCTCGACATCGCCGCCGCGCACCGGATCGTAGGCCCGCACCCGCTCACCGTGGCGCTCGTGACCCCGGCGGATCAGGCCGAGGCCGATCCAGTGGCCGAGGCTCGGCGAATAGGCGACGGAGGTCATGGTGCCCTCGTCGGCCGCCAGACTCGGCTCGGCGCCGACGGCGAGGAAATGGGCCCCGGCCCGCAGGCGCTGGCTCGGATCGACCGGGCGGACACCGACGAGGATCGGGCGATCCGGGTCGGTCAGCGCCGGGCGCTCCTTCATCAGGCGGCCGACATAGTCCTTCTTCTTGGCGAGCATGCCGCCGAGGGCGAGGTCGCGGGCCGTGGTCTGGCCGTTGATCTCGGCGCCGGCCGCGTGGCCCTTCTCGATGCGCATCACCGAGAGCGCCTCGGCGCCGTAGGGGCAGATGCCGTAGGGCAGGCCCGCCCCCATGATGGCGCGCCACGCCGCGTCGCCGTAGGCAGCCGGCACCGCGATCTCGTAGGCGAGTTCGCCCGAGAACGAGATGCGGAAGAGGCGTGCCGGGATGCCGCCGCCGACGGTGATCTCGGCCGCACCCAGGAACGGAAAGGCTTCGTTCGACAGGTCGAAGCCCGGATCGACAATGCGCTTCAGCACGTCGCGGGCACGGGGGCCGGCCACCGCGTATTGCGCCCATTGCTCGCTCACGGAAGACATCTGCACGTCGAGCTCCGGCCAGAGCCATTGGCGGCAGAATTCGAGGTGCTGCATCACCCGGGCGGCATTGGCCGTCGAGGCCGTCATGATGAAGTGGGTCTCGGAAAGCCGCGAGACGGTGCCGTCGTCGAGGACGAAGCCGTCCTCGCGCAGGAGCAGGGCGTAGCGGGAGCGGCCCACTTTGAGCGTGCCGAACGGGTTGGCGCAGACCCGTTCGATGAAGGCCAGGGCGTCGCGGCCCTGGATGTCGATCTTGCCGAAGGTGCTGACGTCGCACAGCCCGACCTTGCTCCGCACGGTCTCGACCTCGCGGATCACGGTCTGGAGCCAGTCGGTCTCGCCGGCCCGCGGGAAATAGGCCGGGCGCAGCCACAGGCCGGTCTCCAGGAACTGGACGTTGTTCTCGGTGGCCCAGGCATGGCTCGGCACGTGCCGGGTGGCGCGGAACTCCTTGGCCCGGTGGTGGCCCGCGAAGGCTCCGATCGCCACCGGCGTGAAGGGCGGGCGGAACACCGTGGTGCCGACCGCGGGGATCGGCTGGCCGGTCAGCTCGGCCATGATCGAGAGGCCGGCGAGGTTCGAGGTTTTGCCCTGGTCGGTCGCCATGCCGAGGGTGGTGTAGCGCTTGAGATGCTCGACCGCGCGGAACCCCTCGCGATGGGCGAGTTCGACATCGGAGGCCGCCACGTCGTTCTGGAAATCGACGAACGCCTTCCCCTTGGGCTTGGCGACCCGCCAGAGCGGGGTGTGGGCGGTCGATTCCGGATCGGTGCGGGGCGTTGCGGGCGCCGTCGCCGTGAAGTCGCAGGACTCCGCCGCCTCGGCGCCGAGGCGGGCGCCGCTTTCGAGAGCCTCGGAGAGCGTCAGCCGGCCGGACGCGGCCCCGGCCGCCACCATGCCGGAGGGGAGCGTGCCGGGCACGAAGCCGTGGATGTCCTCCGACCAGACCGGACGGCGGGACAGGTGGGAATCGAGGTGGACCACCGGGTTCCAGCCATTGGCCATGGCAAGCGTATCGCAGGGGATGTGGAGCGTACCGCCATAGGAATCGCGCACGGCGATCCCCGACAGGGCGAGGTGCCCCCGGGTGCCGATCACCTGCCCGCCGGCCACCACCTGCGCACCGGCGGATTCGGCCATGCGGCGCAGGGCCACCGGCACCTCGGAGCGGGAATCGACCACCGCGGCCACCCGGCCGCCCGCAGCGGCGATGTCGGCCACCGTGCGCCAGCCGTCGTCGCTCGACGTGAAGACGGCCGGGCTGTGTCCGGGCAGCACGCCATAGCGGTTGAGGTAGGTCCGCACCGCCCCGGCCAGCATCACCCCGGGCCGGTCGTTGCCACCGAAGACGTGCGGGCGCTCGATGGCGCCGGCAGCGAGCACCGCGCGCCGGGCCACGATGCGCCATAGCCGCTGGCGCGGCGTGTGGGCCGGCGGAACGCCGAGATGGTCGGACACCCGCTCGACCGCGCCGTAGGCGCCGTGATCGTAGACGCCGAACAGGGTGGTGCGGGAGAGACACCGCACCTCGGGCAGGTTTTTCAACTCGGCGACAGCCTGTTCGACCCATTCGGGACCGCTCAGGCCATCGATCTCGCGCCGCTCGGCGAGCAAGCGACCGCCCAACGAAAAATCCTCGTCCACGAGGATGACGCGGGCGCCCGAGCGGCCCGCCGCCAGCGCCGCCGACAGGCCGGCGGGGCCGCCGCCGATGACGAGCACGTCGCAATGGGCATGGATGTGCTCGTAGGTGTCGGGATCCGGGGCGTCGGCGGCGCGTCCGAGGCCGGCGGCGCGGCGGATCAGCGGCTCGTAGAGCGCCTCCCAGAACGCGGCCGGCCACATGAAGGTCTTGTAGTAGAAGCCCGCCGCGAAGACGGGGCTCAGCAGCGCGTTGACCGAGAGCGCATCGACCGCGAGCGAGGGCCAGCGGTTCTGGCTCGTCGCCTCCAGCCCCTCGTAGAGCTCGGCCATGGTCGCGCGGGTGTTGGGCTCGCGCCGCGCGCCGGAGCGCAGCTCGACCAGCGCGTTCGGCTCCTCCGAGCCCGCCGAGAGGATGCCGCGGGGCCGGTGATACTTGAACGAGCGCCCGACCAGCCGCACGCCGTTGGCGAGCAGCGCCGAGGCGAGGGTGTCGCCGTGGAACCCCGAGAGGCGCCGCCCGTCGAAGGTGAAGTCCCGGGCGCGGCGGCGATCGATCAACCCGCCCGCGGCGGTGCGGAAGGGCTGGGAGCCCACAAGCCCTCCCCCCTCTGCGGGGGAGGGAGCGAAGTTCGGCCTGCGATCAAGCATGGGACGCGCTCCCGGCAGGCGTGGTGGCGCGGGCTTTGGCGACGTCGCGGGCGGGCTGGACTTCACGGATGGCGTGAGTGCGGGTGTCGCGGGTCACGACGAGCCAGGCGCGGCAGCCGGCACCGTGATACCAGAGCTCGCGCATCTCCCCGGCACGGTTGTCACGCAGGTACACGTAGTCGTGCATGGCCTCCGCCGAGGCCTCCATCCCGTCCGGGCGGAGGGGGGCGGCGTCGCCGAGATAGCTGAACTCGCCGTTGTCGCGCTCGCCGCACGAGGGGCATCGGATGCGCATGGCTTCGATCCTGAACGGAGGAAGGTCCCCTCCCCGCGGAGGGAGGGAGCGTCAGTGCAGGTTGGGCTGGGCGCCCATGCCCTTCTCGTCGATGAGATGGCCGGTGGCGAAGCGGTCGAGGCGGTAGGCCGCGCTGTTCGGGTGGGGCGCGTCGCGGGCGATGGTGTGGGCGAAGCAGAATCCCGCCGCGGGCGTCGCCTTGAAGCCGCCGTAGCACCAGCCGGCATTGAGATAGAGGCCGCCGATCTCGGTGCGGTCGATGATGGGCGAGCCGTCCATCGACATGTCCATGATGCCGCCCCAGTGGCGCAGGAGCCGCAGCCGGCCCAGCCCGGGCCAGAGCGCCATGCCGCCCTCCATCACGTCCTCGATGGTGTGCAGGTTTCCGCGGCTCGCATAGGAATTGTAGCCGTCGATGTCGCCGCCGAAGACGAGGCCGCCCTTGTCCGACTGGCTGACATAGAAATGGCCGGCCCCGAAGGTCACCACGCCGTCGATCAGGGGCTTCACGCCCTCGCTGACGAAGGCTTGGAGCACATGGCTCTCGATCGGGAGCCGCATGTCGACCATCGCGGCGAGCAGCGAGGAGGAGCCGGCCACCGACAGCCCGACCTTCTTCGCCCCGATGAAGCCGCGGCTCGTCTCGAGCCCGGTGACGCGCCCGTTCTCGCGGCGGATGCCGGTCACGGCGCAGTTCTGGACGATGTCGACGCCGCGCTCGCTCGCCGCCCGGGCGTAGCCCCAGGCGACCGCGTCGTGGCGCACGGTGCCGCCACGGCGCTGGAGAAGGCCGCCCTTCACGGGAAAGCGGGCATTGTCGAAATCGATGAACGGCACCAAGGCCCGCACGCCCTCGCGGTCGAGCAGCTCGGCATCGATGCCAGCCATGCGCATGGCGTTGCCGCGGCGGGCATAGCCGTCGCGCTGGGCGTCGGTGTGGTAGAGGTTCAGGACGCCGCGCTGGCTGACCATGGCGTTGTAGTTGATGTCCTGCTCCAGCCCCTCCCAGAGCTTCATCGACTGCTCGTAGAAGGGAATGTTGCCGGGCAGCCCGTAATTCGAGCGCACGATGGTGGTGTTCCGGCCCACATTGCCGGAGCCGATATGGCTCTTCTCCAGCACGGCAATGTTCGTAAGGCCGTGCTCCTTGGCCAGATAATAGGCGGTGGCCAAGCCGTGCCCGCCACCGCCGACGATGACGACGTCGTAGTCGGGCTTCGGCGCGGCGTCGCGCCACTGGGGCTTCCAGTCCCGCTGGCCGCGCAAAGCCTGGGAGAGGACGCTGAAGAGGGAGTAGCGCATCGCGACGGTCCACGCGTGGGATGGGCGGGGCGAGGCCCCGGCCGCACTCCGTGATACGCCCGCCCGCGCCCGCCCCCCTTGCAAATCACGACGCCTTTCCGGCAAATCGCGGCGCAATGTGCCCCGCTCCCCTCTCCCCGGTCGAGCCGGAACCGACGATTGTCGGCTTCGTGCTGGTGCCGGACTTCGCGCTGATGACCTACGCGGCGGCGGTCGAGCCCCTGCGGGCCGCCAACGCGCTCTCGGGGCGCCCCCTGTACCGCTGGTGGCACGCCGCCCCCGGGGACGCACCGGTGGCCGCCTCGAACGGGCTGACCATCCGGCCCGAGGTCGCGGTGGGGGCCGAGCCGCCGGGGGCGGACTGGATCCTCGTCTGTGCGGGCGGCAACCCGTCTGACATCGAGGACCCAGCCCTGTTCGCGTGGCTGCGCCGGCTCGCGCTCCGCCCCGGCACGGTGGTCGGCGGCTTGTCGGGCGGGCCCTACCTGCTGGCTCGGGCGGGCCTCCTCGACGGACGCCGCTGCACGCTGCATTGGGAGCATATCCCGGCCTTCCGGGAGCGCTTTCCCCGGGTCGAGGTGGTGCGCGCGCTGTTCGAGGTCGGCCCCGACAGCATGACCTGCTCCGGGGGCATCGCGGCGCTGGACCTCATGCTCGACCGGATCCGCGACCAGCATGGGCCCGGCCTCGCAGCGGGCGTGGCGGACTGGTTCCTGCACAACCAGATCCGCGAGGGACTGACCCCGCAGCGAATGGCCCTGCGCCAGCGCTTCGACCTGCGCGACCCGCGCCTGTTGCGGGTGCTCGCCGCCATGGAGGAAACCCTGGAGACCCCGCTGACGCGCGAGGCGCTGGCCGACCTCGCCCGGATCGGCGTGCGCCAGCTGGAGCGGCTCTTTCGCGATCGGCTCGGGACGAGCCTGCATCGGCACTATCTGACGCTGCGCCTCGATCAGGCGCATCGGCTCCGCCGCGAGACCGCGATGCCGGCGGCCGAGATCGCGGCGGCAACGGGGTTCCTGAACGCGGAGGAGCTGGCGCGGGCGGAGCGGCGGCGGGCGGGCTGAGCGCCCGCCGCCCCGCATTCGTGGGGGCCGTCGACGATGAGGCCCGCATCGCGGACGGATCTCAGAACACCACGGCGAGTCCGTCCTCGGCGGCGATGTAGCCGTCGGGCTCGCGGGCGATCATCTCCGGGCTCATATGGGTGAGCATCACCCGCTTCGGTGCGATCTCGGGGAGGCGCGCCCGCAGGCTCGCCCAATCGAGGTGAAACCGGACGGGGCGCTCCGCGGTGTAACCCTCGGCGATCAACAGATCGGCGCCGCGCCCGGCGGCGATCAGCGCCTCCACCCACTCGGTGTCGCCGGTATAGCTCACGACCTTGCCGCCGACGGTGAGGCGCAGAGCATGGGAGGGCGCCCCCGAGGGGTGTTGCACGGCGAACGCCTCCGCCTGCACGCCCCCGACCTCGACCGGCGCGCCGGCCTCCATCTCGATCACCGCGACGGTGAAGCGGCGCTCGGCGGTGCTGGAGCCGGGAAACAGCACCTCCATGGCAGCCGGCAGGCGCTCGCGCAGCCCCTTGGGGCCGACCAGGGTGAGGGGCTCGGTGCGGCCGCTGACGAGCTGTCCGTCGAGGATCAGCCAGGGCAGGCCGCCGAAATGGTCACCGTGCAGATGCGTCAGGAACACGGTGCGGATGCCATTCGGATCGATGCCGAATCGGCGGATCGCGATGAGGGCGGAGGCGCCGCAATCGATCAGGAACGCGCCGTCGCCGAGCTCCGCCGGGGCCTCGACATGGAAACAGGTGTGGAAGCGCCCGCCCGAGCCGAAGGCGTCGCCGCACCCGAGAACCTGGAGTCGCATGGTCAGTTTTCCCGTCTGAGTTTTCCCGTTTCCGGCCGTACTCACAGATTTCGGGCGGGTGCGCGCAGCCGACAACGCCTCTGCGTTGTCTTTTGAATTGCACTTCCACGCGAGATCGGCTGTTTTTTCGCGTAACGTAGGTCTGACGGAAGCGCCGGAGAACGGGATGTCGAGCGGTCACGGAAGGGTCGAGACCGCGCGGCAGCAGATCGCCCTTCGGAGCGCGCGCGCCGTCGGCGCCCCCGCCCGGCCGCCCCACGCCTGAGCCCTTCCGCGTCCCGACTCTCGCGGAACCGCCCCGCCGCCATGAACATCCCCCAGCGCCCCTTCCAGCCGGTGGTCCGCCCCTTCGCCCTCGGGATCGAGGCGCCCGCGCCCATTCCCACGGCGGAGGCCCAGGCGCTGATCGACCGGATCTACGAGGCCGCCGCCGTGCCCGAGCTGTGGCGGGGCGTGCTGGCCGACCTGGCCCGGCTCGTGGACGCGCCGGAGGCGGTGATGGTCGTCTCGACCGGCACGCGCTTCCGAGACTGGGTGACGAGCTCGCCGGAGTTCGACGCGCTGGTGCTCGCGCATTTCGAGCGCTTCCCCGACAACATCCGCACCCGGCGCCTGCTGGAGCTGGGCCATCCGGGCTTCCTGACCGATCGCGACGTGGTGTCGGAGGAGGAGCTCGCCACCGACCCGCTCTATCAGGACTTCCTGATCCCGCGGGGCTACGGCGCGGGCACCGCGACCGCCGTGCAGGTGCCGAGCGGCGACAGCGTCATCATCCATTGCGAGCGTCCCGTCGCCGAGGGCCATTTCGGCCCGGCAGCCGTGGGGGTCCTCGACGGGCTGCGCCCGCATCTCGCCCGCGCCGCGCTGCTCTCGGCCCGGCTGGAGATGGAGCGGGTCGCCACCACCGCCCGCACCCTCGAACTGCTCGGCCTGCCGGCAGCGGTCCTCGGCAGCGGCGGACGGCTGCTCGCGGCCAATCCGTCGCTCACCGCGCTGATGCCGCACATCCTGAGCGATCAGCCGGCGCGGCTCGCGGTGGTGGATCCGGCCGCCGACCGCCTCCTCCGGGAGGCGGTGAGCGGCGCGGGCTTCGGGCCGGTGCCGGTGCGCTCCATCCCGATCCCGGCGCAGCGCGGGCATCCCCCGGTGATCCTCCACCTCGTTCCGGTGCGGGGGGCCGCCCACGACGTCTTCGCCCGCGCCCGCGCGGTGCTGGTCGCGACGCCGGTCGTGGCCCGGGACGTGCCGACCGCGGATGTGGTCCAGGGCCTGTTCGACCTGACCCCCGCGGAGGCGCGGCTCGCCGCCCTCATCGCCGCGGGCGACGCCCCGGCGCCGGCCGCGGCCAAGCTCGGCATCACGGCGAGCACCGCCCGCTCGGTACTCAAGCGCATCTTCCAGAAGACCGGCGTCTCGCGGCAGGCCGAACTCGTCGGCCTCCTGACCGGGACGGCGCTGACCGGCTGATCCAGGCTCCGCTTGATCAAAGCGGAGCCTGGATCAGTCCAGCTCGCGCGGCGTTCGAGCGAAGCCCAGATCCGCCAAGCCGAAGGGATCGACCGGATTTGGTATGAGGCCCCGTCCGAGGCGGTCCCGACGGCGCCCGGAACGAAAAAAGCGGCGCCCCGCCCCGGATCTCGGATCCGGGATGGGGCGCCGCTCATGGTTCGATCGCCCATCCTTCGCCGAGAGCCGGCGATGGTTCGGCCGCTGTGGCTTCAAGTGCCTCACAAAACGCCGAGGTCGCCGGCCGTTCCCCTGGGGCCGCGACGGCGCAGCGGGCGTTTCGGGGGAGACCCTTACTCCGCCGCGTCGAGGCGCGGATGCTCGATCTGGGTGCGCTCGCGCTTGACCAGCTCCGCCGTCAGGAAGGCCACCTCGAGCGCCTGCTCGGCGTTGAGCCGCGGGTCGCAATAGGTGTGGTAGCGATCCTGAAGATCGTCGGCCGTGAGCGCCCGGGCGCCGCCCGTGCACTCGGTCACGTCCTGGCCGGTCATCTCCAGGTGGATGCCGCCGGCGATCGTGCCTTCCGCCCGGTGAACCCCGAAGAAGGCCTCGATCTCTTGCATCACCCGCTCGAAGGGGCGCGTCTTGTAGCGGCCCGCCGCGATGGTGTTGCCGTGCATGGGATCGCAGACCCACACCACCGAGCGACCCTCGCGCTCGACCGTGCGGATCAGACCGGGCAGATGGTCGCCGACCTTGTCCGCGCCGAAGCGGCAGATCAGCGAGAGGCGTCCGGCCTCGTTCTCCGGGTTGAGCAGGTCGATGAGCCGGATCAGCCCTTCGGGGGTGGTCGAGGGCCCGCATTTGAGGCCGATCGGGTTCTTGATGCCGCGGGCATATTCCACGTGGGCGTGGTCCGGCTGGCGAGTGCGGTCGCCGATCCAGAGCATATGGCCGGAGGTGGCGTACCAGTCGCCGCTCGTCGAATCGACGCGGGTCAGCGCCTCCTCATAGCCGAGCAGGAGCGCCTCGTGGCTGGTGTAGAAGTCCGTGGTGCGCACCTCCTGGTGCGTCTCCGGATTGATGCCGATGGCGCGCATGAAGTCGAGCGCGTCCGACATCCGCCCGGCGACGTCCTGGTAGCGCGAGGACTGGGGTGAGTCCTTGACGAAGCCCAGCATCCAGCGATGGGCGTTCTCGAGGTTGGCGTAGCCGCCGGTCGCGAAGGCGCGCAGCAGGTTGAGCGTCGCCGCCGATTGCCGGTACGCCTCGAGCTGACGCCGCGGATCAGGGATGCGCAGCTCCTCGGTGAAGCCGATACCGTTGATGATGTCGCCGCGGTAGCTTGGCAGCGAGACCCCCTCCAGCGTCTCGGTCGGCGAGGAGCGCGGCTTGGCGAACTGCCCGGCGATGCGCCCGACCTTCACCACGGGCGAGCCGCCCGCGAAGGTGAGCACCATCGCCATCTGCAGGAAAACGCGGAAGAAATCGCGGATGTTGTCGGCGGAATGCTCGTCGAAGCTCTCCGCGCAATCGCCGCCCTGGAGAAGGAAGGCCTCGCCCGTGGAGACCCGCGCGAGGGCGGCCTTCAGCTTGCGGGCCTCGCCGGCGAAGACGAGGGGGGGAAAGGTCGCGAGCTGCGACTCGACGGCCTGGAGCGCGCCCGCGTCCGGATAGGACGGCACCTGCTGGATCGGCAGGTTACGCCAAGTCTTCGGGGTCCACCGCTCAGTCATGACACTCTCTCCGCTCACCTCGTGAGGTGATGCGCGGGCCCTCCCGCCTCGCGCGAAGCGGGGCTTATAGAGGGGTTTTCTGTCAGTGGCGAGTTTCGAACGGTCCGACGGATACGGTCTGTTTGCCGGAGCGCTGAGGCTTCGGCCGCAGGGTCGGCCGATCCGCTCACGGGCGGGCGGCGCAGCGTCATCGAAAGCATCCGCGACAAGCCGGATCGGCTCCGGCAAGGCTGGCGTAAGGCCCCCTCCCCTCTCGGCCAAGGCGCTTGGGACGCGCCCGTTTGCGCAACCCCGAACGCAAAAAGCCCCCTGTTCGGGGGCTGCGGGT
This sequence comes from Methylobacterium sp. Leaf118, assembly GCF_920984675.1. Taxonomy (GTDB): domain Bacteria; phylum Pseudomonadota; class Alphaproteobacteria; order Rhizobiales; family Beijerinckiaceae; genus Methylobacterium. Next base: position 14,539 of record NZ_CAKLBV010000090.1, read on the forward strand.
GGTGGGGTGGGGGATGTTGGTTGCGGGGGTAGGATTTGAACCTACGACCTTCAGGTTATGAGCCTGACGAGCTACCGGGCTGCTCCACCCCGC
>NZ_CAKLBV010000091.1:0-8597 GCF_920984675.1 Methylobacterium sp. Leaf118
GACGCCGCCGGCCACCGCGCCGACCACGGCGCCGATCGGCCCGCCCACCAGCGCGCCGGCGACAGCGCCCGCGCCGACGCCCATCGCCGTGCGATTCTCGGCCCGCGCGGGCGTCGCGAGCGACAGGCCGGCGAGCAGGGCGAGGCCGAGACAGGTCGTTCGCATCAGGTTCGTCCCCCTCGAAGAAGTTCAAGGGCGCCTGTGGCGGGCAAATTCGACGAAAGGTTGACCTGATGCGCTCTGACCGGAACTTCGCAAAATCCGGGATTGCTTTGAAAAGCCGCGCTTGTTCTTGCGTTATGCTCTCGCTTCCGCCGCCTTGAGCGGTCCGCGCAGGGCGATCACGGCCGGAACGGTCGCCAGCGCCGTCGCCGCCGCGGCCAGAAGGCCGGGCGTCTCCCCCAGCCGATCGGCGAGGGCGCCGTAGGCGATCGGCGCCAGCCCCCCGGAGCCGATCACCGCGGTGTAGAACAGGGCGAAGGCGCGGGCGGTGTCGCCCCGCGGCGCCAGCTCCGGCACGGTCCCGTACAGGACCGAGGAGGTGCCGTTCAGGGCGATGCCGAGCAGCGGCAGCAGCACGAGGGTCGGCCCGAGCGGCAGGGGCAGCAGCGCCGTGACGAGGGCCGCGGTGACGAGTTCCGTGGCGAGGACGCTGCGTACGACGCCGAACCGCGCCCCGAGCCAGCCGCAGGCGGCCTTGCCGAAGGCGCCGCCCGTGAAGACGAGGGCGAGGGCGAGCCCCGTGGTCGCCCCGGTGCCGCCCTTGGCCTCCAGGAGGAACGGCAGGAACAGCAGCGTGCCCATCCGGGTCGCGGTGTCGAGGGCGCCGACGGTCATGAGAAGGGCGAATCCCCTCCGGTCTCCCCGGGTGGCGCCTGCCACCCGCGCCGGGGCGGGCGGGAGGGCGCGCGGCGGCAGCAGGAGCGCGAGCGCCGCGGCGACGGCGATCCCGACCCCCGCCATCAGCCCGACGACGGGGCGCCACGCGAGGACGGCGAGGAGCACGGCCACCGCCACCGGGAAGCTCGCCTTCCCGAGATCGCCCGCGAAATTGTAGATCCCGAGCGGCCCGCGTGCCTCCCGGCCATAGGCCTCGGCGACGAGGAGCGAGGCGCGGGGGTGCTGGATGCTCGACCCGATCCCGGCGAGCACGAGGCCGGCGCAGAGCCCGACCAGTCCGCCGCTCAGGCCCATCACGACGAAGCCCGCCGCCGCGATGAGCGTCGCGAGGGCGAGCGCGCCTCCGATCGGCATCCGCGCCACCAGCCGGTCGGCGGGCACCTGCAGCCCGCCCATCGTGGCGTAGTAGAGGCTGCGCAGCCCCGCCAGACCGGCATAGGACAGGCCGAACTCCGCCTGCCAGACGGGCAGCAGCACGTAGAGCAGGTCGGTGTAGCCGTCATGCAGGGCGTGGGCGAGGCAGGCCCCGCCGAGGCTGCGGCGGCGGGGGTCGGTCTCCGGGCGATCCGCGGGCGAATCGATCCGGGGCAGGGTCCGGCTCACGGGCGGTGCCTCCGCTATTGATCGGCCGGTCCTACATGCGTGATCTTTCCGGCATCAGCCCCGTTTCCTTCACGGGTCTTGTGCCTTTTCCTCACGGATCGAGGGAGCCCCCTTCATGCGCCGCCTGCCGCCGCTCAATGCCCTGCGCGTGTTCGAGGTGGCGGTGCGGGCGGGCAGCTATGCCCGGGCCGGAACCGAGCTCGGTCTGACCCACGGCGCGGTCAGCCGGCAGGTCGCCGCCCTGGAGGCGTGGCTCGGCCAGCGGCTGTTCGTGCGGGTCGGCCGGCGGATGGTCGCGACGCCGGCGGCCCGGGTCTTCGCGGCCGAGACCAGCCTCGCCTTCGACCGCCTGACCGCGGCGGCGGAAGCCTGCGGCCGGCCCCAGGCGCCCCGGGTGCTCCGGGTCAGCGCGCCGACGACCTTCGCGATGCGCTGGCTGATCCCGCGCCTCGACCGCTTCCGCGCGGCCCGCCCCGAGACCGAGGTGGTGGTGGCCACCACGACGACGCTGCAGGACGCGTTGCGCGGCGGCTTCGACCTCGCGGTCCGGCGCGGCCCGGAGCCCTGGCCGCAGCACCGCGCCGTGCCGTTCCTGACGGAGGCCGACACGCTGGTGGCGAGCCCGGCGCTTCTCCGGTCCCGGCCGCTCACCCGCCCGGGCGACCTCGACGGCCGCGTCCTGCTCGGCACCGAGACCCGGCCCGACGATTGGGGTGCGTGGCTCGCGGCCGCCGGCGCGGCCCGGCCCGGCCAGGTCCGCCGCCGGGTGTTCGACCACTTCTTCGTGACCCTGCAGGCGGTCGAGGACGGGGCCGGGCTCGGCATCGGCCCGTTCCCGGTGCTCGATCGCGCCGTCGCCGACGGCCGGCTCGCCGTGCCCTTCCCGGAGATCCGGGTGGCCCGGCCCGGCTACTTCGCCCTGATCCCGTTCGACGCCGACAAGACGCCCGCGCTCGCCGCCTTCACGGACTGGCTCGTGGCCGAGGGCGCGGCGCCCGCGCTCACAATTCCCCGGTGAGGAACTGCGCCCGGCCGTGGCCGAAGGACCAGTCCTCGTCGCTGTTCTCCATGGTCGAGATCATCACGTCGGCGGGCGCGATCCCGCAGGCGGCCTGGAGCTTCTCCGTCAGCAGGCGGTAGAACAATTCCTTCTTCGCGCGCCCGCGCGGCCGGGTGATCATCTGCACCACGACGACGTCCCGGGTCCGCGGGATGTCGAGGCCGGTATCCTCCACGATCATCCGCGTCGGCTTGTGCTCGGTCACGATCTGGTAACGGTCGCCGGGCGGCACCTGGAAGGCCTCCAGCATCGCTTCGTGCGCCGCGTCGAGCAGGGCCTTCAGCTCGGCGTCGCTGCGGCCCTCCAGGATGTCGAAGCGCATCAGGGGCATCGGGGTGTCTCCGGTCACGGCGTGGGAGCGGCCCACGGCGATCGCCGGGAGCGGACCTGTAACTAGCCTCGCGCCCCGCGGCTTCCAACCGACGCGGTTCTCCCGTATCCCGGATGCAAAATGGTGCGGCGCAAGATCGGCGCCGGCCGGTTCGGAGGAGGTCAAGGATGTCCGATTTGCGGTTGCGCCGCAGCGTGCTCTACATGCCGGGCTCGAACCAGCGGGCGCTCGACAAGGCCAAGACCTTGCCGGCCGATTCGCTGATCCTCGACCTCGAGGACGCGGTCTCCATGGAGGAGAAGGAACTCGCCCGCGCGCAGGTCTGCGCCGCGGTGAAGAGCGGCGGCTACGGCCATCGCGAACTCGTGATCCGCGTGAACGCACCGCAGACCCCCTGGGGCGAGGGCGATCTGCGCGCCGCGATCGAGGCCAAGCCCGACGCGATCCTGATGCCGAAGGTCTCCTCGCCGGCCGTGCTGGAGAGCATCGCCGACCATCTGGAGGCGCTGGACGCGCCCGAATCCATCGCCGTCTGGGCGATGATCGAGACCCCGGCCGCGATCCTCAACATCCACGAGATCGCCAAGGCCCGGCGCGATCGGCGCACCCGGCTGACCTGCTTCGTGCTCGGCACCAACGACCTCGCCAAGGACACCTGGGCCCAGCTCGTGCCCGGCCGCGTGCCGATGCTGCCCTGGATGATGCTGACCTTGGCCGCCGCGCGCGCCGAGGGGCTGACCATCCTCGACGGCGTCTGGAACGACATCTCCGATCCCGAGGGCTGCCGCGTCGAGTGCCGGCAGGCGCGCGACCTCGGCTTCGACGGCAAGACGCTGATTCACCCGAACCAGCTCGAGCCCGCCAACACCTCCTTCGCCCCGAGCGACGAGGAGGTGCGCCGCGCCCGCCTCGTCATCGAGGCCTTCAACCTGCCGGAGAATGCCAAGCGGGCCGCGATCAAGGTCGAGGGCCGCATGTACGAGCGCCAGCACATCGACATGGCGCGGCGCGCGGTGATCTGGTCGGAGACCATCGCGGCCCGCGACGCCGGAGCGGGTGGGCGCGCCTGACGCGCCCCTCTGATCCGGGCTCCGCTTGATCAAAGCGGAGCCCGGATCAGTCCAGCCCGCGCGGCGTTTGAGCGAAGCCCAGATCCGCCATCCCGAAGGGATCAACCGGATTGGGTATGACACGCTCGCGAAAAAGGCCGCGCCCCTTTCGGGACGCGGCCTCCGTCACGCGGATGCGAGATGCGGCTTACCAGCCGTAGCCGTAGCCACCGTAGCCGCCGCCGTAACCGCCACCGTAGTAGCTGCGGCGGTAGTAGGGGCGCGGCGCGTAGTAGCCACCGTCGTAGTAGCCGACGCTGCGGTAGCCGTAGGCCGGGCGGGCATAACCGTATCCGTAGGCCGGCGCGTAGCCGTAGCCGCCACCGTAACCGCCGCCGTAATAGCCACCGCCGTAGCCGTAGCTGTTCGAGGCGGCCGCGCCGACCAGGGCGCCGGCCGCGAGGCCGCCGATCACGCCGGCCGCGATGGCACCGCCGCCACCGCCGCGCCAGCGGGCCTCGGCGCCGGTCGAGGTGAGCGCGCCGACGCCCAGCACGGCAGCGGCGGAGAGGACTGCGAGCTTCTTCATCCGAATAGAGCCTCTGTTTTCCCGGTGGATCGTCGATCCGTTGCCACCCAACGGGCGGACCCCGGAATCGGTTCATTCCGTTTCGTCGGTTCCGACGCTACGTCCTGACGCATGAACGATGCTGCAATCCGCCGTTCATCCAATCGTCAGGTTGGCCTGGACGCTCTCTGTTGTGGTGTTCACAAATCTGCCAGAGGGTTTCCGTCCGCTTGACCTGGGCTGTCCGACCCCGCGCCCCCCCCAGGTCGGCGCTGCATCAGCGCCGGCCGCCGACCTCGTCGAGATGCTCGAGGAGCCTCGCCGGATCGTCGTAGACCCGCACCGCCCCCGCCCGCTCCAGCTCCTCCGTGCCGTAGCCGCCCGACAGGAGCCCGACGCCGAGCCCCCGGCAGCGGCGGGCAGCGAGCATGTCCCAAATCGAATCGCCGACGATCACCGCATGCTCGATCGGCGCATCGAGCCGTGCGGCGGCAGCCAGGAACAGGTCGGGATCGGGCTTGGCGTATTTCACGTCGTCGCGGGTCACGACCGGGACGCGCTCCGGATCGACCCCGAGGGCGACGAGGTTGTGCCCGGCGGTCTCCATCCGCCCGCTGGTCGCGATCGCCCAGGGGATGCGGTGGTCGGTGAGCGTCGCCAGCAATTCCTTCGCGCCGGGCAGCGGCACCACGCCCTTCGAGAGCCGGCCATAGGCTTCCGCATGCAGGCGGCGCAGCCGGTCGATGCGGGCCGGGTCCATGGCGAACCCGGTCTCGCGCAGGAGCTGGTTCGTGAACAGGCCGCCGCTCATCCCGATCTTGCGGTGGATGCGCCAGACCGAGAGGGGAATCCCCTCCGCGTCCAGGGCCTCCTTCCAGGCGAGCACGTGCTGGTAGACGCTGTCGACGAGCGTGCCGTCGAGGTCGAACAGGAAGACGGTCTCGATGCGCATGGCGGGCTTCCCCCTTCGACGGGACAACGGATCCGCGCCCCGGACGATGCATCGGCCGCGGCGTGAACCGGGGCGCGCCGCGCCGACATCCCGTCGGCGGGGACGGCTTCGCGGGCTTGAAGGGCTTCGCCCTCTGGGATGGCCTCGCGGCCTTGGATGACTTCGCCACGTTGGATGCCTTCGCCACGTTGGATGACTTCACCACGTTGGATGACTTCACCACGTTGGATGACTTGCCGCCCGGCATTGACCGGCGCCGCGGGCTTTGGCTCTTGGCGATCCGCCATGCTGTTCACCCATCTCGCCGACGACCTGTTCCGTCCGCTGGCCTCGCCGAGCCGGGCCTTCAATGCGGCCCTGCTGCTGCACCTGCACGGACGCGTGTTCGGCGACGCCGCCGAACCCCTGCGCAAGGCCGACCTCATCGTCGCCATCGGCGAGTTCTCCACCGGCTGGTCGCAGGCCGAGATCGCCGACGACGCGACCGCCCCGGCCGATCCGATCGAGCGCCGCTCCTACGTCTACAGGCGGCTCGTGGAGGCGGGCTGGCTGGTCGAGCGGCGCGAGCGCTACGTGCCGGTGGTCGATTTCGACCCCGAAGCCCGGATCCTGATCGAGGAACTCGCCCGGATCGAGCGCGGCGAGACCCGCTCCTATGGCGGGGCCGTGCTGGAGGTGCTCGGCGCGCTCGAAAGCGCCATCGCCAACCCGTCCGACCGCTCCGAGGCGCTGCGCAACGCCGCCAAGGCCGCCCGCACCTTCCTGGCCCATCTGCGGGGGCTCGCCGGCGGCCTGCGCAAGGTCGAGGAGCGCATCCTGCGCGAGCCGAATGTCGGCGCGGCGCTCCGGCTCTATTTCGAGGAGTTCGTGGAGCGCCACCTCGTGTCCGACTACCGGACGCTGCACACGCGCTTCAACCCGTTCCGGTTCCGCTCCCGGATCGTGCGCGAGGCCGGCGGGGCCCTGCGCGATCCCCTGACGCTCCGGGCCCTGGCCGAGGGCCACCTGCGCGAGGGCCGGGCCGCCGACCTCGCCTCCGCCGAGCGGAGCGTGCGGGCCGACCTCGTCGAGATCCTGGCGATCTTCGAGGGGCTCGACCCGCATCTCGACGCGGTCGCCGCCGTGGTGGCCCGGCTGGAGCGGCGCATCGCGGCGACCCTGCGCTACCGCGAGCCGCGCGATTCCGCCCGGATCGAGCGCGCCGCCGCCGCACTCCGCGCGGCCGGCGCGGCGCCGGCCGAGGCTTTCCCCGACCTGCCGGCCCCCGGCATCTCGCTGCTGCGCCCGCCGATCGGCCCGCCGCAGCTCACCCATCCCCGGATGCCGCGGCGCGCGATCGAGTCCGATCCCCTCCCGGAGATCGAGACCGATCCGTCGATCGAGGCCTTCGTGCTCGCCAAGGACGCCTTCCGCCGCCGCACCACGGTGACGCCCGAGCGCATCGTGGCCTATCTCGACGCGCGGCTCGCGCCGGGCCGCACCCTGCGCGGCTCCGACCTCACGGTCGAGGACGTCGACGCCTTCGTGGTGTTCCAGCGCCTGCGCGAGATCGACGTGCTGTTCGACGGAAGCCTCCGCGGGCGCTACCGCCTCGCCCCGGGCGAAGGCCGGCTCGCCAATGGCTGGATCGACTGCCCGGACTTCGTGATCGAGCGCCTCGCCGAACCGAAGAGCCGGCGCCGCCCCGGCCTCGCCTCCGAGACCCGGTAGCCCCATGCTCGACGCCTTCCGCGCCATCCTCGACGGGGACGAGCCGCCCCCGCCCGGCAGCGCCGCCCCGAGCGAGGAGGAACTGACCCGCGCCCTCCAGGTGATGCTGAAGGGGCAATGCGTCTACGCGGCGACCCCCGGCATCGGCCGCTCCTACGAGTTGGCGCGCCACTACGCCCCGTTCTTCCGCGATTACTTCGCCTGCCTCGGCTACGGCTTCGAGGTCGCCCACCGCGACCAGATGGTCTTCCTGAGCCTGCCGCCCGAGGGCGTGCGCCACGACGCGCAGGGAGAGCGCCTGCGCAAGGACGAGACCCTGGTGCTGCTGGCGCTCCGCCTCGCCTACGAGGAGGGGCTTCGCGATCACCGCGTCTCCACCGAGGGCACGGTGGAATGCACCACCGACGACATCGCCGATTCGATCCGCTCCGCCGCCCGCTCCGACCCGCCGGACGAGGCTCGCCTCCTCGAGATCCTGCGCCTGTTCGCCCGCAAGGGAGCGCTGCGCCTGGGCGAGCGCGACCGGACCGAGCGGGTCACCCCGCTGACGGTGATGCCGGGGATCAGCGTGCTCTCGCCGGATGCCTGGATGGATCAGGTGCGCGCCTGGTCCGCGGCCGGGGAGGGGCGCGAGGGCTGATCCGGGCTCCGCTCGATCAAGGCGGAGCCCGGATCAGGCAAGCCCGCGCGGCGTTTGAGCGAAGCCCAAATCCGCCATCCCGAAGGGATCAACCGGATTTGGGATGAGGCGCCTGCGCCCAGGGCACCGCGGCGAAGGCCTGCTCCAAAAACCCGATCAGCGCGCTCACCCGCGCCGGACGCGGCAGGCCCGGCGGCATCACGAGGTTGAGGGCGATCGGCGGGGGCTGCCAGTCGGGCATCACCCGCTCCAGGCGCCCGGACGCGAGGTCGTCCCAGATCGTGAAGTCGGGCTGCACCGCGAGGCCGAGCCCGGCCCGGAGCGCGGGCGCCAGCGCGTCGGCGTTGTTGGCCCGCAACGGCCCCTCCGGCGCCACCGACACGCTCGCGCCCGACGGGTCCGAAAAATGCCAGCGGTCGGGCGTCGGCAGGTAGGCGTAGCCGAGGCAGGCATGGGCCTTGAGGTCGTCGGGATGGGCCGGACGGCCGTGCCGCTCGAGATAGCCGGGGGTCGCGACGAGCGAGCGGCGGACCCCGCAGAGCCGCCGCACCCGCAGGGAGGAATCGGCGAGGGCGGCGATGCGCAGGCCGAGATCGAACCCGCCGCCGACGAGGTCGACCACGGCGTCCGACAGGTGCAGATCGACGCTCACCTGGGGATGGGCGGCGAGGAAGTCGGGCAGGACCGGGGCCACGTGGGCGACCCCGAACGACATCGGGGCGGCCAGCCGCACCCGGCCCCGCGGCGCGCCGTTGGCATCGAGCGCCCGGGCCTCCGCCGCCTC
>NZ_CAKLBV010000091.1:8607-14497 GCF_920984675.1 Methylobacterium sp. Leaf118
GCCCGCCGCGAGCAGGCCCGCCGCGTCGTCCCGGGCGGCCCGGCCCGCCTCGGTCAAGGCGAGGCGGCGCGAGGTGCGGTGGAACAGCCGCGCGCCGAGCCGCGCCTCCAGCCGCGCCACCGCCTTGGAGACGGTCGCCTTCGACAGGCCGAGTTCGTCCGCCGTGCGGGAGAAGGAGAGGGTCTCGGCGACCGTCGCGAAGACCGCCCAGGCCTCGAAATCGGGAAGACGTGACATGGCAGATCCGGAAACGATGCATTTCCATCGTTTCCGTTTTCTCGCGAGCCGGCAAGGGCCAGATTGGCCTCACACCGATCGCATCGCCGATCGCCCCGAGGTCCACGAGGAGATCCGACCCATGACCCAGCACGGCATCCACCACGTCACGGCCTTTTCCGGCCCGGTCGCCCGCACGGTCGATTTCTACACCCGCGTGCTCGGCCTGCGCCTCGTGAAGAAGACCGTCAATTTCGACGATCCCGGCACCTATCACCTCTATTTCGGGGATGCGGCGGGCGCGCCCGGAACGATCCTGACCTTCTTCCCGATCGTCCATGCGGCGCCCGGGCGGGTCGGTATCGGCCAGGTGTCGGAGACGGCGTTCCGGGTGCCGCGGGCCTCGATCGGCGCCTGGACCCACCGCCTCGTCGCGATGGGCGTGCCCCACGAGGCGCCGACGGCCGCCTTCGGCGAGACGGTGCTGCGCCTGCGCGATCCCGACGGCATGCCGCTCGCCCTCGTCGGCGTCGACGGGGCGGAGGGAGAGCCCGCCTGGGCGGCCTCGGACATCGCCCCCGAGCAGGCGATCCGCGGCTTCCACGGCGTCACCCTGCTCCTGCGGGAGGCCGGGCCGACCGCCGCGATCCTCGCGGGCGTGCTCGGCTTCGAGAGCGTCGGCACCGAGGGCGCACAGACCCGGTTCAAGGGCAGCGCCGCCCTCGGCGGGCTCGTGACCCTGCGGGCGGTGGGCGACTTCCTGCCCGGCCGGCAGGGGGCGGGCTCGGTCCACCACGTCGCCTTCCGGGCCGCCGACGACGCGGCGCAGGCCGCGATGGCGGAGGCCTTGCGGACCGGGCACGGCCTCGACGTCACGGAGCAGCGCGATCGGCAGTATTTCCGATCGATCTACTTCCGTGAGCCCGGGGGCGTGCTGTTCGAGATCGCCACCGACGCGCCGGGCTTCGCGATCGACGAGCCCGTCGCTGAACTCGGGACCGCGCTCAAGCTGCCGCCCTTCCTCGAGCCGCATCGCGGACGGATCGAGGCGGTGCTGCCGAAGGTCGCCTGACGCGCCCGCCCGGTCGCCGGCTCCCCTCGTCCCGCAGGTGGGACGAGGGGATGACGGCCTCTGAATCGCCGCACCCTGCACGCGCCCCTCTCTCGTTCAAGGAGGCCCTCATGACCACGCAGACCCTCGCCGGCTTCCACCACCGCTTCGAGCCCGGCACCGACGCGTCCGCCCCGCCGCTCCTGCTGCTGCACGGCACCGGGGGCGACGAGACCGACCTGATCGGGCTCGGCCGCGCCCTCGCGCCGGGAGCGGCGCTGCTCTCGCCCCGCGGGCCGGTGCTGGAGAACGGGATGCCGCGCTTCTTCCGGCGCCTCGCCGAGGGCGTGTTCGACGAGGCGGATCTCCGCCGCCGGTCGGGCGAGCTCGCGGGTTTCGTGGCGGCGGCGCGGGCGGCCTACGGCCTTGCCGCGCCGGTCGCGGTGGGCTTCTCCAACGGCGCCAACATCGCCGCCGCGACGCTCCTCCTGCATCCGGAGACGCTGGCCGGTGCGGTGCTGCTGCGGGCGATGGTGCCGCTGGCCGACCCGCCGCCGGCCGATCTCGCCGGCCGGCCGGTGCTGCTCCTGTCGGGCGCCCTCGACCCGATCGTGCCCGCCGACAACGCGGCCCGGCTCGCGGCCGGCCTGGCGGCGGCGGGCGCCGCCGTGACCCACACGGTGCAACCGGCGAGCCACGGCCTGTCGCAGGCGGACCTGACGGCGGCGGCCGCCTGGCTCGCCCGGCATCGCGGAACGCTGACCGCCCGCGCGGCGTGACGGGACCGGGACGGGGGCAAGCCCCCCGTCTGCCAGCCGGGCGCGGGGGCGGGTATGCGGCAGGGCGGCTGGTGCCGCGGTCCGTCCTGCCCGATGGTGCGGGCCGTGGCCGCCGGCCCGCCCCTCCTGTCACCGCAATCGAGGTGCCGGTGTTCCCCTTCGTGACCAAGCGTTCCGCCGCCAAGGCCGGGCGGCGACAGGCGGCGCAGGTCCGCAAGTCCGTCAAGGCGGCGACCAAGACCGTCAAGGCCGCGACCAAGGCGGCCCAGGGCGCGATGCGGCAGGCCGAGAGCGCCACCCAGGCCCTCGTCCGCGCCGCGGCGCCGGCGCCCAAGGCGACCCAGCGGGCGCAGGCCGGCCGCTTCGTCACCGTCGACGGCCTGCGCGTCCACGTCATCGTGCGCGGGCGCGGCCGGCCGGTGGTGCTGATCCACGGCAACGGCACCATGGCGGAGGATTTCGCCATCTGCGGCCTGATCGACCGGCTCGCCGCCCGCTACCGCGTCATCGCCATCGACCGGCCCGGCTTCGGCCGGACCCAGCGGCCGCGCCACCGCGTCTGGACCGCCTCCGCCCAGGCCGCGCTGATGCACCGGGTGCTCGACGGGCTGAAGGCCGAGCGGCCCCTGATCGTCGCCCATTCCTGGGGGACGCTCGTGGCCCTCGCCATGGCGGCGGAGCCGCGCCACGCCCTGCGCGGCCTCGTGCTGCTGTCGGGCTACTATTTCCCGGAGGCCCGCGCCGACGTGTCGCTCGCCAAGCCCCTCGCCCTGCCGGGCGTCGGCGATGCGGCCCGCGCCCTGGTGCCCAACGCGGTCAACCGGGCGATGGCCGAGCAATCGTTCCGGCGGGTGTTCCGGCCCCAGCCGGTCCCGGCCCGCTTCGTCAGCCGCTTCCCCATCGAGATCGCGGCGGGCGCGACGCAGCTGCGGGCCGCGACCGAGGACGCCGCGACCATGAACACCGCCGCCGGCCTGCTCCAGCGCCACTATCCCCGGCTGACGCTCCCCGTCGCGATCCTCAGCGGCGACGCGGACGCGATGGTCGACGCCGCGTCCCAGTCGACGCGCCTGCACGGGACCCTGCCCGAGAGCAGTCTCAAGATCCTGCCGGGGCTCGGCCACATGATCCATTACGGCGCCCGGACCAAGATCGAGCGGGCGGTCGACGCCGTGATGAACACCGCGGCGGGCCGCCCCCCGGCACCCTGAGGCCGCCGGGGCTCCCGTCCCTCGTCCGCCCTCCATGCGCGCCGCGCCGTCCGGTGTCCCCCGGGCGGTCCCGGACCGACGCGGCCCGGGCGATCGCCCGGGACGATCCGGGAAAATCGGGACGGTCCTGGGAAAACGGAGCCGGCCTGAAAGACAGGACGGGGTAACCCGGGCGTCGGACCGTCGCCTGGCGGCCCCGCCCTTGCCTGTCCGGGGCGCAGGGTCCATTCCGCCCATTCCCGTCCCCGACCATCCAGGAACAGCGGCCGGTTCGTTGTACCGCCTGACCGACATCGCGATCTCGAACTGGTACCTCATCCGGCGGGAGCAGATCCGCATCCGGGGGGCGGCGGCGCTCGTCGGGCCGACGGGGGCCGGCAAGTCGACGATCTTCGACGCGGTCGGGACCGTGCTGGCGGGCAACAACGCCAGCCGGCTCGCCCTCAACGCCTCGGCCTCGGGCCGCTCCGCCCGCACCGTGCGCGACTATTGCCTCGGCTGGATCAGCGACCCCGCCGAGGGCGGCCGCCCGACCCGGGAGGCCTGCGAGACGGTCATCGCCCTCGTCTTCGAGCACCCGGCGAGCGGGCGGGTCGTCACCGTCGGGCTGGCGCTCGCGGCCCGGGCCGAGGAGCCCAAGGAGGAGACGCTCTCCCGCTTCATCGCGGTGGGCCATCGCTTCGAGATCGCCGACTACGTGCGCGAGACCCCCCAGGGCAGCTTCGTCGCCCCCTGGGCCGAGATCGCCGCCGATCTGCGCCGCCGCTCGGACAGCGTCGAGGAGTTCCGCACCTCCGGCGAGCGCTTCACCGGGGCGGTGCTGGCGATGCTCCGCGAGGGCGCCGCCGTGCCGGACCCGCGCCAGTTCCTGCGCACCTTCTCGAACGCCGTGGCCTTCAAGCCGATCTTCGACACCAGCGGCTTCGTGCGCGCCTTCGTGCTGGAGGCCGAGCCCCTCGACGTCGCCCGCATCCGGCAGTCGATCGAGACCTGGCGGCGGTTGCTCGAGACCATCGAGGAGCTGGAGAAGCGCCTCGCCGGCCTCGACCGCTTGTGCGGGCGCTACGAGGCCTGGGCGCGCGCGAGCCTCGCCGCCGCCCTCGACGAGCTGCGCGCCGCGGGCGCCGATCTGCGCCGCCGCGTCCTCGACCTCGCGGGCGCCCGCGAGACGCTGCAGGACGTGGCCGAGCGCCTGCGCATCGCCCGGGAGAGCGTGGCGACGAGCCAGGGCTTCGTGCGCGAGATCGACGCCGAGATCGCCGCCCGCAAGGCGCTGGTCTCGGGGAGTGCGGCCGAGGCGAGGCTCGCCGCCGCGAATGCCGGCCTCGCCATGCTGGCTCGCGATCGGCGCGACCTGACGGTCCGGCTCGCGGCCGCCGTCGGCCTCGTCCAGGAGGCCGGGCGTCTGGCGAGCGTGAGCGCCGCCTTGCGTCGGATCGATCCCGACGCCGCCCGGATCGCGGAGGCCTGCGCCCGCTCGGGGCTGCGCCGGGAGGCCCCGCCGGAGGAGACCCTTCGGCCCGGCGGTCCGCTGGCGGGGCTTCTCGAAAACCTCGCCCGGATGCCCGACATCGCCCTCTCCCTGGAGAGCGCGGCGGAAGACATCGGCTACCGGGCCCGCGAGCGCGAGAACGAGGTGAAGACCCTCGCCCCGCAGGTCGAGGCCGGCCGCGCCAGCGCTGCCCGCCTCTCCGCCGACACGGAGGCGTTCCGCGACGAGTTGAGCCGGCTCGGCATCGCGGCGGTGCCGGTCTGCGAACTCGCCGAGATCGTCGATCCGAAATGGGGCCCGGCGCTCGAAGGTCTGCTCGGCCGCGCCCGCGAGGCGCTCGTGGTCGAGCCCGATCGCCTGGACCGCGCCTTCGCGCTGCTCGACGCGCGCAAGAACCAGTTCTTCCGCTGCCTGCTCGTGAAGACCACCGACACGGCCCGGCGCACCGCGCGGCGGATCGATGACGGGCCGATGGGTCTGATCGAGACCGACAGCCCCCATGCCGAGGCCTTCCTCGCCGCCCGGCTCGGCGGCTACGACCTCGCCCCCGACGATGCCGCGCTCGCCCGGATGGGCCGGGCGGTGGCCCCGAGCGGACGCTCGACCTCCGGCATGGCCTATTCGGTGGTGCGGCCGGTGCCCCTGATGATGACCCGCGGCCGGCGCGGGCCGACGCCGGACACCCGCCGCCGCCTGGAGGAGGCGGAGGCCGAAGCGCGCAGCCTGCGGGCCGAGGCGAGCGTGATGCGCGAGGCCGCCCGCACCGCCGCGCTCCTGCGCAGCCGACTCGCCGAGAGCGCGATCGACGTGGCGGCGCTCCGGGCCGAGGCCGACGCCATCGAGGGCCGCCGCCGCAGCCTCGCGACCGAGCAGGAGACGGTGGCCAAGGCCGATGCCGGCGCGGTCGAGGCGGAGCTGAAGGAATTGGCGCGTGAGCGCTCGGCCTACCTGACCGAATTGGTTCAGGTGCTGGAGCCCAAGCGCGACGCCCTGCTCGCCGAGGAGGCCGGGCTGAAGGCCCGCGTGGTCCAGGGCCGGGAGGCGGTCCGCACGGCGCTCGCCGCCTACCGCGCGGCGGTCCGGCGCTGGACCTCGGGCGACAGCGTGCGCATCCGCCTCGCCGGGCCGGCGCCCGCCGACA
>NZ_CAKLBV010000092.1 GCF_920984675.1 Methylobacterium sp. Leaf118
CTCTCCGCCGACGGCCTATCCACGATGCCACAGGTTTCATCCGCAAGGGACGGCCAAAGCCGGTGGAAACTCATACCCAATCCGGTTGATCCCTTCGGGATGGCGGATGTGGGCTTCGCTCAAACGCCGCGCGGGCTGGACTGAGACGGGCTCCGCTTTGATCAAGCGGAGCCCGGATCAGAACATCCCGTTCGGGTTGGCGGAGGTCTCGGGCAGGATCTGCAGCACGTCCCAATGCTCGACGATCCGGCCGTCCTCGTCGAACCGGAAGATGTCGATGGCGGCGTAGTCGTGGTCGCCCGGCCAGTGCTGATGGCCGTGCAGCACCACGAGGTCGCCTTCGGCCACCGCCCGCTTCACCTCGACCCGCTTGCCCGGCCATTCTCGCGCCATGCGCTCGAAATAGGCGATGAAGCCGTCCTTGCCGGTCGCCACATGCGGGTTGTGCTGGATGTACTCCGCGCCGACGTAGCGCTCGATGGCCTCGCGCGGCCGGCATTCGTTGAACATCAGCGCGTAGAAGGCGATCGCCGTCGCCTTGTTGCGTTCGAGATCGGTCATGCAGGCGCTCCGAGGGGCCGGTCCTGCCCCTGGTATGGGGACGCGGCCCGGATCCACAATGCGAGGGCGAGCCTCTCGCCCCCGTCCGCGCCGCCGGATGGGATCGGTCCGGCACGCCCCGGCGGGGGATTCCGTCTGTCCCAGGGAACGCTCCGGCCTCCTGCACCATATCCTGGCACCGCGGGTGGCGCGGGCAGGGTTCGGAGTCGGTGATGAGTGCCCGGACATCGTCGGAAGCCCCGTACCGGTTCGGGATCGAGGAGGAATATTTCCTCGCCGATGCGGAGACGCGCGGCACGCCGCGGCGCTCGGTCAAGCCGTTCCACCAGGAGGCCAGCGAGCGGCTGCCGGACATCGGGCGCGAGCTGCTCCAGTGCCAGGTCGAGGTCTGCACGCCGCCCTCCACCGCCTTCCCGGAGGCGCGCGACGCGCTGCTCCGGCAGCGGCAGCTCCTGGCGGAGATCGGCCGGGAGCACGGGCTTCTGGTCTTTGCCGCCGGCACCCACCCGATCGCCGACTGGGCGCGGCAATTGCCGACCAAGGGCGACCGCTACCGCGGCATCCTGCGCGATGTCGGCCTCGCCGGACGGCGCAGCCTCATCTGCGGCATGCATGTCCATGTCGAGGTGAGGGTTCCGGAGGACCGGGTCGCCCTGATGGATCGGCTTCTGCCGTTCCAGCCTCTGCTGTTCGCGCTCTCGGCCTCCTCGCCGTTCTGGCAGGGCAAGCCGACGGGGCTCTCCGCCTACCGCCTCAGCGCCTTCGGCGAATTGCCCCGCACCGGTCTGCCCGAACTGATGGGGGATGCGGGATCTTACGAGCGCTACGTGCGGATCATGACCAAGGCGGGCTCGATCCAGGATGCGAGCTTCCTGTGGTGGTCCCTGCGGCCCTCGATCAAGTTCCCGACGCTCGAACTGCGCATCGCCGATTCCTGCACGCGGCTCGCCGATGCCCTCGTCATCGCCGCCCTCTACCGCTGCCTCGTGCGGCTGGTGGAGCGGCGCCCGGACATCAATGCCGGCCTCACCGGCGTGTCCCGGGCGATCGCCGCGGAGAATCTATGGCGGGCCCAGCGCAGCGGTACCGAGGCCGAGCTGATCGACGAGGCCTCCGAGGAGGCTTTCCCGTTCGCGCAGGCCCTCGACACGCTGCTCTCGCTGATCGCCGAGGACGCAGCGGCGCTCGGCTGCGAGGCCGAGGTGGCGGATGCCCGCCGCATCCTGTCGGAGGGGACCAGCGCCGAGCGCCAGATCGCCGCCTTCGAGGGCATCCGCGGCGGCGACACCAGCAACCGGCAGGCCCTCGACGCGGTGGTGGACTGGCTGGCGGAGACGACGCAGGCCGGGTGAGCCGCGAGGTCCATGCTCCCCCGCACAGGGGGGAGGGAGATCCGCCTCACCCCTTTTCGAACGGGTTCTTCGTCGTGCGCAGCGACAGCCGGATCGGCGTTCCGGGCAGGTCGAAGGCCTCGCGGATGCCGTTGACGAGGTAGCGGGTGTAGGATTTCGGCAGGGCGTCGAGCTGGTTGCCGAACAGGGCGAAATGCGGCGGGCGGCTTTTCACCTGGGTGCCGTAGCGGATCTTGATGCGTCGGCCCGAGACCGCGGGCGGCGGGTTGCGCTGGAGCGCGTCGGTGAGCCACCCGTTGATCCGCGCCGTCGAGACGCGGCGGCTCCACACCTCGGAGGCGTCCACCACCGCCTGCATCAGCTTGTCGATGCCCTCGCCGCCCAGACCCGACAGCGAGACGACCGAGACGCCGCGCACCTGCGGCAGCAGGCGGGTGCAGTCCTCCCGCAATGTCTTGAGCAGGCCGGGCTGGTCGGCCACGAGATCCCACTTGTTGAGGCCGATCACGAGGGAGCGTCCCTCGCTCTCGACGAGATCGACGATGGTGAGATCCTGCTTCTCGAACGGAATGGTCGCGTCGAGGAGCACCACCACGACCTCGGCGAAGCGCACGGCGCGCAACCCGTCGGAGACCGCGAGCTTCTCGAGCTTGTCGTCGATGCGGGCGCGGCGGCGCATCCCGGCGGTGTCGTGGAGCTTGATCCGGTGGCCCCGCCACTCCCAGTCGAGGGAGATCGAGTCGCGGGTGATGCCCGCCTCGGGGCCGACGAGCAGGCGGTCCTCGCCGATCATGCGGTTGATCAGCGTCGATTTGCCGGCGTTCGGGCGGCCGACGATGGCGACCCGCAGGCCCTTGCCGCCCTCCCCGTCCTCGTCCTCCTCGTCGTCCGGCTCGGGCAGGACCTCGCGCAGGGCGTCCTGCAACTGGCCGAGGCCCTCGCCATGCTCGGCGGAGAACGGGATCGGGTCGCCGAGGCCGAGGGAAAAGGCCTCGTAGGCGCCCGCCATCCCGGCCCCGCCCTCGGCCTTGTTGGCGATGAGGATGACGGGGATGCCGGCCCGGCGCACCAGTTCGGCGAAGGGGCGGTCGGCGGGCAGCACGCCGGCGCGGGCGTCGATGACGAACAGGACCGCATCCGCTTCGAGGATCGCGGCCTCGGTCTGGGCCCGCATCCGGCCGAGCAGCGAATCCGCGTCCGCCTCCTCGAGGCCGGCGGTGTCGATGACCCGGAAGGCGACGTCGCCGATGTAGCCGTCGCCCTCGCGCCGGTCACGGGTCACGCCGGGGCGGTCGTCGACCAAGGCGAGCTTGCGCCCGACCAGCCGGTTGAACAGGGTCGACTTGCCGACATTCGGGCGTCCGACGATCGCGACGGTCGGCAGGTCCATGGGGTTTCGTCTCTCGGCGCGGCCGATGAGGGCGCGGGCTCAGGCTAAGGATAGAGGATCCCGAAGCGCGCGAACATCGCCCGGGTGAGGGTGGGGGCCTGCGTGCCGCCGCCCACGCCCGTCACCGCCGGCGGGTACGACCCGCGACGGAGGGCACGGCCCCGTCGGACGCGCGCCGCGCCCGGGATCGAGCGTCCCCGTGCCGACGGTCAAGCGCGCGCTCGAATGCGTTCAGCGAGTGATCGGTGGCTGCGCGGCGTTCTCGGGCTTGGCCTCGGTGACCGTGACGGGGCCGCCGGCCACGAGGGCGGCGTAGATCTCGACGCGCTGGCGCAGGCCTTGCGGCGTGTCGCTGTCCCCGGCGATCTGGTCGAACCAGCGGCCGGCGCCCTCGATGTCGCCCTTGCGCAGGGCGTTCAGGCCCAGCATCTCGCGGGCGGTGTGGCGGAAGGCGTTGGTCGGGGCGGCGAGGCCCTGAAGCTGGGTGAGGGCCGCCGCGGACTCGGACCCGTCGAGGCGCAGCAGCGCGGCGCGCAGGCGGGCGAGGTCGCGCAGGGCGTCGCCGAGCCCCTTGTCGGCGGCGAGCGTATCGTACTGAGCCGCGCCCGCTCCGGCGTCGCGCTTGGCGGTCTCGGCCGCATTGCGGAGGCGGGCGAGGGTCGCGTAACCGGCCGGGCCGTCGGTGCGGATCGCGGCGAAATCGCGCTCGGCCTCGGCCGCCTTGCCCTCCTTGGCGAGGCGGTTGGCCCGGTCGAAGCGCTCCGAGGTCTCCTCGGCGCGCACCCGCTCGGCGTGGCGCCAGTAGTTCCAGCCGCCGGCGACCGCCACGATCAGGATCGCGGCGGCGATGATCAGCACATTGTAGCGCTTCCAGATGTTGATGAACTGGTCGCGGCGGTAATCCTCGTCGACCTCGCGGAAGAACTCGTTGTTCTCAGCCATCTAGAATCCGGGCATCCCTGGCGGGACGCGCACGCCTCGCCTGTCGTCGTTCGGCCCGCGCCTAGCACAGCCCCCGCGGTTTGGCGAAGTGTTTTGGCCGCCGGATCGCGGCGGCGCCGCGACGATCGCCGCGTCAGGCCTGTCCCGGCCAGGCCGAGACGCCGATCAGCAGCGGGTGCAGGTAGCGTCCGAACACGAACCACGCCACGACGCCGACCGCGACCGCGATGGCGTCGTTGCGCCAGCCCGCGGGGGCCGCCTGCCCGCCATGCTGCGCCGCCACCTGTCCCGCGGTCAGCGGGCGCCGCTTGGCGCTGATCCGGGCCGCCACCGCCCAGGCCAGGAAGGCGCCGAACAGGAGCATCGAACCGAGATCGCCGTTGGCCAGGAGATGGGCGGTGGCCCAGATCTTCACGCCGAGCAGCATCGGGTGCTTCAACCGGGTCCGCAGATGGCCGGGCAGATAGGTGGCCGCGAAGCTGATGAAGGCGAACAGCGTCAGCAGCACCGCGAGGTGGCGGGTGAAGACCGGCGGCGACCAGACCGGGATCATGCCCTCCTGCCGGTAGAGACCATACCCATAGGCCGTCAGGGCGAGGCCGAGGGCCGAGAGCAGCGTGTAGCCCAGCTTGTACCGCCCTTCCCCGAGGCGCCCGATCACCTCGGCCCGCTTGGCCCGGGCCATGGAGAAGGCATGCGTGCCGAGGAACAGCACGAGGCCGAGGATCAGGATCAGCATGGGGCAGCCTGTGGACGGCGCCTGCCCCGGAGGATCCGGACAAGCTTCCTGTAACGGTTCAAAACGCAATCCTCGGGGGATGTCCAGGCTGCCTCGCCTCTCGATCGCGCTCATCGCGGCCCTGTGCGGCCTCGTGCCGCTCAAGGGCCGCGCCGCGCCCGAGCCGCCCCTCTCGGCCCTGACGGTGACGGGGCCGGAGCGCACGGTCTTCGCCGCCACCCGCGACGCCTGCGACGGGGCCGATGTGCCCGATGCCCCCGCCCGTGCCTTCCGCGACGCCGCGGGCGCGGTCGCGGTGTTCGGCCTGCATTACCGCAACCGGGCCCTGCGGGGACCGGACCTCGACCATCTCACGATCGATTGCCGGGTCGTGCTCGACTCGGGCGGGACGCCCGATCCGGCGCTGTACGACGACCGCTCCTGGATCACCGCCACCTGGACCGAGGACGGCCAGCGGGTCAGTGCCCTGGTCCATCACGAGTTTCAGGCGAACGAGCACGAGGGCCGCTGCCGCTCCAAGGTCTACATGGAGTGCTGGTACAACACGATCACCGCGGCCGCCTCGCGGGATGGCGGCGCGCGCTTTCTCCGTCCGAGCCCCCCGCCGGTCGTCGCCGGGGCGCCCTTCCGCCAGGAGGAGGGACAGGGACGGCATCGGGGGTTCTTCAACCCCTCCAACATCGTCGGCGACGGGCGCTGGCGCTATTTCCTCGCCTCGACCACCGGCTGGGACCGCCCCGGCAGCGATCAGCCGGCGGGAGTGTGCCTGTTTCGCACCGACGATCCGGCCGATCCCCTCCGCTGGCGGGCCTGGACCGGCACGGGCTTTACCGCCGCCTTCCCCGACCCGTACGGCAAGGCCGTGAAGCGGCCCGACACCTGCCGGCCGGTCGGGCCGTTTCCCGGGCCGGTCGGGGCGGTGGTGCGCCAGCGCGGCTCGGGCGTCTGGATCGCGGTGTTCATGGCGGCCAAGGACACGACAGCCAAGGGCGGCGCCTTCGCGGAATCCGGCTTCTACTGGACCACGTCCCGCGACCTCACGACCTGGGATGTGCCGCGGCTCCTGATGGCCGGCGCCACGCTCTACGACGATCCGTGCAAGGCGGGGGCGCGACTGATCGCCTACCCGTCCCTGCTCGATCCGGGCGCCCAGGGCCGCAACTTCGACGATGTGGGGGAGCGCGCGCTGCTCACCTACGCCACGCTCCGGGTCGAGGGCTGCACGATCACCTCGGACCGCGACCTCGTGCGGCGGCCCGTAGCGATCAAGGTCTGGCCCTGACGCGGCCGCGCGCCTGTCCGGGCTTCACCGCGGGAAGGCGGCACCTCCCCGCGAGCGATTCGGGTCGGCAAACCGCTTCGCCGACGCATCGGTCAGACGATTCCGAGCGCCGCCTTCTCCGCGAGATAGGCGGCCCGCACCGCGTCCTTGCCGTAGGCGCGCTCCAGGCGGCGCACGGTGAAATGCGCCCGGGCCATCCCCTGGAAATGATCCATGAAGGCGGCGTTGACGGCCGCGCCCCCGAGCGCGCCGATCACCGGCACGGCCTGGGCCGCCACCTTCTGCGAGACGACGAGACCGAAGCGCGCGGCGATCTGCGCGCTGAGCCGGACCAGGGGCGGCGCGCCCGCATCGAGGAGCGAGCGGTGGGCGGCGTAGCGGGCCGCTTCGGCCATGGTCTTGGCCAGGGCGGCTCGCACCGCGAAATAGCCGCTCTCGGCGAGCGCCGTCTCGGGGCCGTTGCGTCCGCCGAGCGCGAAGACCTGCACGCAGGCGAGCGCCGCTTCCGGATCGGCCAGGTCCTCGCCCTCCTCCCGGGCAATCTCGGCGATGGAGCGCAGCATGATCGTGGTGGAGACCGGCAGCTCGATCGCGACGGTGACGAGGCCGAGGGCGCCGCCGATCGCGCCGGAGACCGCGGCGAGCGCCTTGTGGCGCGTCTCGCTCGAACCGACGAGGCGGCCGAGCCCGCGGCCGGTCCCCTCCCCGATCCGTTCCAAGGCGGTGCCGGCGGGCTGGACCGCCTTGTCCGGCAGGGTGGCGAGGGCGAGCCGCAGGGCAGTGCGCATGGCGGCCTCGGTGGAGCGGCCCACCGCCTCGGTGACGGGGGCGGGCAGCGCCCGGCCGATCAGGTCGAGGGGCGCGCCCGCGGCCGAGGAGAGCCGCGCGGCCAGTCCCGGACGCTCCAGCACGTCCACCGCCCGGCGCAGCGCCGCGCGGTCGGCCTCGGACAGGGGCGGAAGGGCGGCGACCGGAACCGGCAGGATCTCGCCGCTCAGCGCGATGGGGTTCACGTCACGAATCTCCTTGCGCGTGGCCAGAAGCAAGCCGAAGGCCGCCGTGATGGTTCCAGGCTGCGCCGCAGGTCAGGCCTTGGCCGCCACCGCGTCCTCCTCCGGCGGCAGGCCGGCCTCCCGTTCCTCCCGCCCCTCGCCGAGGGCGGCGAGGGCGATGCAGAGGATCGCCACCGGCACGCCGATCAGCGCCGAGACGACGAAGAACTGCGCGTAGCCCAGCGCATCGACCATGTAGCCCGAGAAGCCGCCGATGAATTTGCCCGGCAGGGCATAGAGCGAGGAGAGCAGGGCGTACTGCGTCGCCACGAAGGCCGGCGAGGTCAGGCCCGACATGTAGGCGATGAGCGCGGTCCCGGCGAAGTTGCCGGAGAAGTTGTCGATCGAGATGCTGGCGACGAACAGGGCCGTGTCGTGGCCCCGGACGGCGAGCCAGGCGAACATCAGGTTCGAGGCCGCCGCGACGATCCCGCCGAACAGGAGCGAAGCCTGGATGCCGAAGCGCATCACCGCCCAGCCGCCCGCCAGCGCGCCCAGCAGACCGACGACGACGCCGTAGACCTTGGTGACGTTGGCGATCTCGACCAGGGAGAAGCCCTGATCGATGTAGAAGGGCTGGGCCATGATGCCGGAGATGATGTCCGGCAGCCGGTACATCATGATCAGCGACAGGATCAGGATCAGGCGGGCGCCCTTGCGCCGGATCAAGTCGCCGAACGGCTCGACCACCGCGACCTGCAGGGTCTGGCGGACGCTGCGGGGGCCGACCACCTCGACCGGATCCTGGCGGGGGGCGGCGAGGCAGCCGACGATGCCGACGAGCATCAGCAGCGCCATGGCCTCGTAAGCCAGCTGCCAGCCATAGCCTTGCGCGATGTAGAGCGCTCCGGCCCCGGCGCAGGCCCGGGCGATGGCGTAGCCGAGCTGGTAGCTGCCGAGCATCAAACCCTGCCGCTCGGTCGGCGCCGCGTCGATGCGCCAGCCGTCGACGACGATGTCCTGCGTCGCCGAGGCGAAGGCGGTCACCAACGCGCAGACGACGATGTAGGACAGGCTCTCGGTGGGGGCGCCGAAGCTCATGCCGATGAGGCCGCCCGCCACCACGAGCTGCGCCAGCACCATCCAGGCGCGGCGGCGCCCGAGCAGGCGCGACAGCACCGGCACGTCGACCCGGTCGATCACCGGGGCCCAGAGGAATTTCAGCGAATAGGCGAAGGAGACGTAGGACAGGAGCCCGATGCTGGTGCGCTGGATCCCCGCGGTGGCGAGCCATGCCGACAGGGTCGAGAACACCAGCAGGATCGGCAGGCCGCAGCCGAAGCCGAGCGCCAGCATCAGGAGGAGGCGCGGATCCTCCAGCACGTCCCGGGGCCGCAACTTCCTCCGGCCGTTCCCTGCCGCCATCGCCCGTCCCCCTCCCGGCCTTCGCCGGACCGTATCGGTAGAAATCGCGGCGGGCCTGGGGCCGCCGCCCACACCTGTTCCCGGAGCGCCCCGGCCGAGCCTCTTGCCGCCGGGCCCGGGCTCTGAAACCTTCCCCCTCCTACAGGGGGACCGGCGCGCCCGTGAAGTCCGCGCGGAACGGCTGAAGGGCGGGCCCGTTGGAGTGGCGGGTCGGACGCCTGCAGGCGGTGTCGGGTTTTGTTTGGTTCGTGCGCCGCATGCGACATGCGACGCACCTCTGTCGGCGTGTCGATGACCGGTTTTCCCAGAAAGGCGGGTTTCCCACCGGGCGTCACGGTCGACGTCTTCGCGGCTGCGTTCGAGGCGAGCCCGACCCCGATGGTGGTCACCGATCCGCGCCGCCCGGACAACCCGATCATCTGGAGCAATGCCGCCTTCCTGACCCTCACCGGCTACGACCGCGACGAGCTCTACGGGCACAATTGCCGGCTCCTCCAGGGACCGCTCACCGACCGGGCGACCCTCGACGCCCTGCGGGCGACCACCGCGCAGGGCGGTGCTTTCGAGTGCGAGCTGATGAACTACCGCAAGGACGGCACGCCGTTCTGGAACGGCATGACGATCAGCCCGGTGCGCGACGCCGCCGGCGAGATCCTCTATTTCTTCTCGGCGCAGGCCGACATGACCGACAAGCACCGCCTGGAGGCGGCGTTGCGCGATGCCAACGGGGATCTGGAGCGCGAGGTCGGTGAGCGCACCGCCGACCTGCGCGCGGCGCTGGCGCAGAAGACGGCCCTGCTCCACGAGGTCGACCACCGGGTCAAGAACAACCTCCAGGTCATCGCCTCGCTGATGCTGCTCAAGGCGCGCCGCACGCCGGTGGGCGAGGCCCGCGAGGCGGTCCAGGCCATGGCCGACCGCATCGGCGCCCTGTCGACGGTCCACCGGATGCTCTACTCGGCGGGCGACGCCGCCCATTTCGACCTCGAGGCGTTCACCGGCGAGCTCGTCGCCGACCTCACGGCGGGCCTCGCGCCCGACGGCCCCCGGGTCGAGATCGCGGCGGAGCGCCTCGCCCTTCCCGCCGCGATGGCCGCCCCGCTTGCCCTGCTCCTGCACGAACTCGCCACCAACGCCGTCCGGCACGCCTTTCCGGGTCCGGAGGTCCGCGCGGGCCGCGTGCGCGTCAGCGCCCGGCGCTGCCCGGAGGGGATGGACCTCGCCGTCGAGGATGACGGGATCGGGCTCGCGGCGGCCGCGGCCTGCCCGGACGGTTTCGGCCGCACCCTCGTCGCGATGGTGGTTCGGCAGCTGCGCGGCACGCTCCATTGGTCGGATGCCGGTCCCGGCACCCGGGCCGATATCCGCATCCCGCTCGCGGGAGACAGGGCGCCGTGACCCGGCGCGGGGCACCGCGGGCCGGAAGGGAGGGGGGATGTCTCAGGTGATAGCCGGAACGGAGAGCGGCCTGCGCATCCTCGTCGTCGAGGACGAGGTGATGATCGCCCTCGAACTCGAATGCCTGCTGGAGGATCTCGGCCATGTCAGCATCGGGGTGGCGGGCTGCTCGGCGGACGCCATTGCCCTGGGGCGCAGCACCGCGCCGGACGTGGCCTTCGTCGACATCCACCTGACCGACGGGCCGACCGGCATCGAGGTCGCCCGCGCCCTCAGCGCCGACCCGCGCATCACGGTGCTGTTCATGACCGCGAACGCCAAGCGCATCCCGCCGGATTTCGCCGGCGCCCTGGGCGTGATCGACAAGCCCTATTCCGAGCGCACGGTGGCCAACGCCCTGGATTACGTGCTGCGCCGCCGCGCCGGCCAGGCGCCGCAGGCCGAGTCCCTCGACGGGCTCTGCCTCGCCCCGCGGGTCATCGGGTAGGACCGGCCTGACGCTGGGCCGGAGGTCCCGGCCGGCCGGTCAGGATCGGGCCGGGCGGATGCCCTGCGCGAAGGTGAAGAGCATGGTCGGATCGACCGCTCCCTTCACCTGGGCCAGCCGGGCCAGGTTCTCGCCGTAATAGGCGCTCTGCCAGTCGGCGAGCGACGGGTCGGAGAAGTTCTGGAACGCGCCCGCCGCTCGGGTCCGGCGGTTCACGTCGTCGTAGGCCCGCTGCTGCCAGTCCAGAACCTGCGCGACCTGCTCGGCGGAATCGGTCGGCCCCCACCAATTGGCTTCGAGGGTGAAGAGCCAGTCGTAGCCGCGGTGGACATAGGCGGTCTCGGTCCGCCCGACGCGGTCGATGGCCCCGCCGACCTGGAAGAACTTGACGCTCACCGGCATCGAGGTGGCGGGCATCGCCGCCGCCCAGTCGAACAT
This sequence comes from Methylobacterium sp. Leaf118, assembly GCF_920984675.1. Classification (GTDB taxonomy): domain Bacteria; phylum Pseudomonadota; class Alphaproteobacteria; order Rhizobiales; family Beijerinckiaceae; genus Methylobacterium. Next base: position 11,007 of record NZ_CAKLBV010000092.1, read on the forward strand.
CGCGGCGATGGCCGCGTCGTCGAGATGGGCAGCCTTCATGTAGCTGGACTTTTCCTGGTAGTAATACGGAAACGTGGTCTCGGTCAGGAAGTCCTGCCCGACCCAGTAGGGAACGTCTTCCTTGATCTGCGAGCGGCTTTTGTCGATCCACTCCCAGCTGGATTGGAAGATCTCTTTCAGCGAGACCTTCGATCGGTGGAGCTGGCCCAGGACCGAGACGGTCGCCGGCACGCCGGCCTGCCGTTCCTGTCGGCTGGGGAGGGAGAGGGCGACCTTGCTGCCGAAATCCTCGGGCGCGCTCGCCAGTTCGGTCAGCAGGAGCCGCAGCACGGCGGGCAGGTTCTCGGTCCAGGTCAGGTGGAAGACCGTCACCGAGGTGACCGGGCGGGTTTCGAGGGTGAAGGCGGTGTTGATGCCGAAATTCCCGCCCCCGCCGCCGCGGCAGGCCCAGTGGAGCGCGGCGTCGGTCGCCGCGTCGGCTTCGACGAGGGAGCCGTCGGCAACGACCAGTTCGGTCGCGCGCAGCCCGTCGCAGCCCATCCCGAACTTGCGCATGTTGAAGCCGATGCCGCCCCCCAGCAGGAAGCCGGCGGCCCCGACGGTGTCGCAGCGGCCATGGGTGATGGCGCGGCCGAGCCGCTCCATCTGCTTGTAGGCCAGCGTATTCAGCGTGCCGCCCAGAACCCGGACCTGCCCGTCCCGGCCCGGCAGCGGCGCCACGCCCGCCAGCCGCGACAGGTCGATCAGGAGCCCCGGCGTGGTCGAGAAGCCCGCATAATTGTGGCCGCCCGACCGGACGGCGAAGGGCATGTCCTGCGCCCTCACCCAGCGGAGGCAGGCCTGAACGTCCCCTGCGCTCGCGCAGCGGGCGATGCCGGCCGGCAGGGTGGCGCCGTAGCGGAGATTGTTGGGCCGGCAGAGGTCGCCGAAGAACGGGTCCTCCGGGCGCAGAACGCCGCCCGTCACGGCGCGTCCGAGGTCGGTCCAGGCCGAGGGCGGTGGGCCCTTCGCCCCGCTGGCTTCCGCGGCGAGGCCCGCGCCCGGCATGAGCTTGGCCGCCGCGGCGAACCCGCCGAGTCCGGCGAGGAAATTCCGGCGAGACGATGGAAGCCCGAACGCCATGGCCCTGCTTGTCGGTGGTGGTCGTCGTGAGCTCTGGCCGAGGATGTCCTCGCGGAGGGTTAAGATTCGGTGGCCGGGCCCGTCGTCGGGCAAGGCGGGCCGGCGTCCGGTCGATCGCGGCCGGCTCTCGACGCGCCGACGCGTCAGCCCCCCGCCCGCTCCGCCTTCAGCCGGTACAGCGCGTCGAGCGCCTCCCGCGGGGTCAGGCTGTCGGGATCGATCGTGTCGAGCAAGGCGCCCAGCCCGTCGTCGGGCGGGGGTGCCGCCGGCTCCGGCGGGAGCGGGGCGATCTCGGCAAGGCTGGCAAAGAGCGGCAGGTCGTCGATGCGGGCGCGCGAAGGTCGCTCGCGCTCGGAGGTTTCGAGCCCTTTCAGGATGGCCCCGGCGCGCGCCACCACGCCGGCCGGGAGCCCGGCGAGGCGGGCGACCTGGAGGCCGTAGGAGCGGTCGGCCACGCCCGCCACCACCTCGTGCAGGAACACCACGTCGCCGCCGTGCTCGGCGACCTTCAGGGTCGCGTTGTCGAGGCGCGGCAGGCGCTTGGCCAGGGCGGTGAGCTCGTGGAAATGCGTGGCGAACAGCGCCCGGCAGCCGTTCTTCTCGTGCAGGTGCTCCAGGCAGGCCCAGGCGATGGAGAGACCGTCGAAGGTCGCGGTGCCCCGCCCGATCTCGTCGAGCACGACCAGCGAGCGGCGCGTCGCCTGGTTCAGGATCGCGGCGGTCTCGACCATCTCGACCATGAAGGTCGAGTGGCCGCGGGCGAGGTCGTCGGCGGCGCCGACGCGGGAGAACAGCCGGTCGACGAGGCCGAGATGGGCGGAGGCCGCCGGCACGAAGGCGCCCATCTGCGCGAGCACGGCGATCAGCGCGTTCTGGCGCAGGAAGGTCGACTTGCCGCCCATGTTGGGGCCGGTGATGAGGCGGATGCGGCCCGCCTCCCCGCCCGAGAGGTCGCAGGCATTGGCGATGAACGCCTCGCCGCTCCGGCGCAGGGCCGCCTCGACCACCGGATGGCGGCCGCCTTGGACCGCGAAGGCGAGGCCCTCGTCGAGCCAGGGGCGGGTCCAGTCGAGCTCGACCGCGAGTTCGGCGTGGCTGGCCGCCACGTCGAGGGCGGAGAGCGCCTCGGCGATGTCGGCGATGCCGTCCGCCTGCGCCATCACCCGGGCGGAGAGCGCGTCGAACACCTCGGCCTCCAGGGCCAGGGCCCGGTCCGAGGCACCCGCGATCTTCGATTCGAGCTCTCCGAGCGCCACGCTGGTGAAGCGCATCGCGTCGACCATGGTCTGGCGGTGCACGAACTCGCGCATCAGGCCCTTGAGGCAGGCCTCGCCCACCGCCTGCGGCACCTCGATGTAGTAGCCGAGCACGTTGTTGTGCTTGATCCGGAGCGTCCGGCAGCCGGTGGCCTCGCTGTAGCGGGCCTGGAGCGCCGCGATGACCTTTCTGGAATCCTGGCCGAGGGCGCGGGCCTCGTCGATCTCGGCGTGGTAGCCGGCGCGCACGAAGCCGCCGTCGCGGCGGGCGAGCGGCAGGTCGTCGGCGAGCGCGGCGGCGAGGTCCGTGGCGAGCGCCCGGTC
>NZ_CAKLBV010000093.1 GCF_920984675.1 Methylobacterium sp. Leaf118
AGGCGGCGACGCGTGCCGGTCAGGCCCGGGAGGCCGTGGCCGCCGGGCGCGCGACGCTGGTCGAGGCCCGCGCAGCCTTGCAGGAGCGGGCCGACGCCCTGGCCGAGAACCGCGCCCTGCGCGCCGCGCTGCTCGGCGGGGAGCCGACCGACCGTCACCGCGACCGGGTCGTGGCGGCCCGCGCCGCGCGCCGGGCCGAACGCGACCGCTGCGACGGGGTGCGCCGGCTTGCGGCCGAAGCCTCGGTCCACGCCCAAGCCGCCCTCGCCCATGCGCGCACGCAGCACGAGCGGGCGGTGAGCGCCCGCGAGACGGCGCGGCAGGCCTTCCACGCGGCCTGCGCCCCGCAGACACCTCAGGCGGTGGCCGCCCTCCTCGCCGAGACGCCGGAAACTCGGATTGCCCTTCGCGCAGCGCAGGATCGGCGCCTGCGGGAGCGCGAGGCCGCCGCGGCCGCCCTGGCGACCCGGCGGGCCGATTTCGAGGCCCTCTCGATCGGCGCCCCTGTCGATGTGCCGGCGACGGAGGCCGCCACGGTGGCGGTCGGCGAGCGGTTGGGCATCGCCCAGCAGCGCCTCGGCGCCCTCGACGCGGAGCTCGCCCGGGACGACGCCGCGCGCCGTCAGGCCGCCGGCCTCGCCGCGGAGGTGGAGGCGGCCCGCGCGACACTCGCGGTCTGGGAGGCGGTCGACGCTGCCGTGGGCTCGGCCTCGGGCGACCGGTTCCGGCGCTTCGCGCAGGGCATCACCCTGGAGCACCTCGTCCGCCTCGCCAACGACCAGCTCCGGACCCTGAGCCCGCGCTATCGGCTCGCCCGGGGCCGCACCGCCGACCTCGCCCTCCACGTGATCGATCGCGACATGGGAGACGAAATGCGCGCCACCCGCAGCCTCTCGGGCGGCGAGCGCTTCCTCGTCTCCCTGGCGCTGGCGCTGGCGCTGTCCGGGCTGGAAGGGCGGCAGGCCTTCGTCGACACGCTGTTCATCGACGAGGGCTTCGGCTCCCTCGATGCCGAGACCCTCGACCTCGCCGTGGATGCCCTCGAGACCTTGCAGGGCAGTGGCCGGAAGGTCGGCGTCATCACCCATGTGGCCGGGATGATGGAGCGCATCGCCGTGCAGGTGCGGGTGGAAAAGCGCGGCGGCGGCCGCAGCGTCGTCCGGGTGGTCGATCGCGGCGCTGCCTTCTCCTGAGGCACGGCCCGATCCTGCCCGCATCCTGAGCAAAAGCTGCCCGACGCGGCGCCAGACTGGGCCGGAAGCCCCTCATTCGCCTCTGGATGCCCCTCGATGGCACCCCGGGCACGGCTTGGCACGCGGGCTGCATTGATCCGAACGATGCTGCCCCGCGGCAGCGAGCGGGGCAACGGCGCCTCGCGATGCGGACGGCGCTTGTCCGACGATCTCCCCGCATGAGCGGCCGAGCCCCGGATCTGTCCGACCGGCGCGGCCGAACGATCACGAGCACGCCGATGGCTTCCTTCAAAACCGTGATGAAGTCGGGCCACCCCCCGACCCTGTTCGCCGCGTTCCTCTACTTCGATTTCTGCTTCGCGATCTGGGTGCTGAACGGCGCGATGGGCCCGTTCATCACCGAGACCTACGGCCTGAGCCCGGCCCAGACCGGGTTCATGATCTCCCTGCCGATCCTGGCCGGCGCCATCATGCGGTTCCCGCTCGGCGTCCTCGCCCAGTATATCGGCCGCAAGAACGCCGCCTTGACCGAGATGGGCGTGATCGTCCTGGCAATGGCCTACGGCTTCTTCTTCGTCTCGTCCTACAACGACGTGCTCGCCATGGGCGTGCTGCTCGGCATTGCCGGCGCCTCCTTCGGCGTCGCCCTCTCCCTCGGCTCGGGCTGGTTCCCGCCGGAGCACAAGGGCCTCGCGATGGGCATCGCAGGCGCCGGTAATTCCGGCACCGTGCTGGCCGTCCTGTTCGCCCCGCCCCTGGCCCAGGCCTATGGCTGGCAGGCGGTCTACGGCTTTGCCGGCATCGTCATGATCGTGCCGATCCTCGTCATGATCTTCCTCGCCAAGGAGCCGCCGGATCTCCACGGGCAGAGCTTCAAGGACCACATCTCCTGCCTGTTCACCAAGGACGGCTGGGCCTTCTCGCTGATCTACATCATCACCTTCGGCGGCTTCATCGGCCTGTCGAACTTCCTGCCGACCTTCTTCTACGAGCAGTTCTCGGTCACCAAGGTCGAGGCCGGTCGCCTGACCATGCTGGCGGCCCTGATGGGTTCGGCCATCCGCATCGCCGGCGGCTATTTCGCCGATCGGATGGGCGGCATCCTCGTCCTGTCCATCGTCCTGCTGGCGGCCATCGGCTCGTTCCTGGCCCTGACGGCGACGCCCTCGCTCGTCATGACGACGATCCTGTTCATGCTCTGCTTCGCTGCCCTCGGGGCCGGCAACGGCGCGCTGTTCCAGCTCGTACCCCTGCGCTGGCCGACCAACACGGCGGTGGCCGGCTCGATGATCGGCGAAGTCGGCGCGCTCGGCGGGGCGATCCTGCCGAACGTGATGGGCCTGTCCAAGCAGTATGCCGGCGGCTTCGGCCCGGGCTTCGTGGCCTACGCGATCTTCGCGGGCGTGGTGCTCGGCTGCCTGTTCCTGTGGCAGCGGAAATGGGTCGGCGCCTGGGTCGGTCCGCGCGGCAAGGTGCTCGATCAGCCGACCGATGAGCAGGTCCGCGCCACCGGCCGGATGGAACCGGCGACGGTCTGATCCGGTCTCCTTCGACCCGCTCAAACAATCGTCCCGGACCATCGCATCCGGGACGATGGTTTGCGTTCTCGAGAGGGGGCAGCGTTCTCTCGAAGGCCGGCCTCCGCCCCTTGGACCGACGCGTGGAAAGGGGGGGGCCCGTGGCTCCCGCATCCGTTCGGCCGCCCTGCCCTACAGGGGCTCGGTCGACACCGTCGCGAAGGTCAGGAGATCGACGCCCGCCGCACCGCCACGCAGCAGCGCCCGGGCGGCGGCGTTTCCGGTGGCACCGCTGGTGGTCACGTCATCCACGAGAAGGATTCGCCGTCCGGCGATCCTCGGACGGGCCGTGTCGGGCACCCGAAAGGCCCCCTGGAGATTGAGAGCGCGCTGGTTGCGGGTGAGCCCGACCTGCGGCCGAGTCGCCCGGACCCGGGCCAGCGCCTGCGGGGCGCAGGGCTTCTCAGTGATTCGCCCGACCGCCCGAGCCAGAAGAGCCGATTGGTTGAAGCGCCGCCGCCACAGGCGCATCGGGTGCAGGGGCACGGGCACGATGAGATCGGTCTCGGCAATGAGGTCCCGGCCGGCGGAGGCCATCATCCGCGCCATGGCCGCAGCGAGATCGAGCCGATCCCCATATTTCAGGCGATGGACGAGATCGCGCGCCGTGCCGTCATAGAGGGCGACCGCACGCGCCCGACCGTAGACCGGCGGTTCGGCGATCGCGCGGGGCGACAGCAGCGTACCGACGCCGATGTCGAGCGCGAACGGGGTCCCGAGCCGCTCGCAGAAGGGCCGCTCGATCAGGCGCAGCCCGCTCCAACAGGCGGCGCAGAGGGCGTGGGGCTCAGCCGTCGCCGCCCCGCAACCGGTGCAGGTCGGCGGATAGACGAGCCCCAGCGCCGCCGCGGCGGCCTCGCGCAGCCTTCCCCGGAAACCGGGGAACCGCGCGGTCAGCATGGAGGGCCGATCAGCGGCTGGTGGGCGCGTCGCCGTTCTGCTGGCTCTGCGTCTTGTCCCGCTTGTTCGCCTCGTGGCGACCGATCACGCAGCCCGCCGCGGCGCCCGCCAGACCGTGTCCGGCCATATGTCCGGCGATCCCGCCGACGGCGGCGCCCTTCAGGCAGCCCTTCGCCTCGGCAGCCCCCGCCAACGTGACGGCGGCCAGGATCAGGCCGGCACGAATCATGATCCGGGTCATGTGAACCTCCTTGATCGACGGGGCAAAAACGGCCTCGTTCCGGTTCGGTTCCCCGCCGCTTTGCCGCATACGGAAATCCGACGAGGCCGCGCCCGCGAACAGCTGGCATCGGGCGTGTCGATGCCCCATCTGCCTCTGTGATGAGCGATCCCGCCCCCCTTTTCGACACGGCGCTCGCCCGCCGCCGGCTCGCCCGCGCCCGGGGGGCCGGCTATGCCGGTTTCCTGATGGCCCGGCTCGTCGAGGATGTCGAAGACCGCCTCGCCGCCGTCACGCGATCCTTCCCGCTGGCCCTCGATCTCGGCACCCCGGTCGGGGATCTGGGGCATCGCCTTCGCGCGACCGGCCGCGTCGATCGTCTGGTGCGGCTCGGTCCCCTCCCGGGCGCCGATGCGGACCTCGTCGGCGATCCCGAAGCCCTGCCGTTCGGCCCCGGCGCCGGCTTCGATCTCGCGGTCTCGGCGCTCGCCCTCCAGCACGTCAACGATCTGCCCGGCGTGCTGGTGCAGGTGCGCCGCGCGCTCAAACCCGACGGGCTGTTCCTCGGCTGCCTGCTCGGCGGTGCGACCCTGACCGAGTTGCGCCAGGCCTTCCTTCAGGCGGAGAGCGAGACCGAGGGGGGCGTAAGCCCGCGGGTGGCACCCTTCGCCGAATTGCGCGACCTCGGCGGGCTGATGCAGCGGGCGGGCTTCGCCCTGCCGGTGGTCGATGCGGACACGATCCGGGTGCGCTACGCCGACCCGTTCGCGCTGATGCGCGACCTGAGGGCGATGGGCCTCACCAACGTGCTGCACGACCGCCGCCGGACGCCGCTGCGGCGCGCCACCCTGTTGCGCGCCGCAGCGCTCTATGCGGAACGCTTCTCCGATCCGGACGGGCGGCTGCGCGCGACCTTCGAGGTGTTGTGGCTGTCCGGCTGGGCGCCGCATGAGAGCCAGCAGAAGCCGCTGCGCCCCGGCAGCGCCAAGACCCGCCTCGCGGACGCGCTCGGCACCGCCGAGCACCGGTTGACCCCGGACACGGAAGAGGCGCCGGACACGGGAGGGACGCCATGAGGGAGCCGGGTCCGCATCACCGGATCACGATCACGGGGCATGACGGGCTGGTGCGGGTACGGGCGAACGGCCGGATCATCGCCGAGACGCGGCGCGCTCTGAGACTGAGTGAGGCGGGCTATCCGCCCGTCCTCTACATTCCCCGCGCGGACGTGGCGGAGGCCTTGTGCCGACCAAGCCCGAAGCGGAGCTTCTGCCCTTACAAGGGCGAGGCGCGTTACTTTGGTCTCGAGGGCGGGATCGCGGAGATCGCCTGGAGCTACGAGGCCCCGTTCCCCGCCGTCGCGCGCATCCGCGGCCACCTCGCCTTCGATCCGGATCGGGTCGAGGCCATCGAGGCTTAGCCAGCCTCACGTTTCCACCAGCGCCCAGAACCCGTATTTCCGTCCATGCGCCCGGCGGAGGCCCGCGACATAGGCGGCGTGGTCCGGCTTGAGGCTGCCGGGCTCAATCTCCTCGGCGAGCGCGGCGAGCCGGGCGAGGTCGCGGGCGGCGTGACCGTAGGCGTTCGAGCGGGCGCGTTCGAGGATGTCGTCGATCAGGGCGCGGTAGAGGACGCTGGCGGCGAGCGGGTGGTCGGGCTCCAGCGCCTCCGCGGCGGGTGCCAGCACCGCCCAGTCGCGGCCCGACCAGTCCGCGCGCCGATCGAGGACCAGCCGGGCGGCCCGGTCGAGATCCGGCCAGACCAGCAGGAAGTGGAGCCCGTGCGACGCCTCCTTGCGCCCGGCGGCGAGGGCGAAGGCGCGCTCCAGCGCCTCCTCGTCCTCGAAATCCGGCAGCCGGGCGAGATAGTCCCGCAGCGCCTGCGGATCGAGAAGGCGCTCGAACCGGTCCCACCGCAGGGCCTGCGCCTCCTCGATACGCCCGAGGGCATCGAGAATGCGGATTTCGAGGTTGGTTTCCTCTCGCACCGGCCCGTCGAGGACGAGGGTGCCGTCGATGAACGCCCCTCGGGTCAGCGCGACGATGCCGGGCTTGGGCTTGCGGCGGATCCAGTCGAGCGCCTCCTCGGCCCGGCCGGCCGCCAGCAGGCGCTCGGCCACGGCGGCGAGGTCGGGGCGATCCGGAGAGGTTCCGGTCTCCAAGGCGATGAAGGCGTCGACGTCGCCGCGGGCATCGGCCACCGCCTGTCGCAGCTTGTTGAGCCGCAGGCGATGGTAGCGCCGCTCCCACTCGCCCTCGGCCGCTGCGAACGCCGCGCGGCCGGACGTCTTGGTGGGCTTGGGCAGGGCGGCGAGTCTCTCGGCCAGCGTCTCATCGAGGGCATCGAGCCCCTCGCCCGGAAGCTGGGGAACGAGGGCGTCGAGCAGGTTGCCGACCAACCCGTAGCCGTCCCGTTCGAGATGGGCGATGGCGCCGATCGCGAAGCGCTCCGCTGCGCCGGGGGGCAGGCTTCCCGCGAGCCCGGCGGCCGCCTCCGCCGCCCGTTCGTACACTCCGTGGACCTGCCCGCTCGAATCGTCGACCCGCTCCAGCGTCGAATCCGCCGTCAGCAGGAATCGCAACAGCCGCTCGAGGGCCATGCCGGCATCAAGGGGCTTCAGATCGGACAGGACGGTCGTCACGGTGGCGTCGAGATCGGCCGCGAAGGCCTTGCGCTTCTGCCAGTCGATGTAGCCCCGCGCCTTCTCAAGGGCGGCGAGGCGCCGGTCGATCACCGCCGCCACGGTGTCGGGACCCTGGAGCGCGGCGAGGGCCGCCGTGACGCGCTTCTTGAAGGTTGGACTCTGGGCCACCTCCTCGAGGATGAGGGCGATCAACCGCTCCGGGCTCAGGCCCGCCAGGGTCTCGATCGAAGGCACGGTGCTCCGCGACTTGCGCGGCTTCGGGGCTGGTTTTTTCGCGACGGGTTTCTTGGCGGCGGTTTCCGGAGATGTGTCCGCCGCGGCCTTCGCCCGTATCGCCATGGTCCCGCTCCTCGCCTGCCCGTCAGGGGCCGAGCAGATCGATCAGGAACGGAATCAGCGGCAGGTCGGCCGGCGGCATCGGCAGATCGCGCAACGCGCCCGGACGCTGCCAACGGAGAGCCTGGCCCTCCCGCGATTGCGGATTCCCCTCCCAGCGCCGGCAGATATAGAGCGGCATCAGCAGGTGGAAATCCGGGTAGGCGTGGCTCGCGAAGGTCAGCGGTGCCAGGCAGGGCTCGCGCACCGTGATGCCGAGTTCCTCCGCCAGCTCGCGGATCAGGGTCTCCTCGGGGCGCTCGCCCGCCTCGACCTTGCCGCCGGGAAACTCCCAGAGGCCGGCCAGCGTCTTGCCCTCGGGCCGTTGGGCCATGAGGACGCGCCCGTCGGCATCGACGAGCGCCGCCGCCACGACGAGAACGAGACGGATCGGGCCCAGGCTCATCGGGCGATCGCGAAGACGGCCTCGACTTCCGCGGCCGACTCGATGCTGCCGGCCTCGATCGGGACCGCCGCCCGTCCCCGCGGCGCCGCAGCCTTGGCCATGGCGTAGGGCATCGGGCGCGACGACTCGGTCCGCGGCGGCGAGGTGATCGCGACGGCCGGCCCGAGCCGCACGCCTGCGGCTTCGGCGAGGCGCTCGGCCTGGGCGCGGGCGTCCCGCATGGCGGCGCCCTGCACGGCGGCCTCGGCCGCGGCCGGGTCGCGCAGGCCGAAGGCGACGCCCTCGATCCGGTTGGCCCCGGAATCGAGGGCCCGGCGCAGCAATTCGCCGAGCTTGCCCATGTCGGCCAGCCGCACCCGCACCCGGTTGCCCGCGGCGTAGCCGTCGGGTTGCTCGCGGATCTCGCCGTCGGCCCCGCGCACGGATTTGGTGCGGGCCTCGAGCGTCAGCGAGGTCGTGCCGATATCGGCCTCCGGAACGCCCATCTCCTTCGCCGTGGCGACCACGCCCCGGGCAGCCCGGCTCGCCGCGTCGAGCGCCGCGGCCGGGGTCGCGCCCCGACTCACCACGCCGACCTCGACGGAGGCGAAGTCAGGCGCGCTCTCGCTCTGCGCCCGGCCGATGACGCGGATGCGGCCTTCGTCGTCGGCCCGGGCGGGCGGGCCGAGCACGAGGGGAACGGCGGCGAGAAAGGCGGCGGCGAGGGCCTGTTTCACGAGCGGTAATCTCCGTTGATCTCGACATAGGCCTTGGTGAGATCGCAGGTCCAGACGCGGGCGCGGCCCTCGCCGAGGCCGAGATCGACCCGCACGGTGATCTCGGGCGCGCGCATGACGGCGCTCGCCGCCTCCTCGCTATAGGCGGGATCGCGGGCGCCCTGGAACGCCACGCGCACGTCGCCGAACCAGATCGCGAGACGGTCGCGGTCGGCCGGCTCGCCCGCCTTGCCGACCGCCATGACCACGCGGCCCCAATTGGCATCCTCGCCGGCGACGGCGGTCTTCACCAGCGGCGAGTTGGCGATGGAGAGGGCGATGCGGTGGGCGGAGGCGTCGCTCTCGGCGCCCTCGACCACGACGGTGACGAGCTTGCGCGCGCCCTCGCCGTCGCGGGCGACGAGCTGAGCCAGCTCGATCAGCAGATCATCGAGCGCCGCGCGGAAGGCGTCGAGGCGCGGATCGTCGGACCGTTCGATGGTCTCGTTGCCGGCCGCCGCGGTGGCGAAGAGCAGCAGCGTGTCCGAGGTCGAGGTGTCCCCGTCGACGGTCACGCAATTGAACGAGGTCCGCGTGCCCGCGCTGAGGAGCGCCTGGAGGACCGGCTGCGGCAGGGCCGCATCGGTGAACACGAAGGCCAGCATCGTGGCCATGTCGGGGGCGATCATGCCGGCGCCCTTGGCGATGCCGTTGATCGTCACCGGCGTGCCGCCGATCTCGGCCGTCCGGGTCGCGAGCTTGGGGAAGGTGTCCGTCGTCATGATGGCTCGGGCCGCCGCGGCCCAGGCCTCCGCGCCGGGCTTCGCCCGCGCTGCACAATCCGCCAGGACGCCCTCGAACTTGCGGGCGTCGAGGGGCTCGCCGATCACGCCGGTGGAGGCGATCATCACGGCCTCGGGCGCGCAGTGCGCGGCGCGGCCCGCGATCTCGGCCGTCAGCGACACGGCCTCGCGCCCCTTCACGCCGGTGAAGGCGTTGGCGTTGCCGGAATTGACGACGAGCGCCCGGGCGCCGGCCCCCGCCTCGAGGGCGGCCCGGCACCAGTCGACCGGTGCCGAGGGACAGCGCGAGCGGGTGAAGACGCCGGCCACCTGCGTATCCGCGTCGAGGCCGACATAGAGCACGTCGGTGCGGCCCGAATAGCGGATCCCGGCCTGGGCGGTGGCCAGGCGAACGCCGGGCACGGCCGGGAGGGAGGGCGTGGTCGCGGGGGCGAGCGGCGAGATTTCCGTGGATGACATCGGTTCGTCGGCTCCGGTCTGGCCCGCGGCCCCTGCCGGCGGGCGGACGAAGGGGGCGCCCTCGCACGCGGACGCGACACGGGCATGAAGCCCGGGCCGCCGGCCGCTCTGTTGCGCTGCCGGAGGCTCCCGTCAACACAGAGGCGGCGCGCGCCCGCACCGCGCCCGGGCGGGACGGCCTCCCCACAGCAAGATATTGCACCGCACGCGAAATGGGCTTGAACCGCGAAGGCTGTCTGTTAGTCTCCCCGCATGCAGAGCAGGCAGGAATATACCGGTACCAAGACCTTCCGCGATGCCGCTTGCGTCGCCAGTCCCATGTTTGCCTCCAGTCCCCAGCGGGGATGTTACGGTGTTCAGGTCCTCGTGGCCGGCCGGAACAAGCGGTGGCGGGATGACATCAGCGCGGAGATCCGTCGCGCCGGCTTCTGTGCGACGACGGTCGATTCGGCGGTCGACGCCCTCACGGTTTTGGTGCTCGGCATTCCGGTCGACGTTCTCGTGACGGATGCCGATTTGCACGGGACGCTCGACAGCGCGCAGCTCGCCGCCGAGGCCCGCGCTTTGCGGCCCAATCTTGGAATCGTTCTGGCCTGCGACGGGCGGTTGTCCGGATCCCGCGACACGATTCCTCCGGACGTCATCCTGATGCCGCGGCACGGAGACGAGATGTCCCTCGCGGCCACCTTGCGCGAGGCTCTGTCCCTTCGGGCCTGACCTGCGGTCCCTGCAGCCGGACGCGGGCCCGCGACGATCGGGACCGTACCCATGCGGCGGTGATCCATGGCACGCTGCGGCGCGCTCACTGGAGATCGCCCGATGCCGATACGCCGCCGCGACTGCCTCGCGATGCTCGCCGCGATGACGGCGGGGGGCGCCCGTGCCGAGAACGCCGACCCCGTGAAGGCCACGTCCTTCGCGTTCGACAAGCCGGAGGGCGGCAGCCTTCCCCTCGCTGCGTTCGCGGGCAAGCCGGTCCTCGTGGTCAACACCGCCACCGCCTGCGGCTACGCCCCGCAATTTGCCGGTCTCCAGGGTCTGTGGACTCGCTTCGGAGAGCGCGGCCTGACCGTGATCGCGGTGCCCTCACCCGATTTCGGCAACCAGGAGCCCCTCGATGGCGCCGCCATCGCGGACGCCGCGCGCAAGAATCACGGCGTGACCTTCCCGGTGGCCGAGAAGACCCATGTGCGCGGGCCTTCGGCGCATCCGTTCTATCGCTGGGCGGCGGAGCGCAAGCCCGGTCAGACCCCGCAATGGAACTTCCACAAATACCTCATCGGTCGCGACGGCGAGTTGCGGGCCGCCTTCGCCACTCAGGTCGATCCGAGCGATCCGCGCATCGTCAGCGCCATCGTGGCGGAGCTAGGCGCGGCCTGAGGGTCCGCTACTCGGCAGCCGCGAGGGCGCGGGCGCGGTCCTGCCGGGTCATCGCGAAAAAGCCGAAAGCCGCGGCGACGATGACCGAGCCGAAGGCGGCGGCGACCGCGAGCACGAGGCCGAAGCCGCCCCGTCCGTGCAGCAGCGCGATCAGCGGCACGACGAAGCCGGCGACCGTAAATCCCAGGAAGTAGCGCACGCTGTAGGCCCGGGCCCGGTAGGCCGGTGGCACGTAGCGGGCCACCATCGCGTCGTTGATGACCACCTGCCCATAGAGCGCGGCCATGGTCAGCACGAGGCCGAGCAGCAGCGGCAGGCCCGTGCTCACGGCGGCGAGGCCGAGCCCCACCGGCTGCAGCACCGACAACCCGAGGAAGAGCGTCGGCAGGCTGAAACGGTCGATCAGGCGCCCCATCAGCAATTGGGTCAGGGCGCCGAACACGAAGACGAGGGTCGCGAGCGAACCGATCAGCGCGAGCGGCAGCCCGCTGCCGACGCCCTCGTCCACGACCTTGGGCAGGGCGATGGTCGTGATGTTGAAAGTCATGCCGCCGGCCACGATGGCGACCGCGAAGACGGCGAGCAGCGGCAGCGGACGCGACACCGCAATCAGTGCGCCGCTGCCCGAGCGGGCGCCCGTCCCCTCCCCGTCGCTGGGCACGAAGGCCAGGAAGGCCGCGCCGCAGGCGAGGCAGAACAGGCCCGGAACCAGGAAGGCCGCCTGCCAGCCGAACCCCGCCGCCAGAAAGGCGGTCACGCCCGAGGCGGCGGCCGCACCGAAATTCCCCCAGACCCCGTTGATGCCGAGGTCGCGCCCGAGGCGGCGGGCATGGGTCACCAGCATGGTCGAACCGACCGGATGGTAGATCGCGGAGGCGAGACCGAGAACGCAGAGCCACACCGCGAAGGCCGTCGGGCTCGTCGCGCTCGCCACACCGAGGCAGGACAGGCCGTAGCCGAAGAAGAAGATCGCCAGCATCCTGCGCCGCCCGAACCGGTCGGCGAGCCAGCCCATCGGCAGCGAGCACAGGCCGAAGGCTACGAAGGCTCCGGTCGCGAGGCCGATCAGCTCGCCGTAGCCGTGCCCCGTCTGCGCCGCGATGGCCAGAACGGCGGTCGGGTAGATCAGCAGCACGTAATGGTCGAGGGCGTGCGCCACGTTCACGAAGCGCAGGGTGCGGCGGGACAGGGTGTCGGCGTCCATCGGGGGCCTCTCCGTGGGTCTCCATTCCTCTACATGACCCGTTGAACGGTGTCGGGCCGAAGGTGTACGCGAACGGGCCAGAGATCGGGTGGGAAACGGCTCCGATGCGCTCCATCCGGGCGGAGGATTACCAAGAGGTCCCGCGGGCGGTCGCGGTGATGCCCAAGACCTTCGTCGCGGGCAGCCGCACGGCGCTGCATGTCCATCCCCGAGCCCAGCTGCTCTACGCCACCGCCGGCCTCATGATGGCGACCGCGCAGGACGGGACCTGGGTCGTGCCGGAAGGCCACGCGCTGTGGATCCCGCCCGGTCTGCCCCACGCGGTGGCGATGCACGGGGCCGTCGCGATGTGCTCGGCCTATCTCGCGGTGGAGGCGATCGCTGATTTTCCCGTCCGCGCCCGGGTCATCGAGGTCTCGTCCCTCCTCGCCGCGGCGCTTGTCGCCCTCACGCGGGAGCCGGTGCTCTACGACGAGACCGGACGCGGCGGGCATCTCGCGGCCCTCGTCCTCGACGAGATCCGGCGCGCCTCCGAGACGCGGCTGACCCTGCCGCTGCCGGGCGACGAGCGCCTGCGCAAGGTCTGCCTCGGCCTGATCGACGATCCTGCCGCCGGCTTCGACCTCGACCGCTGGGCCGAGCAGGCCGGCCTCAGCCGCCGCACCCTCACCCGGGGCTTCCGCCGCGAGACCGGGCTCAGCTTCGGGCAGTGGCGGGCCCGGGCCCGGGTGGTGCGCGCCCTGGCGCTCGCCGCCGACGGCCAGGCCCCGCGCCAGATCGCGGCGGCGGTCGGCTAT
>NZ_CAKLBV010000094.1 GCF_920984675.1 Methylobacterium sp. Leaf118
GCCGTCGCCGACCCGCGCGTCGAGGGCGTTCAAGCTCGCCTCCGCGGCGATCAGGGCCCGGCAGACCGCCGCGATCCCGGCCGCGACGGCGGGATCGCGCGAGGGCGCGGGCGGGGGGGCGCGGGTCAGGCCCTCGGGCAGCGGCCGGACGATCGCCGCCCCGACCCGGTGCGCCCGCGGCCAGGCCGCCACCGGGGTCTCGGCAAGGAGGGCGGCCTCGAAGGCGTCGTCGAGCGCCAGCACGGAGAGCGAGGCGCCGTGCATGTCGAGGGCCGTCATGGCCCGCGCTGGGCCGAGCACGAGGCGCACCCGCCGTCCGAGATCGGTCGCGAGCACGGCCCTGGTGAGCCCCTGCATCTCCAGCGCGGTGGTGCCGCCGAGGTTGTTGACGAGGAGCGCGAGCCGCTCCGCCCCGGCGACGGGGCCGTGGAAGCGCGCCGTCATCAACCCGGCGAGGGCGCGGGCGCCGGGCAGGGCGATGCGCTCGATGCCCGGCTCGCCGTGGATGCCGAGGCCGAGTTCCGCTTCCCCCTCGGCGAGCCGCGGCGCGGGCCGCTGGCCGGGGATCGTCGCCGTCGAGACCGCGATGCCGAGGGACTGCACCGCCCCGGCCGCGCGGCGGGCAAGCGCCGCGACCGTCTCCAGCGGGGCGCCCGCGGCGGCGGCATGGCCCGCGATCTTGTGCACGAACAGCGTGCCGGCGAGGCCCCGGGGCTGTGCCGCGTCGGGAAGGGCGATGTCGTCGGCGACGAGCACGGTCTCGACCCGCAGCCCGGCGGCGCGGGCGCGCTCGGCGGCGAGGCCGAAATTCAGGCGATCGCCTGCGTAATTTTTCACCACCAGCAGGCAGCCGGCCTCGCCCGTCACCGAAAGGATGCCGGCGAGCACCGCCTCGACCGAGGGCGAGGCGGACACGTCGCCGCAGACCGCCGCCGCGAGCATCCCGGGCCCGACGAATCCCGCATGGGCCGGCTCGTGCCCCGCGCCGCCGCCGGAGACGACCGCGACCGCGTTCCGGTCGGGCTCGGCGCGGAGGACGACGCGGATCTCGGGATCGCCGCCGAGCCGCGCCAGCGCGCCCCCGCTCGCCGCGACGAGCCCGTCGAGGGCGTCGCCGACGAGGCCGGCGCGGTCGTCGATGAAGTGGGCCATGCCCGTCCTCCCGCCGCCCGCCTGCGGGCGGGCGGGCGGGCCGCGGAGGCTATCGCGCGGCACCGGAATTCCAAAGGGATCCTCCCTTTGGCCGGGCGGTAGTGTTTCAGTTTGAAATTCGATGCCGTAGAAGGGCTTAGTCATCCGGGTCCAGCGCAATGCCGGTAGCTCGATGACGAGCTGTCATATCGTGGGAGTCGCTTCCTACGGGGCATCGACTTTGCAACTTTATGGTCTCATAATAGATTGTCTTCGTCTTTAGTGATGGCAGCGCCCTTCACGTGGAGACGTGATCCTTGTCGGGACGACCTTCGATGGTGGTCTTCTCAATCCCTGTGCATTCGGCCGGGCTGTAGCGACCTTTTGCTCCTGTCAGCGAGGCGCGGTATATCTTCACCAGCATGGCGTAGTCTACATCGGCACCGGAGACGCCTTCGGTTGCTTCGAAATACGCCTTGTGCCCATCCGTATTTGGATGTGCTTCGCGAGAGGTAGCTTGTTGATACCCCAAGTCCCTGAACTTTAATGCTTGGCGTCAGGCAACAGATTCATCTCACGAGCCGAAGCTTCGGGCGTGGCCGAGCAATGGGATAAAGCGCGACAACATCCTCCACCAACAGCCCAAACAGCTCAGCGATTTCATCAATCGAATAACCAAGCTCGCCGACATGTGCCGACATGATATCGCGCACCATTGTTGGCTCTTCTCTCAAGAAAGAAGCTTCAATTGGCTCATTTTTTCTATATCCTCTCTTTGACATCTCAATATTATAATATTTATACATGCGATCTGACATCTTGCCAATCTGCCAAGTCTTGTAAATTAATGCCTGCATAGAGACGCCCCAATATCTCTTAAGGTCCATAAATCTTTCTAGCGAAAGATCGTCTAAATCATGCTTGATATCTTTGGTGGGGACTAGAAATTCTGATGCAAATCTGTTTGCTTCAATCTCCTGCCTAGGGTTCGGAGTACGGTGCATAACAAGATGGCCAAGCTCATGAGCTAAACTAAACCTAAGGCGATCCTTAGGTTGTTGGTTATTGATGAATACAAATGGCGGCAGACCATCGCATCCATGCTGACAAAATCCATCGATCAGCGAACTGCCAAAATCGAAGGAGATAACCAGAACACCGGCAGACTCTAGCAGTGAACTTACGTCCGCGACGGGCCCGCGCGGCAAGAGCCATCGCTGCCTGATCGCCGCGGCAATGCCCTCTACATCGCCATCATACTCATCCGTATCGATCGCCGGCACCGGCGGAAGCGATGGCTCCAAGTCTATGGAATCTAAGCACTTCCTTAAATTAATCCTAAATACTTCAGCTAAGGCATGAATGGCATCTTCATCCCGTGATGAAAGTTTTTGTCGTTTGCGATGGTAGCTTGCCATCGGCTGCCGAACGTAAATCGGGTCATAAAAGAAGCTTGGCCTCATTTTCAGGGCATGAGCAAGCTGATCAACAAGTTCCTCTTGTGGTTGTATGTGGCCATGCTCAATCTTAGACAAGGTTCCTTGGGTGATGGAGCCACCAAGAGACCCTACCAGCTCGACTTGGCTTGTGCGTCGAACTTGACGGGCCAGCATCAAGAGTTGACCGTTGAACTGCTTATTCATTTTCAGCTTGCTTGCGTGCGGCTTTGACGCGAATGCGGCTTGGAGGTACGGCCGGGCCGACAGGTGCCAGCGGCAGGGTTTCCAGGACCGTGGGCGGCGTGTCGCTGTCGAGAGGCAACGACCAAAGGACCTGACGGTTGGCATCATTGCAAACCAAGAACTTCGTGATGGTTTGCGGTGCGTTCTCAGGCACGCTCCAGCCGAAGTAGATGCAGGTCGCGGCCGGAGCGTCGGGAAACAGGTCGGCAGCGGCGTCCGGGACATGGTTCGCATCGAACTCTCTCGATGCATCAGTCGGGCTCACGGCGACTGTGAAGCCCTTCCGCAGACGCTTCACTCGCAACAGCCACTTGTTGTTGATGCCGACCAGCATCAGCTGGCCCTTCCGGTGCGTCGTCGCACCTTTGGCGTCGTCGCAGTACTCCCGCAAATTGCGGACGATCAGGTCTCGGTAGACCGAAGCGCGCGAGCGCGCGTCAAGCTTGTGGGCGATGCCCCGGCACTCGCGCTGAAACTCTGCATGGGCCTGATCCATCAGGTCCGAGAGCGGCTTGAGGTGCAGGGCTAAATCGGACTGCGCCTGTTCGAGGGTGCGGACGGGCAATGGCTTCTAGCTCCCACCAACATGGTGACAAGGCTAGCGCCCCGTCCTGTCCAAATCAACAAAAAATATTCGAGAAATATTCCTGCGCCCGCCGCTTACTCGCTGCCATCTGCGCAATCTCGGCCAGCCGCTCCGGCGTCATGGCAGTCGAGCGCACGGCGGCACCCTTCCGCCCCTTCTCAGCCGCGTCCTCGCTCTTGTCGGGCTTTGCCGGGCCGTAATCCTCCGGCTCTTCCTCCATCGTGATCCGCATCACCTTTACGGCGTTGCCAATGGCATCGGCGGGGCGCTCCTGGACTTTGGGGACGGTGGGAATGCTAAGCTTCCTTCCATGTTTAGATGGAAGCAGAGCGTGCAGCTGCCCGATGCCCTCAATTGTCATGGAATATGCACCCTAGTGATCATTCATATCCGATGAGGTTGTGCTCATAGAGGTTCGTGATTGTTGTAACGCGCGCCAAAAATTTATGGTTTCCATTAGGGGAACCGCGCTGCGCTTCGCAAGCAATACGATAGTAGGGAGCGATGCCACGGCCAGAGACACCGAGGCGGACGGCGGCACTTCCATGTGCACGATGACATGCGTGCAACTTTGCTAGGACGCCGCAGATTTACGCCTCGAGCTTCTTGAGGGTCCCTTGGACCGACGCAATCGTCGCATCCACGGGGAGCTTAACGCGCGCCATAAGCTCCTCCCGCTTGGCGCCAAGCATACGCCAGCGGAGATCGGATCGCGCCGGTACGGGAAGGGAACGCCGAGCGGGCCCAGCCGGGCTCAGATTTCAAACTGAGACACTACCGGCCGGGCGTCGGGCGCGCGCCTTCCGAAATCCCCCCCCCGAGACGTCAGAGACCGGCCGCGCCGCCGTCGGAGCGGGGGTCGTGCGTCGCCTCGATGCGGCCGCCGCGGGGATGGCGCACCAGCATGCCGGCATGGCCCAGCGAATCGATATAGGCGCCCCCGAGTTCCTCGATGTCGTGGCCCAGGCGTCGGAGCGCGGTGATGCAGGCGGGATCGAAGCGGTCCTCGACCTTCACCGAGAGGGATTCCGCCCCCCAGGTCCGGCCGTAGAGCAGGCGCGGCGCGTCGACGGCGTCGGCCACCGACATCCCGTAATCGGCGTAGCGCGAGAAGATCTGGGCCTGGAATTGCGGTTGCCCGTCCCCGCCCATGGAGCCGTAGGACATCACCCGGCCGTCGTCGAAGGCGGCCAGCGCCGGGATCAGGGTGTGGAACGGGCGCCGGCCCGGCTCGAGCGGGTTCACGGCGTTCGGATCGAGCGAGAACGACATGCCGCGGTTCTGCCAGCAGATGCCGGTCCCCGGCAGCACGCAGCCCGAGCCGAATTCCCAGTAGACCGACTGGATGAAGGACACCGCCATGCCGTCGCCGTCGATCGCCCCCATCCACACCGTGTCGCCTTCGCCGGAGCGCACCGGGATCTGGGCCGCGCGCCCCATATCGATCAGCGCCGCCTCCCGGTCGAGCCGGCGCGGGTCGAGGAAGGCGGAGGGATCGCCCGCGAGGCGGTCGAAATCGGTCACGAACCGGTCGCGGATCGCGAAGGCCCGCTTCGTCGCCTCGATCAGCGCGTGATAATGCGCGGGGCTCTCCGCCTGCCGCACGTTCAGCCGCTCGAGGATGCCGAGGAGGATGAGCGCCGCGATCCCCTGGGTGGGCGGGGGGAAGTTGTAGAGCGTCGCGTCGCGCCGCCGCAGCGAGAGCGGCGCCCGCTCGCGCGCCGCGTAGGCCTGGAGGTCGGCCCGGGTGACGGGCGCGCCGAGGCGCTCCAGATCGGCGGCGATCTCGCGGGCGACGTCGCCCCGGTAGAAATCGGCGAGCCCGGCATGGGCGAGCTGCGCCAGCGTGTCGGCGAGCTTCGTCTGGCGCCGGACCGCGCCCGCTGCGTAGGGCTTGCCCTCGGTCAGGTAGGTCGCGGAAAAATTCGGCGCGTCGTGGAGCGTGTCGCTTTCCTTGGGCAGGTAGCGCGCCTCCGAGGCCGAGATCGGGCAGCCCTCGCGGGCGTGGCGGATCGCGTCGGCCAGCAGGGCATCGAGGGGCAGCCGCCCGCCGAAGGCCCGGGCCATGGCGAGGGCGAGCCCCCAGCCGCCGACGGTGCCGGCCACCGTCACCGCCGCGTCGGGGCCGCGGGCGGGAATCGCCTCCAGCTCCTTCTCGCGATAGCGCTGCCGGGTGGCCAGGGTCCCGGCCGGCCCGCAGGCCTCGATGCCGCGCACCCGGCCGTTGCGCTCGCGGATCAGCCAGAATCCGTCGCCGCCGATGCCGTTCATATGCGGGTAGACCACGGCGATCGCCGCCGCCATCGCGATCATCGCCTCGAGGGCATTGCCGCCCTGGGCCAGGACGGTTTGCCCCGCGGAGGCCGCGAGCGCGTGGGGGGCGGCGACGGCCGCGTGGGCGAAGACGGGGGTGTCGGGCATGGGGGACTCGGCGTGCGGCGGACGGGCGAGGAAGGCAGGATCAGGACCACGCGGCGGCGCGCGGGGCAACTCGCTCGCTCGAAGCTTCCAAAGGGTTCCGGAGCGCCCGCAGGATTCTCGCGATGTGGCGCAAAAGGGACTGCGCGGGCACCCAGTCAGTGCCATGATGATCGTGGCGAATCGGCGGGCCTTTACCGACATGAAGAACAATGAGCGGGCGCTTCTTCAGGAGCGCGTGAGAACACTTGTCTTGCGTCATGCCCTCGAAGCCGCATTTCAGCGTATCGCTGATCTTACCGGCGGCGCGGCCGAAGATGAATTGATGAAGCTCGAGCACACCATCGTCGCGGCCACGCGCCGGGTCGGCGAGATGCCGGGCGACGTGCGGCTCGCCGCCCTCGTCGCCGTCGAGGATGCGGTCGCCGTGGTCCGCAGCGCCTTCGACACGGTGCATCAGCGCCTCGACGCCCCCACGCTTCCCGCCGCCCTCGCCGCCTGATCCGGGCTCCGCTTGATCAAAGCGGAGCCCGGATCAGGCAAGCCCGCGCGGCGTTTGAGCGAAGCCCAAATCCGCCATCCCGAAGGGATCAACCGGATTTGGTATGAGACGGCGAACTTTCCGCTGCCACCGGGCGCGCGGCGATTGAATTGCCGGCGCCTCGTGGGCATATCGCCCCCGCTTTTTCGAGTGTCCCTCGCGTGGACGCCCGCGGTGCCGTCCCGGCCCCGGGCCAGGACGGCCGGTGGACCGGCGTCCCGCGCGCGGCACTCCAACCGGGGAGATGGCGGCGTGAGCGAGACGGTGGAGCGGCACGAATTCGGTGCCGAGGTTGGGCGCCTGTTGGACCTCGTCGTCCATGCCCTCTATTCCGACCGCGAGATCTTTCTGCGCGAGCTGGTGGCCAACGCCGCCGACGCGACCGACCGGCGCCGCTTCGAGGCGCTGACCAACGAGGCGCTGGCGCTGCCCGCCGACGCGAAGGTGCTGATCGCCCCCGACAAGGCGGCGCGCACCCTGACCATCACGGATGCCGGCATCGGCATGGGCAAGGACGACCTCGCCCAGAATCTCGGCACCATCGCCCGCTCCGGCACCCGCGCCTTCTCGCAGTCGCTCGGCGCGGCGACCGCGGGGGAGGGCGAGGAGTCCCGCCCGAGTCTGATCGGCCAGTTCGGCGTCGGCTTCTACTCCGCCTTCATGGTGGCCGACCGCGTCACCGTCACCTCGCGCCGGGCCGGCACCGACGAGGCCTGGACCTGGGCCTCCGACGGCAAGGGCAGCTACACCCTCGAGCCCGCGCGCCGCGACGCGGCCGGCACCGAGATCGTGCTGCATCTGAAAGAGGATGCGGACGAGTATCTCGAGAGCTACCGGCTCGATCATGTCGTGCGCAAATGGGCCGACAACATCGCCGTGCCGATCGCGATCCGCGATGCGGAGGGCAAGGAGGAAGCCGCCAACCGCGGAACCGCGCTCTGGCGCAAACCCAAATCCGAGATCACGGACGAGCAGTACAAGGAGTTCTACCGCACCGTCAGCCACGGCTTCGACGAGCCCTGGGCGACCCTGCACTGGCGGGCGGAGGGAGCGCTCGAATTCACCGGCCTCCTGTTCGTGCCGAGCATGAAGCCGTTCATGGCGGTGGAGGACGACCGCCGCTCCAAGGTGCGGCTGCATGTGCGGCGCATGTTCATCACCGACGAGGCCGAGCTGCTGCCGAACTGGCTGCGCTTCGTCCAGGGCGTCGTCGATACCGACGACCTGCCGCTCAACGTCTCGCGCGAGATGCTGCAATCGACGCCGGCGCTGCAGAAGATCCGCCGCGCCGTGACGACGCGCGTCGTCAACGAGCTGTCGAGCCGCTCGAAGAACGCCGAGAAGGCGGACGAGTACCTGGCTTTCTTCGAGAATTTCGGGCCCGTGCTCAAGGAAGGCATCTACGAGGATTACGAGCGCCGCGCCGAGATCGCGCCGCTGCTGCGCTTCCGCTCCTCGA
Source organism: Methylobacterium sp. Leaf118 (assembly GCF_920984675.1). Classification (GTDB taxonomy): domain Bacteria; phylum Pseudomonadota; class Alphaproteobacteria; order Rhizobiales; family Beijerinckiaceae; genus Methylobacterium. Next base: position 7,818 of record NZ_CAKLBV010000094.1, read on the forward strand.
CCCAGGACGGCTGGACCTCGCTGCCCGAATACGTGGCACGGATGAAGCCGGACCAGGAGGCGATCTATTACCTCGTCGCCGACGACGTGGAGGTCTCCAAGAACTCCGCCCAGCTCGAAGGCTTCCGCGCCCGCGGCGTCGAGGTGCTGCTGCTGTCCGACCATGTCGATGCGTTCTGGCCGGAGCAGCTGGGCAAGTTCGACGACAAGCCCCTGCGCTCGGTGACGCAGGGCGCGGCCGACCTGTCGAAGTTCAAGCCCGAGGGGGAGACCAGCGAGGCGCCGCAGGCCGACCGGCTGGTGGCGGCGCTCAAGCTGGCCCTCGGCGAGGACGTGGCGGACGTGCGCACGACCGACCGCCTCGTCGACAGCGCCGTGGTGCTCGCCGCCTCCGGCACCGGCCCGGACCTGCAGATGCAACGCCTGCTGCGCCGGGCCGGCCGCGGCTTCGGCGGCGCGCCGATCCTCGAGATCAACCCGCGCCATCCGCTGATCCGGGCCCTCGACGCCCGGGCCGAGGCCGGCGAAGACCTGAAGGGAGAGGCCGGCACCCTGCTCGACCTCGCCCGCATTCAGGATGGCGACACGCCGCGCGACGCGGTCGCTTTCGCCCGCGCGGTGGCCGCCGCCCTGGCCGGGACGGCCGCGCCCTCGGCCTGACGACGCCCTGCGGGGCGCGGGCTCAGATCCGCGTCCCGTCGTCCCTCGGCGGCGCGCCGCAGCGGAAGCGCGCCACCCGCCAGCGATCGCCGTGGGCGTTCTGCCACGCCGCCATCTGCGGCTGGGCGACCGCGAGGCATTGCTGCGGCGTGACGATGTCTTCGTTGAAGCGGTGGACCCGCATCACGCAATGCGTGGGGTTCGCGACCATGCAGGTCATGAAGTAGAGGCCGTAGAGCATGCGGTGAGGCTCCGTGACGTCGCGAGCATTGCCTCCGGGACCGTTTCTTCATTCCACGAGAAGGCACATCGCAATCGGCGTGCCGAAGGTTCCCGCTCCCCGGGCCGGACGGGCCCTGGCCGGGACGTGTTGTTGCAGTGCAACAAAATCGGCGGCGCGACGGCGTTGACAGTCCCGCCGCTTCCGCGCGAACACCGGATCATGTCCGTCGACGCGCCCACCGATCCGCAGACCACCCGCCGCGACAAGCGGATCGTCTGGGCCCTGTTCAACCTCATCCTCGCGACCGTTCTGGCCGGCGTGCTCCTGCCCTCCGCGCCGAAGCACGCCGCGCTCGCCCCCGCCGAGGACCCGGCCTGCGCCGAATGGGGCGATGGCTGCCAGATCTGCCAGCGCAGGGAGGACGGGGTCGCCTGCTCGCTGCCCGGCATCGCCTGCTCCCCGGGGCCCGTCGCCTGCCAGCGGCGCGCCGGGGCGCCGTGATCGAACCGTGACTCGCCCGGCGCTGCGCTTCGCGCCGAGCCCCAATGGCCGGCTGCATCTCGGTCACGCTTATTCCGCTCTCCTCAACGCCCGGATCGCCGCGGGTCTCGGCGGCCGGCTGCTGCTGCGCATCGAGGACATCGATCCGGGCCGCTCCCGGCCGGATTTCATCGCCGGCATCCACGCCGACCTCGCCTGGCTCGGCCTCCGGTTCGAGCCGGAGGTGCGGCACCAGTCCAAGCACGTTCCGGACTACGCGCGCGCACGGGACGGGCTGGCGGGGCGAGGGCTGCTCTATCCCTGCTTCTGCTCCCGCGGCCAGGTCGCGGCTGCGGTCGCCGCAGGCGCGGCGCGGGGCGAGCCGGCGCCCCGCGATCCCGACGGCGCCCCGCTCTATCCCGGCACCTGCCGCGCCGTGCCGCCCGATCTGGCCCGCGCGCGCATCGCCCGGGGCGAGCCGCAGAGTTGGCGCCTCGACATGGCGGCGGCGCTGGCCGAGGCCGCTGGCCCCCTCCCGATCCGCCGCTTCGCGCCGGACGGACGCGATGCGGGCACGATCGCCGCCGATCCGGCCCGCTGGGGCGACGCGGTGATCGCCCGCCGCGACGTGCCGACGAGCTACCATCTCTCCGTGGTCTGGGACGACGCCGCGCAAGGGGTCAGCGACGTGGTGCGCGGGCAGGATCTGGAAGCCGCCACCGACCTGCACGTGCTGCTGCAGCGGCTGCTCGGGCTGCCGAGCCCGGCCTATCACCACCACGCCCTCATCCGCGACGAGACCGGCCAGAAGCTCGCCAAGTCGAAGGGCTCGGAATCGCTTGCCGATCTGCGCGCCCGCGGTGTCAGCCCGGAGGCGGTCCGCGCCCGGCTCGGCTTCGCCTGAGATCGAGGTTTCGAAAGGACAGGTCCTTTCGCGGGTCCAGGGCGGAGCCCGGGTCGTCAAAGCCGATGTCGGGGCGCCGCCCCGACATCCCGCCCAAGGGCTCGCCCTTTGGGAGCCCGAAATTTCAGCGCATCGCGTCGCGCTGCGCCAGGGCGGTGGCGCTCTTGGACTTCTGCATCGTCGCCTCGATCTGGTCGCGCTGGCGCTTGAACTCGGCGAGCAGCCGCCCGTCGAGCTCGCGCCCGCGCGGCACGCGGATCTTCATCGGATCGACGAAGTGGCCGTTGATGATGACCTCGTAATGCAGGTGCGCGCCGGTCGAGAGGCCGGTCGAGCCGACATAGCCGATCACCTGCCCCTGGCGCACCCGCGCGCCTGCCGAAATGCCGCGGGCGAAGCGGGACATGTGGTTGTAGGTCGTGACGTAGCCGTTGATGTGCTGCACCTCGACCCGGCGCCCATAGCCCGAATCCCACTCCGCCTTGATGACCGTGCCGTTGCCCGCGGCCACGATCGGCGTGCCGATCGGGTTCGACCAGTCGACGCCGGTATGGAGCTTGGCGTAGCCGAGGATCGGGTGGCGCCGATAGCCGAAGCCCGAGCGCATCACGCCGTCGGCGATAGGCTTGCGGATCAGGAACTTCTTCAAGGAGCGGCCCTGGTCGTCGAGGAAGTCGATCGAGCCGTCGTCGGGAGACTGGAAGCGGTAGACCTTGCGCCATTCGCCGCCGAGGTTGAACGCGGCGTAGAGCAGTTCGGGCCGGTCGGCGGCGGCGGGGCCGGCCTCGTCGTCGAAGGTGTAGAACAAATCGAGGCTGTCGCCCGCCGAGATCCGGCGCTGGAAGTCGAGGTCGTAGCTGAACACCCGGACGATATCCTCGATCGTCGGGCGCGGCACGTCGTGGCGGGCGGCGGTCTCGTAGAGGCTCTGGTAGAGCCGCGGGCCGGTGCCCTCGTCCTCCTCGTCCTCCCCGTCCTGGGCCTCCGCCTGGCTCGGCTGGGCCCGGCCCTTGGTCTCGTCCACCGGCGGCGCCACCGCCACGAAGCCGCCTCGGTCGTTCACCGCCGCGATGGCCTGCACGCCGCTCTCACCGTAGAGCACCACGCGGGTGACCTGGCGTCCGTCGCCGGGCTTGCCGCCCGGCGCGATCTGGACGCGGAACTGCTGGCCCTCCGACAGGGCCGCCACCTTCGCCTTGCCGCCGAGCGCCGCGACGATGCCGGCGAGGGCCGCGTCCGAGGCGTGCCCCGTGGCCTTCAGCATCGCCTCGAGGGTGTCGCCGCGCTTGAGCGCGAGGTCGCGCTCCTCGACGAGCGGCGCCTCGCCCGGGCGCAGCTCGACCTTGGCGAGCTTGGTCACGTTCTCGGGGACGACGAGCACCTCGATCGACTTGAACGGGTTGGCCTCCCCGCCGGGCTTCTTCTCCTCGAAGCCCGGAAAGGCGGAGCCCTGCTGCAGGGTGCGCGACAGCATGATCTGCGGCGCCAGCGGCAGCGCCGTGCGCCGTCCGGCCTCCGCGGCGAGGCGGCGCTCCTCCTCGACCTGGGCAGTGACGTCCTCGTCGGAGAGGGCCGGGGCGGAGGGGTCGACGGCGAGGTCGGCGAGATCGCGCTTGACCACCGTGACCTCGGCGCCCGGCGCCTCGGCGGTGCCGGGATCGGGCGCGCGCTCCTGCGGCTCGTCCGAGACGAACTTCATCGGATCGAAGCGGGGAATCTCGGTGGCGAACACGCCGGTCTGCATCGAGAGCGTCGAGGCGATCCGGACGAACGGCTTGACCTTGATGATCTCGCGATCGCCGAGCCGCACCGTGACCGGCGTGCGGAAGCTCTGCTTGGCCGAGGCGATCATCAGGTTGCGCACCAGCCGGTCGCCCTTGTGGGCGAGGGCGACGCCCGCCTCCTCGGAGGGCTGCGGACGCGCGATCAGGCTCGGGCGGTCCGAGACCGCCGCGAGGGAGACATCGCCCTGGAGCGAGACGTGGATCGCCGCGCCGATCAGCAGGGCTCCGGTGATGCCGGTCAATGCGCTGGCGCAGAGCCAGCGCAGGTTCACGTCGCGTCGATCGATCGGGCGCGCGCCGGCGCCGAGCAGGTCGAGCGGCGGCTCGACGCCCCGCGGCAGGCTGGAGCGCCGCTGGGGCGCCTGGCCCGCTGTTCCCCCGATCTTCAGTCGCTCGCGTGTCACGGGCTTCCTCTGCATCGGCGCCTGGGACCGAGGTGATGGGCCTGCTGATCTACCAGACTCGCCCGTCGCGGGCGACGCAAGACTGCGTGCGCTCGCCAGAGGCAGGGGATCGCCGCCGATGTCCTGGCGCAGCATGTCCAGATTGAGGCGGTTCTTCTGCGCAGGTCTCGGGCGGAGCGACGCGGGGCAACCGCACCCCTTCTTTGGGCCGGCCTTCTGAAGCGTTCGGGCGGCCTGTGGCGGGCACGGCGCGGTTTTTTCGATTTTCCGATTGACGGTTGGGTGTTGGGGCCGTAGAAGCATTTTCACCGACGGGGCGCCCCGGTCCACCACTTGGC
>NZ_CAKLBV010000095.1 GCF_920984675.1 Methylobacterium sp. Leaf118
CCCCGGTCGCGCCGCTCACGCGTCCCGTTCGCCGGCCGGCGCGTCGTCCTCGTCGTCAGGCTCCGCCCCCTCGGCCCCGGAGGCGGGCGAGCGGGCCGGCAGGGTGATGAAGTCGCCCCGGCGCAACGCCTCGCCGTTCGACACCATCACGCTGAGATAGGAAGCCAGGGTGTTGGGCGCGACATCGGGCAGGCGCCGGGTGATCTCGGCCTGGGACAGGCCCTGGGGGCCCGCGCTCTCCAGGAGCGCCCGCAGGCGGCCCTTGGCGGAATTCGCCCGCGGTCCGCGGCTGCCGCGCCCGCGGCCGGAGCGGGGCGCGCTGTCGCCGGCGGCATCGCCGGCCTGGAGGCCCGCGACCGCCTCCTTCAGGGGCGTCCCCTCGACGATGGCGGCCAGCGACCGCTCGGCCAGGCGCAGCTTGCCCACTTCCTCCGAGAGGCGGTCGTACTCGACCTGAAGGTCGGCGAGCCGCCGCCGGATGTCGGCCAGCGTCGTGGCCAGCATGTCGCCTTCACTCATCGGGACGATCCGACTCCTGTCACGGGCGCGTCAAATTCCGCGAACCCGTCTTCTGCCACCGCGGCAGGTTGCGTCAATTCTCCTCGCGAAGGGGGAAGCGGTCAGGGATGTGCCGTACACAGCCTCGTCCGGGGCGCCCGCGATTCGGGTGAAGCGGCCGGGGGTCGAGGTCGCGACGCAAGGGATCGAGACGCTAAGGGGATCGCAAGGCAAGGGGATCGCGGCGCACAATGCCGCGCCCGCACGGCGCGCAGCCGAGGACGGGCGCGGCCTGTCGCAGCCATCGCACCTTGCGCGGGATCGCGAGCCCGGGCCGGAACGCGGGCCACCTTGCCCAGGATCCCAGTTTGGGCCGGACCCCTATTTGCGCAGGAGCTTGGTGACCAGCCGGCCGATCGGGGTGCTCGAGCCGGCGTTGCGGTCGTCGCGCACGACGACGCGGTCCTCGGTGCCGAGGATCTTGGTGACGAGGCGTCCGATGAGGCTCATGGCGGGGCTCCTGGCGAGGGGCACCGTCGGGGCAACGGTGCAGCTTGTCCCGTTAACGGCCGGCCCCGGAGACCCGTTCCGTCAGGCCCCGCGCCGCAGCAGGCTGCGGGTCACCGGCACGGTGAACGCCAGGAACATCAGGCTCAGGGCGAGGGCGAAGCCGTGGGGCGGGGCGAGGTCCATGCCGCCGCCCACGAGCGGCGGCCCGAGCATCAGCCCGGCATTGTAGAGCATCACGAAGGCCGCGTTGGCGCCCGCGAGGTCCGGCCCCCGCAGGGTGGCACCGAGATGGGCGAGGCCCACCGTGTAGAGGGTGCCGGCGATGCCGCCCCAGGCGAAGACCAGAGCCATCAGCCCCGGCACCGAGCCCGACGCGGTGGGGATCAGCGCCGCCCCGAGCGCCCCGAGCAGGCTCGCCCCGAGCAGGACCGCGCGGCGGTCGACCCGGTCGGCGAGCAGCCCCACGGGAATCTGGAACAGCACGTTGCCGAGCGCCGCCGCGCTCACCAGGGCGGCGGCGCCCGTGGCGTCGAGGCCGATCCGCAATCCGTAGAGCGGCAGGATCGCGAAGGCGCCGGCCTCGACCGCGCCGTAGAGGGCGGCGGCGAGCACCGCCACCGGCGCGAGGCGGAGATAGCGGGCGAGGCCGCCCCCGCCGCCATGGCCGAGGGTCGGCGAGCGATGGCGGGCCGCCAGCAGCGGCACGAGCCCGAGGAAGAACAGGCCGGAGCCGGCGAGGTAGGGGGCGAACCCCTCCGTGCCGAGCCCGGTCAGCAGCGCCGGACCGATGGCGAAGCCGAGGGCCAGCACCGTGGCGTAGACCCCCATCACCAATCCGCGGCGCTCCGGCGGGGCGGCGTCGTTGATCCAGTACTCGGACAGGACGAACAGGGCCCCGAGCGTCGTCGAGAAGACGAAGCGCAGGGGGAACCACAGGGGCAGGGAGGGCAGGAGCTTGAAGGCGGTGAGGCACAGCCCGCCGAGCACGATCGCCAGGACGAGGAGGCGCACGACGCCGATCCGCGCCGCCAGCCGCGGCACGAACGGCACCGTCACGATCGCGGCGAAGCCCGCCACCGCCGTGTTGAGGCCGATGACGAGGGGGGAGGCCCCCATCCGCTCCATTTCCAGCGACAGGAGCGGGATCGACAGGCCGAGCCCGGTCCCGACCACGGCCACGCAGGTGATCGCGGCGGCGATCGCGCCGAAACGGTCGCGATCGGAGGAGGGGGCGAGGGCAGGCATGGTCTCGGCGTCGAGCGGGGCGGGCGACTGCCTGAGCAGCCTTCGATCTCGCCCGCAACCCAGGGCGGTCAGGCTGCGTGCCGATCCGCACCCGCGCCGAAATGGCCGATGTAGCGCGCGGCGATGGCCGAGACCGGCAGCACCACGAACACGTCGGTGGTGCCGAACGGGCGGTCGATCACCGCCCCGTCGCCGAACGTGGCGCCGACCCGGAGATAGCCCTTCATCAGCGGCGGCAGGCGCGCCAGCGCGGCCTTCGGATCGACGGCCTCCCGGGCGAGCCGGTCCATCGCCACGTAGCGCTCCGGCAGGGCGCGGGTCCGCCACGCCTCGGGGGCGCGGGCATGGTGGTGGAGGAAGCTCAGGGGCAGGGCGAGGCGGTCCGGATCGGTGCCCTCCAGGCTGGCGCAGCCGAGCATCGCGTCGATGCGGTGGTGCAGCACGTAGGCCCAGATGCCGTGCCACAGCAGCTCGACCGTCCGCTTCGTGCGGTAGGGCTTGAGCACGCAGGAGCGGCCGAGTTCGAGGAAGCGCTTGTCCGGGTGGCGCTCGATGAGGGGCGCGAGGTCGTATTCGCCCGCCGAGTAGAACCCGAAATGCGCCTCCGCCCGGTCCTGGCGCAGGAGGCGGTAGGTGCCGACCACCTTGGGGCGGGGCTTGCGGAACGGCTTGGCCTCCGTCGCGGCGTGGTCGATCACGAGGAGGTGGTCGCAGACCGCGTCGTAGGGGTCGATGTCGCGCCGCTTGAGCGCGGCGAGGCCGGTCGGGATCGCCGACATCTCCTCGTAGAACACCCGGAACCGCAGGCGCTGGGCCCGGTGGATCTCGGACTTGGTGGTGGCGAGCCGCACCTCCAGGGCGCCGATCCGGCCGAGGCAGGGATCGAGCCCGGGCTCGGCGAGAAGGCGCTTCCCGCGCGGCTTCAAGAGGATGGGGGGGCCGCCGGGCAGCACGAGGTCGCCGCCCTCGAAGGTCTGGCGGAAGCGGGCGAAGGGGGCCTGGACCCGCATCTCCCAGCCGGCCTTCCACGCCGCGGTGGCCTCGCGCGGGGAAAAATTCGGCAGCATCTTTGTCGACCCGTCCCGTCGAGGCGGGGCGCGCACGCCCGCGGCCTCTTCAACGCGCGGCGACAACACCATGAAGGCCGCACGCTTTTATGACGGAGAAACCGAAGGTCGGACAGGGGCTTGCGCGGGGTCCTGCGGGGAGCGTCGGGCGCGGCCCGCGCCCGGCGGGCGAGGTAGCCGGCGAACCGAACCGGCGAGCCCTTTCAAGGGGTTGGCACGCGACCCCGAGGCCGACCGACGCGGACGCCTCCGCCGCGCCGATCGGTCCCGCGACGGCGGGACCGCCGCCGCGAGCGCGGGCTCAGACGAACTGGCTGAGCCCCGGGATCGCGCCGACGATCGGGCCCATCGTGTCCTCGCCCACCGTCTCGCGGCCATGGGCGAACAATTCCTGGCCGAGGGGCTGCATCTGGTTCATCGGCACGCCCGCCGAGATCAGCTTCTGGCCAAGCGCCATCACGCCGCCGCCGCCCATCATGCCGCCGAGCATGCCCATCAGGCCACCGCCGCCGCCCTCCGCCGCGTTCGCCTCGGCGATGGCGGCCTCCGAGCCCGGCAGCGCGGCGAGCAGGCGACTCACCTCGGCGGCCGGACCCTCCTTCTGCAGGAAGGCCAGGATGTGGCCGATCGCGGTCTTGGCGGTCGCCGCGTCGATTCCCGTGCGGTTGATGACGCGGGCAATCAGCTCTTCCATGAAATGCTTCCTCCTCGACCTCGATCGTCTGTCCGATGCGGCGGCGGCGAAATCAAGGGTTGCCCATCGCCACGCCCCCTGGATGATGACGGCGCGCGGCCCTAACCTCGGCGGCAGACGGTATGACGCTTCGGGCGGGGGACGACATGAGCGAGGCGGGCACGATCCTGGTCGGGCGCAGCACGGGCCGGACGCCGAAGCCCGAGGTGCTGACGCTCCGGCTCGCCAACCGCCACGGCCTCGTGGCGGGGGCCACCGGTACCGGCAAGACCGTGACCCTGCAGGTGCTGGCCGAGGGTTTCTCCAACGCGGGCGTCCCGGTCTTCGCCGCCGACATCAAGGGCGACCTGTCGGGCTTGGCCGCGGCCGGCGAGGCCAAGCCGCATTTCGTCAAGCGGGCCGAGGAGCTCGGGATCCCCTACGAGCCCGACCGCTTCCCGACGGTGTTCTGGGACCTGTTCGGCGAGCAGGGCCACCCGATCCGCTGCACCGTCACCGAGATGGGCCCGCTGCTGCTCGCCCGCCTCCTGGAGCTCAACGACATCCAGGAGGGCGTGCTCAACATCGCCTTCCGGGTCGCCGACGAGAACCAGTGGCCGCTGATCGACCTGAAGGACCTGCGCGCGCTCCTCGCCTTCCTGTCGGAGAACGCCAAGGAATTGTCGGCGACCTACGGCAACGTCGCCAGCGCCTCGATCGGGGCGATCCAGCGGGCGCTGCTGGTGCTGGAGAACCAGGGCGCCGCCCAGTTCCTCGGCGAGCCGGCGCTCAACCTGTCGGACTTCATGCGCACCGACCGGGAGGGCAGGGGCTTCGTCAACATCCTGGCCGCCGACAAGCTGATGCAGCGGCCGCGCCTCTACGCCTCGTTCCTGCTGTGGATGCTCTCCGAGCTGTTCGAGCAGCTGCCGGAGGTCGGCGACCTCGACAAGCCGAAGCTCGTCTTCTTCTTCGACGAGGCGCATCTCCTGTTCAACGACGCGCCCAAGGCCCTGCTCGACGCGGTGGAGCAGGTGGTGCGCCTGATCCGCTCCAAGGGCGTCGGCGTCTACTTCGTGACGCAGAACCCCCTCGACGTGCCGGAGACCGTGCTGGGCCAGCTCGGCAACCGGGTGCAGCACGCCCTGCGCGCCTTCACCCCCCGCGACCAGCGCGCCGTGCGGGCCGCCGCCGAGACGTTCCGCCAGAATCCCGGCTTCGACGTCGCCAAGGCCATCACCGAACTCGCCGTCGGCGAGGCGTTGGTGAGCTTCCTGGAGGCCAAGGGCACGCCCTCGATGGTCGAGCGCGCGCTGATCGCCCCGCCGCAGGGCCGGGTCGGGCCGCTGACGCCGGCGGAGCGCGCCGCGCTCATCCAGCAGAGCCCGTATCGCGGCAAATACGACGAGGCGGTCGACAACGAGAGCGCCTACGAAATGCTGGCCAAGCGCAAGGACCTCGACAGCGCCCCCGCCGAGGCCGCGGCCCAGACCGAGGGCGGGCTTTCGGGCATGCTCGGCGGCTGGCTCGGCGGCCTCCTGGGCGGCGAGGCGGCGCAGGCCGACACCGCCAAGGGGAAGGGCCGGGGGCGCCGCCCGCCCCCGAGCCTCGCCGAGCAGGTGCTCGGCAACGCCGCCCGGTCCATGGCCCGCAAGGTCGGCACCGAAGTCGGCAACGCGATCCTGCGCAACGTGCTCGGCGGTTTGACGAAGCGTTGAGGCCGGCCATCGGGAACGGAATGCGAACAAAGACTTGACCGACCCGGCATTCGGCCCCACTGTTCATGGAACGTTCCGCACCGATTCGCGCCGCTCCGGCGGGCGCTAGGCAGGAGGGTCCCATGCTCGAGATCGGCTTCGACGGCGACGCGGTCGAGCGGACGGAAGCGCCGGCACCGCGTTCCGCCCCCGACCCGGACTGGCGGCTCCTCGAGGAGGGGCTGGAGCATCGGGCGAGCGGCTACTTCATCGCCCGCGACGAGATCGCCCATCGCCGGGGCGACGGGCTCTGGACCTGGCCGATGCAGCTCGCCGAAAAGGCGTGGTGCGCCCCGGTCGGCTTCCGCCGGACTTTCCTGGCCGCGTTGGAGCGCTACGGCGTCAGCCCCGATGCGGCGCTCGACCGCTCCTTCGCCCTCGGCTTCGGCCTCCATGATCCGGGCCAGCGCCAGAACGACCGGTTCGTCGCCCTCGGCGAGGTGGTGCGGCCGCGTCACCCCGATCGCAAGCGCGCCGCCACCGGCGAGCCCCGCCGTACCGTCCGCGAGCGCCCGCGCCAGGGCGTCGACACCCGGATTCTGGCCCACGCGACCTGATCGCAGGGCGGCCCCCCCCTCACGCCGTGCCGCGGAGGGCCTGCGACTTCAGCTTGGCGTAGCGCTTGAGCGCCCGCTCGCGGCGCAGGCGGGTCAATCTGTCGGTCCAGAAGATGCCGTCGAGCTGGTCGATCTCGTGCTGGAGGCAGGCGGCCCGCAGGCCCTCCGCCTCCTCCTCGTGCTGCGCCCCGTCGAGATCGCGGTAGCGCACCCGGACCCGGGCGGGCCGCTCCACCGGCTCGACGATGCCGGGCATCGAGACGCTGCCTTCGGGATGCGTGCCGCGCTCGTCCGACGCCCACACCACCTCCGGATCGACATAGGTGGCGTGCGGCTCGTCCGGCTGCAGGCGCAGCACCACGATGCGCCCGGGCGCATCGATATGGGCGCCCGTCAGGCCCATCGCCCCGACCGCCTTCAGCGTATCGAGCACGTCCTGCGCGTGGGCCCGCACCGCGTCCGGCGGCAGGGCCTGGGCCGGGACCGGACGATGCAGACGCGGGTCGGGAGAGACGATCAGCGGCCGGACGGGCATGCGAACGAGTTCCTTGAAGAGAAAGGAGGGCGATCGCCCGTCACGGCCCGCGCAAAGCCGACAAACGGATGCCGATCGTCAGCATCCTCAGACGAATGCAATCTCATACCCAATCCGGTTGATCCCTTCGGGATGGCGGATTTGGGCTTCGCTCAAACGCCGCGCGGGCTTGCCTGATACGGGCTCCGCTATGTTCAAGCGGAGCCCGTATCATTCCCTGATTCCGACGGTCCGCACGGGCTGCGCCTTGTCGATCGATCGGGTCGGGAGCCGCATTGCCGGACATCCCTGACCGCGCGCCCCGCCGCTCCGCGAGCATCGCCACCGCGCCGCGCGCCACGCAACCGATCGCTTCGGTCAGCATGGTCCAAAGCCCCTTGTCCGGCCTTGCGGTCAAGGCGCATCCGACGATCGTCCCGCTACGGGCGTGACAGATGATCGGGACGCGAAGGCGTGGGGGATCGGTTCCGCGATCATGATCGCGGCGAAGCGCCGGGCGAGGGTTACGGATGCCGCCGCGCGGTATCCGGGGCCGGGCGGTCCGCCCTTTCCGCCACGCCGGGTCGAAGAGCGTGCGTTCTTCGCCGCTTACGGCCGCGCTCACGCCTCGCGATATCGTTGCTTGAAGGCTCCGGATCGCGTGGAAACCTTCGCGCAGCTCGAAGGGTTGCCTTGCCGATCATAACTGACGCCTCGTCATCGGACGCCGACCTCAAAGAGGGCGACCGATGCCCCGGACGGGATGCGGTCCCGGCACACTTCCCCTCGCTCGCTACGACGAATGGGACGGCCGCGTGGCCGAGACCGTGCCCGCTTGGGGCGCCGACGCGGCGTGCGAAGGAGGGACCTTCATGAACACGGGCACCGTGAAGTGGTTCGATGAGATCAAGGGTTACGGCTTCATCCAGCCCGACGACGGCGGCAAGGACGTCTTCGTCCATATCTCTGCTGTCCAGCAGGCCGGGTTGCGCGGGCTTGCCGAGGGCCAGAAGGTGACCTTCGATGTGGAGAACGACCGCCGCAGCGGCAAGCCGGCCGCCATCAATCTCCAGGTTGCGTAAGCGGGCGGCCCCGGAGTATCGGGGCCGCGTTTACGAAAATTCGACCCTTTGCCGCAACAACCCGGAAAATGTCAGCGGAGGTGCTGCCGAACCGGCCCCTGACTGTTGCGCGTTGCGATGCACTCGTGCATCGACTGCGCCCGTTCGACTCGGCTCACTTCGAACGCTCGGCGGCCCGACTCGCGACAGGCTCGGCCGCGGGCACGATGATCACATGAGAAAGGCCATATGAGCGCATTCGACTTCAGGAACTTCGAGGACCGTCGTCAGCATTCTCAAGCCGCCAAGGCGGCCCTGCTCGAGAAATTCAAGGCCCGCCCGCCGGCCGACGATCCCGATATCATTGCGAAGGCCAAGGCTCGCGCCGAGGTCGCCCGTGCCCGCGACGACCGCGCCCGTGAGCGCGAGCGCGCCCGCATCGAGGCCGAGCGCAAGGCGGCCGAGGACAAGCGCATTCGCGAGGAGGCCGAGCTCGCCGCTCAGCTCGCCCGCGAGGCTGCCGAGGCTGCCGCCCTCGCCGAGCGCAAGGCATCCGAGCTTGCCGAGAAGAAGGCCGCCCGCGACGCCCGCTACGCCGCCCGCAAGGAGAAGGTCAAGATCCGTCGCTGACGGGCCATTCTTTCGACCTCAGACGATCGCGCGCCGGACGCTTTGAGCCCGGCGCGTTTTTTTTGGCTCGATTCCGGAGTGGTCCACGCAAACTACGCACGTCCCACGGCATTTCATCGCTGCCTGCTTGGCACGGCGCGGCTTTGGCGGCACCAGTGATCGATCGGAGCCTCTCACAAAACTTCCTCCACCGCGTTGCGCCCTGCCCCAGGGCGCCCGACAATCGGGAGTTTCGTCAGGTGCTCTCGGGCGCATCGCGGTGCCGCGGTCATCCCGTCGTCGCGATGCCCTCGAACGAGGGCCTGACAGGCCGGCCCGACATCATCGGGGCGGACGACCATTCCCGGTTTCCCGCGCGTCACGCCCGCGGCCCTCGCACAGGGCCTGCAGGCGGGGCCGACGCGGCGGATCATCGGGACACCGAAAGACGAGGGGAGCGCGCGCCTTGCACACCATCCGACCGAGGGCCGGAACGCCGGCCCGGAGCCTGACCCTTCTCGCCGCGGCCACGGGGCTTCTGCTCGCCTCCGGCCTCGCGGCCCGGGCCGAACCGCCGATCCGGAGCGCCGAGGATGCCTTCTGCCGCAGCGAGGCCCGGTCGCAGGTTCTCTCGGCGCCCGATCCGCTCAATCTCGGCCTGCACGAGATCGGGCGGCGCATCTGGGCCTCCTGCATGGAGCGCAAGCAGCGGGGCCCGGCGCGGACGGTCAAGAAGCGTCGGCGGCATCGCTGAGGACCGTACGGCCCCGAGGAACCCGATCGAGACCCGGCCCGGTCATCGGATCGACGACGGGTCTCGAAATCCCGTCTCGCATCGGCGTCGCACGGGGAGCCGATGCCCACCCTCGGGGCGGTGCTCTAACCCCCGGTGCCGCATCGGCCTTTCACGGAAAACCGGAATCCCTCTCTCGGGCCGAGGCTCGGGACCCCAGGCGGCGGAGGCGCCGGACCAGGGTCGCGTTCGGCCGCTCAGGAGGGCGCCGCCGGGTGCGGGGTGTTCGACGGGCGAATCAGGCGCCGAGGGGAGGGGCGCCGATCCGGGCGCGCAGCTGTGCGCGCAGGTTCTGGTTGGCGGGGCTCCGGTCGGCGTCGAGGGCCCACATCAGGCGCAGGAGCCGGCTGATCGGCAGTGCCCGATCCTCGATCGCTTCCGCGACCTGTTGATGGAGGGTCTTCGCGACAGAGTGGGACGGCGTCGCGAGCATCTCGGCACTGATCGGCATGATGACATCCGGAAGCGGGCTGAGGCCCCCCGCGGGGCGGGCTGATAGACCGTTCCGGCGCGGAAGGCCAGAGGTTTGCCGGCTCGCGGTTACTGTGTCCCCGGGAGAGCGGCGCGCCATTCACAGGCTCTTCGCCGCCAGCGGGGAGCGGGCATAGCCGTCGAGCAGGTCCTGCGGATTGCGGTAGAGCGCGATGCAGCCCGCCGCCGACAGATCCGCCTCCGGGACGCCGCCGCAGAGCAGGCCGATCGTGGCGAGTCCCGCCCCGCCCGCGGCCTGGGCATCGTAGGGCGTGTCGCCCACAGCGATCACGGCCTCTCTCGGCAGGCCGGAGAGCTTGTCGAGCACCGCCGTGAAGATGTCCGGATGGGGCTTGGAGCGGTCGGCGTCGTCCGAACTCACCACCACGTCGACGAGGTCGGTGATCCCCAGGATTTCCTGGTAGCGCTCGACCTCCGCGGCCTTGCCGGAGGAGGCGAGGGCGACGGTCTGCCCTTCGCTGCGGACATGGCTCAGCAGCGCCCGCACGCCGGGAAACGGCGTCACCTTGTCCAGGTAGTCCCGCTTGAACAGGTCGGAGCGGTACGACTCGATCGCCTTGCCCTCGCGGGCGAGGCGGGCCTCGTCCACGAAGACCGGCATCAGCTGGTCGCCGCCCTTGCCGATCTGGCGGCGGACCTGTGCCACCTCCGTCGCGATCCCGAAATGGGCGAAGGCCTCGACCCAGGCCTTCGCGTGCAGGTCGACGCTGTCGAGGAGTGTGCCGTCGATGTCGAAGACGACGGCCCTGATGGCGGCGGCCACGATCAGTAGGGGAACAGGCGGAGGCGGTCGTCCGGCAGGAGGTTGCGGGCCGGTCCGCCGGTCTGCTGGCCGCGACCCTGCTGGTAGTAGGGCAGCTCGGGGCGCCGGTCGTTGCCGCTGCCCGAATCGTATTCCCAGGCCTGGTTCCAGGGCGCCCGTCCGCCGGCCGTCGAGACCGCGGGCCCCTCGATCACGCGCTCGCCGTAGAGGGGGCCGGCCTGGGCGGCCCCGGCCGCGAGCGCCGATCCGACGAGGGCCACCATCAGGGCTCCGGTCATCATCCTGCGCATGGAAGCTCTCCTCGACAGTCGCGTTCGGCCGTCCTCTTCTGGACGGCGGGAGGGCAACGGCCGAGCCTCGCCACCGTTCCGTCGCCCCCGCGCTGCGGGTGGTCCCAACAGCACGAAGCCCGCCGCCCCGATCGGGCGGCGGGCTCTCGAACCGTCTCGTGGATGCGGTTCAGTGCAGGGAGGCAGCCTCGGCGGCGGCGCGCGGCTTGGACCGGGCGGGCGCCTTCGGGGCGGCCTTGGCGGCTTTCGCGGCGGGCTTGGCGGCCGTGCGGGCGGTCTTGGCGACGCCCGCCAGCACCTCGGCGGGCGCCTTCGGGGCGGCCGGCGTCACGGCCTTGGCCCGC
>NZ_CAKLBV010000096.1 GCF_920984675.1 Methylobacterium sp. Leaf118
CGCCTCGGCCGCGCCCGCGCCGGGGCGGGTGCCCCGCGCCTGCCCGGATTCGGCGCCGTGGCGGGCGCGCAGGAAGGCGAGCAGGCCCTCGCCCGCGCCCTCGTCCGTGCCCTGCGCCCCTGCCTGCACCGTCGGAATCTTTTCGTCTGGAACGGCCGGCGCCGCCGGCGGGAAGAGAAGCCCGAACCCGCCCGCCGGTCCAGCGCCGGGCGGTCTCGCGCGGCGGTTCGAGGCTCAGGAAGCGGTGGAGTTGTGGCGGATTGACGACAGGTTTTTCGGAGGGCCGGGCGGGCGTGCCACGCGCGGCCGTCGGGCGAGCGGGCGAGCGGGCGAGGCGATCCAGGCTGGCGTTCGGGGAATGAACCTCCTAGCTTCGGCAGGGCGCCCTGCGCTCAGGACCCGTCCATGCTGTTGCGATCTGTTCTGTTCGGTCTGTCCGCCTGGGCGCTCGTCGCGGGTTCGGCGCAGGCGCAGCAGCCGACCGGCCAGATGGAGGTGGACTGCTCACGGTTCACCCGCAATCCGGACGGATCGTGGAGCGTGAAGCAGCCCCTCGAACTCTTCAGCGAAACCGGTCGTGTCCGCATCTCGCCCGGGCCGCCGTTCAAGCTCGGCATGTCGTTCGGAGGGCTCGACATCGCCCGGATGCTCGATGAGCAGTGCCGATAGGCGCGGTTCTGTCCGAAACAGGCACGACGGCCCGGAGGCCGGCCTCATCAGGGCCGCGGTTCTCTCAACGGGCACGATCGGCAGCGTCGTGAAACACGGCCTGCGGCTTCGATAGCGACGGTCCGGAAGCGGACGCTGCGCGAGGCAGAAAAGGGCCGGACGCGGCCCTTCGACGGCTGATCAGCCAGCGCGAAATTCAAGACTCATGGGTGAGGGAACCTCGCGGCCCCCTCCTCATGTGTCATATCAAATCCGGTTGATCCCTTCGGGATGGCGGATTTGAGCTTCGCTCAAACGCCGCGCGGGCTGGACTGATCCGGGCTCCGCTTTGATCAAGCGGAGCCCGGATCAGGCGGCCGGTGCCGGCTGGGTGTGGTTGTGCGGTTGGCCGACGCGGTACTCGGCCCATGCCTGCCGCAGGATTTGCAGCGATGATGTGAGGAATATCCCCGCCATCACTCCGGCCACCAGCAGATCCGGCCAAGCGGTCGCCGTGCCCCATACGCCCAGCGCCGCGACCATAACGATCACGTTGCCAATCGCGTCGTTACGCGAGCAGAGCCAGACCGAGCGCACGTTGGCGTCGCCGTCCTTGTAGGGCCGTAGCAGCAGCACCGAGGCGAGGTTGGCTGCCAGCGCCAACACGCCAACCACGCCCATCACGTCCGCCTTCGGCAGGCCAAGGATCAGGGTTTGATAGACCGTCGAGCCGAACACCCATCCGGCCATCAAGAACAGCGACAGCCCCTTGAACAGGGCCGCTTTGGACCGAGTGCGCAGGCTAGCCCCGATCACGGCCAGCGACAGGCCGTAGGTGACGGTATCGGCGAGGAAGTCGAGCGCGTCGGCTTTGAGGGCCTGTGATCCGGCAAGCTGGCCCGCGGCCATCTCGCCGAGAAACATCGCACCATTAAGGGCGATCACGGTCCAGAGGATGCGCTTGTAACGTGGATCCACCCCGTCAAAGACCGGCACGCCCTTCGGGCAACAGGTGTCCCCGGCGGGGCCGTGCGTGTGGGTGTCGGCCGCCGAAGCGGCCGGTTCAGAAAATCGCACCGTCTGCGGTGCGCAACAGGTCGAGGTGGTCGTGCCACAGCTCTCGTCCGCCATGATGTTCTCCTTTCCGTAGGTTGGGAAGGAGCGTACAACCTCTAGCCACTAGAGGTGCAAGCACGATTATGGACATTCCGATTGGCGAGCTGGCCCGGCGCACGGGCGTCAAGGTGCCAACCATCCGCTACTATGAGGGCGCGGACCTCATGCCTCGTCCTGCCCGTACCGAAGGCCAGCAGCGCCGCTACGGTGCGGAGGCGGTGGCCCGGCTCAACTTCATCCGGCACGCGCGGGCGCTTGGATTTGAGGTCGAGGCGATCCGCGAGCTGTTGGCTCTATCGGCCCAACCGGAACGGCCCTGCGCCGAAGTGGACCAGATCACCCGCCGGCACTTGGCCGGGGTCGAGCGCCGGATCGGTCAGCTCGTGGCCCTGCGCGGTGAGCTACACCGCATGCTCGATGCCTGCGGCCATGGCCGAGTGTGCGACTGCCGGGTGATTGAAACTCTGGCTGACCATAATCAGTGCGCACACGATCACGGCATGCCGGCATAACTCAAGCGTTCAGCCCACGTCGATCCGCCCGTCGAGGCCGATCACCCGGGCGAGGCCGCGGACGCGGTTGAGCAGGCGCTCGCCGTTGAGGGCCTCCCATTGGAGGGGCAAGCGCAGCACGACCTTGCCGTCCTCCACGGAGAGCGGCATCCGGGCCAGCGGCCCGGCCATGCCGGCCGAGACCGGGAAGGCGACGCGCAGGAGCGCGCCGATCAGGCGGGCGCGGTCGAACAGGCGGGGCCCCGCCAGCGCCCGCAGGGTCGGACTCGCCTTTTCCGGGGCGACACCCTCGTGGCGGAAATAGCCGGACAGGGCGAGATAGGCCCGGCCCGGATGGTCGATGCCGGCGAAGGCGGCGTTGGCGATGACGTTGAGGCTCTGCTCGCCCCGGTAATCCGGATGCGCCCGCCAGCCGATGTCGGAGAGCAGGCAGGCGGCGTGGCGCAGGCGGCGCTCGCCCGCGGTCTCGGGCCCGTCGAGGGTGGTGATGAAGTGGTCGGTCCAGGCCCGCAGCTCCTCGCCATGGCCCGGCGAGCGGGCGCGCTGGACGTTGAGCTCCTGGGCGGAGACGATCAGCGGATCGAGGGCGCGGGTCTCGCGGTCGAGCTGCTCGAACAGCAGCCCCTCGCGCACGCCGAAGGCCGAGATCGCGATCTCCCGGGGGCGGCCGGCCCGGATGATCTCCTCCAGCACCACTGCGCCATAGGCCAGCAGCGGCCGGCGCGCCTCGGAGATGGTCTCGACCTCCTGCAGGGTCGCGGTCTCGGTCGCCTCGACCATTTCGAGGAAGCTCAGCTCGTCGGACGGCTCGACCGTGTAGCCGTGCATGACGTGGAGCGGGTAGCCGCGCGCCGCCTGATGCAGCCGGGCGAGCGCCCGCCACGTGCCGCCGACGGCGTAGAAAGTGCGCCCGCGCAGGGTGTCGAGCTGCGGCTCGGCCTTCTTGAGATGCTCGCGCGCGATCTTCCGCGCCTTCTTGGGGGAGCTTTCGGAGAGGTCCTGGAGCGCCAGCCCGCCGAGCGGCATGGTCACGCCCTGGCCCACCGTGACGCCCTTGACGTCCACGAGTTCGAGGGAGCCGCCGCCGAGATCGCCGACCACGCCGTCCGGGGCGTAGAAGCCGGAGACGACGCCGAGCGCCGAGAGCTCGGCCTCGCGCCGGCCGGAGAGGAGGTGGATGTCCCGGCCCAGCACCGTCCGGGCCGCGTCCAGGAAGGCCGGGCCGTTGGCCGCGTCCCGGGCGGCTGCCGTGGCGAGCACCTCGATGCGCTCGATGCGCATGGTGTCGCACAGGACGCGGAAGCGGCGCAGGGCGGTCAGCGCCCGCTGGACCGAATCCTCGTTGAGCCGCCCGGTGGAGAAGACGGAGCGGCCGAGCCCGCACAGCACCTTCTCATTGTAGAGCGGCGTCGGCGCCCGGCTCAGCCCGTCATAGGCGACGAGCCGGACGGAGTTCGAGCCGATGTCGATGATGGCGACCGGGGCGGTCTGTCCGGCGAAGGGCGTGGGGTCCGGTGTCATGGCGTCCGGCCGTTCGGCATCGTGGGCGAGCGTCAGGTGCGGACGTGACGGACCCATGCGACCCTCTCAAGGTGACGCCCCGGGGCGAGCCCGGCCGGCGCACGCGTCAGATGGTGGCCCGCGCCGAGCCACGAGTCCCGGCGCGGGCCTGTCGTTCAGGAGCGATGAGCGCGGCGGCTGAGCGCGCGCGGGCTCGACTTCTTCGACGACTTGCCGCGCCCGGACAGGCTCGGATTCGTCATGAAATACTTGTGCGCGTTGAACGGTTCCTCCCCTTCCGCGGGGCTGATCCGTTCGCTGGCACCCGACGCCAGTACACGCCAGCTCTGCCGGTTGTCGAGGAGGTTGGCCAGCATGATCTGGTCCAGCACCTGCTGATGCACAGTGGGATTGGTGATCGGCAGGAGCGCCTCGACCCGCCGGTCGAGATTGCGCTGCATCAGGTCGGCGGACGAGATGTAGACCGTGGCCTTCGGATGCGGCAGCCCGGCGCCGTTGCCGAAGGCGTAGACGCGGCCGTGCTCCAGGAAGCGGCCGACGATCGACTTCACCCGGATCGTCTCCGACAGGCCGGGGATGCCGGGCCGGAGGCAGCAGATCCCGCGGACCACGCAGTCGATCTGCACGCCCTCCTGGCTGGCATCGTACAGGGCGTCGATGATCTGGGGATCGACCAGCGAGTTGCACTTGATCCAGATCGCCGCCGGGCGGCCCGCCTTGGCGTGGGCGATCTCCTCCTCGATGTGCTGGAGGAGCCGCGGCTTGAGGGTGAGCGGCGAGACCGCCATGCGCTCGAGCTCCGCCGGCTCGGCATAGCCGGTGATGAAGTTGAACAGGCGCGAGACGTCCCGGGCGATCGCCGGGTCGGCGGTGAAGAAGGAGAGGTCCGTGTAGATGCGCGCGGTGATCGGGTGATAGTTGCCGGTGCCGACATGGCAGTAGGTGACGAGCCGGTCGCCCTCGCGGCGCACCACCATCGACAGCTTGGCGTGGGTCTTCAGCTCGACGAAGCCGAACACCACCTGCGCGCCCGCCTTCTCGAGGTTGCGCGCCCAGCGGATATTGGCCTCCTCGTCGAAGCGGGCCTTCAGCTCGACCAGCGCCGTGACCGACTTGCCGGCCTCCGCGGCCTCGGCCAGCGCCGCGACGATCGGCGAGTTCGAGGAGGTGCGGTAGAGGGTCTGCTTGATCGCCACCACGTTCGGGTCGCGGGCGGCCTGCGCCAGGAACTGCACCACCGAGTCGAACGACTCGTAGGGATGATGGACGATGAAGTCCTTCTGCCGGATCGCGGCGAACACGTCGCCGCCGGACTCGCGGATGCGCTCGGGGAAGCGCGGGTTGTAGGTCTTGAACTTGAGGTCCGGCCGGTCGATGCTCACGATCTGCGACAGCTCGTTGAGCGCCAGCGTCCCCTCGACGAGGAAGACCGCGTCGGGCGCGATCTCCAATTCGTCGGTGACGAAGGCGCGCAGATCCTCGGCCATGCCGGCGTCGATCTCGAGGCGGATCACCACGCCGCGGCGGCGGCGCTTGATCGCCGATTCGAAGTGCAGGACGAGGTCCTCCGCCTCCTCCTCGATCTCCAGATCGGAATCGCGCACCACCCGGAAGGCGCCCTGGCTCTTGAGGGCGTAGCCGGGGAAGAGGCGGCCGGCGAACTTCACGATCACCTGCTCGATGGCCACGAAGCGCGCGGTGCTGTCGCCCTCCCGGTCGGGCAGGCGCACGAACCGGTCGAGCAGCGATGGCAGCCGGATCAGCGCCCGCAGGGTGCGCCCGTCGCGGGGCCGGGCCAGCATGAAGGCGATGGTCGAGCCGAGATTCGGGATGAAGGGGAACGGGTGGGCCGGATCGATGGCGAGCGGCGTGAGCACCGGGAAGACGTAGGTGAGGAAATACTCCTCCAGCCATGCCAGGCGCTCGGGGGACAGTTCCGACGGCTCGGCGAGGTGGATGCCGTTGGTGTTCAGCTCCTCGCGCAGGGCCCGCCAGCGCTCCTGCTGGTCGAGGGCGAGGCGCGACACCTCGTTGCCGATCCGCACGAGCTGCTCGGCGGGGCTCAGCCCGTCCTGCGAGGGCACGACAAGGCCGGCGCGCACCTGATCGTGCAGTCCGGCCACGCGCACCATGAAGAACTCGTCGAGGTTGTTGGCCGAGATCGAGAGGAAGCGGAGCTGCTCCAGGAGCGGGTGATTGGGGTTGGAGGCCTCTTCCAGCACGCGCCGGTTGAACTGGAGCCAGGACAGCTCCCGGTTCATGAAGCGATCGGGGGAGTGGCGCAGGGCGCGGCCGGCCTCGATCACCGGCTCGCGGGCGGCCTCCGCCGCGACCCCGTCGGCATCGAGCTCCGAGGGTTTCTCGGCGGCCTTCTCGGCGGCGAGGATGCGGGCGGCACGGGCGGTGCGGGCGCGGGCGGTCTCGCTGCGCACGCCGCGCTCGGTGGCGAGGCGGGTCTCCTCCGTCTCGATCGCCTCCGAATCCCGGGTGACGACGTCCGACTCCACTTCCGACAACGCGCTGGCTCCCTTCCGTCCCGACCGATCACGGCTCCCTACCATGGGGTCGCCCGCCGTGTTTGACAGTTTCGTGACACCTTGAACATCCGCCCGCGCCCGTCGCGCCACCGGCCGGGACGCCGATCCCGGCGGCCCGGACTTGACCGTTCGGCTCCGGCCGCCGAAACCTTCTCCCCACCGCGCCGGAAGACGCGCGGATTTCGGCGGGAGGAGCGAGAATGCCTACGACGCGTGCCGTGGGACGTCGGCCGTGGCCGATCCTGTTGGCGGCGGGGCTGATCCTCGCCGGACCGGCCGCCGCCCAGCAGCCGGCCCCTGCCGAAGCCGGCCGGCCGCGGCCGGCCCCGTCCGGCCCCAAGCCGGCGGTGCCGCCGATCCAGGTCTGGGACGCCCGCATCGAGGGCGGCGACCTGCGCATCACCGGCAGCATCCGCAAGAGCAACCAGACCGTCATCCTCGACGACGACATCTCCGTCCTCTCCGACCGGCGCGGGCGCTTCGAGTTCCGCCTGCCCTACCGGCCCGCGACCTGCGTGGCGGTGCTGAAGAGCGGCGAGGACGAGCGCGAAGCGGTGATCGCCCAATGCGCGCCGGAGGGTCCGCCCGGCAAGGCGGGCGAGCCGGGTCCGGCCGGGCCGCAGGGCAGCGCGGGGCTCCAGGGTCCGCCCGGCCCCGCCGGCGCCCCGGGCCCCCGCGGCGAGACTGGCCCCAAGGGCGAAGCGGGAGCCAAAGGCGAGGCAGGCCCCAAAGGCGAAGCAGGCCCCAAGGGCGAAGCGGGAGCCAAGGGCGAGGCGGGGTCTCCGGGTCCGAAGGGTGAGGCGGGCGCGCGGGGCCAACCCGGCCCGGCGGGCGAGCGCGGCGCCGCGGGTCCAGCCGGTCCGAAGGGCGAGGCGGGCAAGGATGCGGCGGCCACGAGCGCGTTGGCCACGAGCGCGTTGGGCACGAGCGCGGCCAGTCCGGTCCGGGCGGTGCGGGTGGCCTCCTGCCCGGACAGCGGCTGCACCCTCACCTGCGATTCCGGCGAGGTGCTCGTCGCCGCCCTCTGCCCCAAGGGCGGCGCGGCGAGCGTCGAATCGGAGAGCACGGCGACCTGCCCGGCGGGCGGCGGCGGCATGACCGGGCTCTGCGCCCGGCCGTGACGCGCGCCGGCCCGAGAGGGGAAGCCCCGCTCTCGGGCAAGGCCGGTGCGGCACAGGAACCGGGCGGATCGTCCTCGCTGGGAAAGACGGGCCGATCCGCGTGGCCTCAGGCCGGCAGGGCGATGAACCACTCGTAGGGGCCGGTCAGGCGGTCGATCATCTCGGGCTTCAACTGGAACCCCTCGGGATCGTCCGCGATCAGGCCGGAGACCTGGGAGGCGTGGGCCTCCACGGCCCGGCGCTTGGCCGCGCGCGCGTCCTCGACCGCGAGGCGGTAGCCTTCGGGCGCAGCCCCGACCTCGTGCTCCGGCGGCAGGGTCCAGCCCCAGACCGGGTAGGCGTAGACGGCCACCCTCGGCAGATGGGGCCGGGCGCGATCGACGAGGGCCGCCGAGGCCGTGTGGTCGCAATGGGGATCGTGCCGCCAGGTCACGAACACGGCGCCCGCCCCGGCTTCCCGGGCGATCGCGGCGATCCGCGCGGCGGCCGTCTCGGCCTCCGGGCCGGCGCTCGGCACGCCGCCATCGGGCAGGCGCAGGAAATGGACATGCTCGGAGGCGAGGCCGAGTTCGGCCATCGCGGCGATCGTCTCGGCTTCGCGCAGGTTCCGCAGGCGGTCGTGGGGATAGGCCGTCGAGTTCGGATGCGAGCCGCAGCCGTCGCTGACGATGACGACCCGGACGGGGCGCCCCCGGGCCAGCGCCTGCACGATGAGCCCGCCGCAGCCGAGGCTCTCGTCGTCCGGATGCGGGGCGACCACGACGAGGCCGCCGGTCACGAGCGTCTCGAACGGGACCACCGGCAGGGCCGTCACGGCCTCAAGGAAGGCATCGGCGCGCATGGACTTCTCCTCTCGACTGCGTTGCACGGCCCCTGACCGCCGGTCCCGATCCGGGCCTCCGGCGGAGACCCGCCGCTGCGCAAGGCGCGGGGGCCATCGCCGATGCGGCCTCGGTCGCCGAACCCGGCCGGCGCGGTCCGCTCAGGCCGCCCGCGCGGCAAGGTAGCGCGAAAAGCCCTTGGCACGCAGGTCGCAGGCCGGACAGGCGCCGCAGCCGTAGCCCCAGGGGTGACGCGTCCCGCGCGTGCCGAGGTAGCAGGTATGGCTCTCCTCGACGATCAGGTCGACCAGCGCCCGGCCGCCCAGCTCCTCGGCCAGGGCCCAGGTCTGCGCCTTGTCGCGCCACATCAGCGGCGTGTGCAGCACAAAGCGGCGGTCCATGCCGAGATTCAGCGCCACCTGCAGGGCCTTGATCGCGTCGTCGCGGCAATCGGGATAGCCCGAGTAATCGGTCTCGCACATGCCGCCGACGAGGTGGCGCAGGCCCCGCCGATAGGCGAGCGCCGCGGCGAAGGTCAGGAAGGCGAGGTTGCGCCCCGGCACGAAGGTGTTGGGCAGGCCGTCCGCGGCCAGGGCGATCTCGCCTTCGCGGGTGAGCGCGGTCTCGGAGATGGCCCCGAGGACCGCGAGATCCAGGGTATGGTCGGTGCCGAGCCTGCGCCCCCAGGCCGGATCGAGGCCCGCCATGCCCCGGCGCAAGCCGTCGCGGCAGTCGAGCTCCACCCGGTGGCGCTGGCGGTAGTCGAAGCCCAGGGTCTCGACGCGCGGGTAGCGATCGAGCGCCCAGGCGAGGCAGGTCGCCGAGTCCTGGCCGCCGGAGAACAGCACCAGGGCGCCGGTATCCTCGGCGGCGTCGGCCATGGCCCTACGCGCCCTCGTACTCGGCCCAGGAGAGCGGCGTCTCGAACACCCGCACGGAGGCGAGGTCGGGAATCGCCGGCCGGGCGCGATGCCAGATCCAGGCCGCGATATGCTCGGCGGTGGGGTTCTCCAGCCCCTCGATCTCGTTGAGGCAATGGTGGTCGAGGCGCGCCAGCAGCGGCGCGAAGGCGCTCTCGATGTCGTAGAAATCGACGACCCAGCCCGTGACCGGGTCGACGGCGCCCGCGACCGTGAGCTCGACGCGGTAGGAATGCCCGTGCATCCGGTGGCAGCGATGCGTCTCGGGCACGTTCGGCAGGCGGTGCGCCGCCTCGAAGGTGAAGGCCTGGGTGATCTTCATCGGGGTCTCAGCCGGCCTCGCCGGACCGGCACGGGGTGGGCGGCGGTCGGGACCGCCGGAGCGGTCGATATGTCACCGAAGCCCGGGAAATGCACGCCTCGGGCCAGGAAGACCCGTCAGCGCGGATCGGGCGCCTCGGCGAGCAGGCCGTCGACGAAGGCCGACAGGCCGGTGCGGCGGCTGCGCCTGAGCCGCTCGGCGGCCAGGATCGCCTGGAGCGCGCGGAAGGATTCGTCGAGGTCGTCGTTGACGATGACGTAGTCGTACTCGCTCCAGCGCTGCATCTCGGTGCGGGCATTGGCGAGCCGGCGCTCGATGGTCTCGGGCGCGTCCTCCGCCCGCCGCTCCAGGCGGTGGCGCAACTCGGAAAAGCTCGGCGGCAGGATGAAGACGGTGACGACGTCGTCCTGGAGGCGCTGCCGCACCTGGCGCGTGCCCTGGTAGTCGATGTCGAAGATCATGTCGCGGCCCTGCGCGAGGGTCTTCTCCACGGGCCGGCGCGGCGTGCCGTAGTAGTTGCCGTGCACCTCGGCCCATTCGAGCAGGTCGTCGCGGGTGCGCAGGTCCTCGAAGGCCTCCCGGTCGATGAAGCGGTAGTCGCGTCCGTCGATCTCCGAGGGCCGGCGCGCCCGGGTCGTGACCGAGATCGACAGGTCGAGACCCCAGTCGCTCTTCTGGGCGATCGCTCGGGTGAGGGTCGTCTTGCCCGCGCCCGAGGGCGAGGACAGGATCAGGATCAGGCCGCGCCGGGCGTCCTTGGCGTCCTTGGCGTCCTGGCCACCCGCCGTCCGACCTTGCGTCATCGCCGCACCCACTCGCCCGCTCTCATTCGACGTTCTGCACCTGCTCGCGGACTTGCTCCACCACGGCCTTCAAGTCGAGTCCGATCCGCGAGAGCGCGATGTCGCCGGCCTTGGCGCAGAGCGTGTTGGCCTCGCGCCCGAGCTCCTGCGACAGGAAGTCGAGGCGCCGCCCGACGGGGCCGCCCGCCGCGATCAGCTCCTCGGCCGCCGCCAGATGGGCCTGCAGGCGGTCGAGTTCCTCGCGCACGTCGGCCTTGGCGGCGAGCAGCACCGCCTCCTGATGCAGCCGGTCGGGATCGAGGCCGCCCTGTCCCACCAGCGCCGCGACCGAGACCGCGAGCCGGGCCCGCACCGCCTCGGGCTGCCGGGCCGGGCAGGCCTCGGCGGCCCCGGTCAGCCGGGCGATCTCGCCGAGCTGCCCGGCCAGGATCGCCTGCAGCTTGGCCCCCTCGGCGCGGCGGGCGGCGACGAGATCGGCCACCAGCGCCG
>NZ_CAKLBV010000097.1 GCF_920984675.1 Methylobacterium sp. Leaf118
CGGTCACGGTGTCGCCGCCCGGGGGCGGGGCGGTCCCGTCCGTGACGGCGAAGGCGCCCGCCAGGGTCGCCGCGTTCCAGCCGGGCGTGCCAGAGGATCCCCGGCCCGGCCCTGCGGCGACGGCACGACCCGTCGCCGGCCCGGCCTCCGGGCCAGCCTCGGCCAAGCGGAAGCGCTCGCCGGCCGGCAGGCCCGGCGCCGACGCGGCAACGGTCCGGGCGGTGAGCCGTGTCGCCCCCTCCAACCTGTCCGTGCCCGCGACCGTCATGCCCATCCCCATTCCGGACGGAGCCGCCGCAAGCCGCGCGCCAACCTTGGGCAGAACCAGACCACTGCGAAAGCTCATGAATTTTCCGGAGACGCGCCCACCTCCCGGCCCGGCCCGGCCGGATCTGCCGACCGGCCGGCAGGTTTTGCCGGGGCCGGGCGCCCTGCTCTCCCTGGAAAGTCGCGTCCGGCATCGCTATAGACCCGGAACACGCGCGCGCCGGGCCCCCGCCCGCCCGCGATCCCGCAGGCCCTCCGGGCCCCATCACGGCCATGAACTCGCTCGATCTCCCGAAGCCTCCGCACGAGACGCGCGTCGTCGTCGCCATGTCCGGCGGCGTCGATTCCTCCGTGGTGGCCGGCCTCCTGAAGCGCGAGGGCTACGACGTCGTCGGCGTCACGCTCCAGCTCTACGACCACGGCGCGGCGACCCATCGCAAGGGCGCCTGCTGCGCCGGCCGCGACATCCACGATGCCCGGGCGGTCGCCGAGACGCTGGGGATCCCGCACTACGTCCTCGATTACGAGGACCGCTTCCGCGCGTCGGTGATCGACCGCTTCGCCGAGAGCTACCTGTCGGGCGAGACGCCGATCCCGTGCGTCGAGTGCAACCGCTCGGTCAAGTTCCGCGATCTCCTCGGGATGGCCCGCGACCTCGGCGCCGAGGCGCTCGCCACCGGCCATTACGTGGCGAGCCGGCCCCGGCCGGAGGGCGGGCGCGCCCTCTACCGCGCCCTCGATCCGGCCCGCGACCAGAGCTACTTCCTCTACGCCACGACGCCCGAGCAGCTCGCCTTCCTGCGCTTCCCGCTCGGCGAGCGCCCCAAGGACGAGACCCGGGCCCTCGCCCGGGATCTGGGGCTGGCGGTGGCCGACAAGGCCGACAGCCAGGACATCTGCTTCGTGCCCCAGGGCGGCTATGCCGACGTGATCGCGCGGCTGCGGCCCGAGGCGACCCGCCCGGGCGCCATCGTCGATCTCGAAGGCCGCCAGCTCGGCGAGCATCAGGGCATCGTCCACTACACTGTCGGCCAGCGCCGGGGGCTGAAGCTCTCGGTCGGCGAACCGCTCTACGTGGTGCGGCTGGAGCCCGAGACCGCCCGGGTGGTGGTCGGCCCCCGCGCGGCGCTGGCGACCCGGCGCATCCGCCTCTCCGGCCTCAACTGGCTCGGCGAGGGCGCGCCCGAGGCGGTGTCCGGCCTGCCCGTCGCCGTGCGCGTCCGATCGACCCGCGAGCCGCGCCCCGCCCGGCTCAGCTGGAACGCGGCGGAGTCCTGCGCCGAGGTGGAGCTCGCCGCGCCCGAGGACGGCGTCTCGCCGGGCCAGGCCTGCGTGATCTACGCCGATGACGGCCCGCGGGCGCGGGTGCTCGGCGGCGGCACCATCCGCCGGATCGGTGCGTTGCAGGCGGGGGCGGCCGAGGCAGCCTGATGGGAGCCGCGCGCGCCGCCCGTCGCAGGCCGGTTTTCCGACACGTCTGTCGTTCGCATCCCGGCCTCCGCCCGGTCCGGGGACGGCAGAACGACTTCGACAGAGGGTCACGGACGAGATGCTGAGCGAGCGGGCCCCCGAGGCCGGGCCGACCACCGATCTGATGCGCAAGGCCTATGCCCGCTGGGCGCCGGTCTACGACGTGGTCTACGACAAGCTGACCGAGCCCGCCGCCCGCGCCGCCGTGCAGGCGGCGGTCGCCCACGGGCCGCGGGTGCTGGAGGCCGGTGTCGGCACCGGCCTGTCGCTGGGCTATTATCCCCGCGACAGCGTCGTCTGCGGCGTCGATCTCTCCGAGGACATGCTCCGGCGCGCCCGCGCCAAGGTGGCCCGCCGGGGCCTCTCCCATGTCCGCGGCCTCCAGGTCATGGACGTGTGCCGCCTCGGTTACGCGGATGCGAGCTTCGACGCGGTGGTGGCGCAGTTCCTCATCACCCTGGTGCCGAACCCGGAGGCCGCGCTCTCCGAGTTCCTGCGGGTGGTGCGCCCCGGCGGGGGCATCGTCCTCGCCAACCATTTCGGCCAGTCGAACGGGCCCGTCGCCCGGGTCGAGGAGATCGTGGCGCCGCTCTGCACCAAGATCGGCTGGTCCTCGGACTTCAAGGCGACCCGGATCGAGGCCTGGGCCCGGGCCCACGGCGTCGAGGTGCTCGGCCTCGCCCCGACCTTCCCCGGCGGCTTCTTCAAGATCCTGCGGATGCGCAAACCCGCCTGAGGGGGGCGAGAGAGGCCGGATGAGCGACGCTGACGCCCCTCCGCCCGGCCCGCGCCGCCTCTGGCTGCGCGGGCTCCCGCTCGTCCTGCTGCTGGCCATTTCCCTGGGCGTGGCGATGTCGGGCGGGTCGCGCCTGCTTGACCTCGACCAGATCGCGGCGAGCCGGGCCTGGCTGCAGGAGGCCGTCGCCGCGGATCGAACCCGGGCGATCGGGCTGACCGCCCTCGTCTTCGTCTGCGGCGTGGTGGTCTCGCTGCCTGCCGTGACCCTCGTGCTCACGGCCCTGTCCGGCCTGCTGTTCGGCACCGTGACGGGGGCGCTGATCGCCATCGGCTCGGCGACGACGGGCGCGCTCCTCGTGTTCTCGATCGGCCGGTTCGCCGCGGGCGACCTGATCCGGCGCAAGGCCGGTCCCCGCCTGGGACGCTTCGCGGACGGGTTCCGCCGCGACGGGTTCGGCTACGTGCTGATCCTGCGGCTCCTGCCGATCTTCCCCTTCTGGATCACCAACCTCGCCCCCGCCGCCTTCGGCGTCACGCTGCGCAGCTTCGCCGTGGCGACCGTGCTCGGGCTGGCGCCGGGCGCCTTCGTCTATGCGGGCCTCGGCGCGGGCCTGGAGGACCTGATGGCCGCCCGCGACGCGACCCGCATCGCCTGCCTCGAGGCGGGCGGCAGCGACTGCGCCGTCGGCCTCGACCTGCGCGGGCTGGTCAGCCCGACCATGATCGCGGCGCTGGCGGGCCTCGCGGGCCTCGCGGGCCTGTCGGTTTATCTGCGTAGACGGGTTGAGCGGCGGGCGCTCCGCGCATAAGGTTTGTGCACAAGCGAGTGGCGCACGGGCCCCCAACCCGTGACATGCCCGGGCGACGTCCCGAGGCGGGAGGCGCCGCTCGGATCGGAAGTCACAACGACGGGTGACGCTTGAGACGGCCCCGCTTTCCGCTCCCGCGCCAGGACTTCAAGCCGGCGCAGGCGGATCAGCAGGAGTGTGCGGCTTCGGCCGCGCTCCCCAAACTCTGCCCGGCAGCGGCCGGGACGGCAGCGGCGAAGCCCTCCCGCTTCCGCCCCCGGCTCGGCCTGTCCGGACGGCTGTTCCTGCTCACCGTCGCCTTCGTGGTGCTGGCCGAGATCCTCGTCTTCGTGCCCCTCGTGGCGACCTATCGCCTGTCGCGGCTCTCCGACCGGGTCGCGGCGGCGCAGGTCGCCGCCCTGGTGCTGCGGGCCGCCCCCGACGGCAAGGTCTCCGACGACCTCGCCCGGCGCCTGCTGACGGAGCTGCGCGCCCGGGCCCTCGTGGTGCGCGACGGGGAATCGTGGCGGCTCCTCTCGGTCGATCCGATGCCCGAGAGCGTCGCCGAGACCGTGGACCTGCGCGGGCCGAACTGGGGCGGCGCCGTCCGCGGCGCCTTCCGCACGCTGCTGTTCCCGGCCCAGGAGCCGATCCGCGCGGTCGGAGGCGGCCAGGGCGGCGTCGAGACCGTCGAGGTCCTGCTCGACGAGACGCCCCTGCAGGCCAAGCTCATCGCCTTCGCGGTGCGCCTGCTGGCCGCCTGCCTCGTCATCGCGGCGCTCGCCGCCGGCCTCGTGTTCTTCGTGCTTCAGCGGGTCATCGTGCGGCCCGTCCTGCGCCTCGCCCGCAACATCGCCGCCTTCGCCGACGACCCCGAGCGGCCCGACCGACCCGCCGCCCGCTCGCGGCGCACCGACGAGATCGGGCAGGCCGAGACCGCCCTCGCCCGGATGGAGGTCGCGCTCGGCGGCGAGCTGCGCCAGAAGCGGCGGCTGGCCGAGCTCGGGCTCTCGGTGAGCAAGATCAATCACGAGCTGCGCAACCTGCTCACCACCGCCCAGCTCCTCGGCGACCGCTTCGAGACGGTCGCCGACCCGCTGGTGCAGCGCGTCGCCCCGCGCCTCGTGGCGACCCTCGACCGGGCGATCCGCTTCTGCGAGGCGACCCTCGCCTACGGCCGCGCCACCGAGCCCCACGCTCAGCGCCGGCTGGTGGCGCTGGGCCCGCTCCTCGACGAGCTGACCGATCTCGGCGACCTGATGCCCGCCGCCGGCGTGCGGGTGCGGGTGCGGGCCCCGGACGACCTCGAGATCGACGCCGATCCGGAGCAGCTCCTGCGGGCCTTGACCAACCTCGTGCGCAATTCCGTCCAGGCCCATGCCGCGGGGCGGAGCCAGGGCGGCCAAGTGTGGATCGACGGGTTCCGCGAGGGCCCGCGCGGCGCGGGCCGGGTCACGATCTGCGTGATCGACGACGGCCCCGGCGTCCCCGAGCGGGCCAAGGCCAACCTGTTCTCCGCCTTCCAGGGCTCGACCCGGGCCGGCGGCACCGGTCTCGGCCTCGCCATCGCTTCCGAACTGGTGCGGCTCAACGGCGGCACGCTCGCCCTCGACACCACCGAATCCGGCGCCTGCTTCCGCATCACGATCCCCGATCGGGCGGCGCAGGCGAAGGCGGCGTAAGGCCGCCGGAACGCCCGGATCGGCAGGTCCGAATCGGCAAGCCCGAATCGGCAAGCCCGAATCGAGGGGCTCGGCTTGGCTTACTCCGCCGCCGCCAGCGTCATCGCCGGCACCGGCACGCCGATGTCGCGCAGAAGCGCGACATCGGCATCGGCCTCGTTGTTGGCGGTGGTGAGCAGGCGCTCGCCGTAGAAGATCGAGTTGGCCCCGGCCAGGAAGCAGAGGATCTGCGCCTCGCGGGTCAGGCTCTTGCGGCCGGCGCTGAGGCGCACGCGCGCCTTGGGCATGACGATGCGGGCGGTGGCGCACATCCGGACGA
This sequence comes from Methylobacterium sp. Leaf118, assembly GCF_920984675.1. Classification (GTDB taxonomy): domain Bacteria; phylum Pseudomonadota; class Alphaproteobacteria; order Rhizobiales; family Beijerinckiaceae; genus Methylobacterium. Next base: position 5,265 of record NZ_CAKLBV010000097.1, read on the forward strand.
GGTCGAGGGGATCGATCGGCGGGCGGTCCTGAAGCGGCGTGCCCTCGACGGCCACCAGCGCGTTGATCGGCACGCTCTCGGGATGCGGGGCGTGGTTGGCGAGCACGAGCAGCATCTCGGCCCGGTCGCGCACCCGCTCGCCCATGCCGACGATGCCGCCGCAGCAGACGCCGATGCCGGCCTCGCGCACATGCTCCAGGGTCTGGAGCCGGTCGTCGTAGGTGCGGGTCGAGATGATGTCGCCGTAGAAGTCCGGGCCGGTGTCGAGGTTGTGATTGTAGGAGGTGAGCCCGGCCTCCGCGAGGCGCTGCGCCTGGCTCTGGGTCAGCATGCCGAGGGTCACGCAGGCCTCCATGCCGAGCCCGCGCACGCCGCGCACCATCTCCAGCACCGCGTCGAAATCCGGGCCGTCCTTGGGCTTGCGCCACGCCGCGCCCATGCAGAACCGGTGCGCGCCGTTGGCCTTGGCCGCCGCCGCCTCCTTCAGGACGGCCTCGACCGGCATCAGCCGCTCGCGGGGCAGGCCGGCGCCCTTGTGGTGGGCCGATTGCGGGCAATAGGCGCAATCCTCGGGGCATCCGCCGGTCTTGATCGACAGGAGCGCGGCCCGCTGGATGTCGGCGGGGTCGTTGTGGGCCCGATGCACGAGGCCGGCCCGATGCACGAGATCGAGCAGCGGCATGTCGTGGATCGCCTGGATCTCGGCCAGGGTCCAGTCATGCCGAATATCTTGGCGGATATCGTGCCGGTCCGGAACCGAAGGCGCGGAGACGGCGGCGAGGGAAACCACGGGATCGCTCATGCTCTCTTTGACAGCGAAGGCGGGGGAAAAATCAAGCCTGGCCATTCGCCCGCGATGCCGACCCGCTGCATCACGGCCCGGTTCCGCCCGGGGAACGAGGGCGGCCCCTCGCGGCCGCGCGGGGCCGGTGGGGTGGCGTGACAGGGCGCTCCCGCCCCCTTACGGTTCCGCGACGGGCGCCCCGGACGTGGCGGCCGATCCAGGGCGGCCGGGACGGCGTCGTCGCCCTTTCCGCGTTGGAGGCGGCTTGCACGACACCGATCAGGATCAGGCCGGCCCGGACGATGCCGGCCGGCGGGCCGCCCATGCGCGGCGCATCGCCGACAACCTCCTCCTGTCCTGCGAGGCCGAACGGCTCTACGGGCAGGGCGGCTTCCCGGGCGAGCCGGCGCTGCTCGCGGCCCTGTCCGACCGGGTGAGCCGCCACACCCGCGTGCTCGGCGAGGTGTTTCCGGGGCATCCCGCCGCCGATCCCGGCCATCCCCGGCTCTACGGCGGCACCGCCGCGTTCCGGGCCGGGCAGGGGGCGCGGCTCTCGGCCCGCCGCCCGCCGGTGCCGCCGACGCTGCTCCTCGAATCCCGCGACGTCCGGCTCGCCGGCAACGCCCTGTACGTCGTCGAGGACGGCGAGCCCCGGGTGCTGTTCGAGACCTACCGCCCGCAGGACCGCCACGTCGTCGCCGGACCGGGCCCGGATTTCGAGGCCGTCGACGAGGCGGTGCCCGAGGAGGGCTTCGCCGTCCTGATCAACTCGGCGGGCTCGTTCAATTACGGGCACTGGCTGATCGACGACCTGCCGCGCCTGCGTGCGGTGGCGATGCTGCGGGCGCGCCATCCCGATGTGCCGATCACGGTGCTGCTCATGGCCTATGTCCCGCATGTCGACGCGGCGCGGCGGGGCTCGGTCACGCTGGTCCTCGGCGACCTGCGCGGCGTCACGGTGCGGTTCCTCGACCCGTCCCGGACCTACCGCTTCGCACGGCTCCATCACCCGAGTCCCTCGAGCCTGCCGATCGATCGCAAGTCACCGGAGGCGATCCGCTACCTCGGCCGCCGGGTGCGGCGGCGGATGCTGCTGCCGCGCTGGCTCGACCGGGCCCGGCGGATCGGGCAGGGGGGCCGCGGCGGGCGGCGCCTGTTCGTCGACCGGCATCCGGGGCGGGGCCGGATGCTCGCCAACCGGGCCGAGGTGATGGCCCTCCTGGCGTCGCACGGCTTCGAGGCGTTCGACCCGGAGGTGGTGAGCGTCCGCCAGCAGGCGATCCGGTTCGGGCAGGCCGAGTTCGTGGTCGGGATCGCCGGGGCGGCCATGGCCAACACGGTCTTCTGCGCCCCCGGCACCCCGCTGGTCTACCTCGTCCCGGAGGGCTGGGAGGACCCGTTCTACTGGGAGGTCGCCACCGCCTGCGGCCACGGATACGGCGCGGTGTTCGGGCCCCGGCACGCCTCTGATGGGCCGGAGGACCTGCAGGACTTCACGGTCGCGGTCGACGACCTCGCGGCGGCGCTGGCGGCGTCCGGGCTCTGAGCCCCCCGCGACGGCGGGTCGTCCGCCGGCGCGGGCGCGCCGACGGGGCGGGGATGCAAGGCGAGGCGGTTCAGCGCAGGCGCCGCAGGGGCCGGCGCGCCGCCTTCCGGAACACGCCGACGAGCTCGACATGGCTCGACCACGCGAACTGGTCGACGGGGGTGACCCGCTCCAGGTCGTAGCCCCCCGCGATCAGGATGCCCGCATCGCGGGCGAAGGTGCCGGGATCGCAGGCCACGGCCACCACGAGGGGCACCTTCGATTCGGCGAGCCGGCGCGCCTGCGCCTCGGCCCCGGCCCGGGGCGGGTCGAAGGTCACCGCGTCGAGGCGGTCGAGCTCCGGCCCGAGCAGGGGGCGACGGAACAGGTCGCGGGCCTCGGCGGCGATCCGCGACAGGCCGGCGCCGGCCCGGTAGGCGCGGGTGAGGGCGGTGACCGACGCGGCCTCGCCCTCGGCCGCGACAACCTCCCGGCCGGAAGCGGCGAGCGCCAGGGCGAAGGGGCCGCTGCCGCAGAAGAGATCCGCCACCTGCTTCACGGCGGGCTTGGCCCGCGCCATCGCCTCCAGCACGAGGGCGGAGAGCGCCGCCTCGCCGGCCTCCGTCGCCTGGAGGAAGCCGCCGGGGGGCGGCACCCGCCGGGCGGGGCCGGCGCCGACATAGGGCGGGCGGCGCTCGACCACGACGTCGCCGTGGAGCGACAGCCGGGCGAGATCGAGTTCGGCCGCGAGCCGGGTGAGGACGCCGCGCACGCCCTCGCTCGCGGCCCCGTGGCCGCGGATGTCGATGTCGAGGCCGGCCTCGGTCGCCGTCACGGCGACGTCGAGGGGCTTGCGGCCGTGGCCGAGGGGGGCGGCCAGCGCCTCGGCGACCGCCGGGGCCCGGTGCAGGGCCGGCACCGTGATCGGGCAATGATCGAGGGGGACCAGCGCGTGGCTGCGCGCGGCCATCAGCCCGGCCCGGGCCCGGCCCTCGTCCTCCCGCACATGCAGGGTGATGCGGCGCCGCCCCTCGCCCCGGGCGTCGAGGAGCGGCGCCAGCTCCGTCTCGATCCGGGCCTGCGCCAGCGCCCCGGCGACGAGGCCGCGCTTCCATTCCGCATAGGGGTCCGGGGCGAGGTGCTGCACGACGCAGCCGCCGCAGCGGGCGAAATACGGGCAGAACGGGGCGATCCGCTCGGGCGAGGGCGTCTCCACGGAGAGGAGGGCGCCGTGACGCCCCTCGTGGCGCACCTGCACCCGCTCCCCGGGCAGCGCACCCGGCACCGCCAGGCCGTCCTCGGTAAGGCCGTCGCCACGGGCGCCGAGCCGGGCGATCGTCAGGGTCTCGATCAGGTCAGACATCGCTCTCGATACCGCGCCGCGCGCCGATCAGGAACTCGCGGTTTCCGTCGCCGCCCGCGATGGGCGAGGGGACCGGGCCGTGGATGACGAAACCGAGGTCGGTCAGGGCGGAGGCCACCGCCTCGCAGACCTCGGCATGGACCGCCTCGTCCCGGACGATGCCGCCGCGCCCGACCCGCCCGCGCCCGGCCTCGAATTGCGGCTTGATCAGCGCGACGAGGGCGGCCTGGGGGGCGAGCAGCCCCGCCACCGCCGGCAGGACGAGGCGCAGGCCGATGAAGCTCACGTCGATGGCGGCGAGCCGCGGCGGCGGCGCGAGGGCGCCGGGGGCCAGCGTGCGGATGTCGGTGCCCTCGCGGAGACTCACCCGCGGATCGGCGCGCAGCCCTCCGTCGAACTGGTCGCGGCCGACATCGACCGCGTGGACATGGGCCGCGCCCCGGCGCAGCAGCACGTCGGTGAAGCCGCCGGTCGAGGCGCCGACATCGAGGCAGGGCAGGCCCGCCGGATCGAGGCCGAAGGCGTCGAGCCCGGCCGCGAGCTTGAGCCCGCCGCGGGAGACGTAGGGATGGGGGGCGGAGGCCTCGATCCGGGCGCCCTCTTGGATCGGGGCGGAGGCGCGGGTCACCGGCTGCCCGTCGGCGGTGACGAGGCCCGCCTCGATCGCCGCCCGCGCCTGGGCCCGGCTACGGAAATGGCCCTGCTCGACCAGCACCCGGTCGGCGCGCAGACGCTCGCCCGTCATCGTGGGGATTCTCCCGTGGCCCATCCGCCGCTTCGTGATGGCACCGTGACGGTCGCCGTGTCCGGCGCCCCTGTCGCGCGGCGCCGCGGCGCCTTACCTTGGCACGGTGACCGCGCGGCGCGTCTGCCCGCGACGGGGCCGGATAATCCGGATCCGGCCGGGCCTCAAGCGATCCGCCCGGTGCGGGCCGCCGGGTCCGGCGGACCGGCAGAGGGAGACGAACAGCCCATGAGAGGTGCCATGATGAGAGGGGCTACGACGCCTGCCCACCGACGCGTCCCGCTGGCCGCGGCCGTGCTCGCGCTGCTGGCCACGCCCGCACTCGCGCAGGCGCCCAAGGAAGCGCCCAAGGACGCCGCCAAGGACGCTCCCAAGGAGGAGGCCTCCGCCCCGCAGACCTACGAGAGCGCGATCACCAACGGCAAGGGCGAGACCATCGGCAAGATCATGATCCGCGACGGGGCCAATTCCCTGGTGATGCGGGTGATGATTCAGGCCGGCGGCCTGCCCCCGGGCTGGCACGGCATCCATTTCCACGCCGTCGGCGACTGCTCGGACACGGAGAAGTTCGAGAAGTCGAAGGCCCACGTGAACCATGACCAGAGCAAGCACGGCCTGCTCAACCCCGACGGGCCGGACGAGGGCGACCTGCCCAACGTCTACGCCAACGCCGACGGCTCGGTGAATGCGGAGGTCTCCAGCGAGACGCCGCTGACCGGGGAGGGCGGCCTGCGCGACGGCGACGGCTCGGCCCTCATCATCCACGCCAACGAGGACGACCACACCAGCCAGCCGATCGGCGGCGCTGGCCCGCGGATCGGCTGCGCGGCGATCAAGTAGGGCCCCGCCCGGCCCTCTCCCCTCGGCGGGAGAGGGTCGGATGTCAGCGCTTCAGGTTGACGACGCTGCCCTCACGGGCCGCCGCCGGCGGCAGCGCACCGCGGACGGCCTTGAGGATGCCCTCGGCGTCGAGGCCGGCCTGGGCGTACATGATCTCCGGCTTGTCGTGGTCCTGGTAGAGGTCCG
>NZ_CAKLBV010000098.1 GCF_920984675.1 Methylobacterium sp. Leaf118
CTCGCCGGCCATCCGGGCCGGGCCGCGGGGGCGCGCCCGCTGCCCGCCCTCAGACCCACCGCCAGCATCGCCGCCGGACTGGGCACCGCCTCGCCCGGGCCCACCCGGTCCGCGGCGGCCGATCCCGCCGCGCTCCTCGTCCCGGACCGGCTCGCGGCGGAAGCCGCGGCGCTGCCCTCGGTCGCCGCCTCCCTGCCAAGGGGCAGCCTGCTCGATTTGAGCGTGCCGGCCCCGGTCTGCGCGAACGACGAGACCCGCATCCGCAATTACGCGACCCGGATCGCCGCGAGCGTCGGTCTCCGGCCCGAGGACGACCTCACGCTGTTCGAGGGGGACGGCCGGCCGAGCGCCCGCCTGCTTCCGGTGATGCTGGCGATGTCCTCGGTCGAGCTCGGCACGCTCCATGCCGGGACCGCGTTGGTCGCTGCGGCGATCGAGCGGTTTGCGGCCCGCCCGACCGGCACGGCCACCTCCGACGCCCGGCGCGATTCGGCGCTCTGAAGCGGCGGCCCGAGCCGATCGTTCCATCCCCTGTCCGGATGATCGGATCGGTTCGGGGCTGCGGGGCCGCCCGTTGAGGCAGGTGTGGCGACCCCATGTCTGGATCGCCGTCGCGGCATCGCGCTTCGATCAGGATCCGGATCTCGGCCCGTGAGGCTTGGTCGAGGTGCCGATCGACGCGCCGCAGGATGCCCCTGCGCGGGGGCCTCACCGGATGCGCCGGCGATCAGCGGCCAGTAGGGGCTCGGGGTGACCGAGGCACCGCTGGCCCTTTGTCAGCGGGGGAGCGCGTCAGCCCCTGCCAACATCAATCGTTCCAACCGTAGCACGCGAAGTGCCCCCCGCCCCCGCTATGGTGCTCGCAGTTGTGGTTGTGCTGTGTTCCGTAATGATTGAAATTGTGGTCTTCATGGGCAAGATGGTCGCATTCGTCGTTGGACCGAACACAGCCGAGGAACTGCCGATGCACGTGATGATGATGATGCTGTACGAGGGTGAGACCCGCCGCCGGATGATTTGAATTTTGCATCCCATCCGGACGAAATTCAGTCCTGATGATCTCGTTCGCATGGGCCGGCACCGTGAGCACAATCGCAATCAGACAGCCAAGCGCAGGAAGACGACGCTTCATTTCACAACCCCGTGATGGCATTATCAGAATCAGAACAGGAACTTGATGCCATAGGGTTTTATTCAAGTAAACCGCAGCGAGCGAAGGCCAGCCTGCAGGGATCGAACCCATCAGGCCGAGCCGGGGACCAGGCCGTTGGGCGCGGTCCAGCCTGGGAGTCACGGAGCCACGAGCAAGAACGTCGCCGTCGCCTCGGACGGCACCGGCCAGGACGGAGGCGTCCGGCCGAAGCCGCGCATCAGCCACCAGGCAACGGGATGTCCTTCGTCGGCGACGGACCTTCGTCCGGACACGGGATCAAGCCCTGTGCCCCATCGGCGCTGTCCGCGAACCGGCCCCCTCCCGGCCCCTTCGCGGGCCGATGCGTCAGATCTCGCGGGGCCCGCGGCGGTGGACCGCCCGCCGGAGGATTCGGGAGAGGTCCTCAACGGAATAGGGCTTGTGCAGCAGCGGGAAGCCGTGATGCCCGTCCTCGGCCAGCACGTGGCTGTAGCCGGAGGAGAGCACGACCGGCATGTCCGGCCGCCGCTCCAGGATCGTCCGGGCGAGTTCCACCCCGTTCATGCCGGGCATCACCACGTCGGTGAAGACCACGTCGAACCGGTCCGGGGTCCGCTCCAGCTCGGCCAAAGCCTGGTCCGCATCCATCGCCCAGACGGTGCCGTAGCCGAGTTCGGCGAGCGCCTGGGTCGCGAAGGCGCCGACCTCCCGGTTGTCCTCGACCACGAGCACGCAGGTGCCGTGGCCCGGCGCCAGCGGCTCGGGCTCGCCCACGGGCTCCGTCGCGGTGGGGGCGACCTTGGCGCGCGGCAGGAACAGGGTGAAGGTCGTACCGGCGCCCAGCACGCTCTCGACCGCGATGTCGCCGCCCGACTGCTTGGCGAAGCCGAACACTTGGCTCAGGCCTAGCCCCGTGCCCTGGCCGACGCCCTTGGTGGTGAAGAACGGCTCGAAGATCCGCGACAGGTCGGCGGGGGCGATGCCGGAGCCGGTATCGGTGATCGCGACCGCCACGAAGTCACCGGGCACGGCCGGATGGGTGCGCAGGGGCGGGATCCGCCCGGCATGGCCGACGCGGATCGTCAGCGTGCCCTCGCCCTCCATGGCGTCGCGGGCGTTGACGACCATGTTGACGAGGGCGGTGTCGAACTGGCTGGGATCGGCCTCGACGAGGCAGACATAGGGCTGGCCGGCGGCGTCGAAACAGGGCTCGATCTCGGTCTTCACCTGGATGCGGGCGCCGGTGAGCGTGCCGACCATGTCGGCGACCGCGGCGACGCCGCGGCCGGCATCGAACACCTCCGGCTTGAGCGCCTGCCGCCGGGCGAAGGCGAGGAGCTGGCCGGTCAGCTTGGCGGCGCGGCCCACCGTGTCGGAGATCGCCTCGACGTAGCGGCGGCGGCGCTCCTCGGCGAGGTCGGGGCGCTTGAGGAGATCGGTCGAGGATTTGATGACGGTCAGCAGGTTGTTGAAGTCGTGGGCGACGCCCCCGGTGAGCTGGCCCACCGCCTCCATCTTCTGCGATTGCCGCAAGGCCTCCTCGATCCGCTCGCGCTCGGCCACTTCGGCGCGCAGGCGCTCGTTGGTCTCGGCCAGTTCGCGCAGGCGCCCCCGCTCGCCCGTCAGGTCGGTCAGCACGCCGCAGAGGAGGGGCGTCTCGGCGTTGTCGTCGAGGCGGCTGAGGGAAAGGTAGACCGGGCGCTCCGCCCCGGTCTCGTCGCGCAGATGCACTTCGCCCCGGGCGGGCCCGTGGGCCGCCGCCTGCTGCAGGCCGGACAGGGTCGCATCCTGGCCCGGACCGGCGAACCGGCTCAAGGGCTGCCCGATCAGCCGCTCCTGGCGCATGCCCAGCATCTCGGAAAGGCGCCGGTTGCAGTAGAGCAGGGTCCCGTCGGGCCCCAGGGTGAAGGCCCCCTCCTGGATCTGCTCGATCAGCACCCGGTAGGGCCGGTCCGCGTTCTCGAGGGTGTAGACGAGCCGCTCCCCGGTCGGGCCCTCCACGACGATGGCGTCGAAATCGCCCCGGCGGATCGCCGCGAGCGTGTCCTCGGTCTCCTCCAACCGCGCCTCCAACTCGCGGATGCGCGCCTGGGCCGCGTCGAGGGCGGAGGAGGGGAGGGCGGCCGGATCGGTCATGGGGCCGGCTCCTCCGCGCGCCGGTCCAGCCCGAGCCCCTGCAGAACGCGGTCCTCGTCGCCGAGGTCGCCCGCGAGGCGCCGGGCGGGGAGGGGAGCGAGCCGCACGAGGGTCGGGGCGGCGACGACGCCGTCCTCGGCGGCGAGCCCCGGCTGCTGGTAGAGATCAACCACTTCCAGCTCGTAGGCCTCCCCGAACGAACGCCCGCACAGCTGCCGCAGGCTCTCGATGGTGCGGGACGAGCGCGGCGCGGTGCCGGCGACGTAGAGGCGCAGGCGCAAGGGGGCGGGAGCCGAGGCGCCGGAGGGATCCGCTGGGCTCAAGGCTGGTCCGCCTCGGGCCGGATGTCGAGGCCCACGAGCACCTTCTCGGTGTTGGAGAGATCGCCGATGATGCGCTTGAGCGGGGCGGGCAGGCGCCGCACCAGGGTCGGGATCGCCAGGATCTGGTCCCCCGCGGCAAGCTGCGGGTTCTTCATCAGGTCGACCACCTCGATCTCGTAGCGGCCCGCGAGGTGCTCCTCGCAGAACCGCTTGAGGTTCGCCATGGCGGTGAGCGACTTGGCCGTCTGCCCAGCCACGTAGAGGCGCAGGCGGTAGCGGCCGTCGTCGGGGATCTCCTCGCTCATACCCTATGTCCTGCCTCTCCGGCGGGCGGTCAGTTCCCGTCGCTCGTCGGCCCGTATCGCCGCGCGCAAATCGTCCTCCCGACCCAGGACCGCCTCGTCCTCCTGCGTGGTCTCGAGCGCGGCGCGCAGTTCCTCGATCTGCCGCTCCAGCGACTGGCGCCGCCGGGCCGCCTCGCGCTGGCGGCGCTGGATCGCCTCCTCGGCCCGCAGGGCGTCGGCGGCCTCCTTGGCCTCCTGCGCCACGCGCGCCGTGCCGGTGAGAACGCCGGCAGGACCGATATAGGCGTCGACGAGCCGGATGCCGTCGCCGGACATCACGAATTCGCGCACTTGGTTCGAATGGCTCATGCCCCGCGCCTTGATGACGTAGAGCGTGCGGGAGCGCTCGCCATTGGCCTCGACGTTGAAGAGCTTGACCCAGGCGTCCATCAGCGAGGAGACGCCGATCGTGTCGTCCCGGTCGAGCCCGCCATCCTCGCGCAGGCTCGTGAACAGGGCGGTGATGCCGCGGCCCTTCAGGAGGTCGACCATGCGCAGCAAGGTCGCCTGCAGCTCCGAGGACGGGCCCCGCAGCGCCGAGAGCGGATCGACCACCACGAGGGAGGGGGCGAAGCGGTCGATGTCCCGGTGCATCCGCGCGAGATGCATCTCCAGCCCGTAGAGGCTCGGCCGCGCCGCCTCGAAGCGCAGCAGCCCGCTCGCCACGTGGCGGTTCAGGTCGAGGCCGATCGAGCGGGCGTTGCGGGCGATCTGGGCGCCGCTCTCCTCGAACACGAAGGCGAGGCAGCGCTCGCCCCGGGCGCAGGCCGCATCGATCATGCTCGCGCAGACCATGCTCTTTCCGGTGCCCGGCTCGCCCGAGACGAGGATGCTCGACCCGCGATGAAAGCCGCCGGGCCCGAGCATCGCGTCGAGTCCGGCGATGCCGGTGGGAAGGATCCCCTCGGTCACGTCGTAATCGAGGTCGGCGGAGGTGACCGGCAGGACGCTGATGCCCTCGGCATCGATCAGGAACGGATACTCGTTGGTACCGTGGGCCGAGCCACGGTACTTCACGACCCGCAGCCGCCGGGTGGTGATCTGGTCCGCGACCCGGTTGTCGAGGAGCACCACGCAGTCGGAGACGTATTCCTCCAGCCCCTGGCGGGTCAGCTGGCCCTCGCCGCGCTCGCCGGTGATGACCGCGGTGAGCCCGCGCTCCTTGATCCAGCCGAACAGGCGGCGCAGCTCCGCCCGCAGCGTCGCGTCGTCGGAGAAGCCGGAGAACAGGGTCTCGATCGTATCGAGGACGATGCGCTTGGCGCCGATCGCGTCGACGGCGAAGCCCAGGCGAATGAACAGGCCTTCGAGGTCGTACTCGCCGGTCTCCTCGATCTCGGAGCGCTCGACGCGGACATGGTCGATCGCGAGCTTTCCCTCGGCCACGAGGCCGTCGAGGTCGTAGCCCAGCGAGGCCACGTTGGCGGACAGGTCCTCGGCCCGCTCCTCGAAGCTCATGAACACGCCGGGCTCGCCGTAGCGGGTGGCGCCGTTGACGAGGAAGGTCGTGGCGAACAGCGTCTTGCCGCAGCCGGCGGAGCCGCAGACCAGGGAGGGCCGGCCGGCGGGCAGGCCGCCGAAGGTGATGGCGTCGAACCCTTCGATGCCGGTGGGCACCTTCGCCAGGGCGGGACCGGCATCCGGGCGGGGCCGGGGCTCGCGATCAGACGTCACGGCGCAGCTCGAGACGCGCCGACGGCGCCGTGCGAACCGGGAGTGCGGCGGGAGGCTTCGTCATCGCAGGGGCGTCTGAGTTCGCTGGAGGCGGCCAGTCTCCCGACCAGCGGGCGCGGCCCTGTCGCTGCGGCCATTTGCCGGGAGCCTCGTCGGAGATGAGGGAACCCGCCCACGATGCGCCGCGACCGGGAATGGCTCTAAGCCGTCGCTCGGTCGCACGCGCATCCGGAGCGGCCTGCGCCGCAGCGGGAGGGCGGCGAGCCGGCTCCCCTACTGCAAAGCCCGGAAGCTGGCAACAACGGCGCGCCACCGCGGGCGGCACCGGTTTCAGAGGCGGATCTCCGGGCTGTGCTTGTCGCCGTCGTCGAGCACCAGGCCCGCCTCGCCCTGCCAGGGCAGGCTCTGCCAGGGCGGTTGGCCGGCACGGGCCTCGTCGGTCTCCAGGGTCACCATCGTCTCGCCGCCCTCGGCATCCGCGACGCGGACATGGCTCGGCCGCGCCTGCTTGGGCGGGCAGAGACGGGAGCCTTTGTAGGAGGTCGCCATCGCCCGCCTCTCAGTCCAGGGTCTCGGAGGTCTCGTCCCGGGCGACGCGCTCGTGAGCGGCGCGCCTGCGCAGGTAGCCCTTCACGCGCAGCGACTCGGCGACGATCTCGCAGATCGCCCGATCCCGTTGCAGGCCCTCGACCGCGCAATGCGCGTCGAGGGCAGCTACGACGTCCGGCGGGAAGGTCAGGATGCCGGCCAGCTTGGGTGCCGGCTCGCCCGTCATCGGCTCGTCCAAAGTTTCCGTCGGCAAGGTTTCCTCCGCCAAGGTTTTTTCCAGACGGCATCCTTCAAAACGGGCGCGCGGCTCCGGACCGGTGACGCGCCCCCCAGGGCTCCGGGCGACCGCGCCGTCAGCTCGGCTGCTCCTCGACCTGCTCCAAATCCTCTTCCGGCAGCGGTTCGGAGGGCGGCGGCGGATCGCGCTCCGGCTCTTTGTCGTCGCCGGGCTTGGGGCTGTCCGCTTGCATCGTCATGACGCTCCTCGATCTCGCGGGGGGCAAGATCTCACAGGGGGCAAGACGGAAGGGCCCGAAGCAGTTCCGCCGCAGGGGGCGGAACTGCGCCGCGCCGGCGCCAAACGGGGCCGTCCCCCGTCAGGGATCGAGGGCGAGGCCCGCGGTGCGCGCGACCAGGCCGGGCGGGGCCGCGTTGCGCCATGCGGCGAGCAGCAACCCGCGCAGAACCTCCTCCTCGACCGCCCAGAGGTCGAGGCTGGTCCAGCCACGGGCGCCCCAGGCGCCGGGGACGGGGGCGCAGGCATCGGGCTCGGCCGCGACCGCCGCCGCTTGCGTCTCCGGCGTCAAGCGCAGGACGAGGCGTTCCTCGTCGGTCCAGAGCGTCGCGAAGATGCGTCCGCCGACCCGAAAGTCCGGATGCCCCTGATGCGCCCCCTCGACCGCCTCGGGCAGCATCCGGGCGAGCGCCCGCGCATCCTCAGGAAGACAGGACACGCCATCAGGCCCGGCCGGCGGGGGCCTGCCACGCCACGCCCGGATGCTCGCGCACGTCGCCGGTCCGGGTGCCGGTATCGGCGTCGCTGACCCACTCCCCCGGCTCGGCGATCGCCAGGACCTCGTCCTCCGGATAGGCCGCTTCGACGAAGAGCCGGGCCTCGCCCTCCGCGGCGGCCCGCACCGTCACCAGCGGACGCTCGCCGCCCTGGCCCCGAACCTGGGCGATGAAAAGCTTCGACATGGTCTCCTCCGGCCGGCGGCCTCATCGGGTGCATCGCCTCCGGCGCGGGCCGGCATCCGCCGTCACGGAAGCGCGCGTCGAACAACGCGCGAGCCGGCGCGCCGTCCCGTCGGGCGCGGGGATGCCGGCGCGGTGGAAGCGCCGAAGCCGGCTATGCTTTCGGCGACGGGGCCCCATGCCGCTGGGCCCGCTGGCCTTCCTGGAACGGTTCGATAGAGGCAGGCCATCGCCTCCCATTCCTTACCGAATCGATCCCCATGCCCCAAGGTGCCGTCACCTTCCTGGGCCGTGGCCTTGCCTATGTGCGCGGCCGCCGCATCGTGCTGACCATCTGTCCGGTCTGCTCCCAGCGCAACGACAAGAAGGCGGCCGAGCAGGGCCGCTGCCTCTGGTGCGCCTACGAACCCGTCCTCGAGGACGTGCGCGCCGCGGGCAGCGGCACGGCGGCCTGAGGCGGCACCCCGGCCGGATCGCCGGGGCGGGGGTCACAAACCCGCGGTCGCCCCGCGCAGGCCGGGGCGCTGCGTCGGCAGATCGAACACGCCCGACCACAGACCGGCCCGGCGGCCCCAGGCACGCTCGTCCTGGGCGAGGTACTCCGTCGAGACCCGCCGGTCGGCGACGGCGTAGCCGCGCTCGACCAGCCAGGCGGCGAGGTCGTCGGCGCCGAGCCGGCACCGGGCGGTTCCCCGATCCTCGGCCCGCGGCTCGCAGGCGAGGCTCTGCCCGCCGATCCGCGCCGCGAGCGCCGCGGCCGCGACCCGCCCGCAGGGGTAGCCGCGCTCCCGTCCGTCGAAGCAGGTCTGGTCGAGCCCCGGCGCCTCGATGCCATGAAGGCGCAGGCGCACGCCGTCGACCGAGAGGGTCGCCCCGTCGATGACGGTGGCGGGTCCGGCGATCGGCGCGGCCTCGCCGGCCCGGGCGACCCCCATGGGAGCGGCGAGCGCGAACAGGGCGAGGAACGGCAGGAGGAGGGCCGTCGGGGGGCGGCCGGGCCTGCGGGTCTCGGTGGGGGCCCCCTCGATCGGGCCCGGTGCGGGCCGGCTGGCGATGGCGCCGGCGAGGCAGGCGCCGTAGAGGAGCAGGATGGTCGTGGTCAGGGACATGGCGATGGGTCTCTCGCGTCGGGGGCCGGAGCGGCGGCACCGGGGATGGCCCTGTCTCGCCGATGGGGACCCGCGCCGGCCTGACGCTGGCCGTCAGCCTTTCGTCAGGGAGGCTCGGGCAGAGGATCTCCGCCCGAGGTTCCGCCCCATGCCCGCCTTCGCCCGCCTGCTCCTCGTCGCCCTGCTGGCGCTCGCCGCCCCGGCCCATGCCGACAGCGACGGCGAGCGGGCGCGGCAGGCGCTGGAACGGGGTGAAATCCGCCCCCTCGACGCCGTGCTCGCCGCGGCCCGCACGGCGGTGCCGGGCGACGTGATCGCGGTCGACCTCAAGCGCGACGACGGGCGCTGGCTCTACAAGCTGCGCATCCTCGGCAGCGACGGGCGGCGGCGCGACGTGAAGATCGATGCCGGCTCGCTGAAGATTCTCGACGAGGACGACGATGACGATTGAGAGCGGACGGGGAGGGCGCCCGTGCGCATCCTGATCGTCGAGGACGAGCCGCGCATCGCCGCCGACCTGCGCACGGGCCTGGAACGGTCCGGCTACGTCACCGAGGTCGTCGGCGACGGCGAGGCGGCGTGGTTCAAGGCCGAGACCGAGACCTACGACGCGATGGTGCTCGATCTCGGCCTGCCGCGCCTCGACGGGCTCGGCGTGCTGCGCCGCCTGCGCGAGGCCGGGGTGCGGCTGCCCGTCCTGATCCTCACCGCCCGCGACGGCTGGCGCGAGCGCGTCGAGGGGATCGACGCGGGCGCCGACGATTACCTCCAGAAGCCGTTCCGGATGGAGGAGCTGGCGGCCCGGCTGCGGGCGATCCTGCGCCGCACCGCCGGCCATGCCTCGCCGGTCCTGCGGGCGGGGGCGGTCGAGCTCGACACCCGCACCCGCGCGGTCTCGGTGGCGGGCCGCGAGATCGACCTGACCGCCCTCGAATACCGCCTGCTCGCCTTCCTGCTGCACCGGCAGGGACAGGTCGTGCCCGCGGGCGAATTGCTGGACCATCTCCACGGCAGCGACAGCGACCGCGAGGCCAACGCGCTGGAGGCCCTGCTGACCCGGCTGCGGCGCAAGCTCGGCCCCGGCATCGTCGAGACCCGCCGCGGCCACGGCTATCTCGTGCCCGCCGACCCCGCCCCGGGGGCGGGATGAGCCCCGTCGACGACGAGGCCGCCTCCCCGACGGACCCGGAGGCCGTGGGACCGCACTCCCGCGCGGGGCGCACGGTTTCCGGCCTCCGCTCAGAGGCCGGCCCCCTCGGCTTGACCCTCAGTTCCCTGCGCCTGCGCCTCGGCCTCGCCGCCGCCGGGCTGATCGCGCTGGCGCTCCTGCTCGCCGGGATCGGTCTCACCGTGATCCTCGACCGGGTGCTCGACGCCCGCACCGCCGACGGGCTCGACCGCCTCGCCAAGCTCATCGCCGGGCAGGTGGTGCTGGCCCCCGACGGCAGCCTGAGCCTGCCCCGGGAGCCGCCGGACCCGCGCTTCGCCACACCCTATGGCGGCCTCTACTGGCAGATCGCCGGGGAGGGGCGCTCCCTCCGCTCGCGCTCGCTCTGGGACCGCAGCCTCGGCGCCGTCCCCGACGAGGAAGCGGAACCGGCCATCGGCGACCTGACCGGGCCGGATGGCGGCCGGCTCATCGCGGTGACCCGCCGCGTCACGATCCCCCATGGCGGCGGCACCGTGGCCCTCGCCGTCACTGCGGCCGAGGATCGTCGCGACCTCGCCCGGAGCCGCGCCAGCTTCCTGCGCCTGCTGGTGCCCTCGCTGGTCGCCCTGTTCGCCGCCCTGACGCTGGCGATGGCCCTGTTCGTGCGCCGGGCGCTCAGCCCCTTCCGAACCCTGCGGGCGGACCTCGCGGCCGTCCATTCCGGGGCCAAACCGCGCCTGTCGGAGGCCTTTCCCGAGGAGGTGCGCCCGCTGGTGGCCGACCTGAACCGCCTGCTCGATGCGCAGGAGCGCGACCTGGAGCGGGCCCGCACCCAGGCCGCCGACATGGCCCACGGCCTCAAGACGCCGCTCGCCGTGCTCGACGCCCTCGCCCGCCGCACGGACCGCGCCGACCCGGCCCTGGCGGAGGAGATCGCCGAGCAGGCCCGCGCCATGGGCCGGCAGGTCGAGCGGACGCTGGC
>NZ_CAKLBV010000099.1 GCF_920984675.1 Methylobacterium sp. Leaf118
CCGCGCCCGAAGCGCCCCGCCCGCAAGCCGGCGCCGGCCCCGACGCCGGACGAGGCGCGGGAGCCCGCCGCCCAGCAGGGCTCGCTGTTCTGATGGGGTCCGGGTTCGGACCGTTCGACCGCCCGGGCCCTCATCCCGGGCCGGGGGTGCGGGCGACGTTCATCAGCCCGCACACCATCGCGAAGTAGCCGACGAGCGTCAGCAGTTCGACCGTTCCGGCCTCGCCCCAGACCGCCAGGGCGGCGTCGTAGGTCGCCGCGTCCAGGCGGTGCCCGCGCAGCATCGCCACGGTGACGGCCTGCGCCAGGGCGAGGTCGGGGCGTCGCGCCGCCGGCAGGGCCGCGCCCTGCGCGAGGGCGGCGAGGGCCCCCGGCGGCACGCCCGCGGCCTCCGCCAGCGGCCGATGCATGTCCCACTCGAAGACGTTGGCGGTCTCGCGCGCCACCGCGCAGATCGTCCATTCGCGCAGGGCTCCGTCGAGCGTGCCGGCGTAACGCAGGCTCTCGCCGAGGGCGGCCACCGCCCGCAACAGCGGCGGACGGTGCAGCAGGGGGCGGAACGGGCCGTAGACGCCGCCGCGGGGGCCGGCGATCAGCGCGTCGGCCGCCGCGCGCTGGTCCGGGTCGAGCGGGTCGGGGGGCCCGAGGCGTTCGGGGAGCCCGGCCTCGGGAAAGGGGGGAACGGCTTCGGAGGATGGGGGCGCGTGCATCGGCGGGTCCTCAGTCTCGGGCGGGTGGATCGGTGGGGGCAAGGCCGTCCGCGCGCCAGAGCCACAGGGCGGTGAGCCCGAGAAGCAGGGCGGCGGCGGCGCCGGTCGCGTGCAGGGCGTCCCAGCCGGCCCAGCGGCCGGGGCCGAGGGCGCGCACGAGGAGCGGGCCGGCGATCTGCCCGGCGGCGAAGGCGGCGGTCATCCGGGCGAGCAGGGGCGTCGGATCGTCGGGCCGGGCCGCGCGGGCGAGTTGCAGGCCGGCCATGGTGGCGACCATGAAGGTGCCGCCGACCAGCACGGCCGAGGCGGCGACCGCCCAGAGGGTCGGGACGAGGAGGGGCAGGGCGGTGCCGAGCGCCATGGCGCCCTGCGCCAGGGCCCAGAGGCGGCGGCGGGAGCCCTGCGGCCACCAGAGCGCCACCGCCGCGACCGAGAGGGCGGCGGCGGCGCCGAACAGCGGCCAGGCGAGCCCGAACACCAGCGGGTCGGGAGACAATTCGCGCGCCATCGCGGGCAGAAAGGTGGCCGGCAGGATGTAGCCGAAGCCGAAGGCGCCGTAGCACAGCACGAGGGCGGACGAACGCGGCCGGCCGCCCGGTGCGGCGGCGCTCGCCCCGGCGGGCCCGGCTGGTGCCGTGCCCACACGGCGCGACAGCAGCCCGACGAGCAGCGTCCCTGCAGCGGCAACCAGCCCGAGTTCCAGCCACAGCCGCTCGGCCGGCTGGCGCCCGCCGAGCCATGTCAGCGTGCCGGCGAGGGCGATGCCGAGTCCGACCCCGGTATAGATCCAGGCGCCGCCCTGGGGCCTCCGGCGCCGGGCGAGTTCCGCCAGGCACCAGCCGCTGGCGCAGACCAGCGCCCAGGCGCTGAACAGGCCGGACGCCGCGCGCAGCAGGGCCCCGGCGAGGTAGGCGGGCGCGCCCGCCATCGCCAGCGTCGTCGCCGCGACGCCGACGAGGCTCAGGACGAGGCCGCGCCGCGGACGGCCCGCGAACCGCGCGGCGGTCAGCGCCCCGGCGAGGTAGCCGGCATAATTGGCCGCCGCCCATTCCGCGCCGGCCGTGGCATCGAGGCTGCCGTCACGCAGCATCAGCGGCCAGAGCGGCGTGAAGGCGAAGCGGCCGATGCCCATGGCGACGGCGAGGGCGATGAGTCCGCTCGCGACGATGGGCCAGACGGCCGAATCGGCCGGGGAGGGGGAGGGCGTGCACATCGGACGGGCCGAGTGAACACCTGCCTGCTATTCTGGTAAAATGAATTCTTGTGACCTATCGTTCTTGCGATGAGAACGATGGACCTCGACGACCTGCACATCTTCCGCTGCGTCGTGCGGGAGGGCGGCGTGACCGCCGCGGCGCGCCGGCTGCACCGGGTGCCGTCCAATGTCACGACCCGGATCAAGCAGTTCGAGGAGCGGCTCGGCGTCGCCCTGTTCCGCCGCGAGGGCCGCAGCCTGCGGCTCACCGAATCCGGACGCATCCTGCTCGGCCATGCCGAGGCGCTCCTGCGGATGGCCGATCTCGCCGAGCAGGAATTGCGCAGCGGCGTCGTGCGCGGCGCGCTGCGGCTCGGCTCCCTGGAGAGCGCGGCCGGGGCCCGGCTGCCGCCGATCCTCTCGGCCCTGCACGCGCAGCACCCGGACGTCACGATCGAGCTCCAGACCGGCACGACCCAAACGCTGCTCCGCCGGATGGAGCGGTTCGAGGTCGAGGCGGCCTTCGTGTCCGAGCCGTTCGAGCGGGGGCGCCTCGCCTCCCGGCCGGCCTTCGAGGAGACACTCGTGCTGATCACCGGCCGGGGCGGACCGCCGGTCCGCCGGGCGGCCGAGCTCGGCGGAGGGACCCTGGTGGCCTTCCCCCACGGCTGCTCCTACCGCCAGCGCCTGATCGAGTGGCTGGCCGAGGGCGGCGCCGCGCCCGAGCGGATCCTGGAGATGAGTTCGTATCACGCCATCGTGGCCTGCGTGGCCGCCGGAACCGGGGCAGCGATCGTGCCCGCGGAGGTGCTCGACCACGCGGTGATGAGCACGGCGGTGGCGCGCCACCCGCTGCCCGAGCACCTGCGCCGCAACCGCACCCATCTGGTGTGGTCGGGCGAGCCGAGCGCGCCCTTGCAGGCGTTGATGGCGCTGCTGCTGGATGCGGACGGCCGGGCGGCCGCCTGAGCCCCGGCCCGCGGGCGCTCGGGCCCGCGCAACCCCCTCCCGCCGCACGGGCGGCTTGACCCGCCCGGGCGGCGATGCGACCGACGCGGCACGGCTCGTGCCTTTCCCGGCCCGAGACCCTCGGCGGGAGAGGCGCGTGACCACGGCGATCGATTCGGACCAGAAGCTCCACCTCGTGTTCGGCGGCGAACTCGAGGACGTCTCGGGCGTGCGCTTCCGCGACCTCAAGGATCTCGACGTCGTCGGCATCTTCCCCGACTACGCCTCGGCCCAAACCGCGTGGCGCGCCAAGGCGCAATCCACCGTCGACAGCGCCCAGACCCGCTACTTCATCGTCCACCTGCACCGCCTGCTGGAGCCGTGAGGGCCGCGCCCGCGCGAACGGGAGACGGGGTCGTCCCCGCGGCTGTCCCCTTGGCTGTCCCCTTGGCCGGGCGCGACGAGCGCCCCGCGCCGCGGTCCCGGCCGGCGCCGAGTCGGTGCGTGGCGGGTCAGGCGAACACCAGGACCTTGGCCGGAGCGAGGGTCCTGTGCCGGCGAAACCATTGTGACGGGAAGGCCCCACTGTTATGAGCCCGCGCGACCGGATTGCGGCGCGGCCTCGGACGTGCGTCGCCGTGCGTTCCGTGACTGAGAGAGCCGAGAGACGCCCGGGATGACGTCGTCGATCAAGATCATCGCAGGCAACGCGAGCCGTCCCCTCGCCGAGGCGATCGCGGCCTACCTCGAACTGCCGCTCGCGAGCTGCATGGTCCGGCGCTTCGCCGACATGGAGATCTTCGTCGAGTTGCAGGAGAACGTGCGCGGCGAGGACGTGTTCATCGTCCAATCGACCTCGTTCCCGGCCAACGATCACCTGATGGAACTGCTCATCATGATCGATGCCGCGCGGCGCTCGTCGGCGCGGCGCATCACGGCGGTGATCCCGTATTTCGGCTATGCCCGGCAGGACCGGCGCACCGCCGGCCGCACGCCGATCTCGGCCAAGCTCGTGGCCAACCTCATCACCGAGGCCGGCGCCGACCGGGTGCTGACCCTCGATCTCCATGCCGGCCAGATCCAGGGCTTCTTCGACATCCCCACCGACAACCTGTTCGCCGCCCCCGTGATGGTGCGCGACATCAAGGAGCGTCTGCCCCCCGGCGAGCGCATGGTGGTCTCGCCGGATGTCGGCGGCGTGGTGCGGGCGCGGGCGCTCGCCAAGCGGATCGACGCCTCGCTCGCCATCGTCGACAAGCGCCGCGAGCGGGCGGGCGAGTCGGAGGTGATGAACATCATCGGTGACGTCGAGGGCCAGTCCTGCATCCTCGTCGACGACATCGTCGATTCCGGCGGCACCCTGGTCAACGCGGCCGAGGCCCTGCTGAACGCCGGAGCCAAGGAAGTCTCGGCCTACATCACCCACGGGGTTCTCTCGGGCGGTGCCGTCTCGCGGATCAGTGCCTCGCGGATGAAGGAACTCGTCATCACCGACTCGATCCAGCCGACCCAGGCAGTGAAGCTCGCCCGCAACATCCGCGTGGTCTCGATCGCGCCGCTGCTCGGCGAGGCGATCGGGCGCACGGCGACCGAAGCGAGCGTGTCGAGCCTGTTCACCTGATCCCGGACGGCGACGCGACGGCCCTCCGCGGACCGCGGCGGGCGCCCCGCGCCGCCCCGAAACCCGGCAGACCTACGACACCAGGCCAAGAGCCCCCCCCGCGCCCCTGAGGCGGGGGCGGCGACCGCGCGGATTCGCAGCGCGCATGTCCTGCCCGCATGTCCTGCCCGCATGTCCTGCGCGCGTAACCCACGTGACGCCCCGGCCGCGCTCGCCGTCAGGCCCGTGCCGTCGGGCCATCGCATGACCTCTGGCACCGGCCGGAGAGGTGGATGCCGGCTCTCGACAAAAGCCGATGCGGCGCAAGGTTCGCGACAATCTCGAACCTTCGCATCGCGCCGTGCGCGTAATGCGCGCCACAGCCACCGACCGCCTCCACGGCACCAGAGCCTCGTCCGAGACGGGATCGCCGCCCCTCGAACGAAGGCGAGGCGCTCAAAGAAGTGCGCGCCGCAACCAAACTAGAACAATTCCAGAAGATGTTTTGAATAATTCCATAATACAAAACTTGGCAGACAAAGAAATATCGCTATGAGTCCCATCACAGCGCCGTGATGGTAAAGCATCATAGAAGCGCTCAGCGGTACAAAATCCGGTCTTTGGCTATAACAATGATCAAGTTCTCCCAGAAGAGGCTGAGCCCCTCGGGGCGAGGCCTTCTGCCACTCAAATTTTATGCCGCCTTGCTGTCGTCGACATGCAGCTTCCTGCCACAGGCCGTGCAGGCGCAGGCCGCCTCGGCCAGCGACGTGGAGCTGGAAGAACTGAGCGTGTCGGGGGAGGGGCGTGGGCGCACGCTGGGCGGGGCGCTCTACGGGCCCGGCGGCGCCGTCGGTCCCGTGCCCGGCTACGTCGCCAGCCGCAGCAGCGTCGGCACCAAGACCGACACCCCGATCCTGGAGACGGCGCAGTCGGTCTCGGTGATCGGCCGCGCACAGATCGAGGACCAGAACGCGCTCACCATCAACCAGGCCCTGCGCTACACGCCGAGCGTCACCACCGAGCAGCGCGGCGGCGCCGGCTCGACCCGCCTGGAGCAATTCGCGATCCGCGGTTTCACCGCGCCGCTCTTCCTCGACGGCCTCTCCCTCCCCGGCAGCCGCGACGCCTTCCCGAGCGTCGACCCCTACCGCCTGGAGCGGGTCGACATCATCAAGGGCCCGGCCTCGGTGCTCTATGGGCAGTCGGGCCCCGGCGGCATCGTCAACCTCGTCTCCAAGGTTCCGCAATTCGTCCGCCACGGGGAGGTCTTCCTCCAGGGCGGCGGCTTCAGCGAGGTGCGCGCCGGCTTCGACGTCGGCGGGCCGGTGGGCGACGGCACCGGGGGCGTGGCGGACCAGTTCGCCTATCGGGTGATCGGGCTCGGCTGGAACGGCGACGGCCCCGCCGTGACCACGGAAGTGGAGCGCGCCTTCATCAACCCGAGCGTGACGTGGCGGCCCGATGCCGACACCTCGCTCACCGTCATCGCCAACTACCAGCGCGATCCCAAATCGGGCTTCTACGGCGGCTTTCCGGCGGTCGGCACGGTGTTCCCGCGCAATTTCGGCAATGGCGTGATCGGTCGCCTGCCCGTCAATTTCTACGACGGCGACCGCGGCGTCGAGCGCTCCGACCGGACGCAAGGCTCGATCAGCTATCTGTTCGACCACCGCTTCGGCGAGAACCTGCGCATCCACTCGGCCGGACGCTACCTGCGCTCGGAGGGCGATTACCGCAGCGTCTACGCGGCCTTCAGCGATCTCAACGGCCCGAACGCCAGCGGGCCGCTCCTCGCCCGGGCGGTCACGGCCTCCCAGGTCGGCATCGAGGCCTGGACCATCGACAACAATCTCGTGGGCACGTTCGAGACCGGCCTCTTCGCCCATACGGCGCTCGTCGGCGTCGATCACCGCACCATCGAGACGCGGACGCTCGGTGCGCCCTTCCCGGCCACCGCGGATCTCAACGTCCTGGCGCCCAACTACGCCATGAACATCGCGGTGCCGGCCTTCACGACGGATGCCCGCATCACCGCCGAGCAGACCGGCCTCTACGTTCAGGATCAGGTGAAGTTCGACCGCTTCATCCTGACGCTCGGGGGCCGCTACGATTTCGCGCGGCAATCGGGCCCGACCCGCACCCTCGCGACCGGCGCGGTCGCCCTTCAGGACGTTCCGGCCGAGGCCTTCACGGGGCGTGCCAGCCTGCTCTACCTGTTCGACAGCGGGGTGGCCCCGTACGTCTCCTACAGCGAGGCCTTCGAGCCGATCACCAACGGGCGCATCTTCGATCCGAATTTCGGGACCACCGGGCGCATCCCCGATCCGATCTCGAGCAACCAAGTCGAGGCCGGCATCAAGTACCAGCCCCCCGGCACCGACCTCCTGCTCACCGCGGCGGCCTTCGATATCCGCCGCTCGAACACGCTGAACACCGACCCGCGCAATCCCGGCTTCAGCGTGCAGACCGGCGAGGTCGGCGTGCAGGGCGTCGAGTTCGAGGCGCGGGCCAACCTGTTCGAGGGGCTGACGCTGGTCGGCGGCTTCTCGCTCTTGGATCTCCGCAACACCAACGACACGAACCGTTCCCTCATCGGCCTCGGGCCGGTCCAGGTGCCGGACGCGACGGCCTCGCTCTTCGTCGATTACCGCTTCACCAGCGGCCCGCTGCTCGGGCTCGGCCTCGGCGGCGGCGTGCGCTATCTCGGCGCGTCCTGGGGTGACCCGGCCAACACCTTCAAGGTACCCGAGAGCGTGCTGCTCGATGCCGTCGTCAGCTACGACCTGAAGCATCTCGACCCGACCCTGCAGGGCCTCTCGATGCAGATCAACGCCCAGAACCTGCTCGACGAGCGCTACGTCACGGGCTGCTTCAGCTATTCGGGCTGCTATTACGGCCTGCCCCGCACCGTCTACGCGACCCTGCGCTACCGCTGGTGAGGGCCCTGGGCATGAATGTGACGAAGGGGAGCGCCCGGCCGCGGCTCGCGGAGGCCGCCGGCCTCGTCGGGCGTGTCGTCCTGGCGGCGGGCGGCGGCTACGCCGTCGCGGCGCTCAGCACCGCGCTCCTGTCGGCGACGCTGCCGCTGCCGCGCTCGGAGGCCGTCACGGCGGCCACGCTCGCGAGCTTCGCGATCCTGGCGAGCGTGGCCGTGCTCGTCTTCGCCATCTCCTCGCTCCGGCACGCCGCCGCGGCGGTCCTCGGCGCGATCCTCGTCCTCGGCGCCGGCCTCTGGCTGGCGGCGGGGCCCCTTCTCTCCGCAGGAGGTGCACCGTGAAGGGCAGTGTCCGCCAATCGATGGCGTGGCTCCACACGTGGTCCGGCCTCGTGGTCGGCTGGGTGCTGCTGGCGATCTTCGTCACCGGCACGGCGAGCTACTACCGCGCCGACATCTCCCGCTGGATGCGGCCCGAACTGATGCAGGCCGCCCCGGTCGCCCCCGCCGACCTGCCGGCGGCGGCCGAACGCGCCGTCGCCTATCTGGAGACCCACGCCCCCAAGGCGCGGACATGGTTCATCGGCCTGCCGCAGCCCGACCACCCGGTGCTCGACCTGTTCTGGCGCACCCGCCCCGGCGAGCCTCCGGGCCGGGCGACGCTCGATCCGCGGACGGGGGGCGAAGCCCGCGCGCGCGAGACGATGGGCGGCGATTTCCTCTACCGTTTCCACTTCGAGCTGCACATGCCGCCGCTCTGGGGCCGCTGGGTCGTCGGCGTCTGCGCCATGATCATGCTGATCGCGCTGATCTCCGGCATCGTCACCCACAAGCGCATCTTCGTGGACTTCTTCACCTTCCGCCGGGACAAGGCGCCGCGGCGCAGCTTCCTCGATGCCCACAACGTCACCGGCGTGCTGGCGCTGCCCTTCCACCTGATGATCACCTACACGGGCCTCGTCACGCTGGCGCTGATGTACATGCCCTGGGGCGTCACCGTCGCCTACGAGGGCGACCGCCAAGCCTTCTTCGCTGAATCCGGGCAGATCACGGCGCCGCGCCCGCCCGCGGGCCGGCCCGCGGCGCTCGCGCCCATCGGGCCGATGGTCGAGCGGGCGCTCCAGACCGTCCCGGAGACGCTCGAGCGGCTCACCATCGTCAACCAGGGGGACGCGAACGCCACGGTCGTCGCGGTGTTCGAGGAACCGCACGGCCTCTCGCACGAGCATCCGCAGGTCGCCTTCGACGGGGTGAGCGGCGCGGTGATCGAGGTCCTGCGCGGCGGCCTCCAGCCCGCGGCCAAGACCTTCACCACGATGGTCGGCCTGCACGAGGCGCATTTCGCCGGCCCGGCCCTGCGGGCACTGTTCTTCCTGTGCGGCGTCATGGGCAGCGCCATGGTGGCGACCGGCCTCGTGCTGTGGTCGCTGGCGCGGCTGCCGAAGGCGGAGGCGCGGCCCTTCCCCGGCCTGCGCCTGGTCCAGGCGCTCAACATCGGCAGCGTCGCCGGCCTGCCCGCGGCGGTGGCGGTGTATTTCCTCGCCAACCGGCTGCTGCCGGTCGGCCTCGCCGACCGCTCGGCCTGGGAGATCCGCGCCTTCTTCGCCGCCTGGATCGCGGTGGCGCTGCTGGCGCTGGCCCGGCCGCAGCGGCGGGCCTGGCGGGCAGGGCTCGGCGGGGTCGCGGTCCTTTGTCTGGCGGTCGTGGGGGCGGATCTCGCGACGATCGAGGCGCATCCCCTGCGCCGGCCCAGCGGCGGCGAGGCCTTGTTCCTGTGGTTCGACGGGGCGCTGCTGGCGCTCGCCGCCCTGTTCGCCTTCGCGGCCCGCAAGGTCTCGACCTATCAGGCGCCCCGCCGGGCCGAGCCCGCGCGGGAGGCGTCGCTCCCGGCCGCGGCCCCGCGCCCGCCGAAGCGGCCGGCGGCGGCCGCCCCGCAGCGGCGTCCCGAATCCGGAAAGCAGCGGGAGCGCGCATGACCCCCTGGGCCCTCGTCCTCAATCTGGGTCTGAGCTTCGCCGCCCTCTCGGCGCTCTGCCTCGGCCTGAACCGGCACCAGGCGGACATCCTCCGGACCCGGCCGAGCGGGCAGCAGGTCGCCGGGCTGCGCCTCCTCGGCTGGCTCGGCCTCGGCCTCTCCCTCCTCCTGGCCGGGCAGGCGGAGGGCTGGGCCTTCGGGCCGGTGCAGTGGCTCGGCGCCCTGACGGGCGCCGGGGTCGCCCTCGTCCTGCTCCTGTCCTATCGCCCGCGCCTCGTCGGCCCGGCCTGCGTCCTCGCCCTCCTCGCCGCCGTTCTGGGCGGCCTTCGGCTCGCCTCCGCCTGATACGGTCTCCGGCTGATGGCTTCGTTTCAGCCCCCGATCCCATCATTCCGGGGCGCGAAGCGACCCCGGACCCGCAGGGGCGCGCCGGAGGCGTGCCATCGACGACGGGCCGCGACGCCATGCTCGCGCGTCGCATGGCGGGTGGATCCCGGGTTCCGCTGCGCGGCCCCGGGATGACGGGCGAGGCCAGACCGAAGGGATCAACCGGAAACAGT
>NZ_CAKLBV010000100.1 GCF_920984675.1 Methylobacterium sp. Leaf118
CCAAGGCTCTCGCGCGACAGATCGAGCGCCTCGGCTTCTCATGTGCCATCACACCCGAAGAGACAGTTTCTATTTAGAGGCGTGATCCCTCCCTCCGGGGTCCCGTCGCGTCGCCACGAGGCCCGCTTCGCGTCCGCGGCCCGGCTTGCCCCGATGGATCCGCACAGGGGCAGGCCGGGCGCCGATCTCAGGGCAAGTCTGGCAGGCAAGTGTGTCAGGCAAGTCTGTCAGGGCAGATCCGCCAGCGAGGCGGGACCGGGACCGGTGGTGATCAGGGTCGGCCACTGGTGGGAGCCGAACGGCACCTTCGGCGGCAGATGGGCCGTGACGCCCTTCGCCTGCGCCTGCGCCACGATGGAGTCGCGCGCATCGCCCCCCATCAGTTCGTAATCCATCAGGTAGCGGCTGCCGAAGAAGGTCTCGCCGACCGTGCGGTCGGCGATGATCCGGGTGAGGGATTCCAGCATGTCCTGCGGCGTGGTGGTGAAGGACACGGTCTCGATCAGGATCAGGCGCGCGTTGATGTCCTCCGGCTTGAAGAACTGCGCCAGGACGCTGTAGAGAACGTTGTTCTGCCGCGCCACGTAGATCGTGTTGCTGGCAGCATAAACCTTCTCCCAATCGGCGCCGAGCTGCTGCTTCCAATCGGCCAGCACGCCCATCCAGTGTTTCACCTGGGTGTCGGCGGCCCACTTGATGTTGAGCTTGAGCCGGTTCTTCTGCGCCGCGGCGAAGGCCTGCATGTCGGAGAAGCTCACGACCTTCGCGGCCGTGACCCGGTCGATGAAGGCAATGTTCTCGGCGATCAGCTCGCGATTGTTGGCGCGCCATTCGTCCGGCATCGCCGAACTGTCGATGCTCTCGAGCGCCGCCTGCAGCCGTACCCGGTAGGCGCGCACCTGCGGCTGCCAGGAGGCGTCGTCGCTCTTGCCGATATGGGGGCCCACCACCACGCCCAGCGCCATCACGCTGTGACCGACCGACTTGAGCAGCTGGTAGGCCTCCGGCACCTGGGGGGCCTCCAGCGGCGTCTGGCCCGGACGGTACAGGATGAAGCGTCCGCCCGTTCCCGAGAACAGGCCGAGGATCACCGGGTGCTGCGAGAGGATGCTGGCCTGCACCAGCTTGCCGGCATCGCCGTAGAGTTCGAACATGCCGGTGTTGAGCGCCAGCACGTTCTGCTTGGCCACCTGCGCCGCGCCGGGCACCTTGGCGCCGACGATGACGTTCATGTAGGCGGGACTCTCCGATTGCGCCCGCGCCCCGCCGACGGTGAGCGCGACGGAGCCGGAGAATGCGGCGGCGAGCAAGCCACGGCGCAGCACGGCGGTTCGGTTCATGGGGGTCCTCCAGCACCGGCGGCCCTCTCGGCCGCCTTCGTGCGTGTCCGGTCGCGGGCGCGACGGGATTGCCGCGCCGATTCGAGGTCTGCGACGGCGGGGCCGTCGCGAGGGGGCATCGTCAGGGGCAGGCGGCGCCGCTCTCCACCCAGGCTTCGACCAGGGCCCGGGCCGCCTTCTGGGTTCCGAGCGCCGGGCTGCGGCCCCGTCCCGGGGCCCAGGCCCAGCCGACCAGCGTATCGTCGCCGATATGCGCGATCAGGTCGCCCGGACTGCGCCCGCCGTTGCGGGCCGGATCCTTGATCTGGGCGCAGATCTGCGGAACCGTCTTGCCCTCCCAGGCCATCTCGGCCGGGGCGAGGTGCCAGATCGGATGACCCGGCAGGCCGGCGGGATCGAAATTGGCGCCGCGGTGGCAGCTCGCGCAGCGCAGGGCCGGCAAGCCCTTGCCGTCGGCGCCGCGAAAGACCGGCGGCTGGTGCGGCCGGGCCTCGTCGCCCTGCCGCGGCCGGTCGCCGGCGGGATGGCAGTTGGTGCAGCGCGGATGGGTGAGCACCTTGCCGAGCTCGGTGAAATAGGCGGCCGAGCGCGCCTCCGGATCGGCGATGCCGGCGAAGCTCTGGGGCGGCGCCAGGGTCGAGGGCTCCCCGGCGTCGCTCCGGCTCGCGGCCGCGCCGACGAGGAGACTGGCCGCGAGGAACGCCGCGCCGAGGGAGAGGCCGGAGCGCATGGCGATCCGTCAGGCCAGGAAGCGGGCGGGATCGGCCAGGATCACGTCGCGCACGGCCTCGTGGTACCGCACGTAGCCGGAGCAGCGGCACAGATGCCCGTCGAGGGCCTCGGCCACCACCCTCTCCACCTCGGCGCGGGCCACCGGCGCCTTTTCCAGCCGCTCCAGCAGCACCTGCCCCTCGTTGAGGAAACCGGGCGTGCAGTAGCCGCACTGGAAGGCGAAATGCTCGATGAAGCGCGTCTGGAGCGGGGTGAGGCGCCCGTCGACGGCATGGCCCTCGATGGTGCGGATCGCCTTCCCGTCGAACTCCACCGCCGGGACCACGCAGGTCGGGGTCGTGGCGCTGGTGCCGTCCGGCCCGTCGACGATGATCGCGCAGCTCAGGCACTGCGCCGCCCCGCAGCCGAACTTGGTGCCGGTCATGCCGAGCACCTCGCGCAGGAAGTCGTTCATGGTCAGCGCGTCGCGCACCTCGAGGGGGCCGACGGCCTTGCCGTTGATCGTGAGCGAGATCGTCGTCATGCCAGGATGTCCTTGATCATCGCCTGGGTCACCGGCAGCGACTGGAACCGGTGCCCGGTGGCCGCGTGGATGGCATTGAGCAAAGCCGGCACCACCGGGATCATCACCACCTCGGCCATGCCCTTGGGCGGCTCGCGCGGGGAGAGGGGGGGCAGGACCTCGATCTCGAGGGTGTGGAGCGGGAGGTCGGAGGCGCGCGCCACCACGTAGCGGCCAAGATTCCACTGGCCGTTTCCGGGGCCGTCCTCGAAGGGCGGCAGGGTCTCCAGCAGCGCATAGCCGACCCCCATGGCGAAGCCGCCCTGGGCCTGCCCGAGGACCACCTGGGGCACCAGCACCTCGCCGCACTCGAACACGCTGTAGGCCTTGGCAATGGTCAGCGCCCCGGTGGCGCGGTCGATCTCGACCCGCACGGCCGTGCCGCACATCGAGGAGAACGCGGTGCCGATGCGGTTGTAATCGGCGGGCGGGAAGGCGACGGAGGTGCGCGCGAGGCGCTCGAACCCGCCGCTGCCGCGCCGGATCGCCAGGGCGTCGATGTCGGCGGTCCAGTCCTCGCCCGGCAACGCGAAGGTCGCCTCGGCCCAGGCCCAGCGGGAGAAGGCGTGGGCCATCGCGCCCGTGACGCCGCCCTGCTCATGCGCCTTGGCGGCGATGGCCTTGAGCGGCAGGGGCGACAGGCCGGGCAGGATCAGCATGTCCGCCTGCCAGTACGCGTCCCGCCACTGTTTCCCCCGCGGATCGCGGGGGGCGATGCCCCACAGGGCGAGCGCGGCCGGCCACAGGCCGAAGCGGAAGACGACGCGCGCGGCCTCGGCCGCCGCCTGCGTGCCCACATGCGCGCCGATCGACGCGCTGGTCGCCGACGAGATCGCGGGCACCCAGCGGGGATCGCGGGCGGCCGCATCCTGGTCGGCCTGGCTGATCGCGTAAGGGTCGCCGGAGGTGACGAGGCCGAGCGCATCGAACACGTCGACCTGCGCCACCGTGACTGCGTCGGCGCGCCGGCCGATATGAGCGGCGACCCGGTTGGCGAGCGCCGTGCCGATGCCGTTGCCCATCTCCACGGCGTCGCCGTGGATCGCGACGCGCCCCTCGGCGTCGATGGTGACCGAGCCGAGGGCGCAATCCGCGCCGGTGCCGAAATCCTTGGTCGCGCAGGCGACGCCGGTGCCGACGAGGAGGCCCGGACGGGCGGCCTGCCGGTGGGCCGCGCGGTCGCGCCAGATCGGGTGGGCCTCGAGCTTGTCGAGGATCTCGGGCGCGCGCACCGACACCGAGAAGGGGTTTCCGGTCATCGTGCGCCCGCCGGTCGGCAGGGCGTTGCGCCGCCGTAGCTCGATCGGATCGAGGGGCAGCGCGGTGGCGACCTCGTCGATCAGCGTCTCCAGCGCGGTCAGGGTCTGGAGCGTGCCGTATCCGCGCATGGAGCCGGCGGTGACGCCGCGGGTGTGCTCGGCCACCGTCGTCACGTCGACCTTCGGCACGCTGTACATGCCGATGGCGCCGGTCGCACCCACCACCGCCACGCTGGACGAGTAATTGGCGAGGCCGCCGCCATCGAGGACGTGGTCGGCGGCGAAGGCGCGGATGCGCCCGCTCGCCCGGTCGACGCCGATCTGCGAGCGCATCGCGAAGGCGTGGCGCTTGATGCCGCCCTGGAACTGCTGGAAGCGGTCATGGGCGAGCCGCACCGGCTTGCCGGGGAAGAACATCGCGGCAAGCGCGAGATAGAGCGGAAACGGGGTGTGGTCGCGGCCGCCGAAGCCGCCGCCGACATAGGCGAACTTGGCATCGATCCGGGCGGGCCGGGAATCCGGCTGCGCGGCGGAGAAGAGCGTGGCCATCGCCTCGGCGGCCTCGAACGGGGACTGCACCCCGATCACGATGTCGAGCACCTTGCCCGACGGCTCGTACCAGGCGAGCCCGGCCTCGGGCTCCAGGAACATCGGATCGACCGACTGGGTGGCGAAGGCCCGCTCCAGGGTCAGAACGGCGGGGTCGGCGGCCTTGAGCTCGGCCCGGATCGCCTCGCCATGGGCGGCCCCCTGGGCGTAGTCGCCCCCCTCCGAAACCGGCAGCGGCGCCCAGATCGGCCGGCCGCTGCCCTCGGTGAAGCCCGGGCTGATCCAGCCCGCCTGGATCGGCGAATAGAGGTCGGGCGCGTCCGGGCCCGCCCCCGCGACGCGGGTGAAGCGGTAGGCGGCGTAGTTGGGCCGCGTCTGCGGGCCGGTCTCGGGACCGAACTTCAGCAGGGCGCCGTCGCGGAAGGCGAGCCGGGCCCGATCGAACGCGTCGAAGCTCTCGAACAGGAGCAGGGCCACGGGCTGGCCGAGGTACAGTGGCGTCTCGCCTTCCGGACACAGCAGGTGTCCCGCGTAGAACGGCGGGACCGTGACGCCGACCCGGGCGAGATCGGCCGCCCGGACCACCACGTCCGGCTTGGCGGACGGATCGAGGGCGTCGAGATCGAGGCCTTCGTAGACATGCGTGGCATCGGGCGCGCGCAGCAGGAGGGCATGCCGCGTCTGCGGCGGCCAGCCCGGCATGTCCGCCGCGCGGAAATCCGAGGCGTAGAGCTTGGTGCCGGTCACCTTGGCGGCGCCGTCGATCCGGCCGAGAACGGGGCCGGGGCCGCTCGCCTCGGGAAGGGTCTCATGCGCGAGGAACGGCCGGGCCACACCCAGGGCCGCCTGAACCGGCCCGAACGGGGACACCGTGATCGCGATACCGCCGGCGGCTGCTTGCTTGAAGAAATCACGCCGCGACAGCTGCATTCGAAGCATTCCCTGGATGAGCTCGGACGGACGCTGTCGATGGCGGACGACATTCTTATTGAAGTTATTAAATTTTCAGACCCTAAAAAACGGTGAAAACAGAGGTGCAATCTGGAGGCTTGGAACGCACAATTCCCTCGTTGACACGCCGCACTACTGATGAAATGGCAGATTGAGTTCTCGGCGCCGGGCCGAACGTCCCGGCCCGGCGCGGTGGCCCACCGCTTGCCCCCACGAGCCCTGACCGACGGGCCCTGACCGACGGGCCCTGACCGACGGGCTCGACGCTGTCGGCCGGGGGATCGGGTCGCTTGCCGGCCGTGCCGGGTGACCGAGGTCGACGGACCGCCCCTCCGGCGCGTCGGCCTGCGGCGATGCCGATTAAGGGAACCGCACGGAAGACGGTGCGGCGGCCTGCCGGACGATCGGGGCTGGCGTGACCTGCCGCGCTCTGGAATGACGCGGCGGCTGGCGATATCGGAGGGGACGCGGAATGGCGACTTCGTGAGGCGCGGGTGACGGACGCGCCGCGCTCAGGCACAGGCGAGGGGCGGCCGGGAGGGAGCGGGTCGCCTTCGGCCGCGAGCCGCCGGAGAGGTCGTGACGGGAATGTTCAGGAAGGATGCCGAACGATGACCCAGGTGAAGGAAGACGTTCCGGTCAGAGAAAGCGGCATCGCGCTGGTCGGAAAAATTCGCGACAAGGACATTCTCCTCTCTTGGAAGCTGTCCGCGACTGACATCGA
Source organism: Methylobacterium sp. Leaf118 (assembly GCF_920984675.1). Classification (GTDB taxonomy): domain Bacteria; phylum Pseudomonadota; class Alphaproteobacteria; order Rhizobiales; family Beijerinckiaceae; genus Methylobacterium. The sequence continues at coordinate 6,118 of NZ_CAKLBV010000100.1, forward strand.
AGCCGTCGAACTGGTGATCGACCGGATCGGTCGCGACCCCGATCGGATCCCGCTGACGGCGCGCGGCGCCGTCGATGAGGCCGTCACCGAAACCATCACGTTCGATGGTGAGACGAACGTGTCCGCCATGTCGATCCGCGTTCTGGAAGGAAACGAGTGGCGCAAACTGCCCCACGATCCGAAGAACTACTTCCTCGACCGACTGCTCTCGCTGGATATCAATCAGCTCAACAACAATTTGCGCTGGGCCACCCGGGTCGAAGACCTTGATACGCGCTTCTTCGCAGCCCGCAACTCCATCGCCCATACGCCCGGAAACATCGAACTCCACTCCAGAGCGCTGGTCGCCGTGAGCTATCAGGCGATCGAGAGCGATCGTGAGCCTATCCTGGATTGGGCACACGCCTTCTGCCTGGAGAATTCCGCGGCGTTCGAGGCCGAGCCGGATCTGGAAGTCTTGGGCTCGACCCTCGCCTTCAGACTGCACCTGGCGGTCTGGCGGTCGGATGTCGAGAGTTTCGAGCAGATCGCGCGTGCACTCTTCGATAAGAAATTCGAAGACGGCGTGAAGGCCTCGCCGAGAGCGATCTTCAACCTCATCAGGGCCAGCGTTCTCGCCGGCGGGTACTATTACAATATCGGCAACCTGACTGCTGCGGCTGATATCTGCGGGCGATACGACCACTATTTCCGGGTCGTCGCCGAAGATTTTCCGCGCGCCCTGTTTCGCGAGATCGTCACCATCACCAAGGCGGCCTATGTCTGCCGGATCATCTTCGAGCTGGCGCAAAAGCGCCATCCCGAAAAGGGCGCGGCCACCTACCTCAAGCCCACCCCCAACAACATATGGATGGAGGGGAACCGCTTGTGGGATCCCGCCGCGCGCGAGCGGATGCAGAAGAAATTCGCGGCCATGATCGAGGCCGCGAAGGCGAAGCGGCGGAGTTCCTGAGACGGCGCGTGGGATTTGCGCGCGATCGCGGGGACGGCTGGCCCGGCACCGGGCCGGCGGCCTGCCCCGCGCATCCACACTCTCACCAGAGCATGACCGCCGCCAGGGCCGCGATCGACCCGAGGATCAGGGCGAGGCCGAGGGTGACGGCGCGCGCGATCAGGGGGACCTGGGCGGATCCCAGATGGCGGCGCAGCGTGTGATCGCGCCACACCGCGAGACCGAAACAGAGGCTGCCGCAGGCGATCAGGGCCAGGGCCAGGAGGCGGAGCGCCCCGCCGGAGACCGATCCGGCCAGGAAGTGCTGGGCGGCGAGCCCCGCCCCGAGGAAGGCGAGGCCGGTGCGCAGCCACGAGGCGTAGGTGCGCTCCGCCGCGAGGATCGTGCGGTCCTCGGCGAGCCGCACCCGTGGGTCGTCGGGGGAAATGTCGCTCAAGAGCCTGTCTCCCTCGGATCCCCCTCGGCGCCGCGACGGCGGGGCGGGACGTCCACCGGTGGGTCTGCGACAGGACGCCCGTGGGACCGCGGGTCGTATCCCGCGGCGACGCCCCCGGCGCGCCGGGGGCCGGCGCCCGCCGAACCGGTCCGAACGAGAGGCGCGGGGGCGCGGCTCATCGCGGCCGGCTCGAGGGGCGCCCCCGTCCCTCGGAGCCGAAGACGCTGTCGAGGACCGATCGGGACGACGGGCTGAGCCCGTGATCGCCCCGCAGCCGACGCCCGTCCGCCCGATCGAGCCGCGCCATCTCCTCGCCGCATCGCTGGATCGCGAACACCGTCCGGGATGCCGCCGGCGCCTGTCGTTGCGCCCCGCCGCGCTCGAAGCGCAGGCATTCGGCGAGATCCGCTTTCAGGGCATCGAACGCGGCGGCCTGTGCGGTCGCGCCGAGGGTCACCAGGAGGAGGGCGGCCAAAGCCAGCTTGGTAAGAGTCGGTTTGGGCGAGGGCGCTTTGGCCGAGGTCGCTTTGGCCAAGGCGGGTTCGGCAACGGGACGCATGGGGCACTCCGGTCGAGGGCGGTCGATGCCGACAACGCGCCGGACGGCGGATCGTGCGGTCCGACCCCGAAGGGGGAGGGGGCCACGACGATCCACGGCCCGGCTCCGGGATCGGCGCCGAGGCCCGGACTTGTGGGACGACCCTCCATGAGGGGGCGCCGGGCCTCTCATCCCCCGCTCCCGCCTGAGCCGGCCCGCCCGAACCGCGCGGCGCACGGATCAGGGGGCGAACCGGGCGAAGGTCACCGTGGTCTCGCCATAGCTCCGCCGCTCCAGCTCCGCGAAACCATCCGGCAGGACCGGTCCGGCGCCCGCGGATTCCTCGACGAGGACGAGGGCGTCCGCCGCGAGCCAGCCGCCCCCAACCGCCGCCGCCAGGGCGGCCGGGGCCAGACCCTTGCCGTAGGGCGGATCGCAGAAGACGAGGGTGGCGGCCCCTTCCAGCGCGGGGCCGAGGCGGGTCGCGTCGCGGCGGATCAGGCGGGCGCGGGACCCACAGCCAAGCGCCGCGATCGTGTCGCGGATCAGCCCGCACGGATGCGGGCCGTCATCGACGAGGAGGGCGCGGGCTGCGCCGCGCGAGAGCGCCTCGAACCCGAGGGCGCCGGTGCCTGCGAACAGATCGAGCACGATCGCGCCCTCGACCGGATCGTCGTAGGCATGGGCGAGCACGTTGAACACGGCCTCGCGCAGGCGGTCGGAGGTCGGGCGGATGCCCTCCGCCTTCGGGCCCGCGAGACGGCGCCCGCGCCATTCCCCCCCGACGATCCTCACGGCCGCGCCTCAGCGGATCGGGCGGGCGTCGCCGCCGGCCGCATCAGCCATTGCCGCGCGGCGGACGGCCCCCGCCGCCGCCCCGGGGGCCGGGCTTGCCGCCAGGCCGGGCACCGCCCGGCCGGCCGCCGGGCTTCGCGCCACCGGGCTTGAACGCCCCGCCGCCGCCGGGCCGGGCACCCGGGCGCCCGCCACCGGCCTTGAAGCCCCCCTTGAAACCGCCCTTGAAGCCGTCCTTGGACTCGCCCCTGGCGCCGTCCCGGGCGCTGTCGCCCTGGCGGGCGCCGCCCTTGAAGGCAGGCTTTCCGCCGGCCCCCTCGCCGCCGAAACTCTTGCCGCCAAAGCTCTTGCCACCGAAGCTCTTGCCGCCGGCCCCCTTGCCGCCGAAGCTCCGGTCACCGAAGCTCTTGCCCGCTCCCTTGAAGCCCCCACGCTCGTGACCGGAGCGGTCGCCCGGGGAATCGCGGCGCTCCGGGGCCGCGGCCCCGGCGGGACGCTCGCGACGGGGCGCTCCCTCGCTCCGCTCCCGGGGTGGACGGCCTTCGCCATCGAACCGGCGCGGAGCGGTCGGGCCGCGGCGCTCCGGCGCTGCCTCCCCCTCGTCCCGGCGGCGGGGACGGGCATCGCCCGTGGGCGCCCGGCGCGGGGCGGCATGACGCTCGCCACGATCTTGGCGCTCACTACGATCTTGGCGCTCACCACGATCTTGGCGCTCGCCGCGATCTTGGCGCTCGCCGCGATCTTGGCGCTCGCCGCGATGGGGGCGCTCGTCGCCCTGGCGGGCCCCGCCCTGCTCGTCCTCCTTGCGGAAGCGAACCCGGCGGTGCGGCTCGGGCGCCGGGGCCTCGGGGGATGCCTGCAGGCGCTCGACCAGGACCCGGCGTTCGCCCACGGCGGTGATGGCACCGACCCGCTCGCGACCGCGCTCGGCCGCCGCCGCGCGGGCGGCCTTGGGATCGGCACCCCGGCGCGGAACCTTGGAGGCGCGGGGGCGGTCGTCGT
>NZ_CAKLBV010000101.1 GCF_920984675.1 Methylobacterium sp. Leaf118
CGGCGGCGGGCGCCGCCTCGGCGCAGGGGCCGCTGGGGCCGAGGCCTGCGAGGTTGCCGAGGCTCGAGCCGGTCCCGTATAGGGCGAGGCCGCCGAGGAGCGCTGCGGCGAGGCCGCCGGCCGCCAGGATTTTCGGAGTCGCCCTCACCGGCCGGCTCCCATGCGCGCAGTCGAGGGGGTGGGACGGGCCATGAGCAACCGGATGTGGGGCGGGCGCTTCGCGAGCGGACCCGCCGAGATCATGGAAGAGATCAACGCCTCCATCGGCTTCGACCGGCGACTGGCCGCCCAGGACCTTCGCGGCTCGCTGGCGCATGTCGCGATGCTGGGCCGGCAGGGTATCCTGCCGCCCGAGGATGTGGCAGCCATCGAGGCCGGGCTCAAGTCCGTCGAGGGCGAGATCGCACGCGGCGAATTCGTCTTCCGGCGCGAGCTGGAAGACATCCACATGGCGGTGGAGAGCCGCCTGACCGAGATCGTCGGCCCGGCCGCCGGGCGCCTGCACACCGCCCGCTCGCGCAACGATCAGGTCGCCACCGACATGCGGCTCTGGGTGCGCGACACCCTCGACGCGCTCGATGTCCAGGTCGCCGACCTGCAGCGCGCCCTCGCCGAGATGGCCGTGCGGCAGGCCGGCACGGTGATGCCGGGCTTCACCCACCTGCAATCGGCCCAGCCCGTCACCTTCGGCCACCATTGCCTCGCCTATGTCGAGATGCTGTCCCGCGACCGTGGCCGCTTCCGCGACGCCCGCGCCCGCCTCAACGAGTGCCCGCTGGGGGCCGCCGCTCTGGCCGGCACCTCCTTCCCGATCGACCGGCACGCCACGGCCGCCGCCCTCGGCTTCGACCGGCCGACCGCCAATTCCCTCGATTCGGTCGCCGACCGCGACTTCGCCCTGGAATCCCTCTCCGCCGCCGCGATCTGCGCGGTCCACCTCTCCCGCTTCGCCGAGGAGCTGGTGGTGTGGACCTCCGCCCAGTTCGGCTTCGTGAAGCTGTCGGATCGCTTCACCACCGGCTCGTCGATCATGCCGCAGAAGCGCAACCCGGATGCCGCCGAACTGGTGCGGGCGAAAGCCGGCCGCATCGTCGGGGCGCTCACCGGCCTGCTCATCGTCATGAAGGGCCTGCCGCTCGCCTATTCGAAGGACATGCAGGAGGACAAGGAAGGCACCTTCGACGCCCTCCAGTCGCTCTCGCTCTGCCTCGCCGCCATGGCCGGGATGGTGCGCGACCTCGAGCCGGTGGCCGAGGTGCTGACGCGTGCGGCGGGCTCCGGCTACGCCACCGCCACCGATCTCGCCGACTGGCTGGTGCGCGAGCTCGGCATGCCGTTCCGGCAGGCCCACCACGTCACCGGCCGGGTCGTGGCGGCGGCGGCCGAGCGCGGGATCGGGCTGGAGGCGCTGCCGCTCTCGGCGATGCAGGCGATCGAGCCGCAGATCACGGAGGCGGTTTTTGCCGTGCTCGGGGTCGAGAATTCGGTGGCGAGCCGCACCAGCTACGGCGGCACCGCACCCGACAACGTGCGCGCCCAGGCGCAGGCGTGGCTGGAACGGCTGGGCCCTGTGGAGAACTAGGGTCGGCCCTGCGGGAACAGGGACGGAAAATGCGGCGTTCATGCTCCGGCTAGGTCAGCTTGGCTATCCGGTTGCTCGAACCCCGCGGAGTCCCGTCGATGAACGTAGAGAGCTGGATCACGGTCGAGGAAACCCCTGCTTTGGCGCAGGCCGCGCGGGAGGCCATCGACGGCCGCCTCGCCCGGTTCACCGACGCGGAGCGTGCCGCTTTCTGGGCCTCGATCCGCAAGGCCTACAACACGCCCTACAACGACCCGGTGAAGCCCGCCGCCCCGAAGCCTGCCGACCCGGTTCCGACGGCCGCCGTCGAGATCCACCTGTCGGCGCCCGGCCTGGCCGAGATGGCGCTGCCGCTCGCGGCCATCGCCTCCGCCGCCCTGGTCGCCGAAGCCCGCGCGGCGTGACGGTCCGGCGGAACCGGGGCCGATTTCGGTTGATCGCGCCGGGCGGGGCTTTCCCGTCCCGCCTGCGGCCCTCATCCTGAAACCGACGAACAGGACCGGATCGCCCGGTCGCCGGGAACCCGTTGTGAGATGCAGTCGCGCCCCCCTCCGCCTTCCCGCCTCCGCCGGGGCCTGCCGGCCCTCCTCCTTCTCCTCGCGCCCTGGCTGACCGCCGCGGGCGAGACGGTTGCGCCCGTGGGCCCGGCCCTGGCGCAGCAGGCGGAGCCCGCGGCCGAGCCGGAGACCGGCCGCCGGAGCCGTGGGCGCGACCGCAAGCCGAAGAGTTCCGCGCTGCCGCCGGGCATGCAGCAGGCGGTGCCGCTCGCGGTCTACGGCGACTGGAACGTCTTCACCAACGGCGCCCAGGCCCGGGAGAAGCTGTGCTACGCCATCGCCCAGCCCACGGCGCGCAGCCCCAAGACGCTGGCCCGCGACACCGGCTACCTGTTCGTGACGGTGGCCAAGGGGAGCGGGGGCCAGGGCGAGATCGCGGTGATGCTCGGCTTCAAGCCCAAGCCCGCGGCCGCCCAGGCCAAGCCCGGCGCCGCCGCCGCGGCGAGCGATCCCTATCTGACCGTCGGCCAGACCCGCTACGGCCTCGTCGTGAAGGACGAGAACGCCTGGATCCAGAACCAGGCGGACGAGCCGCGCATCGTCACGGAGATGGCCCGCGCCGCGTCGGCCACGGTGCGCACCACGTCGATCCGCAACCGGCCGACCCAGGACGATTACGCGCTGGGCGGCTTCGCCGACGCCCTCAAGCGGGCCCGGGAGGAGTGCAAGTAGGGGCGGCGCCCTGGCGGCACGCGATCGCCCTCCGACCCATCACCACACACGAAAACGCCGGCGTCCCTCGTGGGACCGCCGGCGTTTTCGTGTGTGCGGGGCCGGCGCCGGTCAAACGGCGCGCAGGCGGGTCTGACGGCTCTTTTCGCGGGCCGCGCGGGCGGCTTGTTCGAGGCTGCGGAACAGCGTGCCGTCGAGACCGTCGAAACGGCGCTCCGAGGAGAAGAAGCGCACGCCCCCGCGCTCGGGCACGGCGATGCCGGCGGTCAACTCGCCGATCTCGATGACGCGGGCGGGCGGCTCGTCGTCGGGGGGAAAGACCGCGAAAGTGGGTTGGACACGGGTCATGGTGGGGTGAACTCCTGCGGCCTCTCCAGGGCCGGATGTCGACGAGGCGTTCGCGGCGCGTGCTCGGGGTTTCTCCTGGTCCGAGCGGCAGCGAAGCAGGTTTCGGGCCGATCCTCTAACCGGCCGATGTGACCGCCTGTCGACAACACCCCCGCGCCAGTCTGGCGGTGAGTTTAGAAGTGTTCGAATGATAATCCGTGACCAAGGCAAGTCCTCCGTCCAGTCGGGGACCACGGTGCGCAGACGCACCGTGATGCATTAGCGTTTGATAACGCGGCGCAAGCGTGCCAAGACAAATCACCGCGGTGCAGAAGCGCTGCACGTCCTCAAGATGAGCGGTCGATGCTCGACCGTCAACGGAATGTTCTTCCGAAGATCAGCTTGACAGGGAAAGAACCGGCCGCGATTCGGCCCGCCTTGGGCGAGTCTCACCTGCCGGGCCTGGGGCCGCGCATCGGCGCTCCAGCTTGCGGGAAAAAGCCGATGCGCGACAGGATGTTAGGAAAGCGCGTGAGGGGCGGTCGCGCGAGCGGGCCTCCGCCTCCCGGCCGGGTGTTCTAGGCTGTGGCGATGATCCGGCCGAGATCGGCATGGGCCGTGAAGACCGTCGTGGCGCCCGCCGCGCGCAGATCGGCGCCGGCCCGGTCGTGACCCCAATGGCCGCCCCCGGTGAAGCCGACGACGCGCATCCCCGCCGCGCGGGCCGCCTGCACCCCCGGCACGCTGTCCTCGATCACGAGGCAGCCGGCGGGCGCGGTGCCCATCCGCGCGGCGGCATGGAGGAAGAGGTCCGGGAACGGCTTGCCGCGGGCCACCTCGGCGGAGGAGAAGACCCGCCCCTCGAACAGCGGCAGCAGGCCGGTGAGGTCGAGGGAGCGGCGCAGCCGCACGGGATCGCTGCTCGACGCCACGCAGACGGGCAGGCGCAGGGCGCGCACGGCCTCGGCGATGCCGGCCATCGCCGAGAGTTCGGCCTCGAAGGCCCGCAGGGTCTCGGCCTTGATCGCCTCGACGAAGCCCTCGGGCGCGCGCACGCCGTCATCGGCGGCGATGCGGGCCATGATCGAGACCATGGAAGTCCCGGCGAAGCGGGCGCGCACGGTCTCGACATCGAGATCGAGGCCGAGGCTGTTGAGGCCCCGGGTCAGGGTGGCGAGGCTGATCGGCTCGCTGTCCACGAGCACGCCGTCGCAGTCGAAGATCACCAGGTCCGGGGGAGTCGGGGCGTCCGTCATCGCGGGCCCGTCTCGCACGGGGGCGGCGGAACTGGCAACGCGCCGCCGGGCGGGGGCGGGGCAGGGTTGCCTAAAGCGCCGGCCTCGGCCTAGTCAGGCGACCAAGCGCGGCGGCCCGGTCCGCGCGAGGTCGGACATGCTGCGAACCGTCGCCCGCTTCCTCGGATTGCCGTTCATCAGCCGGGCGATCGGCCTCGTGGTGATGGCGGCGGGATTCGTCCAGCTCTGCTACGACGGCGCCCGCTCCATCGCCAATAATGGCCTGCGGATCACCAGCCTCGCCGATCTGATCCAGGCCCTGCCGCAGGAGCGGACCGCGGCCCTGCGCAGCGCGATCGAGGGCGTGGCGCCCTGGGCCGACAATGTCCTGCTCGCGCCGCTCGGCCTCGTGCCGGCCTCCCTGTTCGGCCTCGCCCTGGGCGCCGCGCTGATCTGGCTCGGCCAGCCGCCGCGGGAGCCGATCGGGTTCCTGACCGGGCCGTGACGCCGCGCCCCGAGCGGAGGCGATCGGCCATGAGCCGGGATCGTCGCCGCTGGGTCTCAGATCCCCCAATAGGGCGCGGCGTTGTCGTGGCGGTGAGCGTGTTCCTCCCAGGCCCTCTCGTGGTCCGGGTCGCCGCCCTCCGGCGAGCGCTCTGGGGCGGCGCGCAGCTGCACCGCGGTGATGTCGACCACGGAGGCCTCGTGGCCCGGATCGAACCGCAGCATGCCCCAGGGCCGCGTGTAGAACGCCTCGCCGAGGCCGAAGAAGCCGCCGAAGCTCATCACCGCCTAGGCGACCCGGCCCGAGGCCTTGTCGCGCATCAAGCGTTCGATCCGCCCGACCTTCGTGCCGTCCGGCCGGCGCAGATCGGTGCCGATGACGCGGTCGCTGGCGATCAGGCTGCGCGGGTGTGCCGGATCGGGGGGCGTGACGTCGTCCAGGGCGGCGATCCTTGGGCGGCCTCGACGGCGCCCCTGCAACATTGTGACGGCCTGCCTTGAAAAACGCCTACCTTGCCGGGCACGTTCCGGCCGGACTGTCCCCTTCCCGCCCCTCTTCGGACGAGCCGACGCGCATGCCGCTGACCCGCCTGCCCTCCCCCGCCCCGGCGCTCGCCCTCGCGATGGCGGCCGCCCTGGCGCTGTCGGGCCCGGCCGCCGCGCAGGATCGCGGCAGCGTCTCCCCCAAGCCCCTTCCGCCGCTGGCCAACCCGGACGATCCGTCGACCCCGGCCAAGGCCCTGTTCGGCCGCGTCATCGGGCCGACCGGCGGCGCGCCTCAGTCGTTCGGCTCCTACGCGAAGGGCTGCTTCTCCGGGGGCGAGGCGCTGGCGATGGATGGCGCGACCTGGCAGGTGATGCGGCCCTCGCGCAACCGGATGTGGGGCGTGCCCCACCTCGTCGATTTCCTCGAGCGTCTGGCCGCCCGCGCGCCCCAGGCCGGCTGGCCGGGGCTCCTCGTGGGCGACATGTCGCAGCCCCGCGGCGGGCCGATGCTGACGGGCCACGCCTCGCACCAGCTCGGCCTCGACGCCGACGTCTGGCTGACGCCGATGCCGGGCCACCGCATGAGCCGGGCTGAGCGCGAGGAGACTTCGGCCACGAACGTGGTGCGCCCCGACCGGCTCGACATCGACCCCGCCGTCTGGACGCCGCAGCATACGGCGCTGATCCGCCTCACCGCCCGCCAGCCCGAGGTGGCGCGCCTCTTCGTCAATCCGGCGATCAAGAAGGCGCTGTGCCGCGAGGCGGGCGGCGATCGCGCCTGGCTCAACAAGGTGCGCCCGATGTACGGGCACAACTACCACTACCATATCCGCCTCGCCTGCCCCGGCGGGGCCGCCTGCGACGACCAGGCGCCGCCGCCCCCCGGCGACGGCTGCGGCGCGGAGCTCGACTACTGGTTCAGCCCGGCGGTGCTCAACCCGCCCAAGCCCAAGACGCCGCCCCGCGTCCGCCCGCCGATGACCATGGCGGGGCTGCCCGATGCCTGCCGGGCGGTGCTGCACGCGCGGTAGCGCGCCGGCCTGCCCCACGGCGCCCCAGCCCGGGCTCGGGACGCCGACGGTCTCAAAGAAGAACCCTCCCGGATCCGCGATCCGGGAGGGTTCTTTGACGTGGCGCCTTTGCGTTGTCGGGGCCGGGGCCGCGGCCCGCCCGAAGGCGGGCGGCGGTTCACTTCTCGTGGTGGCCCGCCGAGATCCGGTCGGTCAGCGCCATCAGCAGGCCCGACAGCACGAACACCATGTGGATCCCCACCAGCCATGCGAGGTCGCGGTCGCTGTAGCTCTTCACGTCGAGGAACGACTTCAGGAGCTGGATGCCGGAAATCGCGACGATCGAGGAGACCAGCTTCAGCTTGAGGCCGGTGAAGTCGATGGTCCCCATCCATTCCGGCCAGTCCTTGTGGTCGGTATGGTCGAACTTCGAGACGAAGTTCTCGTAGCCGGAAAAGATCACGATGATGAGCAGGGAGGCGGTGAAGGTCAGGTCGACCAGCGCCAGCACCCCGAGGATGGTCTCGGACTCGCTCGAGCCGAAGGCGTGCGAGACGACATGCGTCAGCTCGATCAGGAGCCGGATCAGCAGCACCACGAGCGCCAGCGTCAGGGCCGCGTAGAACGGCGCCAGCAGCCAGCGGCAGGCGAAGAGGAACCGTTCGAAGCCACGTTCCAGCATGTGTCCTTCCCGACCGTCGCGCGCGCCTCTCGCCGGCCTCCCGATCACCGGGAGATCCCCTCCGGACACGCGGGGTGCGGAGGGCGCCGTGCGACAGGCTCTGAGGGTGGCCGGGATGTGACACGGGCGGATGGCACCCGCAAGACGGCCACGCTCCACCCGGCCATGCCGGGCGGAGCGGCCGGATCACGCGGCCGCGATGCCGGTGCCGACCGGGCAGGACACGCCGGTGCCGCCCAGCCCGCAATAGCCGCCCGGATTCTTGGCGAGGTATTGCTGGTGGTAGTCTTCCGCGAAGGAGAACGGCCCGAGCGGCACGATCTCCGTCGTGATCGCCCCGAAGCCCCGGGCGGCGAGCGCCGGAGCGTAGGCGTCGCGCACGGCCCGTGCGGTCTCGGCCTGCGCCTCGCTCGTGGTGTAGAGGCCGGAGCGGTACTGCGTGCCGACGTCGTTGCCCTGGCGATACCCCTGCGTCGGGTCGTGGCTCTCGAAGAAGGTCCGCAGCAGGTCCGTGAGCGGCAGCTGCGCGGGATCGAAGGCCACGAGCACGACTTCGTTGTGCCCGGTGCGGCCGGAACAGACCTCCTCGTAGGTCGGGTTCGGCGTGAGGCCGCCGGCATAGCCCACCGCCGTGACGTGGATGCCGCGGGGCAATTGCCAGAACTTGCGCTCGGCCCCCCAGAAGCAGCCGAGGCCGAGCACGATCGTCTCGATGCCCTCCGGGTACGGGCCCTTGAGCGGGCGGCCGTTGACGAAGTGCCGCTCGGCCGTCGGCAGCGGGTCCGGCCGGCCCGGCAGGGCCTCGGAGGGCGACGGCATCTCGGGCCGTTTGCGGAAAAGAAGCATAGATATCCCCCTTGATCGGGCGCACGATCCATGTCCGGGATCGGTTTCCCTTGATATGGTCGCCACGGGCCGGTTTGGCGACGGCGGCGGACGGCCGGGATGTCACACGCCGGCAGAGAGCATCAGGACCGGATGGCGTCGGACGACTGGCAGCTGACGGAGAGGGTGCGGGCCAGCGTCCGCTCGGGCGGCAAGGGGGACCCGTTCGCGGCGGCCGTGCGGGCGACCCGCATGGCGATGATCATCACGGATCCCCGCCATCCTGACAACCCGATCGTTTTCGCCAACGACGCCTTCCTGAGCCTCACCGGTTACGGGCGGATGGAGGTGATGGGGCGCAATTGCCGCTTCCTCCAGGGGCCCGAGACCGACCTCGACACGGTGGCCAGGATCCGGGCCGCCATCGCGGCGGAGCGGGACGTGCATGCCGAGCTGCTGAACTACCGCAAGGACGGGTCGACCTTTCACAACGCCCTGTTCGTCAGCCCGGTGCACGACGAGGACGGAACGCTGCTGTTCTTCTTCGCCTCGCAGCTCGACGTGAGCGACCGGTACGCCCTGAAGGACGAGCGCGACCGGGCCCAGGCGACCCTCGATGCCAACGCCCTGCTCCTGCGGGAGATCGGCCACCGCGCCCGCAACGACCTGCAGACGATCACCGCGATGCTGACGCTCCAGAGCAGCGGCAGCGCGGACCCGGCGGTGCGCGCGGCCCTCGCCGTGGCCATCGGGCGGGTCGACGCCCTCGGCACGCTCTACCGTGCGCCCGTGGATGCGGCGATGGCCCACGACCTCGCCGACCTCGCCCGGGAGGTGGCCGGCACCCTGGTGCAGGCCTCGGGCCGGCGCGACCTCGCCCTCGACCTCGACCTCGCGCCGGTCCCCGTTCGGGCCGAGGCGGCGGGGCCGCTCGCGATCATCCTCAACGAGGCCGTCATGGGCGCGCTGCGGCCTTCCGGCGCCGGACGGCTCGCCCTGCAGGTGGCGCGGGAGGGCGCGGAGGTGGTACTGCGGGTGGGGCACGGCCCCGTTGCGGACCAAGCCGACGCCTCGGCGACGGGCGAGGCGTTCGGGACGGATCTCGTGGATGCGCTCACGCGGCAACTCGGTGGGGTCCGGACTCCGGACGGCACCACCTTCCGCTTCCCCGCCGAACGCGTGACCCTCTGATCCGGGCTCCGCTTGATCAAAGCGGAGCCCGGATCAGGCAAGCCCGCGCGGCGTTTGAGCGAAGCCCAAATCC
>NZ_CAKLBV010000102.1:0-8292 GCF_920984675.1 Methylobacterium sp. Leaf118
CGCGATGGCCGCGGCCCAGGCCGACCCGCTCGCCCCGCCGCCCGTTGCTCCGCCGTCACTGGCCAAACCAGCGCCGTCCAAGCCGTCGCCGGCGCCGGCCACCGCGCCGACCTTCGTGCCCGCGCCTCCTCCGGCGCCTGTCGTGGCGCCCGCCGTCCGTGCGGCCGAGGCCAAGCCGGCAGGGGCCAAGCCAGCAGGGGCCAAGCCTGTCGAGGCGAAGCCGGCGGAGACCAAGCCTGTGGAGACCAAGCCGGTCGCGTCCACGCCCGTCGAGGCGAAGCCGGTGGTGCCCGAGCTGGCGGCGTTCAAGCCGGTGGCGCCTGCCCGGGCGGAGCCGACCGCCGCGGAGGTCAAGCCCGCGCCGGCATCGTCGGCCGAGTTCAAGCCTGCGCAACCGGCCGTGACGGGGCCGGATACCAAGCCGGATGCTGCCAGACCGGATCTTGCCAAGACCGAACGCGGCTCTTCGGCCGAACCCGCCGGCACCGGGCCTGAAATGCCCGATCGCGCGGGGCCGGCGCCGTCCGATTCGGTGAGGTCCGAGGCGGCCTCGTCAGAGGGCCTGCCCCAGGGCCAGACTCCGTTCTCGGTCGAGGAGATCGAGGCCGAGTTCGCCCGCCTACTCGGGCGCCCGCTCGACACCAAGCGCTGACGGGGGCAGGACCGCCACAGGCGGGGCAACGGAGCCGCAGCGGCATGGAAGCGCTCGTCGTCGGGGCAGGGGTGGTGGGGCTCGCCATCGGCCGGGCGTTGGCCCGGCGGGGGGTCTCGGTCATCGTCGCCGAGGCCGCCGAGGCCTTCGGCACCGGCGTCTCGGCCCGCAGCTCCGAGGTGATCCATGGCGGGATGTACTATCCGCCGGGCTCCACCCGCGCCCAACATTGCGTCGAGGGGCGCCGCCGCCTCGTCGCATTCTGCGAGAGTCACGGCGTGCCCCACCGCCTGTGCGGCAAGCTCATCGTCGCCACGCAGGACCAGGAGCGGGACGCCCTCGCGACCCTTTTCGCCCGCGGCGTCGCGAACGGGGTCGAAGGCCTTGCCCTCCTGGGGCGCGCCGAGGCGGTGGCCCTGGAGCCGGCCCTCGCCTGCGTCGCCGCCCTGCACTCGCCGGCCACCGGCATCGTCGACAGCCACGCGCTGATGCTGGCGCTTCTCGGCGACATCGAGGATGCGGGCGGCGCCCTGGCGCTCGGCACTCCCATCCTGTCCGCGGCTCGCGAGAAGGGGCGCTGGCAGGTCCGCTTCGGCGGGGCGAGCCCGGACGGGCTCGAGGTCGACCTGCTCGTCAACGCCGCCGGGATCGGGGCGCAGGCACTGGCCCGACGGATCGCGGACGTCGCGCCGGAGCGCATCCCCCGCCAAGTGCTCGGCAAGGGCAGCTATTTCGGCTGCAGCGGCCGGCCCGCCTTCACGCGGCTGATCTACCCCGCCCCGGTCGAGGGGGGCCTGGGCATCCATCTCACCCTGGATCTCGCCGGCCGGATGCGGTTCGGCCCCGATGTGGAGTGGGTGGAGGGCGAAGAGTACGCCGTCGATCCGGGCCGCGCGGGCGCGTTCGAGGCGGCCATCCGGCGCTACTGGCCCGGCCTGCCCGACGGCCGCCTGACGCCGGATTATGCCGGCATCCGCCCCAAGCTCACCGGCCCCGGCGAGCCCGCCGCCGATTTCCGCCTCGACGGCCCGGCGGAGCACGGCCTGCCCGGCCTCGTCCAGCTCTTCGGCATCGAGAGCCCGGGGCTCACCGCGGCGCTCTCGCTCGCCGAGGCGGTGGCGGACGCGCTCGCGGCGTGAGCGCACCTCTCGCGCATCGGGCACGGATCGCGCATAGACGAACGGACCAGGCGGCGCCCGGCGCCGGACGGGAGATCCCTCGGACATGCAGATCGCCACGCCCTACCTGATGTTCCTCGGCGACGTGCCGGATACGCTCGCCGCCAAGACCGCCTACGGCATCAACGACTGGCGGCCGGACTGGTGCGTCGGGCAGAGCCGCATGGAGGGCTGCGCCGCCGATCTCGGCATCCCGGACCTGACGCGCGCCGAGGCGGTGGAGCGGGGCTGCCGGACCCTGGTGATCGGCGTCGTCAACGCGGGCGGCACGCTGCCCGAGCACTGGATCGCCGAGATCGTCGCGGCGCTCGAGGCCGGGCTCGACGTGGCGAGCGGCCTGCACGTCCGCCTCGGCTCGATCCCGGCGATCGCCGAGGCGGCGCAGCGCCACGGCCGGGCGCTCCACGACGTGCGCCACACCACCGAGACCTTCCCGACCGGCAAGGGCAGCCGGCGTCCCGGGCGGCGGCTGCTCACCGTCGGCACCGATTGCTCGGTCGGCAAGAAATACACCGCGCTCGCCCTGGAGCGGGGCATGCGGGAGCGCGGCTTCGATGCGGATTTCCGCGCCACCGGACAGACCGGCGTGTTCATTTCGGGCCGGGGCGTCGCCATCGACGCGGTGGTGGCCGATTTCATCTCCGGCGCCGTCGAGTGGGTCGCCCCCGCCGCCGCGCCGAACCACTGGGACCTGATCGAGGGCCAGGGTTCGCTGTTCCACCCCTCCTTCGCCGGCGTCAGCCTCGGCCTGCTGCACGGGGCCCAGGCCGACGCCTTCGTGGTCTGCCACGAGCCGACCCGCACCCGCATGCGCGGCGTCGAGGCGCCCCTGCCGACGATCGCCGAGGTGATCGAGCTGACGATCCGCTGCGGCCGGCTCACCAACCCGGACATCCGTCCCGTGGGCATCGCGGTGAACACCCAGGCGCTCGCCGAGGGGCAGGCCCGGGCGCTGCTGGCGGAGGCGGAGGCCGCCCACGGCCTGCCGGCGACCGATCCGGTCCGGTTCGGCGTCGACGCCATCGTCGACCGGATCGCCGCCACGTTCCCGGCCTGAGAGGATCCGCGATGCCGCGCCGCCTCACCGTCGCCGTCGAGCGCTTCCCCATCGCCGGCGCCTTCACCATCGCCCGCGGCAGCCGCACCGAGGCGGTCGTCGTGGTGGCGACCGTCGAGGACGGAGACCATCGCGGGCGGGGCGAGTGCGTGCCCTATGCCCGCTACGGCGAGAGCGTCGAGAGCGTCGCCGCCGCCCTCGAGGCCCAGGCCGACTGGATCGGAGCGGGAGGCGAGCGCCTGGACCTCTCCGGGCGGCTCGGACCGGGCGCGGCCCGCAACGCCCTCGACTGCGCCCTGTGGGACCTCGCGGCCAAGCGCGCGGGCCGGCCGGCCTGGTCGCTCGCGGGCCTGACCGAGCCCGGGCCGGTCACCACCGCCTACACCCTCAGCCTCGGCGATCCCGAGGCCATGGAGGCCGCCGCCCGCACGGCGAGCCATCGTCCGCTCCTCAAGGTGAAGCTCGGTGGGGCGGGCGATCCCGAGCGCATCGCCGCCGTGCGCCGGGGGGCGCCGGAGGCGCGGCTCGTCGTCGATGCCAACGAGGCGTGGCGGCCGGAGACCATCGAGGCCAACCTCGCGGCCTGCGCGGCGGCGGGGGTGCGGCTCATCGAGCAGCCGCTGCCCGCGGGCGAGGACGGGCTGCTGGCCGAGATCGCCCGCCCCATCCCGATCTGCGCCGACGAGAGCCTGCACGACCGGGCCGGGCTCGACGCCCTGGCGAAGCGCTACGACGCCATCAACATCAAGCTGGACAAAGCGGGCGGCCTTACCGAGGCGATCCGCCTCGCCCATGAGGCCCGCGCCCGCGGCTTCGCGATCATGGTGGGCTGCATGGTCGGCTCCTCGCTCGCCATGGCCCCGGCGATGCTGATCGCCCATCACGCGGAGTATGTGGATCTCGACGGGCCGCTCCTGCTCGCACAGGACCGCCAACCGGCCCTGCGCTACGAGGGCAGCCTCGTGCATCCGCCGTCGCCCGATCTGTGGGGCTGAGGGCGGGCTTCGGGCCCGCGGCGCCTCAGCGACCGCCGCTTCCCCGCCAAGCCGGCAGCCGGTCGCTCGGCGCGAGCGTGTCGGCGGAGGGCGGCGGGTCCGCGAGGCGGTGGGCCAGGGCCTCCGCGCCCATCCGCAGGGCGTCCGCCCGCGCCTCCGGCGGGAGCGCGGCGGCGAGGCTCGGGAGGCTGCCGGTCATCGTGACGGTCGAGCGCAGCCGCGCGGTGTCGAGGGTGTCGGGTGCCGTGCCCTGGCGCGTGGCGGCGAAGTAGGAAAGCACGCCGATCACCAGGGCGGCGCGAAGGAGGAACGACATGGGTCGGGTCCGGAAGCGGCGGCGCCGCGGCGGGTCTTCTCCTGCACCCTGACACTTTCCCGGTGAGGGGACGGAGTCCCGCCGGGGCAAAAGCCGGGACGTGGTGAACGAGAGCTTGCGCGGCCTCCCGGCCCCTTCACGATGCGCCCCGCCACCCCTGTGGACAACGTCCTCGCCGACCCCGCACCGAGGCCGTCGGGCCCCCTGAGTCGGCGGTAACCGAGCGACCCTTTTCATCCTCGCTTAAACCGCCTCTGCGACGCTTCCGGCTGTTCGAAACGAGCAGTCGAGGGGCGCCGGACGAAGGCTGAGTTCAGCTCTACGAGCCGGTGCTGTGCGTGGTGGTGTTGCGTAAAGACGGTAGCCTTGCCTCACTCTTCGACGCCCGCCTCGCCGGGCTGGTTCACGCCTCCGTCCAGGCGGAGGCCGGCGTGCGGTTCCGCCACGAGCGGTTCCTCGTCTCCCGGCTCGCCACCGGCGCGGTGATGATGGCGGCGCTGCCGCCCTACCTCGTCTGGCGCGGCGTGCCGAGCGGGATCGAGGCTATCGCCATCGCCAGCCTGTTCCTGCCGGTGCTCGCCGCCATCGTCCTGTCCCGCACCGGCTCGCTCTGGGTCGCCCACGCCCTGTCCTCGGCGGGGCTCACGGGCCTGCTGGTCTGCCTCGCCGCCCTGACCGGGGGGGCGAGTTCCGCCGCCGCGATCTGGCTCGTGGCGGTCCCGCTGGAGGCGATGGTGTCGGGCTCGCGCCGGGCGACGCTCGCCGCCGCGGTGATCGCCGTCATCGGCGCGGTCGCGGTGGCGCTCTCCGGCCATCTCGCCCTCGAAGGCCCCGCCCTCGACTGGCCGAACGCCGTGGCGCTCCCGGTCTTCGCCATCACGGCCATCGGCCACATCACCGCGCAGGCGATCGAGCACATTCGCCGCGAGGGCGAATGGCGTGCCCGGATGCAGGACAACGAGGCCCGCGACCGGCTGCTGCTCTCGGCCATCGACGACCTCGTGACGTGGCACGACGCCAACGGCCGCGTGCTGGAGGCCAGCGGCTCGGCCGCCCGCTTCGTCGGCGCCGATGCCGGACGCCTGCGCGGCCACGGATTGCTCGACCGCGTCCATATCGGGGACCGGCCCGCGCTTCTGCAGGCGATCAGCGACGTCGCCGCCAACGGCCTGCCCGCCACCGTGCCGTTCCGCCTGCACCTCGACGCCGCCCGCCCGGACGGCACCCGCACCCTGTTCGCCGAGATGCGGGCCCACCGGATCGAGGCGGCGCTCGCCGGCGCCAACGGCTCGACCGTGGTGGCGGTGACCCGCGACGTGTCCGAGCACCGCCGCCACGCCGCCGAGCTCGACCGGGCCCGGGCCGAGGCGGAGCGCGCCGACGAGGTGAAGACGCAGTTCCTCGCCACCGTCAGCCACGAGCTGCGCACGCCGCTCAACGCCATCATCGGCTTCTCCGACGTCCTGGCGGGCGAGGGCGCCATCACCCTCTCGCCGGAGCGGGCCCAGGAATATGCCGGCATCATCGGCCAGTCGGGCCGGCACCTGCTCGACGTGGTCAACACGCTGCTCGACATCTCGCGCATCCGCAGCGGCCATTTCGACGTGCATCCGGAGCCGATCGACGTCGCCGGCCTGATCCGCTCCTGCTGCGACCTGATGCAGCTGCGGGCCGACGCCTCCGGGGTCGCGCTGAGCTGCGGCCCGGTCCCGGCCCAGTGCGGCCTCGTGGCCGACGCCCGGGCCTGCCGGCAGATGCTCATCAACCTGATCTCGAACGCCGTGAAGTTCACCCCCCGGGGCGGGCGCGTCGAGGTCAGCGTGCGGCGCGGCAGCGGCTATCTCGACTTCGTGGTCAGCGACGACGGGATCGGCATCGGCGAGGCCGACCTGCCGCGGCTCGGCGATCCCTTCTTCCAGGTCGGCGGCGGCTACGGGCGCACCCACGAGGGCACCGGCCTCGGCCTCTCGGTGGTGCGCGGGCTGGCCGGCATCCACGGCGGCTCGGTCTCCGTCGAGAGCGCGCCCGGCAAGGGCACGAGCGTCGCCGTGACGCTTCCCCTCGATTGCAGCCGGGCCCGGGCCTCCGGCGAGCCGGCGCCGATCCGCACCTCCATCCGCGGCGCGGCGTCCTCCGAGATCCTGCCCGAGCCGATCCGTCTGCCGGTCGGCCTGTTCGACCCGACGCCCGCCGCCCGCAGCGGCGAGTCCTTCCGGCGGGCCGGCTGATCCGCCGGCGCCACCCGCAACCGATGATGCATCGAGAGGAACGCGACATGCGGGAGACCCCCGCCGGACGGGATCGGCGCGAGATCGTCGTGACGGGCGACATGCGGGGCCATGCCCGCGGACCGGCCGGCGCGCCCCGCCCCGCGCCGCAACGGGCCCGCGGGCCGGCCGGGCCCTCGGCCGCGGCCGGTGCCGCGGCCTTCGCAGGGCGGGCGAGCCGCTTCTGCCTGCGCTACCCCGGCGGCGTGCTCGGCACCCTGGCCGGCCTCGGCGCGGCGCTCGTCGTCTGCCTCAACGCGGTGGGCTTCCAGGATGGGCGTCACCCGGCGCCGATCCTGCCGACGGTGAAGACGGCCGACGCCCGCCCCGCCGCGGGACGCCATCGCCGACATGATCCGCTCCGGCGAAACCACCGCCTCCGTCACGCCGCGCGCGGCCCCGCGGCCCGCCCCGAAGGCGGCGCCGGCGAAGCCCGAGGCGGCCAAGGCGGAATCCAGATCCGACCCCAAGGCGAAGGCGGAGGCGGAGACGAAGCCCGATCCGGCCGTGATGCGGGCCCAGCGCGCTTTGTCCCGCCTCGGCTACGGCCCGTTGAAGGACGACGGGTTGATGGGCCCGGGAACGCGGGCGGCGATCGAGCGGTTCGAGCGCGACCGCAAGCTCCCGATCAAGGGAGAGGCCACGGGGCGCACCCTGCGCGCGTTGACCACGAAGGCCGCCCAGGGCTGAGGGCGGCCGTCCCTCGCCGCGACACGGGCCGCCGGCCTCGGATCGCCGCGCAGGCGGGACCGATCCGGCATCGCGCGATCCGGCCGGGCGCCCGCGCATCGACGGAACCGGGGGAGGGGGCTATGACCGGCCGATGGCACGCCTCCGCTCGGATTTCTGGGTCTCCGCCCATCTGCGCCGCCTCGACGTCGAGGGCATCCCGGCGGTCCAGCGCCGCCGCGGCGCGGCGGAGGCGGGCGCGATCTTCATCAAGGTCGATCGCCTCGACGGCACCGCCGACCTGTACGGCCCGGCGCCGCAATCCCTGATCGAGGCGGAGGATTCGGGCGAGCGCCGTTTCAGCCCGGTCCTGACGGCGGCCCCCGTCCTCGCCGTCGAGGAACGGCTGACCCGCGAGCTGCGCTTCGATTCCGATCTCTGGATCGTCGAGATCGACGACCGCGCCGGGCGCCACACCCTTCCCCTCGCCGAGTGACCGGCCGAGTGACCGGCCGAGTGACCGGTCGGGATCGGTTCCGCCCCGGGTCTCGGGGCAGGCACGGCCCGGCGCCTCACCCCCGGCGCAGCCACGCCGTCGCGGCAAGCAGCAGCGCCTCGCCGAGGAAGGCGAGGGCGGCGGTGGCGAGCGCCCCCTGCAGCAAGCCCGAAAAGTTCTGGTTCTGGAGGCCGGCCACGACCGGCGTGCCGAGCGTCGGGGCGCCCGCGAGCGCGCCGAGCGCGGCCAGGGCCACCGAGAGGACGAGGGCGGTTCGCAGGGTCTCGATCAGGCCGGGGGCGGCGAGGGGCAGTTCCACCCGCCAGAGCACCTGCCCCGGGGTCAGGCCGAGGGCGCGGGCAGCCTCGCGGATCTCGGCCGGCACGGCCTCGAGGGCGCCCACCGTCCCGCGCAGGGTCGGCATCAGGCCGTAGGCCACGAGCGCCAGCAGGGTCGGCGGGCCCCCGAAGCCGAGCACGGGCAGGGCGAGGGCCACCATGACGACCGGCGGCACCGCCTGGGCGAGGGCGGCCAGGGTGTCGATGCCGCCGCGCAAGGGGGCGAAGGCGTGGCGCGTGGCGAGGAGGCCGAGGCCGAGGCCGGCCGCGGCGACGAGCACGAGGCCCGTTCCGGCGAGCGCGACATGATGGGCCGCGAGCGCC
>NZ_CAKLBV010000102.1:8302-8923 GCF_920984675.1 Methylobacterium sp. Leaf118
CACGGCAAGCGGGCGCTGTCCGGGCCCGCTCGTCACGAGGGCGATCGCGGCCGGATGGCTCGCTGCGGCCAAGGCGAGGCCGACGAGCAGGGGGGCGAGGGCCGGGGACAACCGCCTCATGCCGGCCAGCGACGGCGCGCCGCCGCCTCCAGCCCGCTGAGGGCGCGCTCGGCCGTGAGGGAGAGGGCGATCACCGGCCCCGCGCCGAGAAGGATCAGGTCGGGCGCGAACTGGGCCATTCCGTCGAAGACGATCCGCCCGAGCCCGCCCGCCCCGACCAGCGCTCCGAGGGTGGCGAGCCCGATCGCCTGCACGGCCGCGACCCGCAGGCCGCCGATCAGCAGAGGCGCACCAAGCGGTAGGCGCACACCCATCAGGATCTGACGCGGGGCGAGGCCGAGCGCCCGCGCCGCGTCGAGCGCCGCCGGATCGGGGGCCCGCAGCGCCCCCTGCAGGCCGCGCCAGAGCGGCAGAAGCAGATAGGCCGCGATGCCGACGAGCCCCGGCCCGGCTCCGAGAGCGGAGAGCCCGAGATCGCGCAGGACCGGCGCGGCGGCGAGCAGAGCCGAGGCCGCCGCGACGAGGCCGCCGAACAGGGCGACCGCCGGGATCACCTGCACG
>NZ_CAKLBV010000103.1 GCF_920984675.1 Methylobacterium sp. Leaf118
GGCGTCCGCGGCCGGCGCGGAGGCGAGGGTGCGCGAGGGCCGGCGCGGCGTAGCGGCGGGGGTGGTGCCGCTGTCGGGCAGGGTCATGGTCGGGATCGGCGAGACCGGCGCGGCTTCGCTGTGCGCCTGGGCCGGCGCCTGCGCCTGCGCCTGGGGCGGGTTCAGGACGGGGGTGTCGGGCTTGACCGAGACGGTGCGGACCCGGCGCGGCTCACCGAGGGAATCGGTGAGCAGGCCGCCCTGACCCGGCGTCGCGCCGCCTTGGCCGGGATTGGTCCCCTCGCTGCGCGCGGTGGCGGAGCGCGCGGCCTGGTTCACGTCGAGCGGCTGCTCCTCGCGGTTGACGATGCGGATCTGGCCGTCTTTGGCAGTGCGGTCGTAGATCTGCTTGTTCTGGTCGGGAATCTCGACGCCGTCGGTGGCGGCGGGCTGGACCTTCAGCGGGGTCTTGTCGGCCAGGACGGTGATCGGCCCGCCGCTGCCGCCGCCATGGGTGCCGCGCCACGCCAGCGCGCCGCCGACGCAGACCGCCAGCACCGCGAGGCCGGCCCCGACCTGAACGAGGCGTCCGCGCCCGCGGGGCCGCTCGACCGGACCGGCGCGGTAGCCCGCCTCGGCCTCGGCGAAGGCGGCCGGGTCGTCGGGCTGGCCGTTGGCGTAGAGCCCCTGCTCGACGGAGGCCAGATACTGGTCGAAGGCGTCGGCCGGGCTCTGGGAGGCGCCGTGAGCGGTGCCTTGGGCAGCGGGGGGATCGTTCGGAGCGGTCATGGCGGGCTGCCTGTCCTGCGGCGGGGCGGGCGCGTCGACGAAGGTCGGCTCGACCCGGCCCGGACGGCCCGCGCCGGCCGGAGCGGGCGTCTTCTCCCGAGCCTCGAGCAGCGCGCGGAAGGGGTCGTCCTGACCGACGATGCGGGCGAGTTCGGCGAGGGGATCGGCGGATTTGGCGGCAGGCTTAGCCCCGGGCTGGGCCTCCGCACGGGCCTCGGCGCCGGACTGACGCAGCTCACGCTCGAAGGCGTCGAAATCGACCGTCGCGCGCGATGCGTGTCCCGTCATGGCCTCATCCTCTCACCGACGCCTGTCGGCGTCACCGCATCTCGTCGGGTGCGGAGACACCCAGAACCGCGAGGCCGGAAGCGAGCACGCAACCCAAGGCCTCCACGAGGGCCAAGCGGGCCCGGGTGGACTTTCTGTCGGTTGGATTAACAATCCGTAATTGCGGCAAGTCTTTGCCCTTATTCCAGAAACTATGGAGCGAACTGGCGGTCTCATAGAGATAGAACGCGATTCGGTGGGGTTCGTGGGCGGCCGCCGCCGATTCGAGCACCCGCGGATATTGCGCAATCAGCCGCATCATCTCGATCTCGCCCGGATCGGTGAGCACCGAGAGGTCGGCATCCGCGCACAGGCTCTCGCGCGAAACGTCCTCGCCCGGCATCGCCTCGCGGGCCTGACGCAGCACCGAGTGCCGCCGGGCATGCCCGTACTGCACATAGAAGACCGGGTTGTCCTTCGACTGCTCGACCACCTTGGCGAGGTCGAAGTCCAGGGTCGCGTCGTTCTTGCGGTAGAGCATCATGAAGCGGATCGCGTCGCGGC
Source organism: Methylobacterium sp. Leaf118 (assembly GCF_920984675.1). Classification (GTDB taxonomy): domain Bacteria; phylum Pseudomonadota; class Alphaproteobacteria; order Rhizobiales; family Beijerinckiaceae; genus Methylobacterium. The sequence continues at coordinate 1,600 of NZ_CAKLBV010000103.1, forward strand.
CGACCTCGTCGATGACCTCGCGCAGGGTCACGAACTCGCCCGCGCGCTTCGACATCTTGACCGGCTCGCCTGCGCGCAAAAGTCGCACCAGCTGGCAGAGCTTGACGTCGAGCCGAGCCTGCCCGTCGCTGACCGCCGTCACCGCCGCCTGCATCCGCTTGACGTAGCCGCCATGGTCGGCCCCGAGCACGTCGATCAATTCGGAGGCGCCGCGCAGCCACTTGTCCCGGTGATAGGCGATGTCGGAGGCGAAGTAGGTGTAGGAGCCGTCGGACTTCAGCAGCGGCCGGTCGACGTCGTCGCCGAATGGGGTCGAGCGGAACAGGGTCTGCTCCCGGTCCTCCCAATCCTCCGGCAGCTGGCCCTTGGGCGGGGGCAGCCGGCCCTCGTAGACGAGGCCCTTCTCCCGCAGGGCGTCGAGCAGCGCGGCGACCTTGTTGTCCCCTTGGCCGCCCGCGCCCTGGAGCGTGGCTTCCGAGAAGAACACGTCGTGGCGGATGCCGATGGCGGCCAGATCCGCGCGGATCATGTCCATCATCGCGTCGATGGCGAAGCGGCGCACCAGCGGCAGCCATGTGGCCTCGGGCTGGTCGAGGAGCGCCCGGCCCTGCGCCGCGGCGAGAGCCTCGCCCACCGGCTTCAGATAGTCGCCGGGATAGAGCCCGTCGGGGATCGTGATCGTCTCGCCGAGGGCCTCGCGGTAGCGGAGAAAGGCGGAGCGGGCGAGCACGTCGACCTGCGCGCCCGCGTCATTGATGTAGTATTCGCGCGTCACGTCCCGGCCGGCGGCGGCCAGGAGATTGGCCAGCGCGTCGCCGAACACCGCCCCGCGGCCATGGCCGACATGCATCGGCCCGGTCGGGTTGGCCGAGACGTACTCGATATTGACCGGCCCGCCCGGCATCTGTCCGCGCCCGAACGCCTCGCCGTCGCGCAGCACCGCCCGGACCACCTCCTGGAAGATCTCGGGGGCGAGACGCAGGTTGAGGAAGCCCGGCCCGGCCACGCTGGCCTCGACGATGCGGGGATCGCGCCGCAGCTCCGCCGCCAGCGCCTCGCCGAGCACCTTGGGGTTCTGCCGGGCGTCCTTGGCCAGAACCAGGGCGGCGTTGGTGGCGAGATCGCCGTGGCTGGGATCGCGCGGCGGCTCGACCAGCACGCGCGACAGGTCGAGCCCCGCGGGCAGCGCACCGGAACGGGTGAGGGCTTCGAGGGCCTCGCGTAGGCGGGTCTCGAAGAGAGCGAAGATGTTCATGGGTCGATCGCGATTCCGCTGGCGCGGCCGCGCGGCGAAAAGGTCGGGCGGCCGGAAGTCAGGGGCGGGGCATAGCAACGGGGGCCGGGGGTGTCACGGCGCCTCGCCGTGCGCGCGCAGGAGCACGCTCAGCACCGCCCGCATCGCGTCCGGCAGCGGCACCGGCCGGCGGGTGTGCCGATCGACGTAGACATGCACGAAATGCCCCTGCGCGACGGCCTCGGCGTCGGCGTGAGAAAAGATCGCGATCTCGTAGCGCACGCTGGAGCGGCCGAGCCGGGCGACCCGCACGCCGGCGGTCAAGGGTTGGGGGAAGGCGACCGGGGCGAAATAGCGGCAGCCGGTCTCGACCACGAGGCCGATCACCGGGCCGTCGGCGAGGTCGAGGACGCCCGCCTCGACCAGGAGGCCGTTCACCGCCGTGTCGAAGAGGGCGTAGTAGACCACGTTGTTGAGGTGTCCGTAGACGTCGTTGTCGGCCCAGCGCGTGGCGAGCGGCACGTGGCGGGGATAGGCGGCGCGGGTCTCGCGGGAGGCTCGGGGCGCAGAGCTCACGGGGTCACCTCGGGGGCGGGGAGGAGGGGCCGTCCGCTTTTCTCCGGGACGGGTCCGCCCCTCGGTAGAACGCATCGTTGCGGATCGCAGCCCAAGGCGGCGTTGTGACCGGTGCCATCGCCACCGGAGATCGGTCCGACCATGAAAACCCTCGTCCTCTCGGGCGCCGCGCTCGCCGCCCTCGTCCTCCTGCCCGCCGCAGCCCAGGCCGGCGGCTTCGGCCATCACGGCGGCCATGGCGGGCGTCACGGCGGCGGCCATGTCGGCGGCGGCCATGTCGGTGGTGGCCATGTCGGTGGTGGCCACGGCGGCTTCGGACATCACGGCGGCTTCGGCCACCAGGGCGGTTTCGGCGGGCATCGCGGCTTCGGCCATCAAGGCAGGTTCGGCGGGCATCGCGGTTACGGGCACCACGGCGGCTTCGCCGGGCATCGCGGCGGCTGGGGCGATCGCGGCGGCTATGGCGGCTACGGCTGGCGCGGTTCCTATGGCCGGGGTGCCGGGCTCGGCCTCGCGGGGGCCGGCCTGGGTCTGGGCGTCGGCCTCGCCGCGGGCGCCCTGTCCGGTGCCGCCTACGGCTCGGGCTATGGATCGGGCTACGGCAGCTACGGATACGCCGCGCCGGCCTACGGGACCGGCTACGCCCCCGCCGCCTACGGCTACGCCCCGAGCTACAACACCGGCTACGGGACGCCTTGCGTCTGCGAGTGAGCGGGCCTCACGGCTCCGTCAGAGGGAGCCCGCGGCTCGGCGGGCTCCAGTGGAGATCGGGCGTGCGGGCAAACAGCCGCCCGTGTTCCAGCACCGCGTAGGTGTCGGTCATGCCGGCGATGTAATCGGCCACGCGCCGCGCCCGGCGGGCCTCGCTCGCTCCGGCCAGCCCCTCGCTCCACTCCGCGGGCATCCGCGTGGGATCGTCGCGGAAGGCGGCGAAGAGGTCGGTGACGATACCGGACGCCTTGCCCCGCACCGCCATCACGCCCGGGTGGCGGTACATCCGCGCGTAGAGGAAGCGCTTGATCTGGGCATCGGCCTCGGCGATCGCCGGCGAGAAGGCGATGACGGGGGCTGAGGCCCCGCGGATCTCGGCGACGCGCCCCGGCGCGAGCGCCGCGAGCCGGGCCTCGCCCTCGCGGATCACGTCCTCGACGAAGCGGGTGATGACCCGGCGCGCCAGCTCGTGGATGCGGCGCGAGGCCTCCAGGCCGGGATGCAGGGCCTCGATCTCGTCGAGCAGGGCCTTCAGGAACGGCACGGTGGCGAGGTCGTCGAGGTCGAACAGCCCGGCGCGCAGGCCGTCGTCGAGATCGTGGGCGTCGTAGGCGATGTCGTCGGCGAGCGCCGCCGCCTGCGCCTCGGGACCGGCGAAGCGCGACAATTCCAGGTCATGGAGCGCGTTGTACTCGAGCACCGCCGCCGGGACGCCGATGGCGGCGTAGCGCCGGACGGGCGCGCCGGACGCGTCGAGCAGCGGCCCGTTGTGCTTGACCAGCCCCTCCAGCGTCTCCCAGGTCAGGTTGAGGCCGTCGAACCCGGCATAGCGCCGCTCCAGCCGCGTCACGATGCGCAGGGCCTGGGCGTTGTGGTCGAACCCGCCATGGGCGGCCATGCAGGCGTGCAGCGCATCCTCGCCGGTATGGCCGAAGCAGGTGTGGCCGAGATCGTGCGACAGGGCCAAGGCCTCGGCCAGATCCTCGTCGAGCCCCAGCGCCCGGGCGAGCGCCCGGGCGATCTGGCTGACCTCCAGGGTGTGGGTCAGGCGGGTGCGGTAATGGTCCCCCTCGTGATGCACGAAGACCTGGGTCTTGTGCTTGAGGCGCCGGAACGCGGTCGAGTGGATGATGCGGTCGCGGTCGCGCTGGAAGTCGCTGCGGGTCGGCGAGGACGGCTCGGGGATCCGCCGCCCGCGGGTCGCGCCCGGATCGGTCGCGTAGGGCGCCCGCCAACGCTCGCCGTTCTGCCGCACAGGACCCTCACTTGCCTCGACCGCCGCGGGACCGCCCCCGACCGGGCCGCGGGTCGACCCCGCGATCGGCCGCGTTGCGGCCCGCCGCCGCGCCTCATATCTTGTGTGTCGGGCGTCCGCGGCAATCGCGGGCGAACCGCGACACACAGGTTCGAGACGGGACCTTCCCTGCAATGGCCGAGATCACCCTGACCCCCCGCGCCGCGAAGCGCATCAACGAGATCATGGGCACGGAGCCCCCGGGCTCGTCGCTGCGCATCAGCGTGAACGGCGGCGGCTGCTCGGGCTTCTCCTACGCCTTCGACATCACCCGCGCCCGCGAGGGCGACGACGTGGTGATCGAGCGCGACGGCGCCACCGTGCTGGTCGATCCGGTCTCGCTCGAATACATGGGCGGCGCCACGATCGACTTCGTCAACGACCTGATCGGCCAGTCCTTCAAGATCGAGAATCCGCTGGCCACCGCCTCCTGCGGCTGCGGCACCTCCTTCGCGATCTGAACCGGGTCGCGGCGGGTCGGCCCCTTTCGTGGCCCCCGCGCGATTGCCACGCCTGTGGAAAACCGGCAGGGATGGAGCCCCACACGGCCTTCCCTCCCCGTCAGCTCCCGATCCGATCCAGCCATGACGCCATCGACGCGCCGTCCCGTCCTCCCGCGGGCGCTGCTCGCTCCGGCCTGCGCGGCGGCGCTGGTGACCGCGGGGGCGACGTTGCTGCCCCCCCTTGCGCCGGTGGCGCCGGCGGCGGCGCAGGAAGCGGCCTCCGCCGTGCAGGACCTCGTCCTGGAGAACGTCGTCCTCGCCTTCGGCGACACGGCGGTGAGCGCCCCCCGGGTCGCGGTGAGCGGCACGCGGCTGTCGAAGGAGGAATTGCTCGCGATCTTCCGCTCCGACGCCAAGGAGTCCTGGGGCACCCGCCTGCAGCGCCTCGATGCCGGCAGCCTGACCATGCCGGAACTGCGGGTCGAGCGCCGCAGCGGCCCGAAGCGGCAGATCGTGACCTACCGCGACGTGACCGCCCGCAACGTCCATGGCGGGCGCATCAGCGAATTGACCGCCGCGGGGGCGACCCTGTCCGTCGAGGCGGCGGGGCAGCCGGGCGCCGGCAGCGGCAGCTACGGGAAGATCCGGGCCGAGGAGGTCGACCTCACCGCGCTCGCCCGCCTCTACGCCGAGGCCGGGGACGCCCGCAGCGGCTTCCAGCGGCTCTACGCCTCCCTCGCGGTGGAGAGCATCGCCTTCATCGACGAGCGCGGCACCACGGTCTCGATCGCCCGGATCGCGGGCCGCGATCTCGCCGGGCGCCAGACCCCGGCGACGTGGTCCGGGGCGGTGGAATCGCTGTCGGGCGCCGACCTGTCGCAGGCCGACCCGGCCAAGCGCGCCCGCGCCGCCGGCCTCCTCGCCGACCTCGCCGAATCGGTCTCCGTCGGCAGCTTCGAGGCGAGCGACCTCACCGTGAAGGAAGTGAAGGGGCCCGATCCGGTCTCCGTCGGCATCGGCCGGATGACCTATGCGGGCGGCGGGGCGGAGGCGGGCTTCGCGCTCTCCGACCTCTCCTTCGGCTCGGCGGAAGCGAGCGGTCGGCTCGCCCGGCTCGGGCTGACCGGCTTCTCGCTGGAGCCCACCATCGCGACCCTGCGCCGGCTCGCCAAGGCGGTCCCCGCGGACAAGGCCGCCCCCGCCGACAAGCCGGCCGAGAAGGGCGTGCCTCCGGCCCTCGACCCGGCGGCGCAGGAGGCGGAGCTGCGCCGCCTCACCCCCGTCATCGGCACCCTGACCCTGTCCGGCCTCGGCCTCGCCCTCGCCGCCCCGGGCGCCGACCCGGCGGCCAAGGCCGCGCCGATGCAGCTCGGCGTGCGCGGCGGCAGCGTGAGCTTCGGCCCCCCCAAGGACGGGGTGCCGACCGCGACCCGCCTGTCCCTGAACGGCCTCACCCTGCCGGCCTCGGCGGTGGAGAGCGTCCCGGGCCTCGGCTCGCTGGGCCTCTACGGCTACCGCGACCTCGACCTCGACCTCGTGGCCGACACCGCCTGGAACGAGGGCACGCGGGAGCTGAGCTTCAAGGAATTGTCTTTGTCGGGCAAGGATATGGGCCGCCTGCAGGTCAACGCCACGCTGGGCGGGATCGGCCCCGAGGTGTTCGATCCCGACGCGGCGGTCTCCGGCTTCGCCATGCTCTCGGCCACCGCCAAGGCCCTGGACCTGACGCTCGAGAATGGTGGCCTGTTCGAGCGCTTCATCGCCGCCCAGGCGCAGGTGCTGAGCCTCAAGCCCGACGAATTGCGCAAGGAATACGTGACCGCGAGCGTGATCGGCGTGCCGATCATCCTCGGCAACTCCGCCGCCGCCAAGGCGATCGGCGCCGCCATGGGCAAGTTCGTGGCCAAGCCCGGCACGCTCTCGATCAGCGCCAAGGCGAAGAGCGGCGACGGCCTCGGCATGGTCGATGTCAGCACCGCCCCGACCCCGGCCGCGGTGCTGGACAAGCTCGAGGTCAACGCCCGGGCCGATTGACGCCGCCGCCGGTCGCCCCCCGGCGAGTGGCGCGCTTGCCCCGAGGGGAGGGCGCCCGGAGCCCCCGATCCTCGGAAGACAACGGCACAGACGAGGGCCCCCTGCCGTCGCGGGGGCCCTCGCCGGTGGGTCCGTCTCGGCCTTCGTGACGCACCGGCGTGTTGCGAATGCCGGTCTCCACCGCGCGGGCCGAGGCCCGGACCCGCCTCCCTCGCGGCACCGGCTGCGTCCCGAGCGGGGGTCGCCGGCGGGCACATCTTCGGTCCGTGCGCGCCAGGCGCCGGGCCGTGCGGGGAGGGAACCGCCGCGCGGTCCCCTCGCCCGCGCTCACGCCTCGTCGAAGCGCCCGCTGGCATGGGCCAGCATCGTGTAGACCTTGCCCGTCTCGGAGGTGAGATAGGCGTCGGCCCGCCGGGTGTCGGGGTCGTTCTTGGTCACGCCGCCGAGCAGGCGCTCGAACTCGCCGACATAGCGGTCCACCGTGCGGCGGAACTCGGCATCGGCGCGGTAGCGGCGCTGGATCTGATCGAAGATCTGCCGACCCTGGGCCGTGTAGAGCGTGCCGTCGAACAGGTTGGACTCGCCGCGGCGGTAGCGCTGCCAGAACTCGACCGAGGCCTGATGATCGACCATCCGGGCGATGTCGGTCGAGATCGCGTCGAGGGAGAGCCGCTCCGCCGGCCGCGCCTCGGGGGCGGGCGCCTCCGGCGTCTCCTCGTCGTCGATCGAGGCGCGGGTCAGGAGGTCGGACAGCCAGCCGCGATTGTCGCGGGTGCCCGGCTTGCCCTGGACCGGCGCCTGTCCGGCGGGCCGCACCGGCGCCGCCGGCGTGGCCTGCGGACGGGCCGGCGCAGGGGCCTGAGCGGGGGTCTGCGGCGGG
>NZ_CAKLBV010000104.1 GCF_920984675.1 Methylobacterium sp. Leaf118
GGAGGCGCGCCAGCGTCGAGAGGCGGGTGGCCGCCACTCCCGGGCGCTCGTCGGGCCGCCACGGCTCGCGCAGCGCCAGCACCGCCACCGCGGCCAGCACATGGGCGGCGAGCATCGCCGCGACGACGAGGAGCGCGATCTGTCCCGCCGCGCTGCGCGGGCGCGGCCCGAATCGGAAGCGGGCGAGGCGGGACGGGACGGCGGGGGGCTCCGCAGGGGCTTCCAACGGGGGCCCCACAGGGGCGGCCTTCCCCTCGACCGCCCCCTCGACCGCCCCCTCGAGGGGCGCCTTGATGGCTCTCGCGCTGGTTCCTTCTCTGGTTCCTTCGCTGGTTTCTGGGGCACTCATGACCGGCCGATCTCCGGGGCGAACAGGTAGCCGCCGGACCGGATCGTGCGGATGATCTCGGGATTGCGCGGGTCGCGCTCGATCTTTTGGCGCAGGCGCGAGACCAGCACGTCGATGCTGCGCTCGAACGGCCCCGCCGCCCGCCCCTGCGTCAGGTCGAGGAGCTGGTCGCGCGACAGCACCCGGCCCGGCCGCAGGCAGAGGGCGTGCAGGAGGTCGAACTCGGCGCCGGTAACCGCGATGCGCGCGCCCTCCGGGCTCAGCACCTGGCGCAGGCCGACATCCAGGGTCCAGCCCGCGAAATGGAGGCGGCGCACCCCGTCCCCGTCCTGCGGCTCGGCGCTGCGGCGGCGCAGGATGGCGCGGATCCGGGCCAGGAGCTCGCGCGGGTTGAACGGCTTGCCGAGATAATCGTCGGCGCCGATCTCGAGCCCGACGATCCGGTCGATGTCCTCGGATTTTGCCGTGAGCATCAGGATGGGGATCTGCGAGGCGGCCCGCAGGCGCCGGCACAGGCTGAGTCCGTCCTCGCCGGGCAGCATCAGGTCGAGGACGATCAGGTCGACGCGGGCGTCGGCGAGCGCCCGGTCCATCTCGCGCCCGTCGCCGGCCACGCTGACCCGGCACTCGTTGGCCCGCAGGTAGCGCGCCACGAGCGCGCTGATCTCGCGGTCGTCCTCGACGACGAGGATATGGGGGGTCGGTCCGCTCGCGCTCATCACGGGCCCGGTCTTACGCTCCCGCCGGCCCGCCCTGGAAGCGGGCGGCGCGGCGGCGATGGTCACGCGATGTTTCGCGCGCCGCCGCCGGACACGTTCGGCAACAAGAGTCCGGGCCGCCGACATCCTTTCGATTGCCCCGGTCTTTCGATTGCCCCCCGGCTTCCGATTGCCCCGGTGCCTGCCGATTCCTATGTCGAGGCGGTGCGCCCGAGAGTGGTCGAGGGCCCGGGAGAGAACCCATGCAAAGCTCGAACCGCCTCTTCGACGACGTCGCCCGGATGTTCACCGATGCCGCCGGGGCGGCCCAGGGCGTGCGCCGGGAGGCCGAGACCCTCCTGAAGGGCCAGGCCGAGCGCCTGATCCGCGACATGGACATCGCCACCCGCGAGGAGGTCGATGTGCTGCGCGATCTCGTGGCGGCCCTGCGCAGCCAGAACGACGCCCTGGCCGCCCGCGTGAGCGCCCTCGAAGCCCGCCTCGGCCCCGATGCCGGGATGGCCGGCAGTACGGAATCGGTCTGAATCGGCCGCGGCGGCTCCGCCGTCGGGACGCTTGTCTTTGCACAGGAAGCAGCGGTGGATCGTCACGTTGCCCACTGCTGATGCCGGACGACGCTTTGAAGCCCGCGGGGCGCGCGGGCTATAAACGTCCCGACGACGATTCGCCCCGGCGGGACGGTGAGGCCGGACTTCGGGGCTCGCGAAATCCGACTGAACCCCTCCGCAGGACGGAGATCGACGGGACTCGCCCGAGTTCCGTCACGGCCCTGCTTTGCCCGCCGGCCCGTTCGGACCCACCGAGCGGACCGACAACTTGGACAGCCATGACCCAGCTCACGCTCCTCGACATCGAAGACCGGCTCGAGCACCCGATCGACGTGGTCGAGCGCCTCGCCTCGCTGCGCGACTGGATCTTCGACCGGATCGAGACGGACGAGATGTCGGTCTCGGTCTCGGGGCGCTGGGCCGAGTACCATGTCGCCTTCACCTGGATCGAGGAGGTCGAGGCCCTGCACGTCGCCGCCGCCTTCGACCTCAAGGTGCCGGAGCGGCGCCGGGCCGAGATCCTGCGGCTGGTCTCGCTGGTGAACGAGCAGCTCTGGATCGGCCATTTCGACCTGTGGTCCTCCGACAGCGTGGTGATGTTCCGCCACTCGCTCCTGCTCACCGGCGGCATCGCCCCGACCCAGGCGCAGTGCGCCGCCCTGATGAAATCGGCCGCCGACGCCTGCGAGCGCTACTTCCAGGCCTTCCAGTTCGTGCTCTGGGCCGGCAAGTCCGCCCGCGAGGCCCTCGACGCGGTGCTGTTCGAGACCGAAGGCGAGGCTTGATAAGGCGAGGCTTGATCCTGTCCCATTCCGGTGGGATCGAGGGCGCATGAGCGAGACATCCGCGCCCTCCCCAGTTCCCTCCCCCGCTCCCGTGCCGACGCCCCTGGTGCTCGCTGGAGCCGGCAAGATGGGCGGCGCCCTGCTCAAGGGCTGGCTCGCCGGCGGGCTCGACCCGGCCGACACGGTGGTGCTCGACCCCCACCCCTCCCCCGAGATCGCCGATCTCTGCGCCGCGCGCGGGATCCGGCTCAACCCGACCCCCCCTTCCGGAGGCGCGGCGCCGGCCGGCGCCCTGGTGCTCGGCGTCAAGCCGCAGGCGCTGGAGGAGGCCGCCCCCGCCCTCTCGGCTTGGATCGGCCCCGACACCCTCGTGGTCTCGATCCTCGCCGGCAAGACCATCGCCGACCTGAGGCGGCGCCTGCCCGGGGCCGGGCCGATCGTGCGGGCGATGCCGAACCTGCCGGCCAGCATCGGCCGCGGCGCGACCGGCGCGGTCGGCAGCCCCGAGGTCGGGGCGGAGGCCCGAGCCGCCGCCGACGCCCTGCTGGCCGGGGCCGGCCTCGTCGCGTGGCTCGACGACGAGCGCCTGATCGACGCGGTCACCGCGGTGTCGGGCTCCGGGCCGGCCTATGTGTTCCTGTTGGCCGAGGCCCTCGCCGAGGCGGGGATCGCCGCCGGCCTGCCGCGGGACCTCGCCGAACGCCTCGCCCGCGCCACCGTCGCCGGGTCGGGCGCGCTGCTCGACGGCGACCCGCGGGAGGCCGGGCAGCTGCGCCGGGACGTGACCTCGCCGGGCGGCACCACGGCGGCGGCGCTGGCGGTGCTGATGCGCGAGGGGGGGCTGCCGGACCTCCTCGGCGAGGCCGTCGCGGCGGCGCGCCGCCGGGCGGGCGAATTGTCCGGCTGATCCGGGCTCCGCTTGATCAAAGCGGAGCCCGGATCAGGCAAGCCCGCGCGGCGTTTGAGCGAAGCCCACATCCGCCATCCCGAAGGGATCAACCGGATTGGGTATGAGCCGACCCAGGGTGCAACCCGGCGGCGGCGTCCCTACATGACGGACGAAGCGAGCACGGAGCACGGATCATGGAAGCGGCCCCCGCGGCGGAATCCGGCGGCAAGCCCGAAGGCGGCGCCTCTGGCAAGAAACCCAATCCCCGCGAGGCCGCGGTCGAGGCGCTGATGCGGCTTGCCGCCGAGCAGCCCTGGAACGACATCGAGATCGGCGACATCGCCCGGGAGGCCGGCCTGACGCTCGCCGAACTGCGCGAGCTGTTCCCCTCGAAGGGCGCGGTGCTCGGCGGCCTGTCGCGGATCATCGACCGGACGGTGCTGGAGGCCGAGGCGAGCGACCTCGCCGACGAGCCCGCCCGTGAGCGCCTGTTCGACGTGCTGATGCGCCGCCTCGACGCGATGACCCCCTACAAGACGGCCCTGCGGCGGATCGGCTTCGCCCTGCGCGGCGATCCGCTCTCGATGCTGGCGCTCAACGGGGTGGCGCTCAATTCCCACCGCTACATGCTGGCCGCCGCCGGCATCGACACGGAGGGGCCGCTCGGGCGCCTCAAGATCCAGGGCACGGTGATCGCCTTCGCCCGCACCGTCGAGGTCTGGCTCGACGACGACGATCCGGCGCTCGCGCGCACCATGGCGGCCCTCGACCGGGAGATCCGCCGCGGCGAGACCTTCATGGAGCGGGCCGAGGATGCCCGTCGCCTTACCGCGCCGCTGCGGGCGCTGGGGCGCGCCGTGTTCGAGCGCCGTCCGCGCCGGGAGCGCCCGGAGCGGGCCGACGAGGACCCGGCCGCCGCGATCTGACCCTTCGGGTGATGCGCCTCACCGGCAGAACCCGGCCAGATGATCGGCGAGCTGCCGGGCATGGGCCGGCAGGGCCGAAAAGCGGCGGGCGCACAGGATGAGGGTGCGGCGCGCCCAGGGGTCGCTCAGCGGCACCGCCCGGATCGCCGCCGCCTGGACCGAGCGCAGGGCCGCCGCCTCGGGGACGATCGCCACGCCGACCCCGCGCTCGACCATCCGGCAGACGGCTTCCAGCCCGCTCAGGCGCACCCGCAGCTTGAACGGGCGGCCGGCCCGGGCGGCGTGCCCGGCGAGGTAGGATTGCAGCGCCCGGTCGTGGCTCAGGCCCACGAAGGGCTCGTCCAGCACCTCGCGCAGGAACACCGATGCGCGGTCCGCCAGGGCATGGGCCTCGGGCACCACGAGGATGAGCCGGTCCGGCCGCAGGGGAATGACCTCCAGGTCGGCGGGATCGGTCGAATCGGCCAGGACGCCGAGATCGGCGAGCCCGCTCGCCACCGCGTCGACGATCTCGCGGCTGGTACGCTCCTCCAGGTCGATGTCGATGCCCGGATGCGCCGCGAGGAAGCCCGACAGGGCCTCGGGCAGGAAGGCGGCGAGCGCCGCGGTGATCGACAGGAACCGGACATGGCCGCGCAGGCCGTGGGCATACTGGCCGAGTTCGCCCCGCATCTGTTCGAGCTGCCCCAGCACCATCCGGGCATGGTGGGCGACCGCGAGCCCGGCCGGGGTCGGCCGCGCCCCGCGGGCGTGGCGCTCCAGGAGCGGCACCCCACCCGCCCCCTCCATACCCCGGATGCGCTCGCTCGCCGAGGCCAAAGCGAGGCCGGCACGCTCGGCGCCGTGGGTGATGCTCTCGGCCTCGACGACGTGGAGGAACAGGCGCAGATCCGTCAGGTCGAAGCGCATCCCGGCCCTCTCGCGACGCCTCTGCGCCACCGCCCGTTCCGGCGCGCGGGCGCCGGGGTTTCGGAATGGGCCGCCCGCCATCGTCCGATCCACGGGCGAAAAACGCAAGCCCTTCGGAAGAACCGAAGGCTGAGGCGGGCGAGTTCCGCATTGTCGCGGGAAACCCGCCCGGGCAGGGTCGCCCGCATGACCCGGCCCGCATCCCCCTTACCCCCAGGCGACCCCCTGCCCGCCGCCCCGATCCTGCGCTGGGGGGAGCCTCGCAACCGCGGCGGCGCGGCGCGACCGCGTCTCCCCCGCCCGATCGAAGTCCGGACCGCGGATCGTCCATGACCTTTCCCCTCGACCCCTCGGCGCTCCTCATCGCCGCCTTCGCCTTCCTGCTCGCCGGCTTCGTCAAGGGCGTGGTCGGGCTCGGCCTCCCGCCGGTGGCGGTGGGCCTGCTCAGCCTCGTCATGACGCCGGCGGAGGCCGCGGCGCTCCTCGTCGTGCCCGCCTTCGTCACCAATGTCTGGCAGCTCGCCGCGGGCCCGCGCTTCGGGGCGCTCGCCCGGCGGCTCTGGCCGCTCCTGGCCGCGAGCGCGCTGGCGACGCTCGCGGCGGGCGCCGTCCTGCACGGCCGGTACGGGCGGGAGGCCACCATCGCCCTGGGCTTCGCCCTGATGATCTACGCCGCCTACGGCCTCGCCGCCCTTCGCCTCGCCGTGTCCCCGGCGGTGGAGCGCTGGCTCGCGCCCCTCGTCGGCGCCGCCACCGGCGTGGTGACCGCCGCGACCGGGGTCTCCTCGTTTCCCGCCGCCCCCTATCTCGGGTCGCTCGGGCTGAACCGGGACGACCTGATCCAGGCGCTCGGCCTGTCGTTCACCGTCTCCACCATCGCCCTGGCCATCGCCCTCACGGGGAGCGGCCTGCTCGGCCCGAAGATCGCCGGCATCTCGACCCTCGCCCTCGTTCCGGCGCTCGGCGGCATGTTCGTCGGCGGCTGGGTGCGCGGGCGGGTCAGCGAGCCGGTCTTCCGGCGCTGCTTCTTTCTCGGCCTCCTGGGCCTCGGGGCGCATCTCGCCGCGCGGGCTTTGTTCTGACATCGGGACGGCGCGGGACCCGTCCGCCCCGTCTCCTCAAGTCTTCATGACATGGCTGCCATGTAGCCGACATGCCGCGCCCCCGTTGCCTCGGACCGGCGCCTGCGATAGCGGAGCGGCTGGTCAAATAATGTTTGCGCCGCACGAAAAATAAAATGAAATTCAAAGACGGGGCGCGCGCCGGGGGTAGTATCATGCAGCATCACTCTCTTCCGATGAATCGCCGGCAACTGATCGGCGGCGCGCTGGCGGGCCTCGCCGCCACGGCCCTGCCCGACGGCCCGGCCCTCGCCGCGGGCCCCGCCCGCACCGTCGATGTCCTGCTGATCGGCGGCGGCATCATGAGCGCCACCCTCGGCGTGTGGCTGCGCGAACTCGAGCCCGACTGGTCGATCGAGATGATCGAGCGGCTCGACGGCGTGGCCCTCGAGAGCTCCAACGGTTGGAACAACGCCGGCACCGGCCACTCGGCCCTGGCCGAGCTGAACTACACCCCGGAGGATTCGAAGGGGAAGGTCAAGATCGAGAAGGCCGTCGAGATCAACGAGGCCTTCCAGATCACTCGCCAGTTCCTGGCCTGGCAGGTGCGGCAGGGCGTGCTGAAGAACCCGAGCAGCTTCATCAACACCACCCCGCATATGAGCTTCGTCTGGGGTGACGACAACATCGCGTTCCTGAAGAAGCGCCACGAGGCGCTGAAGGCGAGCCCGCTCTTCGCCGGCATGGACTACTCGGAGGATCCCGAGCAGCTCAAGAAGTGGGTCCCCCTGATGATGGAGGGCCGCGATCCGAAGCAGAAGATCGCCGCCACCTGGACGCCGCTCGGCACCGATGTCGAGTGGGGCGAGATCACCCGGCAATACGTCGCCGCGCTGCAGACCCAGCCGAAGTTCGACCTGCGCCTCTCGACCGAGGTCGAGAGCATCGAGCGCAACAAGGACGGCACCTGGCGGATCACCTCCAAGAACCTGAAGGACGGGACGCGGGTCGCCGTCGACGCCAAGTTCGTGTTCATCGGTGCGGGCGGCGGCGCGCTGCATCTCCTGCAGGCCTCGGGCATCCCGGAGGCCGAGGAGTATGGCGGTTTCCCCGTCGGCGGCTCGTTCCTCGTCAACGAGAACCCGGACGTGGCGACGCGCCACCTCGCCAAGGCCTACGGCAAGGCCTCGGTCGGCTCGCCGCCGATGTCGGTGCCGCATCTCGACACCCGGGTGCTCGGCGGCAAGCGCGTGATCCTGTTCGGGCCGTTCGCGACCTTCTCGACCAAGTTCCTCAAGGAAGGCTCGTATTTCGACCTTCTCACCTCGACCACCACCAGCAACGTCTGGCCGATGGTCCGGGTCGGCGTCGATCAGTACCCGCTGATCGAGTACCTCGCCGGTCAGGTGATGCTCTCCGACGAGGACCGCTACCAGGCCCTGCGCGAGTACTTCCCGAACGCCAAGAAGGACGAGTGGCGCCTGGTCCAGGCCGGGCAGCGCGTGCAGATCATCAAGCGCGATCCCGAGAAGGGCGGCGTGCTCAAGCTCGGCACCGAGGTCGTGTCGGCCAAGGACGGCAGCATCGCCGCCCTGCTCGGCGCCTCGCCGGGCGCCTCGACGGCGGCGCCGATCATGCTGACCGTGCTGGAGAAGGTCTTCGCCAAGAGGGTCGCCAGCCCCGAATGGCAGGCCAAGATCCGGCAGATCGTGCCGAGCTACGGCACCAAGCTGAACGACGATCCGCGCCGCGCCTACGACGCCCTCGCCTATACCAGCGAGCAGCTGCAGCTCGCGCCGCCGCCGCGGATCGACGGCACGGCCCCGGTTCCGGCCCCGCAGCCGATCGGCGCCGAGGCGGGTGTCGTCAAGCCGGTGCCCGACCTCGCGCCGTAAGGGCGGTCGGCGGCGGACGGGGCCGGTTCCGGCCGTGTCCGCCGCCGGAGCCCGGCGCTTCCGCGGGCCGAGGCGGCGCGGCGACCGAGGGGGCCGCTCTCACCCCGCGCGGAAGCCCTGGGCGATGCGGAAGCCCTGGGAGGTCCGGCGACGGGCCCCGTCGCGGGAGGGGCCCCGGCCTCAGGGCTCCACCTTCCGGAGCACCAGCGTGAAGCCGATATCGGGATCGCGCCGCCAGCGGCCCTCGCCGAGGGCGACGAGGGTCACCGCGTGGCCGCGGCGGGCCTTCAGGGTCATCTGGTGGCCGGTGAAGCGCCAGCCGGCGGGATCGAACACGGTGATCCCGCTGTCGCGGCAGCCGGGCAGGAGCCGGGCCGCGGCATAATCCTTGTCGGCGGCGGTGGGCGGCGACAGCTCGATGCGGCACACGTCCCGCTCGGCGGCGCGGTCGAGGGCGTAGAGGCCCGGCGCCGGGCCCTCCGGCGGCGTCACCGAGCCCTG
>NZ_CAKLBV010000105.1 GCF_920984675.1 Methylobacterium sp. Leaf118
GTCGGGCTCGCCGCCGCCGGCCTGATCCACCAGTCGGATGCCCGCGACGCGGAGCGCGAGGCGCAGGCGCTCGCCTTCGCGACCGCCCTGGCGAAGCGGATCGCGGGCGAGGCCCTCGACGCGCGCCCGCTCGCGGCGGTGGAGGAGGCGGCCCGGGCGGCGCTCCGCCATCTTCGCGGCGTGCCCCACCTCGTGCTGCGCCTCAACGAGGGCCTCGTGGAGGAGGCCGAGACGCTGATGCGGCGGCTCGCCCGGGAGCACGGCTTCGAGGGCCGCCTCGTGGTGCTCGGCGAACCCGACATGCCGCCGGGCGACGCCCGCCTCGAATGGGCCGACGGCGGCGTGGTGCGCGAGCGCGCCCGCATCGAGGCCGCCGTGGCCCAGGCCCTGACGCCCCAAGCCCTGACGCCCCATCCCTTTTCCGATGACGCCTGACGATCCGAGGCTCGATCCGATGTCCCGCGACGATTTCAGCCTGCCCCAGCTCAACGAAGGCGACCTCCCCTACGACGAGGGCGGCCCCGGCTCGGTGCGCGACGTGCCGACCTCGCCCAAAAGCGCCGCCGACCTGGAACAGGTCTTCGACGTGCCGGTGGTGGTCTCGGCGGTGCTCGGTTCCTCGCGCATGCCGATCGGCGACCTCCTGCGGCTCGGCCCCGGCGCGGTGCTGGAGCTCGACCGCAAGGTCGGCGAGGCCATCGACGTGTTCGTCAACAACCGCCTCGTCGCCCGCGGCGAGGTGGTGCTGGTCGAGGAGCGCCTCGGCGTCACCATGACCGAGATCATCAAGAACGATCACTGATTTCCTGTTGTGCCGCCCGCGCGGCACGCCCGGCGGACGCCCGCCTCCCCCCCGCGCGCCCGGCGCCGTCACGATCCGGGGCGCGGGGGCCGGACGACGATGAGGGATCATCGCAGTCCGGGGTGGGCCGCCCCGCATCGAACGAGATTCCGGAGAACCCCTCATGCGGCTCCTCATCGTCGGACGGCTCTCGAGCGAGCTCGTCACCGCCTCGAAGATCGCCATGCAGCGGGGCGCCGCGGTGACCCATGCGGAGGGGATCGAGCAGGGGCTCGCGGTCCTGCGCGCCAAGGGCGGCGACCTCGTCATGGTCGATGTCGGGCTCGACATCGCCCGGCTGGTCCGGGCGCTCGCCGAGGAGCGCATCCGCACGCCCGTGGTCGCCTGCGGCATCGCCTCCGACGCCCGGGCGGCGGTGGCGGCGATCCAGGCCGGCGCCAAGGAGTACATCCCCCTCCCCCCGGATCCCGAGCTGATCGCGGCGGTGCTGGAGGCGGTGGCCGCGGATGCCCGCAGCTTCGTCTGGCGCGACGCCTCCATGGAGCGGGTGGTCAAGCTCGCCGAGCAGGTCGCCCGCTCGGAGGCCTCGGTGCTGATCACCGGCGAGAGCGGCACCGGCAAGGAGGTGCTGGCCCGCCACGTCCACGCCAAGTCGAACCGGGCGAGCCGGCCCTTCGTCAGCGTCAACTGCGCGGCGATCCCCGAGGCCCTGCTCGAATCCGAGCTGTTCGGCCACGAGAAGGGCGCCTTCACCGGGGCCGTGGCGCGCCGCATCGGCCGGTTCGAGGAGGCCCATGGCGGCACGCTGCTCCTCGACGAGATCTCCGAGATGGACGTGCGGCTGCAATCGAAGCTCCTGCGCGCCCTGCAGGAGCGGGTGATCGACCGGGTCGGCGGCTCCGCCCCCGTCCGGGTCGACATCCGCGTGCTCGCGACCTCCAACCGCAACCTCGCCGAGGAGGTCAAGAAGGGCACGTTTCGCGAGGACCTGTTCTACCGACTGAACGTCGTCCACCTGCGGCTGCCGCCCCTGCGCGAGCGCCCCGCCGACATCCTCGAACTCGCCGCCCATTTCGGCCGCAAATACGCCGAGACCAACGGGGTGCCGGTGCGGGCGCTGACCCGCGAGGCGCAGGGCCTCGTCACCCGCAATCCCTGGCGCGGCAACGTGCGCGAACTCGAGAACACGATCCACCGGGCGGTGCTGCTCGCCCAGGGGGCCGAGATCGGCGCCGAGGCGATCCTGAGCCCGGAGGGCGAATCGCTGAGCCCGTCCGGCCCGGTCGAGCGGGCGGCGATCCTCGCCGAGGCCGCCACCCGCGGCCTCGTCGGCCGCACCGTGGCCGATGTCGAGCGCGACCTGATCCTCGACACCCTCGACCATTGCCTCGGCAACCGCACCCACGCCGCCCGCATCCTCGGCATCTCGATCCGGACGCTCCGCAACAAGCTCAACGAGTATGTCGATGCGGGGGTGCCGGTGGCCGAGCCCGGTGGGGTGCGGGCGATGGCGGCCTACGGATAATCCCGGTTTCGAAAGGACACGTCCTTTCGTGGGTCCAGGGCAAAGCCCTGGTCGGCGAAGCCATCATGGGGCTCTGCCCCAGACCCCGCCAAAGGGACGATCCCTTTGGAATCGCGGGACTTTACGCCGCCACGGACACCTTGGGCGCGTTCAACCCGCCGAACCGCCGATCCCGCGCGGTGAAGTCGGAGACCGCCGCGGCGAGGTCCGCCTCCCCGAAATCCGGCCACATCCGGTCGGTGAAGTGCAGCTCGGCATAGGCCGCCTCCCACAGCAGGAAGTCGGACAGGCGCTTCTCGCCGCCGGTGCGGATCAGGAGATCGACGTCGCCCGCCTCGCCCAGGGCCGCGCTCATCGCCTCCCGCGAAAACCCCTCCGGCCCGAGCCGGGCGGCGGCGGCGAGGATCGCGTCGCGCGAGGAATAGTCGACGGCGATGCGCAGGGTCAGGCGGGTGCCGCCAGCGGTCGCGGCCTCGGCCCGCTCGATCGCCTGCGGGATGCCGTCGGGCAGGCGGTCGCGGCGGCCGATCACGCTGAGCCGCGTGCCGGTGCGGGCGAGCCGGTCGGTCTCGCTGCGCAGATAGGCCTTGAGCAGGCGCATCAGCCCGCCGACCTCGTCGGCCGGGCGGCGCCAATTGTCGGAGGAGAAGGCGTAGAGCGTCAGCGTGCCGATGCCGAGATCGCTCGCGGCCTCCGCCACCCGCTGGATCGTCTTGACGCCGGCCCGGTGCCCGGCCCCGCGCGGCAGCCCGCGGGCGCTGGCCCAGCGGCCGTTGCCGTCCATGATGATCGCCGCGTGGAGTTTTGGTCTGCGCTCGAAATGGCTTTGCATCGTAAAGCTCCCGGGCGGATGTCGGCCGATCAAAGAGGAATTTGGTTAAGATTCGATCGAAGCGGCGATCAGGCCGGCTCGGCGAAGCCGGCGGCGCTCTTGCTTCCGGCCGCGGCGTCCTTGCCCCCGGCGGCTTGCGCGTCGCGCACCACCTGCTCCAGCACCGCGAGGTATTCGAGGAAGCGGGCGCGGCCGGACGGCGTCAGCCGGCACAGGGTCTGCGGGCGGTTCTGGTCGTAGCCCTTTTCCAGGGCGACCAGGTCGGCCTCCTGCAGCACCGCGAGGTGGCGGCTGAGATTGCCGTCGGTGAGCCCGCACAGCCGCTTGAGATCGGGGAAGGCGAGGCCGCGGGGATGCGAGGCCAGCGAGGTCAGCACCGAGAGCCGCGCCCGCTCGTGGATGACCCGGTCGAGCCCCTCGTAGGAGAAGCGCGCTTCCGTCGCGTCAGGCATCGAGGCCTCCCTCGCTCTGGCCCGGCTGGCGGTGGATGATGATCGCGAGCAGCCCCTGGCCGAACGCGAAGGGCAGGCCCATCAGCCAGGGCGAGAGCTGGCGGCCCTCGCTCGCCAGCGCCAGCACGGTCAGGCCCGCGAGCAGGTACCACGCGCCGACGAGCTGGACCGGGCGGGGCAGGATGCGGGCGGAGGCGAACAGGCCGAGCCCGACCAGCACCTGCCACAGGCCCGGCAGCATCCAGATCTGGTCGGGGGCGAAGCGGGCGAAGACGAGTCCGAGGCAGAGCCCCGCGCCGCCCGCGGGCAGAAACCCCTCGATGGCGTTGAACACCATGGCGTCGGCGAGCCCCGAATGGACCCGGCGCGAGCGCCGCACCGCCTCGAAGCCGATCAGCGCGCAGGCCGCGGCGGCCGTGGCGATCCACAGGCCGAAGAAGGCGGCCGGTCGCCCGGTCGGATCGTCGAGGACCAGCGCCTGCCCGGCCGCCACCGCGAGCGCCAGCACGCCCGTCGCGGCCAAGGTCGCCGCCCCGAGGCCGCGGAAGGCGGTGTCGCGCGCGATCTGCATCCGGATCGCGACGATGTCGGCCAAGGCCCTGTCCAGATCCCGCATGGGGCGCCCCCTCCGAGGCCGACCGCGCTTTGTGACGCAAAGTACACGCGGATGCAGAGCCGTCAAGCCCGATGGCTCGGCCAGGGGTCTGCCAGGGGTCTGCCGGGGGTCTGCCGGGGTTCCGCCAGCGCTTGGCCCCGGCGACCCGCCGAACGGCGTCCCCATCGCAAACCCCGATCAGGTCTCCGCCCGCAGCCCCCTGAGGTCGAGCCGCCGGGTGACCATGGCGAGGCCGCCCTCCGAATCCCGCGGCCACTCGGCCTCCGGGCGGTCGCGGTAGAGTTCGACGCCGTTGCCGTCGGGATCGCTGAGGTAGAGGGCTTCCGACACGCCGTGGTCGCTCGCCCCGTCGAGGGGGATGCCCGCGGCCTCGACCCGGCGCAGGGCGTCGGCGAGCGCGGCCCGGTCCGGATAGAGGATCGCGAGATGGTAGAGGCCGGTGGTGCCGGGCGGCGGAGGCGAGCCGCCCGCGCTCTCCCAGGTGTTGAGGCCGATATGGTGGTGGTAGCCGCCGGCCGAGACGAAGGCGGCCTGGTTGCCGAAACGCTGCATCAGGGCGAAGCCGAGCACGCCGCAATAGAAGCCGAGCGCCCGATCGAGGTCGGCCACCTTGAGGTGGACGTGGCCGATACGGGCTTGGCGATGGATCGGCTCAGGCACGGGGCGCCGGCTCCGTTTTGACATCGCGAAGGTCGAAGCTTCTCACGATCGTCGGTGGTCGCGACGGTATTCGGCCCTTCGGGGCGCGGCAACACCGAACCCGGCCGCGTCTTCCGCCCGAGCCCGGTCCGGCCCATATTGGCCCCATGCCCGCACCGAAAAAGCCGCGCGCCGCGACCGCGCGGGCCGACAAGCCCGAATTGAAGCCGCTCGACGAGCATCTGGCGGCGCTGCTCAGCCCGGCGCTCAACCGCGACCGCATCCGGCCGGCCGAGCCCGTGCCGGAGCCGCCGCGGAAGGGGCGGGGCCGCGAAGGTGCGGCCAAAGGTGCGGCCAAGGATGCGAAGACGCGTGAGGCGACGGCCTATACGCGCGGGGCGCAGGACGGTTTCGCCGAGGCGCCGCAGGCGGGCTTCGCCGTGGGCGACGCGGCGCAGGTCGATCCGCGGCTCGCCCAGGCGCTCGGCCTGACCCCGCCCGACGGCGGGCCGGCCCCCGGCCCCCTCACCGAGGACGCGCCCTCGCTCGCCACGGAAGGCGTCTCGGCCACCGTCGAGGCGCTGGAGCGGCTCCTCACCGAGGGCAACCCGCTGTTCAAGAACGGCGAGGCCTGGGTGCCGCACCGGCCGGAGCGGCCGGCGAAGTCCGAGGGCGGATACAAGTTCACGCTGAAATCCGAGTTCACGCCCGCGGGCGACCAGCCGACCGCCATCGCGGCGCTGGTCGAGGGGGTGAAGGCGGCCGAGCGCGATCAGGTCCTGCTCGGCGTCACCGGCTCGGGTAAGACCTTCACGATGGCCAAGGTCATCGAGGCGACCCAGCGCCCCGCCCTGATCCTCGCGCCCAACAAGACGCTGGCGGCGCAGCTCTACGGTGAGTTCAAGAGTTTTTTCCCGGATAATGCCGTAGAGTACTTCGTCTCCTACTACGATTACTATCAGCCCGAGGCCTACGTGGCGCGCTCGGACACCTTCATCGAGAAGGAAAGCTCGATCAACGAGCAGATCGACCGGATGCGCCACTCGGCCACCCGGGCCCTCCTGGAGCGCGACGACGTCATCATCGTCGCGTCGGTCTCGTGCATCTACGGCATCGGCTCGGTCGAGACCTACACGGCGATGTCGTTCACGGTCAGCTTGGGCGAGAAGATCGAGCAGCGCCAGCTCATCGCCGACCTCGTGGCGCTCCAGTACAAGCGCATCCAGTCGGACTTCGCCCGCGGCACGTTTCGCGTGCGCGGTGATGTCATCGAGCTGTGGCCGGCCCACTTGGACGATCGCGGCTGGCGCATCGGCCTGTTCGGCGACGAGATCGAGTCCATCGTCGAGTTCGATCCGCTGACGGGCAAGAAGATCAACGAACTCAAATTCGTGAAGGTCTACGCCAACTCGCACTACGTCACGCCGCGCCCGACGCTGCAGCAGGCGATCAAGGGCATCAAGACCGAGCTCAAGCAGCGCGTCGAGGAACTGACCCGGATGGGCCGCCTCATCGAGGCGCAACGGCTGGAGCAGCGCTGCACCTTCGACATCGAGATGATCGAGGCCACCGGCGCCTGCAACGGCATCGAGAATTATTCGCGCTACCTGACCGGGCGCAAGCCGGGGGAGCCGCCGCCGACCCTGTTCGAGTACCTGCCGGACAACGCGCTCGTCTTCGCCGACGAGAGCCACGTCACCGTGCCGCAGATCGGCGGCATGTATCGCGGCGACTTTCGCCGCAAGGCGACGCTGGCCGAATACGGCTTCCGCCTGCCCTCCTGCCTCGACAACCGCCCGCTCCGCTTCGAGGAATGGGACGCGATGCGGCCGCAATCGGTCCACGTCTCGGCCACGCCCGGCAAATGGGAAATGGAGCGCACGCAAGGCATCTTCGCCGAGCAGGTGATCCGCCCCACCGGCCTCGTCGACCCGGTGATCGAGATCCGCCCGGCCCGCGCCCAGGTCGACGACCTCCTGGGCGAGGTCCGCGAGGTCGCCCAGGCGGGCTATCGCACGCTGGTGACCACGCTGACCAAGCGCATGGCCGAGGACCTGACCGAGTATCTGCACGAGAATTCCGTGCGGGTGCGCTACATGCACTCGGACATCGACACCCTGGAGCGCATCGAGATTATTCGCGATTTGAGGTTGGGTGCCTTCGACGTGCTGATCGGCATCAACCTCCTGCGCGAGGGCCTCGACATCCCGGAATGCGCGCTCGTCGCCATCCTCGATGCCGACAAGGAGGGGTTTCTCCGCTCCGAGACCTCGCTGATCCAGACCATCGGCCGCGCGGCCCGCAACGCGGATGCCCGCTGCATCCTCTACGCCGACCACATCACCGGCTCGATGGAGCGGGCGATGGCGGAGACCGAGCGGCGGCGGCAAAAGCAGCTCGCCTACAACGCCGAGCACGGCATCACGCCGCAATCGGTCAAGCGCGGCATCAGCGACATCCTCGAGAGCGTCTACGAGCGCGACCATGTCCGCGTCGATACGGGGCTCGCCAAGGACGCGATCACGGTCGGCCACAACCTCAAGGCCGTCATGGCCGATCTCGAGAAGCGGATGCGGGCCGCCGCCGCCGATCTCGACTTCGAGGAGGCGGCCCGGCTTCGCGACGAACTGAAGCGCCTCCAGGCGACCGAACTCATGGTCTCCGACGATCCCATGGCCCGCCAGGGCGACATCGAGCGCGAGGCCGGCCGCTATGGCCAGAAGGGCAGCCGCATCGCCAAGCCGACCCTGGACAATATGGGCCCGGGCACCGACCGCGAAGTGCCGGCTGGCGCCGTGCCCTGGCAGGAGCGGCCCAAGGCGCGCTCGACGCAAGGATTGGGCGGTCAGAAGCCTCGCTACAAGGGCGGCGGCGGGCGCAAGCGGGGCTGACGGGCCCCTTTTTGCGCGGCTTGGGCGGTGGGATGGGGGCGGCGCGGAACCTCGGCCGCAGGTCCTGGATTGGCTCGTCAGATCCCGCCGCGGGCCGCTCAGCGCCGGCCCCGGCAGCCGCACGACGGAGCCTCCGATGCGCCTCACCCTCCGGCATCCCCTCATGGCCGCGGCCCTTCTCGGCCTGACGGTCCTGCCCGGCGCCGCGCTGGCCCAGAGCGTGGCCGATCCCAACGACCAGCCCACCGCCGGCACCCTCCCCTCGGGCACCAGCACCCTGCCCCGGCAGGCCGCCGCTGCCGAACGCCCGACCGGCGACGTGCGGGCGCCGAGCGCGATCCGGCCCTCGACCTCCGTGGTCCCGGATGGCCGGATCACCCGCACCAATCCGATCGACCATCTCTCCGCGCGCTACCGTTCGAGCCGCGAGAACTGACGCGCGCCTCGGCCCGAGCGGCGCCCGAATGATCGATCGAACGACCTGATACGGGCTCCGCTTGATCAAAGCGGAGCCCGGATCAGGCAAGCCCGCGCGGCGTTTGAGCGAAGCCCAAATC
>NZ_CAKLBV010000106.1 GCF_920984675.1 Methylobacterium sp. Leaf118
CACCGGAGACCCGGCGGCTGCCGGCGGAGCCGTGCCGCTCCTTGAAGGAGCCGCGGCGCTTGTGGGCGGAGCCGCGGCGCTTGCCAGCGGGGCCGCAGCCGGGGCCTTCGCCACCGCTTCGCCGGCCGGCTTTCCGGCCCCGGGGATGGCCACGGCCGGCTTGCCCGCCGAGGCGAGGTTCTCCGGATAGGCGAAGGCCACCTCGGCGCGACGCTTGACCTTGCCGCCGGCCGGATCGACTGCGTCGAGCCGGATCTGATAGGCGCCGGCCCGCACGCCGCGGCCGATGGTGAAGGCGATCCGCCCATCCGGGCCGGTGCGCCCGGAGGCGACCATCGTGTCGTTGAGATAGAGCCGGAGCGTGCTGTCCGGGCTTGCCTGCCCGGTCACGTCGAGGCGCCCGCCCTCCTGCGCGTCGACGCTGACGATCCGCACCGGCAGCGTGTCCCGGGCCGTCGCGCCACCCTTCGGCGCGGCCTCCGGCCGAGCCGCCGCCTCACGTTGCGGAGGCGGGGCGCTCGGGGCCGCCTTGTCCTTCGCCGCGTCCGGCGCCGCCCCGTCGGGACTCTTCGCCATTGCGGCGACGGGCGCCTTGCCGGGAGACGCCTCCGGGGCGTCGGGCTGCGACAGCACCCGGGTCGGCGCGTCGGGGGCCGAGAGCGCGATCAGCGGCCGGGCGTCGCGCTTCTCGGCGACCACGACGGTGACGCTCTCGCGTCCGCGCAGGGGCTTGCCGTCGGGTCCGGAGGCGCTCAGAGCGATCTCGCTCGATCCGGGCGGCAGGTCCGGCGGCGTCACGGCGAACTGGCCGGCGGCGTCCGCCACCGTGGTGGCGATGGGGAGGCCGTCGCGCAGCAGCTCGACCCGGGCGTTCGGCGCCGCCCTTCCGGCGATGACGCTCGCCCCGTCCTTTTCGACCCGCACGATGTCGAAGGTCGGGGCGCCGCCCGCGTCCACCGGCTCCGGCCGGACGGGTATGGGGGCTGCGCTTTCCCCTTGCGGCGGCGTCGTGAGAGCGGCAAGAGGAGTGCCCGAGGGCGCCTCGCCCCCCGCCTGCGGCTTCCCTGTGGGATCAGCCCCCGCCGGGGCGTCGGCCGAGGGGTTGACCGCCGCGTTGCGCTTGAGGAGTTCTCCCGTCCCGAACAGCGCCACGACCATGGCGAAGCCGCCGAGCAGGCCCGCGACCGCGAGCACAATGCCTCGCCGTACCTCAGCCGTCATGGTCTTCGACTCCTCCGGTCGGCCCGTCGCGGCTTGCCCGCGCGTTGTCGCCAACCCGTCCCATTCCCGTGACATCTTACCGAACATGAGAAGAACGCCAAAGCTCGAACGCGCGGCCACCGCGAATTCCCGTGCGAACTCAGCACTTTTGCCCGCGGACGGTGCCGGCGAGGCCCGGCGATGACCGCGCTCACCTCGGTCTGCGTCTATTGCGGCTCGGGCTTCGGCGGGGACCCGGCCTTCGCCGAGGCCGCCCGCGACCTCGGGACCGCGCTCGGGCGGGAGGGCGTGAATCTCGTCTATGGCGGCGGCAATGTCGGCCTGATGGGCATGGTCGCGGGGGCGGCCCTGGAGGCGGGCGGCCACGTCACCGGCATCATCCCGGACTTCCTGAAATCCCGCGAGCGGATGCTCGACGCCATCCAGGAGACCATCGTGGTCTCCGACATGCACACCCGCAAGAAGCTCATGTTCGACCGCGCCGACGCCTTCGTGGCGCTGCCCGGCGGCATCGGCACCCTGGAGGAGCTGGTGGAGCAGCTTACCTGGGCGCAGCTCGGCCAGCACCGCAAGCCGATCCTGCTCCTGTCGGTGAACGGCTTCTGGGATCCGCTCATCACCCTGATCGAGCACATGCGCGGCCACGGCTTCATCCGCGACGGGCTCGAGCTGAGCTACCTCGTGGGCGACGATCCGCACGCCGCCCTCGAGCTCCTGCGCGGCGCCCTCGCGGCGGCCCCGCCCGCGCCGAACGCCGACGCGCTGATCGCCAAGCGCTTCTGAGCGCCGTACGGACCGACGCGATGAACGCCTCCGAACCCCTCATCGCCGGCCCTCACCAGGGGCTGGCCTACACGGAGCTTCTCGCCCGGCTCTCCCGGGCCGCGGCGGTGCAGCGCTATCTCGAGGTCGGCGTGGCGCAGGGCGAGGTCTTCGGGCGCATCGCCTGCCGCCACGCGGTCGGCGTCGATCCGGAATTCACCCTCAAGACCAACGTCGCTGCCAACAAGGCCAAGGTGTCGCTCTTTCAGGTGATGAGCGACACCTTCTTCGAGCATCTGAACCTGCGCCGCGACATCGGCGGCCGCATCGATCTCGCCTTCCTCGACGGGATGCACCTGTTCGAGTTTCTGCTGCGCGACTTCATGAACACGGAGGCGATCTGCCGGCGGGATTCGATCATCGCCATGCACGATTGCCTCCCGCTCGCAGAGCCGATGGTCGAGCGCGATCCGATGCGGGCGGAGGAGCGCAGCCTCGGCACGCCGCATCAGGGCTGGTGGACCGGCGATGTCTGGAAGGTCGTCGCGATCCTGACGAAGTACCGCCCCGACCTCGATGTCATGCTGGTCGACGCCGCCCCGACCGGCCTCGTGATCGTGACCGGGCTCGATCCCGCCTCGCCGGTGTTGAAGCGCCGCTATCCGGCGATCGTCGAGGAATTCTCCGCGATCCCCAACGACCGAGCCGGCATCGGCAGGATGTATGCCGAGCACAGGATCACCCCCGCGGAGGAGGCGCTGCGTCGCCTGAGTGGGCGCTCCTACACCCACGGGCGGGCCGGCGTGCTGAAGCGGCTCCTCGGCTGAGGCGCTTTTTCCACGCGCCGTCCGGCGCCAAGGCCGGACAGGAGGCGTCCGCCTCAGCCCGCGACCGTCCAGGTGGTGGTGCCGTCCTTGTTGTCCTTCACGCTGACCCCGAGCGCGGCGAGGTCGGCGCGGACGCGATCGGAGGTCGGCCAGTCCTTGGCCGCCCGGGCGGCCTTGCGCTCGGCGAGCAGCGCCTCGACCCGGGCCACGTCGACGCCGCTGGCATCGACCCGCGCGGCCTCGCGCTGGGTCCGGGTCTGGCCGAGGAAGCCCATCAGCCCGGCGCCAGCCTTCAGCGCCGGGGCGCTGGTGCCGGCCAGCCGGTGCAGCTCGCCGATCGCGGCGGGCGTGTTGAGATCGTCGCACAACGCCTCGACCACGCCGACCGGCGCCTCCGCGTCGGGCGCGGCCTCGCCCGCCGCCTCGTACCACCGGTCCAGCATCCGGCCCGATTCCTCCAGGCCGCGCAGGGTCCAGTCGATCGGCTGGCGATAATGCGTCTTGAGCATGTTGAGGCGCACGATCTCGCCGGGCCAGTCGGCGAGCACCTGGCCGATGGTGATAAAGTTGCCGAGCGACTTCGACATCTTCTCCCCCTCGACCTGCAGGAAGCCGTTGTGGAGCCAGACATGGGCCATCACCGACGTGCCGAAGCAGCAGCGCGATTGGGCGACCTCGTTCTCGTGGTGGGGGAAGATCAGGTCGATGCCGCCCGCATGGATGTCGAAGGTCTCGCCGAGATGCTTCCACGACATCGCCGAGCACTCGATGTGCCAGCCGGGGCGCCCGGGCTCGGAGAGGCCGCAGGGCGACGGCCAGGACGGTTCACCCGCCTTCGAGGGCTTCCACAGCACGAAATCGAGGGGGGAGCGCTTGTAGGGCGCGACCTCGACCCGGGCGCCGGCCTCCATTTCGTCGAGCGGGCGCTTCGAGAGCGCGCCGTACTCCGGCATGGAGGGCACGTCGAACAGGACGTGGCCTTCCGCGACATAGGCGTGGCCGGCCGCGACCAGCCCCTCGATGAGCCGATGCATCTCGTCGATATGGTCGGTCGCGCGGGGCTCGATGAAGCGAGGACGTCCGCCCGCCCCGTTCACATCCTCGGCCATCAGCACGCCGAGGCGGCGGATGTCGGCGTGGAACTGCGCCAGCGTGCCGTCGGTCAGCGCCCGGATGGTGATGCCGCGCTCGCGGGCGCGGGCATTGATCTTGTCGTCCACGTCCGTGACGTTGCGGGCATAGGTGACGTGCGCCTCCCCGTAGAGGTGGCGCAGAAGCCGGAACAGCAGATCGAAGACGATGATCGGCCGGGCATTGCCGATATGGGCGGCGTCGTAGACCGTCGGCCCGCAGGCATACATCCGCACATGGGTCGGATCGATCGGCGTGAAGGTCGCCTTCTCGCGGGTCAGCGTGTTGTAGAGCCGCAACATCGGATGCATCGACGGATCTCGCCGGGCGATCCCGGCCTCCTCGGCGGCGGCGGGCCGCCCCTCTCGGTTTCTCGTTGCGGCACAGCGCCTTCCGGCGCTCCCGGGCGGTTCGCCGGAGCCGCCTGCCCCATTTCCGCCGGAGCCGCGTCGGTGCGCTGTTGCCCCCGTGCGACGGCCCCTGGCCCGGCCTTCAGCTACTCCAGAACCGTGATGAATTCGAGAACGGCAATGCCCGTGGCCGCGCTCACCCGAGCGTGACCGGAGGCGCAAGGATTTGTTTACCGGGCCGTTCGAACACTCCGCAACCGACCGAATCCGTTAACGAGGTCTCCACCATGCGCGTACCGGCCGTCGCCCTCTTCGCCCTCGTCCTGGCTGCGACCGCTCACCCGGTCTGCGCCGCCGACGGCCCGGCCCCCGCCCGCTCGCATGTCGAGAAGACCTTCCTGATCCCGGCTGAGGAAGGCTACGGCGTCGGCGAGTGTCTCAGCGGCGGCCCGAGCGAGTGCGGCCAGGTGGTGGCCAACGCGTGGTGCGAGGCGCAAGGCTATGCGAGCGCCACCACCTACGGCGTCGCCGCCCAGGACGAGTATACCGGCGCCATCGTGGGCGCCCCCATCCCGGCGCCGACCACGGCGCGTCCCCTGCGCGTCACCTGCCAGGACTGACCCTCTTTCCGGTTCGCCCCCCGGAGGCCGAACGCCGCCTCCGGCGAAAGCGTGCGGCGCCCCTATTTCAGGAAGTCTCCGCATTTCGGCGGCGGCTCGGTGCCCCAGGGGGCGAGCGGCACGCTCGAGGTGGAGTTCTTGGGCGAGCCCTGAACCACCTTGTCCGAATAGACCATATAGATCAGCGTGTTGCGCTTGGCGTCGCAGCCGCGCACGATCTGCATCGACTTGAAGATCAGCGAGCGGCGCTCGCTGAACACCACTTCGCCTTGCGAGACCTTACCCTTGAACTGGACCGGACCGGTCTGGCGGCAGGCGAGCGAAATGTCGGAGACATCTTCGGCGAGCCCCAACGTGCCCTTGATGCCGCCCTTCTCGGGCTGGGTGTACCAGCAGGCCACGCCCGACACGACCGGATCGTCGATGCCGTAGACCACGAGCTTGTCGTTGGGCGTGAGGGGGCGCCACACGGTTGACTTGTCGAAGATCCGGTCCGGATCGTCCGCTGCCACAGCGGCGGCCGGGAGAAGCGCGGCGGCCAGGCAGACCGCCGCGATCCCACCGGAACCAATGGTGCCCTTGAGCCACATCATCGACGCAATCCCCGCAAAGCTTGACCGAGGAGACATGGTGTCTCTGTCCCCCGACGGCGAGGGGGCTTAACATGCGTGCGGCTCCGGAGCGCATCCTCGCTCCGGCCCGGACGCTCCCCCCGTCCCTTTGCCAGAGATCCCAGCATCCGCCCCATGCCGCTGATCGGTCCGCAGCTTCGCCGCGCCTTCGCTCTCGCCGCCGCCGCGGCGGCGCTCGCCCTCGCGGCCGTCACACCGGCCGCGGCCGGGGACGTGTGGGCGTGCCAGCGCTACAAGACGGAGCTGGCCAATCTCAACGCCAGCGCCTCGACGGCGTCCGCTCTGCAGAGCGAGGTGGCGCGGCTCGAATCCTACTATCGCAGCCTCAATTGCGAGGGCGGCAAGTTCCTGTTCTTCGACACGCGCCCCCCGCAATGCGGCGCGGTCGAGGCCCGTATCCGCTCGCTGAACGCCACCTATGGCGGGGGCGACGGCGCCGTCGTCGCCGCCCGTCGCCGACAGCTGGTCGCCGCGGTGTCGAGCGCCTGTTCGGGCGTCCTCCCGGAGCCGGGGCAGGAAGCGCGGGCCGGCGGCGCCATGACCGCACGGGGCGGCCCACAGGTGATCTGCGTCAAATCCTGCGACGGCTCCTACTTCCCCATGCCGAACCTGCCCGACGGGCGGGGCGGCGCCGACGAGATGTGCCAGGCGCTCTGCCCCGGCACCGAGGCGCTGGCCTATTCGATGCCGCACGGTGACGATGCGCTCAAATACGCCGCGACCCTCAAGGGCAGCCGCGCCTACACGGCGACGCCGACCGCCTTCAGGTTCCGCACGAACTTCACCCCGAACTGCTCCTGCAAGAAGGAAGGCCAGAGCTGGGCGCAGTCCCTCGCCAAGGCCGAGAGCATGCTGGTGCGGCACAAGGGGGACATCTTCGTCACGCCGATGACGGCGGAGCGGCTGTCGCGGGCGCCGAAGGTCCGCCTGACCCTGGTCGGCCGGGCCGACCGCACCGCGGCGACCCTCGCTGCGGACGCGGCCCAGCGCGAGGGCGCGCCCGCCCCGGACGCCGTGGAATCCACCGACCGCACCGGCTCGACCGGCGAGGTCCGCGCCCCCATCCGCGTCATCGTCCCCGGTTTCGTTCCCGCCCCCACGCCCTGATCAACGCCACGCCCTCGATCGTGAGGCCAAAGCCAGATCCCGGTTCGACGGGGGCGGGCCCGGCAGCAGAGGCCTTCGCGCGAAACGGAGACTCTCGAAAAACGCCGAGGTGGCATCAGCGGGTCATGGATCGTCCCGGAGCCGATCTCGTCGACGCGGCTCAGGTGACGGCGCGACGGATCTAGTCGCTCGAGCGGGAATACCGGCCCGATCTCCCGATTTGACGTCTCGATTCGGGGAACCATATCGGCCCGACACTGTTCGGAACCGCCGATCGCGTTTCACGAGGCTGTCTCCATATGCGGATCACCCGCTCGCTGCTCCTGGCCGGTACCATCCTTCCGGCCCTGATTCTGTCCGACCTGTCCTACGCCCGGTCCCTGGGTGAAACCTCCGGTGGGCGGATCGAACTCGCGCAGCGGGGCGATCCCGATGAACCCCGGGGCGGCGGACGTGGCGGACCGGGTGGTCCCGGCGGCGCCGAGCGCGGACCGCCCGGAGGCGGAGGTGGCGAGCGCGGCGGCGCTCCCGGTCG
>NZ_CAKLBV010000107.1 GCF_920984675.1 Methylobacterium sp. Leaf118
CGGGCGTGCGCCTCGGGGCGACGGCGATCCGCCCCGGCGAGGCGGCGCTCCTGTTCGGCGCCTTCCGGCCCGCGGGCCTGGAGGGCGCCTGCGCCGTCGAGAGCCTCAGCGCGGCCGGCGCCCTCGACGAGGCCGCCGCCCGGCTGTTCGGAGCCCTGCGCCGCCTCGACGCCTCGCAGGCCCCCGTGATCGCGGTGGCCCCTGTCCCGGAAACGGGCCTCGGCGAAGCCATCAACGATCGCCTGCGCCGGGCGGCGGCGCCGCGCTGAGAAGTTTCTCGGATTTGTCGGGAACCGATCGGTCCCCCGGGGATTATCCGTTCACGAAGGCCAGTTCAGCCCCCAATGGCCTTTTCCCTTCAAAGGCTCGGAGCAATCCGAGCCTTTTTTCTTGTCCGGCGTCCAGGCCCCGGAATCCAGGCCCCAGAATCCACGCCCCGGATCGGATCCCGTCCCCACCCCGGGGCGGATGGGGACAGCGCGGCCCGGCCCCTCCGCCGCGCCTATCGCGGCCGGCCGAGGGCGCCTATCTTTCGGCCTACGATGTCCGCCCCACCCGAGCCTCGCACCCCCGCGCCGCACCGCGATTGCCCCCGCGCTGCGATCCGCCGCCTCGACCCGATCCTGGTCGACCGGATCGCCGCGGGCGAGGTGGTCGAGCGGCCGGCCTCGGCGATCAAGGAACTCGTCGAGAACGCGATCGATGCGGGCGCCCGGGCCATCGAGGTCACGATCGAGGCCGGCGGGCGCCGGCTGATCCGGGTCGTCGACGACGGGATCGGCATGGGCGCCGACGACCTCGCCCTCGCGGTCGAGCGCCACGCCACCTCCAAGCTTCCCGACGGCGACCTCACCCGGATCGGCTCCCTGGGCTTCCGCGGCGAGGCCCTGCCCTCGATCGGCGCGGTCTCCCGCCTGTCCCTCGTCTCCCGCACGGCGGACGGGGAGGGGGTGAGCCTCGTGGTCGAGGCGGGCGTCAAGGGCGCGGTGCGCCCCGCCCCCGCGACGCGGGGCACCCGCATCGAGGTGACCGACCTCTTCGCCGCGACCCCGGCCCGGCTCAAGTTCCTCAAATCCGACCGGGCCGAGACGGCCGCCGTCGCGGAGGTGCTGCGGCGGCTGGCCGTGGCGCAGCCGGGGGTGCGCTTCACCCTGCGCACCGAGAGCGGGAGCCCCACGGTCTTCCCCGCCGAGAGCGAGCCGGGCCCCGCCGGCCTCCTGCGCCGCCTCGGCAGCGTGCTCGGGCCGGACTTTCCGGCCAACGCGGTGCCGCTCTCGATGGCTCGGGAGGGGCTGTCCCTGGAGGGGCATGTCGGTCTGCCGACCTTCCACCGGGGGGCGGCGAGCCATGTCCACTTCGTCGTCAACGGACGGCCCGTGCGCGACCGGCTCCTGCTCGGCGCGGTGCGCGGCGCCTATGCCGACACGATGAGCGCCGACCGCCATCCGGTGCTGGCCCTTTTCCTCGCCTGCGATCCCGGCCTCGTCGACGTCAACGTGCATCCGGCCAAGACCGAGCTGCGCTTCCGCGATCCGGGGCTGGTGCGCGCCCTCGTCGTCAGCGCGATCCACGAGGCCCTGCGCCGGGCCGGCGCCCGCTCCGGTGCCGCGGGCCCGGTGGCCGGATCGACCCGGCCGGAGCGTTGTGCGTCCACCGCGTCGAGCACGGCGGGGTCGGTCTGCGAGCCCGGCATCCGCTCCGGTCCGGCCTTGTCGGGGGACGGCGCTTCGCCGACCCGGACGACCGAAGACGGGCCGCTGGTGAGCGAGACGTCGCCGGTGTTCCAGGCGAGCTGATCGAAGGGCACCGCCACGTATTTCTCGCCGACGCCGAGGAAGCCGCCGACGCCGATCACCACGGCCTGGATGCGTCCGGTCACGTCCACCAGCACGTCCTCGATCGTGCCGACGCGGACATGGTCCATTCCGATCACCGGCACGCCGACGATCTTGGAGCCGCGCACCGTTCCGGCTGGCGGCGCGGCGAAGAAGGGGGCGGCCGTCTGGGCGAGGGCCGGGGCGGCCGTCATCCCGAGCGGCAGCGCCAGCCCGACGAGAGAGAGCGCGGCGAGCGCGGTGCGGAACGGGGCGGGGCGCATCGTCGGGTCCGGCAAGCGAGGGATCGGTGTCGTGCGGCGCTCGGTGACGGTCCTGGATCGCGCATCCGGGACCCTGCTCGAGGTTTTCGTGCCGTGTCGGCGTCGTCCCGAGAGGCGGCGTGCGCCCCTCGAGCCGAGGCTATAACGGGCCAGGCGCCGCACCAGTTTCACCGGTCCGGGCCGAATGCCGCCCGGGAGCCCCGGGCGCCGCCCCGGTCAGGCCGGCGGCGTGGCCGTCAGCGCGGTCGGTCGAGCAGCCCGGAGACCACCCGGGCGGTGTAATCCACCATCGGGACGATGCGGGCGTAGTTGAGCCGGGTCGGGCCGATCACGCCGACGACGCCGACAATCTTCTGGGCGCCGTCGCGGAAGGGCGCGGCGATCATGGAGGAGCCGGACAGGGAGAACAGCTTGTTCTCCGAGCCGATGAAGATCCGCACCCCATCACCCTGCTCGGCCCGGGCCAGCAACTCGATCACGTCCTTCTGGGTCTCGAGGTCGTTGAAGAGCAGGCGGATACGCTCGAGGTCCTCGGCCGCGCGGAGGTCGTCGAGGAGGTTCGCCTGCCCCCGCACGATGAGCTGGCGCGCCTCGGACGGGCCGACCGTGGTGGCGAGCCCGGCATCGACCAGCCGCTCGGTGAGCGCGTCGAGCTCCCGCTTCATCGCCTTGCGGCCCGCCTCGATATCGGCCCGCAGCGCGTCGAGGGTGCGCCCGCGCAGACGCGCGTTAAGGAAGTTCGAGGCCTCCTGCAGGGCGCTCGCCGGAAGGCCCGGCGGCAGGTCGACGAGGCGGTTCTCCACCGTTCCGTCGGTGGAGACGAGCACCACCAGCGCCCGCTCGGCGTCGAGGCGCACGAATTCCACGTGTCGGAGGCCGGCATCGCCCTTCGTGGTCAGCACCACGCCTGCGCCCCGGGAGATGCCGGAGAGCAGGGTCGAGGCCTCGGCGAGCGCCGAATCGAAGGTGTGGCGCGAGGCCGCCGCCTGCATCTGCGCCTCGATGCGCGCCTTCTCGTCGCGATCGACGTCGCCGATCTCCATCATGGCATCGACGAAGAAGCGCAGGCCCATCTCCGTCGGCAGCCGTCCCGCCGAGGTATGGGGCGCGAAGATCAGCCCCGAATCCTCGAGATCCGCCATCACGTTGCGGATCGAGGCCGGCGACAGGCCCATCGGCAGGATGCGCGCGAGATTGCGCGAGCCGACCGGCTCGCCGGTGGTCACGTAGCTCTCGACGATCTGCCGGAAGATCTCGCGGGCGCGGTCGTTCAAGGCGGAGAGCGCTTGGGACTGCGGACGTGAGGCGGTGAAGGAGTGCTCGGACACGGGATTCTGAACCTGAGACGCGATTGTGGGCGCAAGGACCGCTGCGATCAATCCGTCTCGACGCTCCTGCGGACAGAACGCCCGGACGGAGCCGGCGGACGGGCGCGGGCCGAACCGCGAACCTGAGATCGGTCCGGATGGATCGTTCTTCCCTCGGGATCGGTTAGGAGAGGACCGCCTGCTCACGCTCGCGGCCACGACCCGAAGAAATTTCCAACAAGAAGTGGAGACACGCCCGTGTTGCCAGGCGCCAGATGGAACGTCCTCAAGGTCGCGGCGGTTGCGATCGCCCTCTCGGGTTTCGGCCTGGTTTCGGCCCCCCGCCCGGCGCAGGCCGCGCCGATCACCGTCCCGGCCGAGGCCGCGGCGACGGCCAGTGAGGCGACGCCGGTCGCCTACGGCCATGGCCGCCACATGCGGCATCACCGGCATATGCACCGCCACCACATGCGCCATCACCGCCGCCACATGATGCGCCGTCACATGATGCGCCACCACATGCATCACCACCATCACCGCCGCCATCACTGGCGCTGAGGGGTCCCACCACTGTGACGAACCGGGGGCCGCCGTCGCGAGACGGCGGCCCTTCCCGTGCGGGTTGCCGCCCGGAGCGGCAGCGCTTATGAGCGCGCACTTCGTTCTCGATGCGGGAGTTCACTGCGGATGCGGCCGTCCAAGCGCGCGCCCGACGAAATGCGGGCCGTTACCCTGGAGCGTGCGGTGGCGCGCTACGCGGAAGGCTCCTGCCTCGTGAGCTTCGGCAACACCCGCGTGCTCTGCACCGCCACCCTGGAGGAGCGCGGGCCGTCCTGGCTGCGCGGCTCGGGCAAGGGCTGGGTCACCGCCGAGTACGCCATGCTGCCCCGCGCCACCCATGAGCGCACTCGCCGCGAGGTCACCTCCGGCAAGCCCTCCGGGCGCACCCAGGAGATCCAGCGCCTGATCGGGCGCTCCCTGCGCGCCGTCACCAACCTGCCGGCCCTCGGCGAGCGCCAGATCACCATCGATTGCGACGTGATCCAGGCCGATGGGGGCACCCGCACCGCCGCGATCACCGGCGCCTGGGTGGCGCTCCACGATTGCCTCGCCTGGATGCGCGCCCGCTCGATCATCTCGGTCGATCCGCTGAAGGACCATGTCGCGGCGGTCTCGTGCGGGATCTACAAGGGGCAGCCGGTGCTCGATCTCGACTATGCCGAGGATTCCGCGGCCGAGACCGACGCGAACTTCGTCGTGACCGGCAAGGGCGGGATCGTCGAGGTGCAAGGCACCGCGGAGGGCGCCCCCTTCTCGGACGAGGAGCTTCTCACCCTGCTCCGGCTCGCCAAGAGCGGCATCGCCAGCCTGGTGGATCTGCAGCGGAAGGCGATCGCGTGAGCGCGCACCGCATCCTCTCCGGCAAGGTCGTCATCGCGACCCACAATGCCGGCAAGCTCACCGAGATGCGCGAGCTGCTCGCGCCCTTCGGCGTCGAGGCGGTCTCGGCGGGCGAGCTCGGGCTCGCCGAGCCCGACGAGACCGGGACGATGTTCTCGGAGAACGCCGCGATCAAGGCGATCGAGGCGGCGGAGGCCTCGAACCTGCCCGCCTTCGCCGACGATTCGGGGTTGTGCGTCGATGCCCTCGACGGGGCGCCGGGGCTGTTCTCCGCCCGCTGGGCCGGCCCGGACAAGGATTTTTCCGGGGCGATGGACCGGATCGAGGCGGAGCTCGACAAGCGCGGCGCCACCGATCGCCGGGCCCATTTCGTCTCCGCCCTGGTTCTGGCCTGGCCCGACGGCCATACCGAGCTGTTCGAGGGCCGGGTCTTCGGCACCCTGGTGGCGCCCCGCGGCCGCCTCGGCTTCGGCTACGACCCGATGTTCCAGCCCGACGGCATGGATCGCACCTTCGGCGAGATCTCCTCCGAGGAGAAGCACGGGGTCGATTGGCAGAGCGGCAATGCCCTGTCGCATCGTGCTCGCGCCTTCGTGAGGCTGGCCGCCGCCTGCCTGCGGCGGCCGGGGTGACGCGTCCGCTTCGGCACGCTCGATGCGGGCGGTGCCGGGAGAGAAGGGGCCCGGCGATGGGCGACACGAGACAATGTCCCCGGTGACACCGCCCGATCACCCGACCCGGGACGCGGGGTTCGGCATCTACCTGCACTGGCCGTTCTGCGCGGCGAAATGCCCGTATTGCGACTTCAACAGCCATGTCCGCCACGGGGGCGTGGACCAGCCGCGCTTCCTTTCCGCCTTTCGCCGGGAGATCGCCCACGCGGCGGCGCTCGCGCCGGGGCGGACCGTCAACAGCGTCTTCCTCGGCGGCGGCACTCCCTCGCTGATGGCGCCGGAGACGGTGGCGGGCCTGCTCGACGCCGTGGCCGGGGCCTGGGCGGTGGCGCCCGACGCCGAGGTGACCCTGGAGGCCAACCCGACCAGCGTCGAGGCGGGCCGTTTCCGCGGCTACCGGGCGGCGGGGGTCAACCGCGTCTCGCTCGGCGTCCAGGCGCTGAACGATCCCGACCTCAGGCGGCTCGGGCGGATGCATTCCGTGGCGGAGGCGCTCACCGCCGTGCGCCTCGCCGCCGCGAGCTTCGAGCGGTTCTCCTTCGACCTGATCTACGCGCGCCCCGAGCAGACTCCCCGGGCCTGGGCAACCGAGCTGCGGGAGGCCATCGCCCATGCCGCCGAACACCTCTCGCTCTACCAGCTCACCATCGAGCCCGGCACGCCCTTCTTCGGCCTCGCCCAGGCCGGCCGCCTCGTGCCGCCGGACGAGGACGTGTCGCGGGCGCTCTACGACGTGACGCAGGAGATCTGTGCGGCGGCCGGCCTGCCGGCCTACGAGATCTCGAACCACGCCCGGCCCGGCGCCGCCTCGCGTCACAACCTGCTCTACTGGCGCTACGGCGAGTATGCCGGCATCGGGCCCGGTGCCCATGGCCGCCTCGTTCTGCCCGAAGGCCGCACCGGGACGCTCACTGAAAAGGCACCGGAGGCTTGGCTCGCCCGGGTGGAGCGGGACGGCCACGGCATCGTCGCGACGGAGTCGCTGGCGGCGGAGGACCAGGGCGATGAGTTCCTGATGATGGGCCTGCGCCTCGCGGAGGGGATCGACCCCGCCCGCTACGCCGCGCTGAAGGGGCGCTCGCTCGATGGCACGCGGCTCGCCGCCCTGATCGCGGACGGGTTCGTGGCGCGCCGGGCCGGGGACCGCGTCGCCGTCACGCCCAAAGGGGCGCCGGTGCTGAACGCGGTTGTGGCCGAACTCGCCGCCTGATCCGGGCTCCGCTTGATCAAAGCGGAGCCCGGATCAGGCAAGCCCGCGCGGCGTTTGAGCGAAGC
>NZ_CAKLBV010000108.1 GCF_920984675.1 Methylobacterium sp. Leaf118
ACCTCCGTCCCAGCCGTAGGTCACTGGTTCACAGAGCAGCTTGCAAGCAGACGTTCCTGGCTTCTGCAAAGGGTCGGGAGCAGCGGTCCAGGCCCGCCGGCGCCAATGTCGCCTTGTGCTGCGGAGAGCCGTCATTCGACATTGGGCTGAGCGGCAATATCGGGTTCCTCATGGCGGGCTCCTCAACCTAGGAGCCTGTCATGCCCGAGGTCGTCACTGTTCCCACCAGCACACGTGTTCCCTGGAACCGCGGCCGTATCGTCGGCCCCAAACCGCCGCTGAAGCCAAAGCACATCTGGGCCCTGCGCACGCGCCTCCAGCTCGCCAACCGCACGCGAGACCTTGCCCTGTTCAACCTTGCCGTCGACAGCAAGCTACGGGGGTGTGATCTCGTCGGCCTGCGCGTGAGCGACATCCACCTGGGCGACGCCGTGCGTCTTCGAGCGACCGTCTGCCAGCGCAAGACCGGCAGGCCGGTCCCGTTCGAGATCACCGAGCCGACGCGCGAGGCTCTCACGGCTTGGCTGACTGCGCGCAAGTTGAAAGCCGGTGACTGGCTGTTTCCAAGCCGGAGTCGGCTTGGGGAGCATCTTACGACGCGCCATTATAGTCGGCTGGTCGATCGTTGGGTCGCCCTGATCGGCCTGGACCCTTCGGCGTTCGGCACGCACAGCCTGCGCCGCACAAAGGTCGCGCTGGTCTACAAGCGAACCGGCAATATCCGAGCCTGCCAGCTGCTCCTCGGCCATACCAAACTGGAGAGCACGGTTCGCTACCTCGGCATTGAGGTTGACGACGCGCTGATCCTCTCGGAGCAGACCGAGATCTGAAACGGGCGCCGTGGTCGAGATGGCCGCGGGTGCCAGCATGATGGTCGCACCCAGGGTGCCGAATGACCCTTTTCGGACCTTCCGTCTTTCCTATTCGGATGTCCGCACGGAAGGCAGAAGCGGACGTGAGAGCGGCGACAGGACATAAGATTACGGGCTCGATCGAGTGTCTGCGGCGTCTGTCTAGGGGCAAAAGTCGGCGCTCTTGAGGGCAACTGGGAGCAGCTGCGCCGCCGCTCCTATCGAGGCATGCAACGCAGTATTTTCAGACAGCGTGCGCCTGACGGCGGAATACGGAGGGGGTTGATCCCGTCATCTTGCGGAAGGCCGCCGCGAATGCGGACGGCGTTTCATACCCCACCTCCAGGGCGACGTTGACGATCGGCCAGTCGGTCGCAGCCAGAAGATGTTTTGCACGCTGCATCCGAAGGTTCGTCAGCCATTCGTGCGGCGTCATTCCGGTAGCGAGCTTGAACGAAGCGCAAAAGTGAAACCGACTGAGGTCAACGAGGGCAGCGAGCTCGTCGAGCCCGATCAACCGATCGAGCGAGGTCGTCATATACTCCGTGACGCGCTTCACCTGCCAGTCGGCCAGACCTCGGCGAGGTGCCGTCGAGGTGACGGCGCCGTGTGACGAATGTGATCTGATCAGCTGCGTGCATAGAAGATCGATGGCCTGCTCAACGAACAGCGAGGAGGAAGCGTCGGTGCGTTCGGCTTCCTTCCCGAGGAGTTGCATGATCTGCGCCGAGGTCGGATCGTCGAAGCCGGTGCGGCCGACCAACTCCACGTTCGTGGACAACGCCATCGCCTCGGCTGCGGCCTGAAGGCGCTGATGAGGCAGGTAGACCTGGGAGACCTCGACCGGTCCCTCGATGTCCCAGCGCCCATCGCGTCCGATTGGGATTAGGGTAATCGAACCACGGCGGGTGCGCGAAGCCAGTCGTTGAGAACCCGTGCGCCAGGAAGCCTGCTGGGCAGTTCCCCAGTAGGTCATCACAACGTGCGCATTGAGGGCCGGCAACGCGGCGTGCAACGCTCCGTGTGACCACGGCCGGGTCAACTGCGCGCCGCCCTTCAGATCATGCTCGGCGAGCGGAGGGGGCGTATCGAGGATCCGCTCCATCTCGATGCTCGGTCGTCCATTCTCGTCTCGCGACCGAACCAGGCTGCGCTTGTCTCCGAGCATCGAACCATCTCGGCCATCGGTCGCGCGGACAAGCGAAGCAATCCGGGATTCGGCGGACGTTGCCCCTCCGTGGACAGCGTCACTCGTCACTGCGCACCTCTCGTTCACTCACCGCAAGATCGCGATGATCGGCGCAATCCCAAGACAGAAGCAAGGCTCCGCTTCCCGTACCTGATCCTCATCCACGGCGCAGGTGGCGCCGCAGTGGGAGATTGGAATGATGTCAAAGAAGATCGTCATCATCGGTGGAACGGGTTTGATCGGCGCAAAGCTTGCGCGACTGCTTGCACTTGCCGGGCATACCGTCGTTGCTGCTTCCCCGGGCATGGGCGTCAACAGCGTCACAGGCCAGGGCCTTTCCGAGGTCATGCACGGCGCGGACGTCCTCGTCGACGTGTCGAACATCATGTCGTTCGACCCCGCGGAAGTGCGGGAGTTCTTCGAGACATCCGGAAGGAATCTCGTTGCCGCCGCTGCAGATGCGGGCGTCGCACACCACGTCGTCCTTTCGATCGTCGGCGTCGACCGCATGCTCGACAACGGCTACTTCCAGGGCAAGCTGCTGCAGGAGCAGATCGCCGCCACGGGCGGCCTGCCGTACACCATCGTGCGCTCCACGCAGTTCTTCGAGTTTCTCGGCACCTTGGCCGATGCCTACACGAAGGACGGCCGCGTCACGCTGCCGGGTAGCCAGATCCAGCCCATTGCAGCGGACGATGTCGCTGCCATCCTGGCCAACGTCGCGACCAGCGAGCCGCGCAACGGTGTCATCGAGATCGGCGGGCCGGAGCGGGCGCCCTTCGACCGGGTCATCGCACACTTCCTGCAAGCTCGCGCGGACCTGCGCGCTGTGAGCCGCGGTCAGGAAGCCAGCTACTTCGGTGGTCGCCTGGAGGAGTTGAGCCTCGTCCCGATCGGGCAGCAGAAGCTCGGCGGCCGTGACCTCGACAGCTGGCTGAGCGCTCAGCCGACCCAGCACTAACCCCCTTTTTCACCTCGACCCAAGGAGAATTCCCATGACCTCCATCCTCGGCCGGATGGCGCTGATCGTCGTCTTATCCGGATCCGCTTCGATCCAGGACGCCCAAGCCCACGACACGGCAGCTCCAGGCGCCAAAGCGACGCTCGTCTACCAGCATGAACTCCCCAACGCGCCGGGCAAGAGCCTGAAAGCCGTGCTCGTCGAGTACGAACCGGGTGCCGGGAACCCCGCCCACCGACACGCTCCGTCCGCCTTCATCTACGCCACGGTCCTCGAGGGCACGATCAAGAGTCAGGTGAACGGCGGCGAACTCCGCATCTACCGGAAGGGCGAGAGTTTCACCGAGCTTCCCGGCAGCCTCCACAACGTCAGCGCCAACGGCAGCCCGAGCGAGCCAGCGAAGCTGCTTGCGGTGTTCGTCGTGGACACCGGCGACACCGTCCTGACCACGCCGGTCCAATAGGCAAAATCAGACCTTGCCACTACCGGCGGCGGTCGGAGCCAGGCCGGGAACGTCAGATCTATCAGGAGCTTGAAATGTCGGTTGCCACATCCGATGCGGATGTCATTCCCGTTCCTGTTGCCGCTCTGCGCGTCCTAAAGATGCCTGGCCGAACGGGACAGCTCGTGAGGAAATGGGCAGTACCGATCACGTCGGTGGTTTTGGTCGGTTCGCTCATGTCGGCTGCTCTCGGTCAGTGGGACTATCTGGTCAGCAACACCGCCATCCAGGTCACAAACGATGCTACGGTGCGGTCCGAACTGACAGGCTTGTCTGCGAGAGTATCAGGCAACATCGTCAAGGTGGCTGTTCAAGACTTCCAATCGGTTCGCGCCGGCGATCTTCTGATGGTCATCGATCCGTCGGATTATCAGGTCGCCGTCGCCCAGGCCCGAGCAAGCGTAACCGGCGCCAAGGCGGCGACGAGGAATCTGGACAATCAGATTGCGCTCCAGCGGGCCGTCATCTTGCAGGCGGAGGCACAGATTGCCTCAGCGCGGGCCAAGGTTTTGCAGGCCACGCAAGAGGAGCAGCGGCAACAGGCCCTCCTTCGCTCGACCTTCGCAACGGCCCAGCGGGTCGAGCAGGCCGTCGCGGACCTAGCGAGCGCGCGCGCCGGTGTTCAAGCCGCCGAGGCGGCGGCCCAGGCCCAACGGGAGCAGCTCAATGTGCTCGACGGGACCCGTGCCCAGCGGGAGGCCGACCTCGCCGCCGCCGAGGCCGCCTTGGCCGGTGCCGAGCTTCGGTTGGGCTACACGCGCATCGTCGCGCCGTTCGATGGGGTCGCCAGCCAAAGGCAGGTGCAGGCCGGTGACTACGTTACCGTCGGCGGAAATCTTATCAGTGTTGTGCCGCTCCCTCAGATCCACGTCATCGCAAACTACAAGGAAACCCAACTAACG
Organism: Methylobacterium sp. Leaf118; assembly: GCF_920984675.1. Classification (GTDB taxonomy): domain Bacteria; phylum Pseudomonadota; class Alphaproteobacteria; order Rhizobiales; family Beijerinckiaceae; genus Methylobacterium. The sequence continues at coordinate 4,406 of NZ_CAKLBV010000108.1, forward strand.
AACGTCGAGCCAGGACAAGCCGTCGAGGTCACCGTCGATACCTACCCGGGCGTTGTCCTGGCCGGGCGCGTCGAGAGGCTCTCGCCAGCATCGGGTTCGCAGTTCGCGTTGCTGCCTCCCGACAACGCCACAGGCAACTTCACGAAGGTCGTTCAGCGCATCCCCGTCCGAATCGCCCTCAATCCCGGTCAGGCCCTGTTGGATCGCCTTCGCCCGGGCATGTCGGTCGTCACGAGGATCAAGACCGCTCGGGAGGGCATGTGATGACCGCAATGGTCCTCAACGGCAGCGCTCCGACGGTTGCATGGAAGGCCAATCCGTATGCCGCGGTCGCCGCGGCCCTGACCGGATGCTTTCTTGCAAGCTATCACACCCGGTATGTCGGCATCGGCCTGCCGGACATTCGAGGTGCCTTCAGCCTCTCGGCCGACGAGGCTTCCTGGCTTTCAACGGTTGCGAATGCCCCCCAGATCCTCACCGCCCCAGCGGTGCCGTGGTTGGTGATGGTCTTCGGGATCCGACCGATCCTTCTCTGGCCCGGCTTCCTATACGCCGCCGTCGTCGCGCTGATCCCGCTTGTGCGTGAGCCGGCGACCCTGTTCGCCCTGCACGCGTCCGCCGGCCTGCTGCTCGGCTTGTTCGTGCCCGCCACAATGCTGGTGATCGTGCGAAACCTGCCCCCGGCGCTCTGGCTGCCGGCCTTCGCGGCGTACGCGTTTCGGCTTGCCTTCACCTTGAACACGGGTCCGGGCCTGGTCGGGTACTACGTGCAGGAACTCGGCTGGGAGTGGCTGTACTGGTCGGATATCCCGCTGGCCCTTCTTATGGCGGCCCTCGCCGCCTTTGGATCGACGTCCCAGCACCCCAACATGAAAATGGTTCGCGACGCCGATTGGGGCGGAATGCTGCTGTTCGGCCTCGGACTGATGTTGATCTATATCGGCCTCGACCAGGGCAACCGGCTGGACTGGCAAGAGTCTGGAACGATCGTTGTGATCTTAGCCGGCGGCGGCGCCTTGATGGTCTGCTTCTTAATCCACGAAGCATGTGCACCAAATCCGTGGGCGACACCGCGGATCCTATACCAGTGGAACACGATTCTCGGCCTGTCGACAGGCATCAGTTTCAGCCTCGTCGCGGTCTCGAACAGTGTCCTAGTCCCGAATTTTCTCCTCAATGTGGCTCAGCTCCGTCCCGAGCAGATCGGCTGGTTCCTGTTTGCCTGGATCGGGATCCCGCTGGCGTTCTGCGCGTGGTTGGGGGTGATCCTCCTGCGGCGCATCGATTTTCGGCTCGTGATGATGCTGGGGTTTTCCAGTTTTGCGGCCGCGAGCCTGTGGGCCACTCAGCTGACGAGTGCGTGGCGTGTGGATGACTTCATTCCCGTCGCCCTGCTGCAATCTGTCGGCCTCGGCATGACCTTCACCGCGGTGATGGTCGGGAACTTCACGAGCATCAAGCCGGAGGTCGCCGCATCTTTCTCGGCCTATATTCAGATCCTCCGCCTTCTCGCAGTGGAGTTCGGCGCGGCTCTGATGATCACCCTTATCCGGCTCCGCGAGCAGATTCACTCGAATCTGATGGGCTTGCATTTGGCAAGAGGCAACGGGAGCGTCCTGCAGGCAATTGCTGAAAGGATCTCCTGTTTTTCAGACAACAAATTCGCTCTAGCGAAGGATAGATCCCTTGTTTCGATTGTCGTAGATGTACAGCGTGAAGCAAACACGTTAGCTTTCATTGACGGCTTCGAGTTGACGTTTATCTTCGCAATTGTGGGCATCGTAGCGGCCGGTGCAATGCGGAGAGCTCCATCTGGCCCACTGACTCACCAGTAAGCCGGCGCTCGTAGCAATCATATCAATATGTCTCTGTATTTATTTCGAAAGTTTCTTATTCATAGATAATAAATCGGAATATTATTGTTTATTTTTTTCGAACATATGGTGCGACGCCGGCTTTGAGCGCGCCCGATGCTTGCGGTTGATGCAGCGCGGAGAGGTCGTGTCCCGTGACGTGGTGTATGAGCGCTGGTCCTCGGCAGGGTCCGAAGGTGATCAGGCTGCCACGGCCGACA
>NZ_CAKLBV010000109.1 GCF_920984675.1 Methylobacterium sp. Leaf118
CCTCGCCGTCGCCCCGGCCTGGCCCGGACGGGACGCCGCGGCGACGAGGCCGGCGCAGGGCGCCGGCCCGACGCGGGGGCCCTGAGCGCCGAACCCTCGAACGCGGACGGGGCAAGGCGCGGGCAATTCGCGGGCAAGGCGCGGGCAATTCGCGGGCAGATCACAGGCAAGGCGCGGGCTGGTCGGTTGTCGGCCGCGCCGAAGCTTCCTAGAACCGCCCCTCCATCCGACCCGCGACCGGGCGGCGCGCCGTATCCGCGTCCCGAGGCGCGTTCCTGCGACGAACCGGCCTCCCCTTCGGCGGACGGCGCGCTAATGTCGCCGTTCCCATCCGGCCTCGGCGCGAAAAGACCCTCGGACCTCCATGTGCGAACTGCTCGGAATGAGCGCGAACGTGCCCACCGACATCCGCTTCTCCTTCGCGGCCCTCGCCCGGCGCGGCGGCGAGACCGGCCCCCATGCCGATGGCTGGGGCATCACCTTCTACGAGGGTCGCGGCTGCCGCGCCTTCCATGATCCCGAGCCGAGCGCCCGCTCCGAACTCGCCAAGCTCCTGCGCCGCTATCCCATCAAGAGCCGCATCGTCGTCGCCCATGTGCGCAAGGCCAATCGTGGCCGGGTCAGCCTGGAGAACACCCACCCCTTCTCCCGCGAATTGTGGGGGCGGCGCTGGACCTTCGCCCATAACGGCCAGCTCAAGGGCGTGAAACGGCTGCCCCTCGGCGGCTTCGAGCCGATCGGCTCGACCGACAGCGAGCACGCCTTCTGCTGGATGCTCTCGCAACTGCAGACGCGCTTCCCGAAGCCGCCGCGCCCGGCCCGGCTGGAGGCGGTGGTCGCCGAACTCGCCCACGCCCTGTCGGAGCGGGGCGTGTTCAACATGCTGCTCTCCGACAGCCGCACCCTCTACGCCCATTGCGGCAAGCGCCTGTGCTACCTCACCCGCCGCGCGCCCTTCGGCACCGCCACCCTGATCGACGAGGACTGGCGGGTCGACTTCGCCCAGGAGACCTCCGAGACCGACATCGTCACGGTGATCGCCACCCGCGCGCTCACCCGCGACGAGACCTGGACCGAACTCGCCCGCGGCGACACCCTGGTCCTGACCGACGGCGTCGTGCGGGTGCTGCGCCCGGATCCGCGGCCGGAGGCGGCCTGAGGGGGGACAACCCGACTCGGGTGACCGGACTCTGACTTGGGTGACCGGACTCGGGTGACCGGACTCGGGTGACCGGACTCGGGCGGCCCGACCGGGACGGCCTCAGCCGATTTGACGCATGTCTTGCCCGCGTCGCGGCCGCCATTTGTCATGCAGGCGGTCATGGCAGCGATCATGGCAGGCGGTCTGCGCACCCGAAAGACTGCGCAAGCTTGTCCTTATTCGCGGCCGCCAGGGTGCGCCGGAGCGCCCGATGCGCTACAACTATGTTAAAGCCGCGCTCGGACGCCGCGCCGACCGCCCGACCATGACGAAAACGTCGACCGCAAGAGCCCGATGCGCAACGACACCGAAGCCACCCTGGATCGCTCCGCGATGACCGACGGCCGTCCCAAGCTCACCGATTCCATCCGCAGCCATCTCGGCGATCATCTGCGCACCGTCTACGAGACGCTGGGCGCGGGCGAGGACACGCCCAGCCGCTTCTCCGAGCTGATCGGCAAGCTCGAGGCCGCGCTGAAGGCGCAGGGCGAGCGGATCGATCCCGAGTTCCGCAACGGCCTGCTCGCCGCGGTGCCGTCCCTGCGCGCCTTCGCGCTGTCGCTGACCTCGAATCCGGCCCGGTCCGACGACCTCGTCCAGGACACGCTGCTGAAGGGCTGGCAGCATCGCGCCCGCTTCCAGCCGGGCACCAATCTCAATGCGTGGCTGTTCACGATCCTGCGCAACATCTTCTACTCGGATCACCGCAAGCGGGTGCGCGAGGTCGAGGACCAGGACGGTTCCTACGCCGCGCGTCTGGCCACCGCCCCCCACCAGGGCGACCGGCTCGACGTGGAGGATCTGCAGACGGCGCTCGCCAAGCTGCCCCCGGACCAGCGCGAGGCGCTGGTGCTGGTCGGCGCCGAAGGCGTCTCCTACGAGGAGGCCGCGACCATCATGGGCTGCAAGGTCGGCACCGTGAAGAGCCGCGTCAGCCGCGCCCGCGGGCGCCTCGCCGAATTGCTCGGCTACGACGAGGAGGATCTCTCCTCAGACCGGCTCATCCAGTCGGCGATGCCGGACGCCTGAGAGCGGACCGTTCGGCCCGCCCGGGTCGTCTGGGCCAGCGCGGTCGCCGTCTCCCTCCGAGAGTCCCAGCCCCGGCAAGGAGGTGTCCTCTGCTGGGGGACAGGCCCGCTACGGGCATGCGGCGCATCCGTTGCCGCGGATCGCGAAGACCTGGCCGTCGGCCGAGGCCGTCCCAGCACCGTCGGTGGCGCCTCGCGCCGGCCAGTCGCGGGCACCCTTTCAAACGGCGAGCAGGACGGCGGCTTGCGCCGGCCGTCCTGCCTCGGCCTGCCGAACCCGGACGGAGACGCCGGCATTCCGGGTCTCCGTGTCGAGGGTCGGCCGTGTGCGGCTCAGGCCGCGGCCTTGCGGCGCCCGGCGGGCTTGCGGCGGCTCGCCGGCGCCTCGGAGACCGTCTCATCGACGAGCTCGGCGGCCTTGGTCGAGGGCTTGCGGCGCTGCTGACCGAGGCCGAGATCCTTGGCCAGGGCCGAGCGGGCCGCCGAGTAGTTCGACGAGACGGTCGGGTAATCGGACGGCAGGCCGTAGCGACGACGGTAGCCCTCGATGTCGAGCCCATGGGTCGTGAGATGGCGCTTCAGCGTCTTGTAGGGCTTGCCGTCGATGAAGGAGATCAGCGCGTCGGGCGTGATCGATTTCTTGATCTGGGCAGGCGTCGCCTTCTCGACCTCTTCCTCCTTCGGGGCCTGGGGCGCCGAGAGGCTGACCAGCGCCGCGTGCACCTGGATGATCAGGGCAGGAAGATCGGCGGACGGGAGAGAGTTGTTCGAGACATAGGCCGAGACGAGATCGGCGGCGAGCTCGATCCGATCGAGCTGAGGCACCTGACTGATTTCCGACATTGGTGACGATCCTGTTTTCCCCTCGAACTTTGAAGTATAAGGATCGCCGCACGATTCAAGTGGGATTTTGGGTGTTTTCCCAGAAAGCGACTGCAAAAGCGAGAAAAGGCGTGGTTTGCAGCGTTGTTTCCTGCGATCAGGGCCCGTGCGCGGGGCAATCGGAGCCGCTCAAGGTGGTTCGTGCAAGCTGAGGTTCAACGCAAAAGCCGGTGCCAATCGGATTGATTCGGCGTTCACAGGGCCGTGAGTGGTACTGACGGATGAAACCGTTTGGAGGACAAGATCGCATCCAACATGTTTCGAGCATCGTCGAACCAGGAGATGCATGAGAGCCTCGTTCTGGATATCGTATTCAGGTCGATGCTCGAGTCCGTGGCGCCGATCGATTTTGCCGCGACGCTGGCTTCCCCCGCTCGTCCCGATGCTTTCGGCCCCGCCCGTCAGAGCGCGAGCGCGGCCTGGGCCTCCTGCGGCGCGGGGTGTGCGCGTGGCGCGGGCTCGGGCAGGCTGCAGCGGTAGACGACTTCGTCCGGCGGCCCGAGGGCGGCCTGGAGCGGCACCGTCACGGTGTCGCCGTTGAAGCGCCAGCGGCGCGTGCCGCGGTCCCAGTAGAGCCACACCGTGGTGTCGTGGCCCTTCACATCGAACACCGCCGCCCGCTTCGACAGGGCCCGCAGCGTCCGCGGCTCGTAGAGGCCCTTGCGCCGGTAGGCCTCCCGGGCGGCGGCATCCTGGCGGTCGACGAAGGTGTTCTGGACGATCTGAATCGTCGCCCCGGGCTTGCGCAGGAATTTTTTGAAGTCGCTCAAGGAGCGCAAGACCACGGCCATGGCATTCATCCTGTCGTCAAGTCACGGACTCGCTCTTCCTGGCGGGATGCAGCTTCGATGACTCCGATGACGGTTGTGTTCCGTCGGCAAAGGCCGCTGCCGGGAATATCCACCGGAATCCGGCGCCGTCCACAGGTGCGGCCGCGCCCGGCCGCTCGGGGCCGGCGCGGGCCCTCGCGGCGCGGCTTGACCCGTGGGCGGGGCTCGGGCGTTCTAGGCCCATGCTGCTGTCCTTCTTCACGGCCCTGCGCGACGCCCGCGTGCCGGTCACCCTGCGCGAGTACCTGACCCTGCTGCGCGCCATGGAACTCGACCTCGCCGGCAAGCGCGTCGAGGAGTTCTACGTCCTCGCCCGCACCGCCCTCGTGAAGAATGAGGCCCATCTCGACCGGTTCGACCGGGTGTTCGGGACGGTGTTCAAGGGATGGGAGACCGTGGGCGAGGCGGTCGAGCCCGCCCCCATCCCCGAGGAATGGCTGCGCAAGCTCGCGGAGAAGTACCTGACCGAGGACGAGAAGGCCGAGCTGAAGGCGCTGGGCTGGGACCGTCTGTTCGAGACCCTGCGGCAGCGCCTCGCCGAGCAGAAGGGGCGCCATCAGGGCGGCTCGAAATGGATCGGCACCGGCGGCACCTCGCCCTTCGGCGCCTACGGCTACAACCCGGAAGGGGTCCGCATCGGCCAGGACGGCAACCGCAACTTCCGCGCGGTCAAGGTGTGGGACCAGCGCGCGTTCAAGGATCTCGACGATTCCCGCGAACTCGGGACCCGCTCCATGCGGGTGGCCTTGCGCCGCCTGCGCCGCTTCGCCCGCACCGGGGCGGCCGAGGAGCTCGACCTCGACGGCACGATCCGCGAGAGCGCCCGCAAGGGCTTCATCGACGTGCGGCTCCGGCCCGAGCGGCGCAACGCCGTGAAGGTCCTGCTCTTCCTCGATGTCGGCGGCTCGATGGACTGGCACGTGGCGCTCGCCGAGGAGCTGTTCTCGGCCGCCCGCTCCGAGTTCAAGCATTTCGCCCATTTCTATTTCCACAACTGCCCCTACGAGGCGGTCTGGACGGAGAACCGGCGCCGGCACGAGGAGCGCATCCCGCTCCTCGACGCGATCCGCACCTACGGATCCGATTACCGCGTCGTGTTCGTGGGCGACGCCTCCATGAGCCCCTACGAGATCGCCCATCCGGGCGGCTCGGTCGAACATTGGAACGAGGAGCCCGGCGCCGTCTGGCTCGAACGGGTGCTCGGCCATTTCCCGAAGGCGGTCTGGCTCAATCCGATTCCAGCGGAGCATTGGGCCTACACCCCCTCGATCGGCATGATTCGCCGGATCGTCTCGGACCGGATGTTCCCGCTGACGCTCGAGGGCCTCGATGGGGCGATGCGGGCGCTCCTGCGGTGAGCGGCCGGTCGAGCGACGGAGGCGGGGTTCCCGAGGGGGCTTCGCCGCGCTCGAGCCGGAACTCTTGAGTCTCCGATCTGAGCGCGAGCCTGCACGTCTGGTGCGCGGTCGTCGGGTTCCGCGTCGCTGATGCCCGGCCCGAGAGCGGGTTCGCGTTTCTCCAGCGCGAGCGGGCGCAGGTCATGGCAACGGCCGATGGGAGACGGGCGCGCTGCAGCACCCGTTCGGGCGCGGCCTCAACCTCCCGATCGCGGTGACGGCACTCTCGCCGATCCTGGCCGGCCTGACGCGGCCGGACTGGCCGCTGTTCGAGGGTCCGCACGAGGTTTGGGCACGAGGCTTGGGCACGAGGCTTGGGCACGAGGCTTGGGCACGAGGCTTGGGCACGAGGCTTGGGCACGAGGCTTGGAACCGTGCAGGGCCGCGGGCCGTGGGGTGCGGCCATGTCTCGTGCAGGATCCGGACGGAGACCTGCCGCGCTTCGCCGAAACGCTCGGAGACCGGCTGCTCTGAGACTTGGCGCTCGAAAACTTGGCGCCGGAAAACTTGGCGCCAGAAAACTTGGCGCCGGGAGACTCCGCGTTGGGAGACTCGGCGCCCGGACGCCGGATCAGCCCTGCCGCGCCGGCGTCGTGACCTTGAGGCCGTCGAGGTCCGGGCTCACCCGGATCTGGCAGGAGAGCCGCGAGGTCGCGCGCACGTCGGAGGCGAAGTCGAGCATGTCCTGCTCCATCGGCTCGGCCGGTCCGACCTTCTCGGCCCAGTCCGCGTCGACGTAGACGTGGCAGGTGGCGCAGGCGCAGGCCCCGCCGCACTCGGCGTCGATGCCGGGCACGTTGTTGCGGATCGCCGTCTCCATCACGGTCGATCCGACCTCGCCGTCGATCGTGCGGGCCGTGCCGGCGTGATCGACGAAGGTGATCTTGGGCATACCTTGCTCCAGGGGGGGCGCCGGGCCGGTCGCGCGTCCGGCCGCTTCGGCGACTGCTTGGGGGGCGCCGCGCCAGAATGCAAGCGGTGAGATGGCCGCGCGGTGCGGGCGCCGCGCCGGCCTCAGCCGTCGGC
>NZ_CAKLBV010000110.1 GCF_920984675.1 Methylobacterium sp. Leaf118
GATCAGGCAAGCCCGCGCGGCGTTTGAGCGAAGCCCAAATCCGCCATCCCGAAGGGATCAACCGGATTGGGTATGACTGGCCGCGGCGTCGTCCGGGAGCGCCCCCCCTCGGACAGGGCCGGCTCAATGCATCGAGCGGCCCGTGCCCCGCAGGTGGCGGGCGATCTCGTGGCCGACCTCGACCGCGACCTCGTCGACGAGGCGGGCGAGCGGCGGGTTGCGCAGGCCCGCGACCAGATCCTTCATCGCGGCGGCATGGTCGGCGAGGCGGTTGGCCTTGCGCTGGGCCTGCCACGCCGCGGACCCGCCGAGGCTGCGCCCCTCGGTCAGGTCGAAGGCGAGCCCCTGCGTCGCGAGGGCACCGGTGGCGGGGTCGCGCCCGGACCGGCCCATCAGGCGCAGCCAGCGCGGCCCCTCGGGTCCGGCCCGGGTCCGGACCTCCGCCTCGAACGGGCAGCCGTCCTCCCCGGCCGAGCGGAGCATGCTCTCAAGGCGCAGCGCGTCCTCGGGCTCGATTCCCGCCAGGGCGACGGCCAGCGGCGCCCCCACGGCGGCCTCCGGCGCGACCACCAGGAGGCGCGCGAGCACCGGCGAGAGGGCGAGCCGGTCGGTCCGCGGATCGTGGGCCCAGGCCCCGAGGCAGGCCGAGCCCGCGAAGGCGGTGGGGAGATCGGGATGGAAGGCCGTCATCGGTCACCGGAATCGTCTGGCACGCGAGCCCGTCGCGGCCTGCGGACCGCCCCTCGTGAAACTACCTCAGGTAAATTTTTGGGGCCTGGGCTCACGCCGACGAAACTTTAGCCCGCCCTCGTGTCACTCGTAAAGCGTGTCGTGTGGCGGGTCGGTTGTAGCAACCTGAGGTCTGTCACCCCAGGCCGCCGGGGCCTTAACCACGGGTTAACCATGTTGGGCGAAACCCGGATCAGGGCATCCCGGTGTCACAGGACGCGCGACGTCCGGCGCCGGGGCCAGCGGGGAGGGGCCGGCCATGAAAGCGATCACGTTCGTCACGCAGAAGGGGGGCAGCGGCAAGAGCACCCTGTGCATCTCCCTCGCCGTCGCGGCGCAGGAAGCGGGCCACGCCGTCTGCATCCTCGAGATGGACCGGCAGGCCACGATCTCGGATTGGCTCGACCACCGCACGGCGGAAGGTCCGGAGGTGGCGCAGATCGACGCCACGCAGATCGACGCCGTGATGGAGCGGCTGGCCGAATCCTCCTACGACTACGTCTTCATCGACACGCCCGGCGTCGATTCCACCGGCACGCTCTCGGCGATCCGGGCCGCGGATCTCTGCATCATCCCGTGCCGCCCGACGCCCGCGGACCTGCGCGCCTTCAAGCCGACCCTGGCGGCGATCTATCGGCTGGAGAAGAAGTTCGCCTTCGTGCTGAATCAGACGCCGCCGCGCTCCTACCGCATCCGCGACGCGGCGGACGGGCTCGCGGTGCTCGGCATCCTGCCCGACGTCAACATCGTCGCCCGCACGGACCACCAGGACGCCATCGGCGTCGGCCAGGGGGTGACCGAGTTCAACCCGAAGGGACAGGCCGCGGGCGAGGTACGCCGGCTGTGGAGCTGGATCGAGCGGCGGATGCAGACGGTCCGGGCGCCGCTGCGCCGGGCCATCGGCGCGCGCAAGGATACGGGCAAGGACACGGGCAAGCATGTCAAGGCAGCCTAAGCTCAGCCTCGCCTCGATCGTCGCCGAGGCCGCGCCGAGATCCGCCCGGCCGGCGGGCGCCGAGATCGTCGCCCTCGACCGGCCCGGGGCGCCGCCCGCGAAGGCGGCCACGCTCAAGCAGCGCGCCCGGCAGATGTCGATCTATCTGGAGCCGCCCGTCTACGACCAGCTGCGCGACCTCGCCTATTCCGAGCGCGCCAAGATGCACGCCCTGATGCTGGAGGCCCTCGACCTCCTGTTCAAGCAGCGGGGCGCCCGCTCGATCGAGCAGGTGCTGGGCGAGACGCCGCGCTGACCGGAGGGGAGGGGGCCGGCCCCCGCGGCCGGCCGGATCGGCCCCCACCGCACGACGCCGGGCATCCCCTCGCCCGCAGCCCGGAGGGCGGCGCGCCCCGCGCCGCCGCACCGGCGAAACGGGCGCAGATCCCGAAACTTGTGCACATCTTTTCAGGATTGGCTTCAGCACAATCTGCCGGGATCGTGAACGGCCGCATTTTTTACCGTTGAATCAGCGGCTTACCGCATGAGCTTCGTGTCGGGTCTGCGGCGGCGATCCCGCCATGGATCCGGCGTTCAGCCTTCCTTTACCGCGTCCGGACGATCCTCTGGGGACGGACCGGGGACGTCACCCGGCCGGCGTATCGAGCGTGATCCCTCCGGCCCCGCTTTCCGCGGCCGAGGGGAGCCCTGTGGCGTTAGGCGGAAAGCGGGCGGGCGACATGACGAGTGTCAGGACGGCCGGAACGAGGCCGGCGCAGCGCGGCTTGCCGGTTCTGCAGCTGCTGGCGGTCTGTACGGTGGCGCTGGTCACCGCCAACTGCGCCAACAAGCCCCCGCAACTGGCGGGCGTGGCCCCCTCCTCCGGCAACGGCATCGACCCGAAATACGGCGTGCGGGCGAGCCGCCGCGTCTTCAACGAGGGCGACGCGATCCCGAAAGGGGGCGGACGGCGCTTCTCGGGCAAGCCCTACGTCGTGGCCGGCCGGACCTACGTGCCCCGCGAGGACGCGCGGGGCTATGTCCGCGAGGGCCTCGCCTCGTGGTACGGCAGCGCCTTCCACGGCCGCGTCACCGCCAATGGCGAGGTGTTCGACCGCCACTCCATCGCCGCCGCCCACCCGACCCTGCCGCTTCCGAGCTACGTCCGCGTGACGAATGTCGAGAACGGCTACTCGATGATCCTGCGGGTCAACGACCGCGGGCCCTATCACGCCAACCGCGTCATGGACGTGTCCGAGGAGGCCGCCCGCGCCCTCAACTTCCACCGCAAGGGCACGGCGCGGGTGCGGATCGAATATGCCGGCAAGGCCTCCGTCTCGGGCAGCGACGACCGCAAGCTGCTGGCGACGCTGCGCACCGACGGCACCCCCGCGGCGATCGGCCGGGCCCCGGTGATGATGGCCGATCTCGGCCCCTCCGAGGCCGAGCCCGCCCCCGAGCGCTTCGAGCAGCCCGCCCGGGCGCTGGCGTTCAAGCCGGCGGAGACCCGCGACGACGACGCGCCCGAGGCCGCCCCGGCGCGCGCCCCCCGGCCGGCTCCGGTCGTGCTCGCCAGAGCGCCCGGCCCGCCGCCGCGGGCCATCGGCCGGAGGCCCCGTTGCGCCTCGCACCGCCGCCGCTCCGCCTGGCCGCCACCCCGGCCAAGGCCTCGAAGGAGGCCGCCCCCCCGGCGGCGATGGCCCGGGCCGTGCACCCGAGCGAGGTCAAGGTTGCGGCCAGAGACGCGAGCAAGGGCTCGGTCAAGGTCGCCGCCAAAATCGACACCAGGATCGACGCCAAGCCCGATACCAAGCCCGATACCAAGCCCGCCACCAAGACGGCGGCCCACGCTCCGGCGCCGGCACAGGCCTCGGCCCGGATGGCGGCCGTGCCCACCACCTCGAAGCTCGCCGTCGCCCGTCTCGCCGCGACCCCGTCGCCCCCCGCCGCGAACGAGCGCGGGAAGCCGGCCGCCAAGCCGGCGGGCAAAGCCGACCGCTCGAAGGTGGCCGGCGTCTATTGACCGGTCCCGGGTGATCCCGTCGGCGGGCGTCGCCCGCCGCCCCGCAGGCGGGGAGCGGCCCGCCGCCTGAGCGAAGCGGACCGGGCGCGCGATCAACTGCGACCGGGAACAAAGGCAGCCGGGGACGATCGCCCGCACGGCGCCCGCAAAGCCCGAAGAAAGCCCCGAGCCGGCCCGCGATTCCGGGCGAGACGCGCCGCTCCCGAACGAGGGGGCGGCGTGATCGCATCGGCCCGAGAGAGGGACGCCGGCTCGCGCAACGGCGCCGATGCGGCGCACGATCCTCGAGGCCTCGTCCCGAGGGGGGGAGCGGCTTTCCCGCGCGCCGGCGGCCGGCCCGACTTGGGATCAGGCGGTCTGGAAAGCGGCCTCGAAGCGGGCGCGGGCCTCGGCCACGTCGAAGGCCGCCGGGCCGACGAGGCGGGCCAGGGCGGCCTCGGCCCGCCGGGCAGCCTCACCCGCGAGGCGGGGGGTCGCCTCGGCGATGGCGCGCATCTCGTCCATGCGGCCGTTGCAGTGGAGCACGACGTCGATCCCCGCGGCGAGGGCCGCCTCGGCCCGGGCCCGGAACGGACCCTGGAGGGCGTGCATCGACAGGTCGTCGGTCATCAGGAGGCCGTCGAACCCGATGGCGCCGCGCACGATCTCGCGGATCACCGTCGGGGACAGGGTGGCGGGCCGCTCGGGATCGATCGCGGTGAAGACCACGTGGGCGCTCATGGCGAGCGGCATGTCGGCGAGCGCCCGGAAGGGTTGGAAATCGGACGCCGCGAGGCTCGCCCGGTCGGCCCCGACCACGGGCAGGTCGAGATGGCTGTCGCAGGTGGCCCGACCGTGTCCGGGGATATGCTTGATCACGGGCAGCACGCCGCCCGCCAGCAGCCCCTCGGCGACGGCGCGGCCGATCGCGATGACGGCCTCCGGGCGGGTGCCGTAGGCCCGGTCGCCGACGATGTCGTCGGAGCCGTCCACCGGCACGTCGAGCATCGGCGCGCAATCGACGTTGATGCCGACCTCCGCGAGATCGTGGGCCATCAGCCGCGCGCCGAGCCGGGCGATCTCCGCCGCCTCGGCGAGCGCGCCGAAGCGGCGGCCGGCCGGGTATTTCGGCCAGTGCGGCGGGCCCATCCGCTGCACGCGCCCGCCCTCCTGGTCGATCAGAACCGGGGCGTCGGCCCGGCCCACCGTCGCGCGCAGGGCGTCCGTGAGCGCCCGCACCTCGTCGGGGGTGCCGATGTTGCGCTTGAACAGGATGAAGCCCCAGGGGGCGAGATCGCGGAAGAACGCCGCCTCCTCCGGGGTCAGGGTCGGACCGGAGCAGCCGAGGATGACGGCGCGGGCGCCGGATGCGGCCGAGGTCGTCTCGGAGAAAGTCGGCTCGGCGGATGTCATGGGGCCGGCGTCCTGGGGTGGGGATCACGGTCCGCGGCGGCGGCGAAAACGGAGCGAGGCGACGGGCACCAGGCCCGCCGCGTCGTCACCGATGCGGACTGCGTCAGGGTATGGGCCGCCGGCTCGGGGTTCGGCTCGGCTCAGTTCTTCTCAGTTCTTGGCGACGAAGCATTGTCCGCCGGCGCCCTGCAGGTCGCTGCACAGGCTCGAGGCCTCGCCCTTGGCGAGGGGTCCGACGCGGACCCGGAAGAGCGTCTTGCCGTTCACCTCGGCCTGCCGGATCAGCTCGGGCTTGCCGGACAGCTGGCTGTACTTGGCCTGCATCTGCTTGAGGGCCGCGCGGGCCTCGCTCTCGCTGCCGCGCACGCCGAGCTGCACCGCGTAGCCGCCGACGGGGGCCTGGGACAGGGCGGCGGTGGTCTCGGCCTGCGGCTCGGCCGGCGTGCTCGCGGTGGTCTCCGGGGACACGGAGGCGACGCGCTGGGTCGCCTTCGGACGGGGAGCGGGCGCGGCGGCCTGCGGCTCGGCGGGGGTCGCGGCGTC
>NZ_CAKLBV010000112.1 GCF_920984675.1 Methylobacterium sp. Leaf118
GCCCCGCGGGAGCGCATCGTGGCACCGGGCTGTCAGGCGGCGGCGATCGCCGAACTGCCGCTGCGGGCCCTGCGCCTGCCGCGGGACTGCGTCGAGGGGCTGGTCCAGCTCGGCATCGAGCGGGTCGGCCAGCTCGCCGCCAAGCCCCGCGCCCCCTTGCGCCTGCGCTTCGGCCCCGAGCCGTCCGCCCGTCTCGACCAGGCGCTGGGCCACGCCCCCGAGCCGCTGGCCTATCTCGATCTGCCCGAGGTGCCGCGCGCCCGCTTGGCCTTCGCGGAGCCGATCGGCGCTCCCGAGACCCTGGCGCGGGTGACCGAGCGGCTGCTCGCCGAACTCTGCGCGGTGCTGGAGCGGCGCGGGCTCGGGGCGCGCCGCCTCGACCTCGTGTTCCGCCGGGTCGACGGCACCAGCCAGGGGGTCCGCGTCGCCACCGCCCGGCCGAACCGGACCGTGCGCCACATCCTGGGGCTCTTCACCGAGCGGCTGGCGCTGGTCGATCCCGGCTTCGGCATCGACGAGGCGATTCTCTCCGCCACCCGCACCGAGTGGTTCGACGCCGCCCAGGCCGGGCTCGGGGCGCTGGAAGGAGCTGCGGCCGAGGCCGATCTCGCCGAACTCGTCGACCGGCTCGGCACCCGGCTGGGGCCGGAACGGGTCTACCGCCTCGGCGCCACCGCCAGCGCCCTGCCGGAGCGCTCGTTCCGCCGCCTCGCCCCCCTGGCGACGGCGGAGGCCGACTGGCCCGCCGATCTGCCGCGGCCCGCCCGCCTGCTGCACCCGCCCGAACCCGTGGCGGTCACGGCGCTCGCCCCCGACCATCCGCCGGCCCTGTTCGTGTGGCGCGGACGCCGCCTGCGGGTCGCCCGGGCCGACGGGCCGGAGCGGGTGCATGGCGAGTGGTGGGTCTCGGAGGCCGAGCAGGGGCTGATCCGCGACTATTACCGGGTCGAGATCGCGACCGGCGACCGCTTCTGGCTGTTCCGCGACGCGCCGGCGGATGCGGGCGGGCGCTGGTGGCTGCACGGCCTGGGCGAGGCCTGACCGGGATGGCCTATGCCGAGCTTCAGCTCACCACGCATTTCTCGTTCCTGCGCGGCGCCTCCTCGCCGCAGGAGCTGTTTGCCACCGCGGCCCTGCTCGGCCACACCACCCTCGCCGTGACCGACCGGGCCTCGCTCGCCGGAATCGTCCAGGCGCATGCGGCGGCGCGGGAGACGGGCCTGCGCCTCGTCGTCGGCTGCCGGCTCGACCTGACCGAGCCCGGCGCGCCGGCGCTCCTGATCTATCCCACGGACCGGGCCGCCTACGGGCGGCTGTGCCGCCTCCTGAGCCTCGGCAAGGCGCGCGCCGGAAAGGGCGGCTGCCGCCTGCACTGGGACGATCTCGCCGAATGGGGCGCCGGTCTCGTCGCCGTGCGGCTCGCCGAGCGGCCCGACGCGGCGCTCGGCGCCGACCTCGCCCGCCTGAAGGGGCTGTTCGGCGACCGCGCCTATTGCGCGCTGACCCGCCGCTACCGCCCGAACGACGCCCTGCGGCTGGAGGCGGTCGCGGAGCAGGCCTGGGCCGCGCGGGTGCCGACCGTCGCGACCGGCGACGTACTCTACCACGATCCCGGCCGGCGCAGCCTTCAGGACGTCGTGGCCGCGATCCGCCTCGGCACCTGCGTCGACCGGCTCGGCCATGACCGCGAGAGCCATGCCGGCCGCCATCTCGTGGCCCCGGCGGAGGCCGAGCGGCTGATGGCCCGGCATCCCGACGCCCTCGCGCGCACCGGCGAGATCGCGGAGCGCTGCCGCTTCTCCCTCGACGAACTCACCTACAGCTACCCGACGGAGGCGTCGGACGACGGCATCGCGGCGCAGGACCGGCTCGAGGCCCTGGCCTGGGCGGGGGCCGCCGCGCGCTATCCCGGCGGCCTGCCCGACACGGTGGCGGCGCAGATCCGGCACGAGCTGACCCTGATCGAGCGGCTGGCCTACGCGCCCTACTTCCTCACCGTCGACAGCATCGTCCGCTTCGCGCGCGGGCGGGGCATCCTCTGCCAGGGCCGCGGCTCGGCGGCGAACTCGGCGGTCTGCTACGTGCTCGGCATCACTGCGATCGATCCACTCCGCCAGGGCCTGCTGTTCGAGCGCTTCATCTCGGAGACCCGCGGCGAGCCGCCGGACATCGACGTCGATTTCGAGCACGAGCGCCGCGAGGAGGTGATCCAGTGGGTCTTCGAGACCTATGGGCGCCACCGCGCCGCGCTCTGCGCCACGGTGATCCGCTACGGCCCCCGCGGGGCGGTGCGCGAGGTCGGGAAAGCGCTCGGCGTCCCCGAGGACGTGACCGGCGCGCTCGCCGGCCTCGTCTGGGGCTGGTCGGGCGAGGGCGTCGGCGAACGTCAGGCGTCGGAGCTCAACCTCAACCTCGCGGATCGCCGCCTGCGGCTGACCCTGGACCTCGCCCGCCAGCTGGTCGGCACGCCGCGCCATCTCGGCCAGCATCCCGGCGGCTTCGTGCTGACCCTGACCCGGCTCGACGAGCTCTGCCCGGTCTGCCCGGCGACCATGGCCGACCGCCAGACCCTCGAATGGGACAAGGACGACATCGACGCGCTCGGCTTCATGAAGGTCGACGTGCTCGGGTTAGGCATGCTCGGCTGCCTGCGCCGCGCCTTCGCCCTGCTCTCCGAACACCGGACGGAGGCGCCGACCTCGATCGAGGCGATCACCCGGAACGGGGACGATCCGGCGACCTTCGCGATGATCCGGCGCGCCGACACGGTGGGCGTGTTCCAGATCGAGAGCCGCGCCCAGATGGCGATGCTGCCGCGGATGAAGCCGGACCGATTCTACGACCTCGTCGTGCAGGTGGCGATCGTGCGGCCCGGCCCGATCCAGGGCGACATGGTCCACCCGTATCTGCGCCGCCGCGAGGCGCGCGAGACGATCACCTACCCGAGCGAGGCGCTGCGCGACGTGCTCGGCAAGACGCTCGGCGTACCGCTGTTCCAGGAACAGGCGATGCGGGTCGCCATCGTCGCCGCCGGGTTCACGCCGAACGAGGCGGACCAGCTGCGCCGGGCCATGGCGACCTTCAAGTTCACGGGGGGCGTCTCGAAGTTCCGCGACAAGCTGGTCGCCGGCATGGTCGGCAACGGCTACGACCCGGACTTCGCCGAGCGCACCTTCAAGCAGCTCGAAGGCTTCGGCTCCTACGGCTTCCCGGAGAGCCACGCGGCCTCCTTCGCCCTGCTCGCCTACGCCTCGTCCTGGGTGAAATGCCACCATCCGGACGTGTTCTGCTGCGCGCTGCTGAACGCGCAGCCGATGGGCTTCTACGCCCCCGCCCAGCTCGTGCGCGACGCCCTCGACCACGGCGTGCCGGTGCGGCCGGTCTGCGTGAACGCCTCGGCCTGGGACTGTACCCTGGAGCCCGCGGGCGGGCGCTGGCTCGCGGTGCGCCAGGGCCTGCGCATGGCCCGCGGCCTGTCGGAGGCCGACGCGGCCCGGCTCGTCGCGGCGCGGCCGTCCGGGGGCTATGGCAGCGTCGAGGCGTTGTGGCGGCGGGCGGGGGTCCCGGCGGCGCCCCTGCGGCGGCTCGCGGCGGCGGACGCCTTCCGGGCCCTCGGCCTCGACCGGCGCGCCGCCCTCTGGGCGATCCGCGGGCTGGCGGAGCGCCCGCTCGACCTGTTCGCGGCCGCCGACGCGCGCGAGGGGCAGGTCCGCCCGGAAACCGTCGAGCCGGCGGTGGCGCTTCCCCCCATGACGGCGGGCCGGGCGGTGACGGAGGATTACCGCGCCACGGGCCTGAGCCTGCGCGGGCACCCGCTGGCCTTCCTGCGGGGCGACCTCGCCGCCCAGGGCTACCGGCCCTGCGGCGTGCTCGACGAGGCCCGCCCCGGCCGGACGGTGCGTCTGGCCGGGCTCGTGCTGATGCGCCAGCGGCCGGGCTCGGCCAAGGGGACGATGTTCGTCACCCTGGAGGACGAGACCGGCATCGCCAACCTCATCGTCTGGCCGGCGGTGTTCGAGCGCCACCGCCGCCTGATCCTGACCGCCGGCGTGATGGGCGTGCAGGGGCGCGTCCAGCGCCAGGGCATCGTGGTGCATGTGGTGACCGAGGGGCTCGCCGACCTCACCCGGATGCTGGCCTCGCTGCCCCAACGGACGAACGGCGCGCCCCTGGATACCGCGCCTTGGGACGCCGCGCCCGCGCGGGACCGCGCCGACGAGAGGGCAGGCGGCGCCCTCCGCCTGCCGGCCCGGAACTTTCGTTAGGGTCCAAACCCGGTCAGCCTCACCAGGCGCAGGGCTGTCGACGCCCCTCCACGGCCCTCGGCATGGTCAAGCCAGTTCATGGTCGACCCTGGCCCCACCGGACCGAAGCCGGGGCGGTGATGTTCCCAAGAGCGCTCTCCGCCGAAGTCGCCACCGGTTCGGCTTAAGAGAGCGCGACAAAACAAAAACTGAGAGCCGTTCTCAGGTTTCAACGTGATCGGACACGGCTCTAGACTGCCTCACACGATGAAGACATCGTCGGCCGTGAGTGCGGCCTTGTTGTCGAACACCGCAACCTTCACCTTCAGGCCACTGCCCGCACCGTCCGCGTCGTAGAACAGTTCGCCGGTCGATTGCTTGTAGAGGACGCGGTCATCCGCATCGATCATGCCGGTGGTGATGTTCTTGAAGGCAGCCGGGTCGAGCGCGCCCGTCGTCAGGGCCGTGAAGAGGCTCTTCGAGAGTTGGATCGTGTCCTCGGCGGCAAAGTCGGTGATGCGATCGATGTTGTTGTAGCCGAGCGCGTTGGCGAAGACGAAGGTGTCGGCCCCGCCCCGACCCGTCAGCACGTCGTTGCCCCAGCCGCCGTTGATCACG
>NZ_CAKLBV010000113.1 GCF_920984675.1 Methylobacterium sp. Leaf118
CCGCGGTGTCGCGCTCGGCGGCGGCCCGGGCCTCGGCCTCGGCCTGCGCCGGGGAGGGCCCGCGCGGGCGCCCGAAATCGGTGTCGAACAGGAAAGGGCGGGAGGCGCGCATCAGTAGACCAGCTCCTCCTCGCCGCCGTTCTTGGCGATCATGATCTCGCCCTTCTCGGCCAGCTCCTTGGCGAGTTCCGTCATCTTGGCCTGGGCCTCGTCGACCTCCTTGAGGCGGATCGGGCCCATGGAGCCCATCTCGTCGGTGAGGTTCTTGGCCGCGCGGGTCGACATCTGGCCCATGAAGAAGGCCCGCACCCGCTCGTCGGCGCCCTTCAGCGCCCGGCACAGGGTGTCGTTGTCGACCTTGCGCATCAGGGTCTGGACCGAGCCCGGATCGAGCTTCAGCAGGTCCTCGAAGGTGAACATGAGCTGGCGGATCTTCTTGGCCGAGCCGCGATTGGCCTGGTCGATCGCGGCGAGGAAGCGGGTCTCGGTCTGGCGGTCGAAGGCGTTGAACACGTCGGCCATCAATTCGTGGGCGTCGCGGCGCGTGGTCTGGGCGATGGTCGAGACGAACTCGACCCGCAAGGTTTCCTCGATGTGGCGCAGGGCCTCCTTCTGCACCGTCTCCATCCGCAGCATCCGGTTGAGCACGTCGATGGCGAACTCCTCCGGCAGGATGGTGAGCACCTTGGCGGCGTAGTCGGCCCGCACCTTCGAGAGCACGACGGCCACGGTCTGCGGGTATTCGTTGCGCAGAAAGTTCGCGAGGATCTCGGGATCGATCTGGACGATCGAGCCCCAGACGCGCTTGCCGCTCGCGCCCTTGATCTCCGCCATGATCGAGGAGACCTGCTCGGGCGGGAAGATCTTGAGCAGCAGCGCCTCGGTGCGCTCGAAGTTCGAGGTCATGCCCCCGCCCGAGGAGAGGCGGGAGACGAAGTCGACGATCAGCTTCTCGACGGTGCCGGCCTCGAGCGAGCCGAGCTGCACCATCGCGTGGGAGACGATCTTGACCTCCTCCTCGTCGAGCCGCTGCCAGATCGGCGCACCTTCGGCATCGCCGAGCAGCAGCAGCAGCGCGGCGGCCCGCTGCGGCCCCGGCATCTGCGCGAAGGCAGCGGAGGCGTCGATGCTCTCCAGGGCGGCGGTGAAGTTCAGGCCGGAGGCCATGCTGCTCCCCTCGTTCCGTGACGCTCGCTCATCCTCCGCGCCTCAGGTGTCATGGATCCAGTTGCGCAACACCTCGACCGTCTCGGACGGGCTCGCTCGCACCATGTCGACCACGCGCTCGACCGTCTCGGCCTGGATCTGACCGTTGATCCGGGCCGATTCCAGGAACCGGTTGGTGCTGCTCTCGCGCACGACCGTCTCGGCCGCAACCTCGGCCGCGGGGCCGCCGGCCCCGGCGAGGGCGAGGGCGCCGGCCGGGCCGGCGAGCGCCGCCGCCGGCGCCTCCGATTCGAGCACGCGCTTGAGCAGCGGGCGCACCACCGCCATCAGGACGATCAGGGTGAGCAGGGCCAGCACCGCGAGCTCGACGAGGCGCATCACCTCCTCCTTGGTCGGGCTCAGGAGCGACTGGATCAGGCCGGGCTCGGTGAATTCGGCGGCGGCGGGGCCTTCGGCGAAGCGCAGGTTGACCACCTCGACCTGATCGCCGCGGGTCTTGTCGTAGCCCACCGCCGTACGCACCAGGGCGGCGATGCGCTCGATCTCGGCCGCGGGCCGCGGCTGGTAGGCGGGCCTTCCGTCGGCGCCGGGCGCGTAGACGCCGTCGACCAGCACGGCCACCGAGAGGCGCTTGAGGCGCCCGCCCTCCAGGGTCTCGACCTTGGTCACCCGGGAGATCTCGTAATTCGTGGTCTCCTCGTTCTTCTGGGCGCTGTCCTTCTGGGTCGGCTGGCCCTGGTTCGGGGTGGCGCCGGGCAGTTCGTTGCCCACCGTCACCTGCCCCTCGGCCCCGCCGGTCAGCGAGGTCTCGGAGCGGGTCTGGGTCGAGCGCACCACCCGGCTCTCGGGATCGAAGCTCTCCGAGCGGCTCTCGACCCGGTTGAGGTCCATCTCGGCGGCGACCTGGATCCGGGCGCGGCCCTGGCCGACGATGCCGGCGACGATCTCCTCGATCTGCGCCCGCAGGCGCCGCTCGATGCCGGCCTGCCGCTCCTCCAGGGCGCCCGCCCCCGTGGCCTCGGCGCCGCGGGCACCGTCGGCCAAGAGCCGCCCGCGCTCGTCGACGATCGAGACCCGCTCGGGCTTCAGGCCCTCGACCGCGGAAGCGGCCAGATGGCGGATGGCCCGGACCTGGCTCGGATCGAGGTCGCCCATCAGCTTGACGACGATCGCCGCCGAGGGGGCCTCGCGGTCGCGCTCGAACAGGCGCCGCTCCGGCATGACGAGGTGGACGCGGGCCGCCTGGACCCGGCCGATGGCGCGGATCGAGCGGGCGAGCTCGCCCTCCATCGCCCGCAGGTGGTTCACGTTCTGGACGAAGCTGGTGGACGAGAAGGCGTCGCCCTTGTCGAAGATCTCGTAGCCGACGCCGCCCTGGCTCGGCAGGCCCTTGCCGGCGAGGTCCATGCGCAGCCGGGGCAGGTCGGCGCGCGGGGCGAGCACGGTCTGGCCCACGTCGCCCTTGGTCTCGTAGGGGATGCCGCGGGTGTCGAGTTCGCGGATCACGGCCGCGGAATCCTGCATGGTCAGGTCGGCGAACAGCACGCCCATATCGGGGCGCGAGACCCGCAGGATCACGAAGGCGAAGAAGCCGACGAGCGTCAGGGTCACCGCCACCATCGCGGCCATGCGGGCGGGCCCGAGCTTCGTCACCAGTTCGAGGATGGGTTTCACGGCCCGGCACGCCCACGACGAAGACAGCGCGGGCGCGATCCGGCGCCCACTCGGCAAGAATTGCCCAGGCGATGGTTAGCGGGGAGTTAACGGGCGGGTCGCGGCGGCGGCCGCCGGGTCGGAAACGACGAGAGCCGCCCCGGTCTCCCGGAGGCGGCTCTTGAGACGCTGCGCGGACAACGCCGCGCAAACGACGGCCCGTTCTGAGAAATTCAGTGCCGGTAGTGCTGGATGCGCGTGGTGCGCAGCCCCGCGAGCCCGTGCTGGTCGATGGAGTACTGCCAGCTCAAAAACTCCTCGGTGGTGAGGGTGTAGCGCTGGCAGGCCTCCTCGAGGCTGAGCAGGCCGCCGCGGACGGCGGCGACGACCTCGGCCTTGCGGCGGATGACCCAGCGGCGGGTGGTGACGGGGGGGAGATCGGCGATCGTCAGGGGGCTGCCGTCGGGCCCGATCACATACTTCACGCGCGGCCGGGGTGTCTCGGTCATGATACGCTCTACACTCGACTGACCTGTCGAGGGCCAAGCTACTTGCGCCCGCTTAAAAGTTCTTGAAGTGGGTCGCTCGAATGCGATTCGTCCGACGACGGGGGGTGTGGACAAGGCTTGCCGCACTGCATCAAGAGCTTGTGGCAACGAGCGATTTGACCGCCGAGGCCGGAACCCGCGCGGTGCCGATCGTCAGCACCGGCTCGCTGCCGCTGAGGTCGACCCCGTCCACCTTGCCGCTCACCTTGGTGTCGACGGCGACCTTCGCGCCCGTGGCGTCGATGGCATCGACCGTGATCGTGTAGCGCCCGTCCTTGGCGGTCAGCCCCGACGCGGTGGCGCCGTTCCACGAAAAGTCCTGGGCGCCGGCCTTCAGGGTCGTCGTCTTGGTGGCGACCACGCTGCCATCCGCGCCCTTGATCGTGATCAGCGCCCGGGCCGCCGCCCGCTCGGGGTTCAGGCTCCAGTTCGCCTTGCCGCCGGTCAGGTCGGTGGTGGCGCCGTCGGCCACGACCGAGCGGCCGATGAGCGCCGAGGTCGAGGCGGCGGCGGAGGCCTTGGAGTTCGCCAGGATCGTGCCGAGCTGGTCGTTGGTCTTGAGCTGCTGCTCGACGCCGGCGAACTGCACCAGCTGCTGGGTGAACTGGTTGGTGTCCATCGGGTCGAGCGGGTTCTGGTTCCGTAGCTGCGTCGTCAGCAGGGTCAGGAACTGGGTGAAGTTGCCCGCGATCGCCTTGGTGTCGACGGTCGAGGCCGCACTCGCCCCGGCGATGCTGGTGGTGCTCGCAATGCCTGCGGTCATGCCGGCCTCCTAGATTCGGATGTCGAGGCCGCCCACGGCCCGCAGGCGGCGGAAGGCGGCGGGATCGATGGGTGCGGGGGGCTCGCCTGCGTGGGCGCCGGTCCGGGCGCCCGGCCGGGCGGCGGGGTGGCCGTCGCTCCCCGGTTGCCCGCCCTGCCGCGCGCCCGGATCGCCGGATTCGCCGCGCAGCGACAGGCCGATGCCCTCGGTCGCCTCGAAGCCCGCCTGGGCCAGCGCCTGCTGCAGGGTGCCGGCGTCGCGCTGAAGCAGGGCCAGGGTCTCGGGGCGATCCACGACGAGATGGGCGCGCGCCGTCCCCCCCGCCCGGTCGAGGTCGAGCGATACCTCGATCCGGCCGAGTTCGACCGGGTCGAGGCGGATCGCGAAGCGGTTGGCGCCGGCCAGCGAGCGCAGGCCGATCGTCATCGGCACGGCGCCGAGGGGGATCGGCGGCGGCGCCGGGTTCGGGGCCTGGGCGTCGGCGGGCACGGCAGCCGGGGCCGCCGCGGGGCCGGACGGGGCGAGAGGCGGGGGAGCGGGCGGGGCAACCGCGGCGGGCGCGGTCCCGGACGAACCGGCTTCCCCTCCGGCCTCGGCGAGAGCGGCCTCGAACGCGGCGACTTGGTCCCCCGCCGCGCCCGCGCCGCCGGGGGAAAGGCGGCCGGCCGGGCCGGAGCCCGCCGCC
>NZ_CAKLBV010000114.1 GCF_920984675.1 Methylobacterium sp. Leaf118
AGCGACGTCTTGCCGTGGTCGACGTGGCCGATCGTGCCGATGTTGCAATGCGGCTTGTTACGGGAGAACTTTTCCTTACCCATCAGGGCCTCCTAATCGTCAGTGTCGTGGATCGAGGATGGGGCGGTGCCGCCCTCAGGCGTACAGCGCCCTCAGGCGTACTTGGCGATGACCTTGTCGGCCTCGCCGCGCGGCACTTCCTCGTAATGGTCGAACTGCATCGTGAAGTTGGCGCGCCCCTGGGAGAAGGAGCGCAGCTGGTTCACGTAGCCGAACATGTTCGCCAGCGGCACCATCGCGTTGATGACGTTGGCGTTTCCGCGCATGTCCTGGCCCTGGATCTGGCCGCGGCGGGAGTTGAGGTCGCCGATGACCGAGCCGGTATATTCCTCCGGGGACACCACCTCGACCTTCATCACCGGCTCCAGCAGCACCGAACCGCCCTTCTGCAGCGCCTCGCGGAAGGCGGCGCGGGAGGCGATCTCGAAGGCGAGCGCCGAGGAGTCGACGTCGTGGTAGGCGCCGTCGATCAGCTCGACCTTGACGTCGACCACCGGGAAGCCGGCGAGCACGCCCGCGCCGAGGACCGAGTTGAGGCCCTTCTCGACGCCGGGGATGTACTCCTTCGGCACCGCGCCGCCGACGATCTTCGACTCGAAGGCAAAGCCGGCACCCGGCTCGTTCGGCTCGACCACGAACTTCACCCGGGCGAACTGACCGGTACCGCCGGTCTGCTTCTTGTGGGTGTAGTCGATCTCCTGACGGCGGGTCAGCTTCTCGCGATAGGCGACCTGCGGCTGGCCGATATTCGCGTCGACCTTGTAGGTGCGGCGCAGGATGTCGACCTTGATGTCGAGATGGAGCTCGCCCATCCCGCGCAGGATGGTCTGGCCCGATTCCTGGTCGGTCGAGACTCGGAAGGACGGATCCTCGGCGGCGAGCTTCGAGAGCGCGATGCCGAGCTTCTCCTGGTCGGCCTTCGACTTCGGCTCGACGGCGATCTCGATGACGGGCTCGGGGAACTCCATCTTCTCGAGGATCACGGCGTCCTTCGGATCGCACAGCGTGTCGCCGGTGCGGGTGTCCTTGAGACCGGCGAGCGCCACGATGTCACCCGCGAAGGCCTCCTTGACGTCCTCACGGTTGTTGGCGTGCATCAGGAGCATGCGCCCGACGCGCTCCTTCTTGTCGCGCGAGGAGTTGATGACGTTGGCGCCCGACTCGATCTTGCCGGAATAGACCCGGCAGAAGGTGATCGTGCCGACATGGGGATCGTCCATGATCTTGAAGGCGAGCATGGAGAACGGATCGCTGTCGGTCGGGTGGCGGACCACCTCTTCCTCGGTCTTGAAGTCGAGGCCCTTGATCTCGCCGCGGTCGGCGGGGGACGGCAGGTAGTCGACGACGGCGTCGAGGAGCGGCTGAACGCCCTTGTTCTTGAAGGCCGAGCCACACAGCACCGGATGGAAGGCGCGCAGCTGCACGGCCTTGCGCACGAGCTTGCGCAGGGTCTCCTCGTCCGGCTCCTGGCCGTCGAGGTAGGCCGACATCGCGTCGTCGTCGAGCTCGACGCAGGCCTCGATCATCTTGGTGCGGTACTCGGCGGCCTGATCGGCGAGATCGCCCGGGATCTCCTCCTCGGTGTAGTTGGCGCCGAGCGCCTCACCCGACCACACGATGGCCTTCATCTTGATCAGGTCGATGACACCCTTGAAGGTGCTCTCGGCGCCGATCGGCAGCTGCAGGCAGACCGGCTTGCCGGCGACGCGGCTGATGATGTCGGCCACGCATTTGAAGAAGTCGGCGCCGATCTTGTCCATCTTGTTGACGAACACGACGCGCGGCACGTCGTACTTGTCGGCCTGACGCCACACGGTCTCGGTCTGGGGCTCGACGCCCTGGTTGCCGTCGAGCACGCAGACGGCGCCGTCGAGCACGCGCAGCGAACGCTCGACCTCGATGGTGAAGTCGACGTGGCCGGGGGTGTCGATGATGTTCAGGCGCTTGTCGCGCCAGAAGCAGGTGGTCGCCGCCGAGGTGATCGTGATGCCACGCTCCTGCTCCTGCTCCATCCAGTCCATCGTGGCGGCGCCCTCATGGACCTCGCCGATCTTGTGGGACTTTCCGGTGTAGTAGAGGATCCGCTCGGTCGTCGTGGTCTTGCCGGCATCGATGTGGGCCATGATGCCGAAGTTGCGGTAGTCCTCGATCGCGTGCGTGCGGGGCATCGGGGTCTCTCCGGGAGAATGCGGGCATGGAGCGCGGCCCGGTGGCCGCGCTCGACAGGCGAATTACCAGCGGTAGTGCGAGAAGGCGCGGTTGGCCTCGGCCATCCGGTGGGTGTCTTCGCGCTTCTTGACGGCGTTGCCGCGGTTGTTGGCAGCATCGAGCAGTTCGGCGGAGAGACGCTCGACCATGGTACGGTCGTTCCGGCCGCGGGCGGCCTGGATCAGCCAGCGGATCGCCAACGCCTGGCGGCGCTCGGTGCGCACCTCGACGGGGACCTGATAGGTCGCGCCGCCGACGCGGCGGGACCGGACCTCGATCGCCGGGGCGACGTTCTCGAGAGCGGCGCGGAACACCTCGATCGGGTTGGCGCGGGCACGGCTCTCGACGAGGTCGAAGGCGCCGTAGACGATCCCTTCGGCGGTCGACTTCTTGCCCTCGTACATGATCGAATTCATGAACTTGGTCAGGACGATGTCGCCATACTTGGCGTCCGGGATGATCTCGCGCTTCTCGGCAGAGTGACGACGGGACATCTTTTCGCTCTCGTAAAAATTTGACTTAAGCGCCCCACGCAGGCCGCCTTACCTCGTCGAGGCGGCGGCATCCTTGTGAGGCCGTGGTAATGGCCGTCCGAATGCGACTTCGGACGGAGGTCTTACTTCGGACGCTTGGCGCCGTACTTCGAACGGCGCTGCTTGCGGTTCTTGACGCCCTGCGTGTCGAGCACGCCGCGCAGGATATGGTAGCGCACGCCCGGAAGGTCCTTCACGCGGCCGCCGCGGATCATGACCACGGAGTGCTCCTGAAGGTTGTGGCCCTCACCCGGGATGTAGCCGATCACCTCGAAGCCGTTGGTCAGGCGCACCTTGGCGACCTTACGGAGCGCCGAGTTCGGCTTCTTCGGGGTCGTGGTGTAGACGCGGGTGCAGACGCCGCGCTTCTGCGGGCAGGCGTTGAGCGCCGGCACCTTGTTGCGCGCCTTCTGCGCCTTGCGCGGCTGGGCGATCAGCTGGTTGATCGTCGGCATCCTGTGCCCTCTTCATCCGGCCGCGCAGGGCGGCCAAAGTCTGAACTGTCGATGCCCCTCGCGGGGCGCCTGCGCCGCGGGCGAACCCACGGCAAAACGAATAGCGCCAGAGGCCCGCAAAGGCCTTTGACGAGGGTGAGGCAGAGGATCACGCCGTGAAACGACGCGGTCTTACCCGCTGATCTGACGAGATCGTCAGGATTTGATGCCGGTGTCGGTCTGACGACGGTCGACGAAGCCCCTGGCTTCGACCCGAAAGCGACTCTCGATCCACCGGAGTGGCGCGCTTCTACGCGGCACGTTCCGATGCGTCAATGCCTCGAAGGGATAAAGTTCGGTGAAGACGGGCGATCTCCGCGGCCACGCTTTCGCCCGCGGCGACGGCGGTTTACTCGGCCGCGTCGGAGAGCCGGAACGCCTCGATGCCCCGCCGTTCGGGGTTGATCGCGGCCAGCGCCCGCTTGGCCGCCTCCAATGGATGCTCCGATTCGATGCGCACGGCGGTGAGGTCGGGGCTCTTGTAGACGGTCACGACCGTGTCCATCACCTCGGTGAGCGTGGTGCGCTTGTCCTCGGGGGCGGCGATGAGGAGCTGCAGGCCCCAGGCGCCGAACAGGTCGACCAGCGACTGGCTGTTGCGCACGTCGAGCTTGGAGAAGGCCTCGTCGAGGAGGCACAGGCCGAGGCCCGGCGCATCCTCGCCCGGCCGGTCGCCGGGGAAATAGGCCGAGGCCATGGAGGCCGCGATGGCCACGTAGAACGGCGCCTGCGCCTCGCCGCCCGATCCCCGCAGGGCCCGGCTCGACAGGGTGGTGCGGTTGCCCGCCCGGTCGCGCATGCCGATCTCGTAGACGAAGTAGTTGCGGTAATCGGCCAGGCGCGCGGCGTTCTCCTCGCCCTCGATCAGGGCGGTGATCTCGGCGAGCGCGGCGGCGAGATGGGCGTTCTCCGGCCCGGCATCGCCCTCCCCCCCGGCGCCCGGCAGCACCGCCTGTGCGGCGTCGGGCGAGCGGGCGACCTCCATGGCGAGTTGGTGGACGGCGGCGTAGCGGCGATCCACCACCGCCTCGAAGGCGTAGGTCTGGCCCGTGAAGGTCTGCGTGGAGAGCCGCTCGTTGAGGGCGTCGATGCGGGCCTGCATCCGCTCGAACTTGTCGGCGAGCCGGGTCAGCAGGTCCTCGGTCATCAGGCGGCGCATCTCGGCCTCCGCCCGCAGGGACTGGTCGCGGTAGCGGCGCAGTTCGTGCCCGGCCACCTCGTCGCGGGCGCGCACCGCCCAGGCATAGCCGAACGAGGCCGGCGCCTCGCCCGAGCCCAGCGGGTTCTCGACCCGCCACGCGGCGCAATACTCGGCCAGGTCGCGCTCGGCGGCACGGCCCTGGTGGCGCGCGGTGTCGGCAGCCTCCCGCGCGGCGGCGCGGGCCTGGGCGGCGAGCGCCGTCAGCGCCTTGGCGTCGAGCCCGGCCCGGTCGGCGCGCGCCGCCGCGATCCCGTCGATCACCCCCGGCCT
>NZ_CAKLBV010000115.1 GCF_920984675.1 Methylobacterium sp. Leaf118
CGAGGCCGGCGATGAGGGCGCTGCGCCGCCCCCGTCCCGCCGCCAGCAGGCCGGGACCGAGGGCCGCGAGGGCGACGACCGGCCAGAACCCGGGACCGAGGCCGGTGGCGGCCGGGATCGGCTCCCCCGTCACCAGCCGGTTCGCCGCAAGGTGGAGCACCGGCAGCCCGCAGAGCGGAAGCGGCCCCGAAGCGGCCGCCGCGAGCCCGAGGAGCGGCCGCAGGCCGCGCAATTCCGCGATCATCGGGACCCCGTCCGTCCGGCGAGCCACGCCGCCGCCACGGCCTCGGCCGTGCGTCCCTCCACGGTGACCTGGGCGTTGAGGCCGCGCAGGGTCGGCGCATCGAGCGCCGCGAAGAGCGGATCGAGGGCGGCGCGGAGGCCGGGCGTCCGGTCGAGGGTCGCGGCCCGGATCACCGGGGCCATCTCGTAGACGATCTGCGCCCCCTTGGAATCCGCCATGACGACGAGGTCGAGGGCGGCCAGCGCCCCGTCGGTGCCGTAGACCATGCCGGCATTGATGCCGCTGATCCCCTCCGCGGCGGCGCGGGCGGTGACGGCGGTGTCGCCCCCGGGCAGGCTGACGATGCGGTCGAGGGGCAGGGTGAAGCCGTAGGCCGCCTCGAACGAGGGCAGGGCGGCGGGGCTCTCCACGAACTCCGTCGAGGCGGCGAGCCGGATGCGGTCCGCGGCCACGGCCCGGGCGAAGTCCGCCATGGTGGCGAGGCCGAACTCGCGGGCGAGGGAGCCCCGCACGGCGATGCACCACGTGTTGTTGGCCGGCGCCCGTCCGAGCCAGACGAGTCCGCGCGCCCCATCGAGCCGCCGGGCGCCCGCATAGGCGCCCTCGCTCGTCTTCCAGGCGGGATCGGTCTCGGTGCCGGAGAAGAAGGCGACGTTGCCGGTATATTCGGGATAGAGGTCGATCTCGCCCGCCAGCAGCGCCGTGCGCAGGATCAGCGTCGGCCCGAGGCCGAGGCGGCGCTCGACGACGAGGCCGAGCCCCTCCAGCGCCTGCGCGATCAGATGCCCGGCGAGCGCCCCCTCGGTGTCGCTCTTCGAACCGACCACGACCGGGCGCGGGGCCGCCGCCCGCGCCGGGACGGCCCCAACGAGGGCGCCGGCCAGCGCCAGCACGGCCCGCCGGCTCGGCCGCGGGGGGGCGGCGTTGCGGCCTTGCGACGCAAATGTATCACGGACTAACATCGTGGCGGTCCCTCTAGCACGGCGGACCGTTCCGGCGCTTGACACGCCCGGCTTTCCAAGCGACGGCTGCCTGGGCCGGGCACGAAAACCGGGCTCGGCGCAGGTCGTCGAGAGGTCTCGCGGGCATCCCCTTCGAACCCTTCGGGATGTCTCCGCGTCGGCAGAAAGCATCGTTCCCTTCCCGGAACGGATCGAGAGGAAGACGACCCGGCGTGAGTGTGGATTCGAACGAGGATCGTCTGGCGGGCGCCCGCGTGCTCGTGGTCGAGGACGAGGCCGCCATCTCGATGCTTCTGGAAGACATGCTGCTCGATTTCGGCTGCGAGATCGTCGGCCCGGCAGCGCGCCTTGCGACCGCCTTGGAGATGGCCCGCAAGGAAAGCTTTACGGTCGCCATCCTCGACGTGAACGTCGCTGGCGAACCGATCTATCCGGTGGCCGAGGCCATCGCCGAACGCAACCTGCCGATCGTGTTCTCCACGGGCTACGGCGGCGCCGGTATCCGCGAGCCCTTCCGCGACCGCCCGGTGGTGCAGAAGCCGTTCAGCCAGGCCGACCTCAAGCGGACCCTGATCGCGGCGATCGTCAGCGCCGACGCCTGAGAGCGTTCGGCCGCCCGGCGGGGCGATGCTCCGGGTCGGCTGCATGATGGCGGGCGCGGCGACGTCGCGTCTCTCCCGGCTTCAGAATCCCGTCAACGGAAACGCGTTCGGCACGTGCCGCGGCCAGGATCCGGGCGCCACCAGCACCGCGTCCGCCCGCAGGGTGGTGTCCGGCGGCTGCGGATGGCGGGCGAGGAAGGCCCGCACCGCGCGCGTCATGCGCGCCCGCTTGCGCCCGTCGATGGCCCCCGCCGCCGCGTCGAGCTGCGCCCGCGCCTTCACCTCGACGAAGGCGACCGTTCGCCCGCGCCGCACGATGAGATCGATCTCGCCGCCGGCTGCCGCATAGCGCCGGGCGAGCGGGCGGTATCCCCGCAGCATCAGCGCCAGGAGCGCCCAGGTCTCGGCGGAAAGGCCGCGCCCGTGGGTCGCGCGGCGGCGGGCCGCGGCCCGATCCGGGCGCGGCGCGCCCATCAGGCGTCGGGCCCGTCATCGCCGCGGCGGGCGAGCGCGAGGGCGCGGGCGTAGACGGCGCGCTTCGGCTGGCCGGTCTCGTCGGCGACGAGGGCCGCCGCGTCCTTGATCGAATGCCGCGCCAAAGCCGCCTCGATCCGGGCGTCGAGGCCGGCATCCGCCTCCCGCGCCTTCGCGTCCTCCGGTTCGGCGCCGATCACCACGACGACCTCGCCCTTGGGCGGTCCTTCCGCGGCATAGGCGCGGGCGAGCGCGCCGAGCGTGTCGCGGCGGACGGTCTCGTAGAACTTGGTCAACTCCCGGGCGACCGCGGCCGGGCGTTCCGGGCCCAGCACCTCGGCGGCGTCGGCCAGCATCTCGGGCAGGCGATGGGGCGACTCGAACACCACGAGGGTGCCGGGGATCGGCGCTAGCGCCTCCAGGCGGTTGCGCCGGGCCCCGGATTTCTGCGGCAGGAACCCCTCGAAGAAGAACCGGTCGGTGGGCAGGCCCGCGGCAACGATGGCGGTCATCACCGCCGAAGGTCCCGGGATCGGCGTCACCGGGATGCCGGCGGCGATCGCCGCCTGGACCAGCTTGAAGCCCGGATCCGACACCAGCGGCGTGCCGGCATCCGAGACCAGCGCCAGGGTCTCGCCGGCCTGGAGCCGCAGGATCATCCGCTCGCGCACGGCCTCGTTGGAATGCTCGTGATAGGACAGGAGCGGCGTGGTGATGCCGTAATGCATCAGCAGCGTGCGGGTGACCCGGGTGTCCTCGGCCAGCACCGCGTCGGCGGCGGCGAGGGTCGCCAGGGCCCGGAAGGTGACGTCCCGCAGATTGCCGATGGGAGTCGCCACCACGTAGAGCCCCGGCGCCGGCCGTTCGGCCTCCGCGGCGAGGCCGAAGGCCGTGAAGGTGGCCGGCTTGTCCCGCCGGGCATCCGAGTCGGTGCGCTGTGTCATCGGCGCGACAATGCCACGCCGGAGCCTGTTTGCGGACCGTGGAGAAGGGCCGCCTCACATTTACTTTTGGAAACGGCCTCCGCATCGTTCGGCCTATCGGCCCGAGGGCCGGATGCCCGCTGGCCACGCGAAGCCAGAGCGTTCGGTGCAATCGGGCGTCGGGGGGGCTCGGCGATGGCGGGGATCGGCGGACGGACGGCGCGGCGTGGCGGCTTGGCCTGTGTCGTGCTCGCGCTCTCGGCCTGCGTCGGCGGGCCGGACGGGCCGCGCCCGGAGACGCAGGCCGCGCCGCCGCCGGTGGCGGAGGCGGAAGCGCCTCCGGCCGTGGCGGCAGCGCCGCGGATCGGCACCGGATCGATCAAGGTGGCACTGATCGTGCCGCTGACCGGGCAGGGTGCGGCGGTGGGCGCCGCCCTCCGCAACGCCGCCGAACTGGCCTACGACGACTTTCAGAAGCCCGATCTGCAGATCCTTGTGAAGGACGACCGGGGAACCCCGGAGGGCGCCCGCGAGGCGGCCCAGGCGGCCCTGGGGGAGGGCGCCGAACTCGTGCTCGGCCCGCTCTTCGCGGCCAATGTCCAGGCGGCCGGCGGCGCCGCCCGGGCCGCAGGCAAGCCGGTCGTCGGATTCTCGACCGATGCCGGGGTCGCGGCCCGCGGGGTCTATCTCATCAGTTTCCTGCCCCAATCGGAGGTCGACCGCATCGTCGACGAGGCGTCCGCCGCGGGGCGGCGCTCCTTCGCGGCGCTGATCCCCGAGACGAGCTACGGCAACGCGGTGGAGGCGCAGTTCCGGGAAGCGGTGGCCCGGCGCGGCGCCCGCCTCGTCGCGATCGAGCGCTATCCGGCCGGCCAGCCCGGCCCGGCGATCGAGCGCCTGCGAGGGGTCGTCGCCGGGTCCGGCGCCCAGGCCGATGCGCTGTTCCTGCCCGACACGCCGGACGGGCTCGCCGCGCTCGCCCCCGCTCTGACTCGGGCCGGCTTCTCGCCCGCCCGGGTGCGCCCGATCGGTCTCGCCCTGTGGAACGATCCCCGCGTGCTTTCTCAGCCCGCCTTTCAGGGCGGCTGGTTCGCGGCGCCCGACACGGCGGGGTTTTCGGGGTTCGCCCAGCGCTATCAGGCCCGCTTCGGCGCGATCCCGCCGCGGACGGCCTCGCTCGCCTACGACGCGGTCTCGCTCACGGCGGCGCTGGTCCGGCAGTACGGCACCCAGCGCTTTGCCGCTGCGACCCTGACGGCGCCGGCGGGCTTTTCCGGGCTCGACGGCACCTTCCGCTTCCGGCCGGACGGCGTTAGCGAACGCACGCTCGCCGTCTACGCGATCCGCAACGGCGCCGCGACCGTGGTGCGTCCGGCGCCGAAAGTGCTCGGGCCCTCGGGGATCTGATCCTGAGAGGGGAGGGGGCCTGCCAGGCGCTTGGGACGCGCCCGTTCGCGCAGCCCCGAACGCAAAAAGCCCCCTGTTCGGGGGCTGCGGGTGGTGGGGTGGGGGATGTTGGTTGCGGGGGTAGGATTTG
>NZ_CAKLBV010000116.1 GCF_920984675.1 Methylobacterium sp. Leaf118
GAGCACGGCTGGGTAGCTCAGCGCCCCGAGCAGCCCCGCGAGACCGCCGAGGCGATCGCGGCGGCGCTCGATCGTGCGCGCCATGGCGGTGCGCGGGCGGTGATCGATGGCCGCGAGGCGGGTGCGGGCCTCCGCCAGCGCGATGGCCGGGGAGCGGCGGGTCAGGCGGTCGGAAAGCCGCGACAGGCGCTCGCGGGAATCGCGGGCATTGGCGGCGAGCGCCGGCCGCAGTCGCGCCTCGGCGAGGTCGAGCCGCTGGCGCTTGCCCGCCAGAAACGCGTCGGCAGCGGGAACCGCCCGCACCAGCGCGCGCAAGTCCGCGCCTGCGCGCTCGATCCGCCGCAGCATGGTGCCGGCCTGCCGGGCGCCGAGATCCTGGATCTGCCCGAGCAGCTCGACCCGCACCGGGACCGCCATCTCGGCCGCTCCCGTCGGTGTCGGCGCGCGCCGGTCGGCGGCGAAGTCGATCAGCGTCGTGTCGGTCTCGTGGCCGACCGCGGCGATCAGCGGGATCGCGCTCTCGGCGGCGGCGCGCACCACCGCCTCCTCGTTGAAGGCCCACAGATCCTCGATCGAGCCGCCGCCCCGGGCGACGATCAGCACGTCCGGCCGCGGGATCGCCCCGCCGGGCACGAGCGCGTTGAAGCCCCGGATCGCGGCGGCGATCTCCTCCGCCGCCCCCTCCCCCTGCACCCGCACCGGCCAGACCAGGACGGGGCGGGGAAAGCGGTCGGCGAGCCGGTGGAGGATGTCGCGGATCACGGCGCCGGTCGGCGAGGTGACGACGCCGATCACCCGCGGCAGGAACGGGATCGGCCGCTTGCGCTCCGCCTCGAACAGCCCCTCGGCCGCGAGCGCGCGCTTGCGCTCCTCCAGCAAAGCCATCCAGGCGCCGATGCCGGCGGGCTCCATCGAATCGACGACGATCTGGTAGGAGGACTTGCCGGCAAAGGTCGTGATCTTGCCGGTGGCGACGACCTCCAGCCCCTCCTTGGGCTTCTGCCGCAGCCGCCCGAGCACGCCCTTCCAGACCACCGCGTCGATCTTGGCGGTGCCGTCCTTGAGGGAGAAATAGGCGTGGCCCGAGCCGTGCGGCCCGCGATAGCCCGAGATCTCGCCCCGCAGCCGCACATGCCCGAAGGCGTCCTCCAGGGTGCGCTTGAGCGCGGCGGCGAGGTCGCCGACCGACCATTCGGGGGCGTTGGCGGCCAGGAGCGCGGCGGGCGCCGCTTCCCCCGGCGGCGGAGGCAGCGGCACGGCGGAGGGGCGCGGCGGGGGCACGAGCGGCATGGCCCGGAGGCTACGGGACCGGGCCGGTGCGGGTAAAGGGCGGGCGGGCCACAGGTTGGGGAGGAGCGCGCCGCCGGCGCTCCGGGACGCCGCCCGGACGCGGCGCCGGCCGCGATCCCGGCCTTCGGGGCCGCGGCCATGAGTGCGCCCCTCGGGTGCGCCCCTCGGGTGTGCCCCCTTGGATGTGATTCTCGGGCGTGCCCCCTTGGGTGTGACCCTGGAGCCTGCGCCATCCCGGCCCGCCGCCCTATCTGGCTCGGACACGCCCGCGAAGGAGCCTCCCGCATGCCGCTCTCCCGCCGAACGTTCCTGCACGGAGCCGTCGTCGCTGCCGCCGGAGCCGGGTTCGGGCCACCGGCCCGCGCCGCCGAGGAGGCCCTGATCACCCGGCCGGTCCCCTCCACCGGCGAGCGGCTGCCGGCCATGGGGATCGGCACCTCGCGCCGCTACGAGGTCGCCGTGACGCCGGAGGCCACCGCCCCCCTGCGCGAGGCGGTCGAACGCTTCGTCGCCCTCGGCGGGCGGGTGATCGACACCGCGCCGAGCTACGGCACCGCCGAGGACGTGCTCGGCCTGATCCTGGAGGGGCTGCGCGACAAGATCTTCCTTGCCAGCAAGGTCGCGGCCACGGGGCGCGAGGCGGCCCAGGCCGAGATCGAGCGCTCGTTCAAGCGCCTGCGCACGGACCGGATCGACCTGATCGCCGTGCACAACCTGATCGATACGGCGAGCAACCTCGCGATCCTGCGCGGCCTCAAGGAGCAGGGACGCATCCGCACGCTCGGCGTCACGGTCTGGCGCGACGACCAGTTCCCGGAGCTGGAGACGGTCCTGCAGCGCGAGAGGCTCGATTTCCTGCAGGTGAACTACGCCCTCGACAGCCGCAAGGCCGCCGAGCGCATCCTGCCCCTGGCGCAGGAGCGCGGCGTCGCCGTGATGGTCAATGTCCCCTTCGGCCGCGACCGGCTGTTCACCGCCGTGAAGGGCAAGCCCCTGCCGGAGTTCGCGCGGGAATTCGGCTGCGCGAGCTGGGCGCAGTTCTTCCTGAAATACGTGCTCGGCCACGAGGCCGTCACCTGCCCGATCCCCGGTATGGCCAAGGCGAGCTATGTCGAGGATAACCTCGCCGCCGCCCGCGGGCGGCTGCCGGACGCCGCCGAGCGGCGCAAGATGGAGGCCTTCATCGATGCGGCCTGATTCTTTCGTTCGCCGCGGCGTCCTCGCGGCCCTGCTCTGCACCCTCGCCTTCCCGGTGGCGGCACAGTCCGAAAACCCCAAACGAATCGGGATCGTCGGAGCGGGCAATATCGGCGGTACGCTCGGGCGGCTCTGGCTCAAGGCGGGCTACGAGGTGTTCTTCTCCTCGCGTCATCCGGAGGAGCTGAAGGCGCTGATCGAGGAACTCGGCCCCAAGGCGCGGGCCGGGACGCCGGCGGAGGCGATCGCCTTCGGCAACGCCGTGCTGTTCGCGGTGCCCTACAAGGCCTATCCGGACCTCGGCCGGGAGAACGCCGCCGCGCTCAAGGGCAAGGTGGTGATCGATGCGGGCAATGCCGTCCAGGCCCGCGACGGCGCGCTCTACGACGAGGTCGAGCGGGACGGGATCGGCGCGGTCTCGGCCCGGTATCTCGCCGGCGCCCGGCTCGTGCGCGCCTTCAACGCGGCGAACTACAAGACCTTCCTCAAGCATGCGGGCCGCCCCGAGCCGCGCATGGCGGTGCCGATCGCGGGCGACGATCCGAAGGCGCTCGACACCGCCCGCACCCTCGTCTCGGATGCCGGCTTCGATCCGGTCGTGGTCGGCGAGCTGGCGGCGGCCAGGACCTTCGCCAGGACCGTGCCCGGCTTCGACCTCGACCTGACGGCGTCGGACCTGAAGGCGAAGCTCGGGGTCGCGCCTTGAGCCTGCAGGCCCGGCTCGGCCGCCTCGTCGATGTGCGGCCGGGCGAGGGGCCGGCCCTTGCCTGGTCCTGGGCCTACATCTTCGCGCTGCTGGCCAGCTACTACGTGCTGCGCCCGATCCGCGACCAGATGGGCTTGGCCGGGGGCCTGGAAAACCTGAGCTGGCTGTTCCTGGCGACCCTCGTCGGCATGCTGGCGCTGAACCTGCCCTTCGCGTGGCTGGTCCGAAGCCTGCCGAGGGCGCGGTTCGTGCCCCTCACCTATCGGTTCTTCATCCTGAACATCCTGATCTTCGCCGGGCTGATCGCCGTCACCGAGGGCGAGACGGCGGTCTGGGTGGGCCGGGCCTTCTTCGTCTGGCTGTCGATCTTCAACCTGTTCGTGGTCTCGATCTTCTGGGCCACCATCGTCGACGTGTTCACGACCGAACAGGGCAAGCGTCTGTTCGGCTTCATCGCGGCCGGCGCGACCCTCGGGGCCATCTGCGGCTCGGCGGTGACCGCGACGCTCGCCCGCGACGTGCCGACCTGGGTGCTGCTCGTGGCGGCGGCCCTGCTCCTGGAGGCCGCGGTCTTCGCCATGCGGGGGCTCGCCGGCATCATCGGGCGGCTGCACGCGGTGCCGGAGGAGGCGCGCGCGGGCGAGACCATCGGCGGCGACGTCTGGGCCGGCATCCGGCGAACCGTGTCCTCGCCCTACCTCCTCAACATCGCGCTGTTCCTGGCGCTGTTCTCGGTGACGGCGACGTTCCTGTATTTCGAGCAGGCGGCGGTGGCCAAGCGCAGCTTCGCCGACAAGGGCGCGCAGACCGCCTTCTTCGCCACCGTCGATCTGGCGGTGAACGCCCTGACGCTCGGCGTGCAGCTGTTTTTCACCGGCCGCATCGTGAAGCGGCTCGGCGTGGGCGTGACCCTGGCGCTGCTGCCGGCGGCGAGCATCGTCGGCTTCGCGGCCTTGGCCCTCTCGCCGACGGTGGGGGCGGTGGTGGTGATCTACGTGCTGCGCCGGGCCGGCAACTTCGCCATCGCCCGGCCGATCCGCGAGGTACTGTTCACGGTGGTCCCGCGGGAGGACCGCTACAAGGCCAAGAGCTTCATCGACACGGTGGTCTACCGCCTCGGCGATCAGATCGGCGCGTGGTCCTATGCCGGACTCTCGGCGCTGGGCTATGGCGGCCAGGCCGCGGCGGTCGTCGCCGTGCCGCTCTCGGCCGCCTGGCTCGCCAACGCCCTCTGGCTCGGTCGGGCGCAGGTCGCCCGGCAGGCGGCGGCCGAGGCGGACGCCCTTCCCCCGGCGGGCCGGGAAACAGGCAGGCCGGTGCGGGCCGGGCCGCCCTG
>NZ_CAKLBV010000117.1 GCF_920984675.1 Methylobacterium sp. Leaf118
GACGGCGGCGGCCGCGGTGGGCTTGGGGACCTTGGCCCGCACGGGAGGAGCGGCCACGGCTTGCGCCGCCGCCGCCGCCGGAGTGGGGCCGCAGGGGCCGGTGTCGCGCGCCTGCGGGTCGGGTTCGGCGAAGACGAGCCCGACCACCTTCGGGAACAGCCCGTCGTAGCGGTTGACGACCTCCAGATACGCGCGGGTCCGCTTCAGGCGGGAGAGGCTGAGCGCGTAGCCGAGGACGGAGGCCTCCCGGGGCTTCCAGCTCACCGCCCGCTGGAACCAGTCGGCGGCGGCCTCGAACTGGCAGGCATTGTAGGCGTACCAGCCCAGCGCCTGCGCGCCCTCCCCCGAGCCGGTGGCGAGGACGACCTTGGCGAAGCGGTCGAGCCGCTCGGGCTCCACGGCCGCCCCCGCGCTCTCGCCCAGGGACCGCTCCATCATGTCGACGTAGAGGGAAAGGTTCGTCACGGAGGCGGCGCGCCACGCGAACACGACCTCCTCCGCCTCCCGACCCTGGCCCATCGCCCGCAGGGACAGCGCGAGCCCCGTCGCCACCGCGGCGTCGCCGCCCCGGCTCTGGGCCAGCTTGAACCACTCCAGCGCCTCCCGGAACTGGCGGCGGTGATAGGCGTACCAGCCGAGCAGGGCGATCTGCGACGGCTGGCCGAGGCGGCGGGCCTGATCGGCGACCGTGGTGAGATCGGCGGGCTCGATCCGCCCGGACGGTTCCCCGCGCAACGCCGCCACCATGCGGGCCCGCGTCACGTCGGGCCGGATCGCCCCGAACTCGTCGGTGCCGTCCGCGCCCCGGCCGCCGATGGCCAGGAGCGGCTCGACGGCGGCGATCGGCATCGCCGCCATGGCCTTCTGCACGGTCGCGAGGCGCAGGGCCGCGTCGGTCTGGGCGTCGAGGCGCTGGCGATAGATCGCCGAGGCCTGGGCGAGGTCGCCCTTGCGGGCATAGGCGTCCGCCAGGGTCCAGGCGATGTCGATGTCGAGAGTCTGCACGGGCTCCTGCGAGGCCTTCACCCGGGCGATGAAGTCGTCCCAGGCCCCGTCCCGCACCGCCGCGCGGGCGGCGCTGCGCAGGGTCCCCCGGTTCAGCTTGCGCGCGAGATCCTCCGAGGGCTGCCAGCCGGGATCCGCCGCCTGGCGCACGCTGATGGCGGTGCGCAGCTCGTCGAAGCGGCCGGCCGTGAAGAGGTCCCACATCGGGGCCTCCTCGGGCGGGCTCGGCTTCAGGGTGTCGAGGTCGGCCGGGACGGTCCAGTTCGGGTAGCGGCGGCGCAGCCGCGCGATCTCGGTCTGGACGCGCTCGCCCTGGCGCTGGGCCGCGTAATAGCGCAGCGCGCTCTCGTCGATGATCTCGGCGCCGCCCGCATTCTGGGGGGTCTCGAGGATCACGGGCGCCCGGCGCTCGTCGAGCTGGAGCACGCCGGTGCGCACGGGCGCCGGCTGGGCCTGCGCGACGACGGACCAGCCGAGGCCGCCGACGACGGCGAGCAGGACCGGGCGGGGCCCGCGCGGGCGGGTCAGCGGCCGAGGCATGTCCGGTACCTCATGGTGGCGGCCGCCAGGGCCAGGAGATGGAGGGTGGCCGGGTAGTAGTTCTCGCCCGGGGCGGGCTCCCGCATCCCGGGAGGCAGCGGCGTGCCGTCGACCGCGCAGGCGACCAGGGCGGGGATCGCCGCGTAGCCGGGCTCGCCCATGCGCCCCGCAACGGCCCCGCTCGCGGTGTCGACGATCGGCAGTCCGGCCGGGTCGGGCTCCGCCCAGAGCGCCAGGAAGGGCGCGTAGTCGCGGCGCTCCGCGACGCCCGCCATGGCGAGATAGAGCGGAACCCTCACGGCGTTGTAGGAGAAGTGCGGCGGGAAGCCGGAGGCGGGCTGGGGCTGGCCGCCCCGCATCGAGATCCATTCGGTGGGGAGTTTCGCCTCGCCGAAACGCGCCCGCAGGACGAGGTCCCGGCCGGCCGCGCCGAGCCGGTCCCAGTCGAATTCCGGCGCGACGGCGGCGAGCCGGGGCAGGGCCGGGAAGACCCAGTACGACAGGTTGACGACCGGCCCGTCCGGCCGGTCCTCCGCGGAGAAGCCGCTCATCGCCGGAAGCAAGAGCGGAGGGCCCTCGCTGCGGAAGAGGACGGTCCGTCGGGCGATGTCCACGGCGATGCGGCGGGCCGCCAGGCGGTAGCCCTCGTCGGCCCAGCCCTCGCCCGCCTCGACCAGCGCCCAGGCGACGAGGATGTCGCCGTCGGTGGCGTCGTTCATGTCGGCGACGGCGGGCCGCTTGTCCGGCTCCCAGCGCCAGGCCAGCAGCGCGTCGTCGCGCACCATCAGGTTGGCCCGGGTCCAGCCCCAGATCCGCTGGAAGGCGTCGCGGTCGCCGGCCGCCACGGCCAGCAGCAGGCCGTAGCCCTGGCCCTCGCTGTGGCTGATCCGGCCGTTGGCCGTGTCGACGACGCGGCCCTGGTCGGTCACGAACCGCGCCTTGTAGCTGCGCCAGGCCGCCGTCGGGCCGAGGCTGTTCAGCAGGGGCGCGCCCTCGCTGGCCCCGGCGGCCGGCCGTGCCTCGGTGGGCTCCGACGGCGCCTGCGCCGGTGCGGGCGTCAGGCTCAGCGCGAGGGCCAGGGCCGTCGCCAGGGCCGTCGAGCCGACGAGGGCGCGTACCCGGCAGGGGATCATCGCTCCTCCTCCCGATTGGTGTTGGCGGCCCGCGGCGCCCGGGGGGCCGGGGCGTTGGCGCGGCCCACGTCGCGCAGCATCGCCGTGGTGCTGAGGCCGAGGCTGACCGCGGCGGCGAACAGGATCAGCACGAAGACGCTCGGATTGGTCGAGAACCAGCCGGCGACGACGAGGCGCAGGTTCGCCAGGGAGATCGGGACGCTCTCGACGATGCGGACCTGCTTCGCGTCGTGGACGGCGAGCGTCCCGTCCTCGGCGTCGAGGGTGGCGAGGCGGCCCCCGATCCGGCTCCAGATCGACGGGGTGGTCAGGCAGAGGACCGAGGCCTGGAGGGTGGCGGCGTTCGGCGCGGTGACGACGGTCAGGAGCCCGTTCGGGTCGCGCCCGGGCAGGCCCTGGCCGATGACGAGGGAGGCCTGCGGGTCCACCTCGATCACCGGCTCGCGCACCTGATCCTCCGCCCAGGCGACCGCGGCGGTCCAGCTCTCCCGTGCCGCGGCGCCGAGCCGGGCGGTGAACGCGCTCGCCCGGTCGGCGAGGCGCGCGGGCGGAGACAGGGTGCCGTTCCAGTCGGCGACGAAGTCGCGCTCCTCCCGCTCGCCGGAATCGGGGTGCGCCCGCGACGGTCCGGGGCCGGCGGCGCGCGGGCCCGGGGCCGGCAGCGCGCAGGCGGGGGGGCGGTCGTTGCGCAGCCGGTCGAGGCTCGCGCCGTCCATGGCGGCGAGGCGGCGCGTCGGCTCGCCCAGCGGCACGGTCGCCGCCCGCCCCTCCCAGATCTGGCGGATCTGGTCCGGGTTCAGGCCCACCATGCGCAGGATCTCGGGCTCGAGGGCCCGGGCGGGCGCTACCACCACCGTCGGGCTGCGTCCCTCCAGCGCGCGATCGTTGGCGAGTTCGAAGTCGAACGGGCGCTGGGCGGAGACCGCCATCTGCACGGCGAGCGTCGCCGCGGCCGACATCGATTCCCGGTCCGGCGTCGGCACGACGAGGCGCGGGCGCTGGTCGGGCGCGGCCTTCGTCAGGCCGCCGGCCAGGGTCGCCGCCAGATCCGGCAGGCGCAGGGCCCGGGCCAGCGGCGGCACCGTGACGGTCGAGCGGTCGAGCAGCAGGAAGCGCCGCCGCGCGGTCCCCTCCTCGCAGACGCGGTCCGAGGCGGTCGGGAGCAGGGCCTTGATCTCGACCCGGTTGCGCCCGGGCCGCCAGCGGCTCAGCGGCAGGGCGATCGCCTCGTCCCGGAAGATGTCCCCGTCGGCGCGGGCCAGGGGCACGCTGGCGACGTTGCGGCCGTTGAGGTCGACGATGATCTGGGCCCCGATCTCCAGGCCGGCAGCGTAGCCGCCCGCGAGATCGAGGGTGATCCGGTCGTAGTCCGCCGGCACGAAATCCGTCGGCAGGGTCACGTCGAAGCCGGTCCGGAACAGGCGGCCGGCGAAGTCCCGGCTCTGCAGCCCGAAGCGCGACAGGGCGAGGGTCTCGCCGCCCTGGGCCGGCACCCCGCGCGCCTGGGCCAGGGCGCTCAGGCCCTGGGGGCTGCCGAGCGGGTCGCGCGGGGCCGTCACGCCCACGATCCGCTGCGCCGCCTCGATGTCGGCGGGGCCGTCGCCCGCCAGGGT
Source organism: Methylobacterium sp. Leaf118 (assembly GCF_920984675.1). Taxonomy (GTDB): domain Bacteria; phylum Pseudomonadota; class Alphaproteobacteria; order Rhizobiales; family Beijerinckiaceae; genus Methylobacterium. Next base: position 4,292 of record NZ_CAKLBV010000117.1, read on the forward strand.
GATGCGCGCGGCCC
>NZ_CAKLBV010000118.1 GCF_920984675.1 Methylobacterium sp. Leaf118
CAAGGGCGGCGGGCCGGCGCGGAGGCAGCGGCACCTCGACGGTCTCCGCCGGGGCGGGGCCAGGTGCCGCATAGGCCAGGGCCGGGGTGCCGGCAGCGGGCGCCGCGCTGGTGGCGCTGCCGCGCAGGGCGAACAGGCCGTCGAAGCCGTTGGCGGATTTGGCCGAGGCCACGGTCGTGGTCGGCGCCTCCGGCACGTCCGCGTCGATCCCGAGGCGCTTGGCGACGTAGTAATAGCCGCGATTGTAGTAGCGGTAGGCTTGGTCCAGATCGCCCTTGGCGGCGCGGTAGGCCCCCGCGAGATAGGCGATGCCGTATTTCAGGTTGGTGTCGGGGTCGTAGAGGCCGGACGAATCGCCGCTATAGCCGAGGCCCCGGGCGGTGGCGTGCTTGATCTGCATCAGGCCCAGGGCCGAGCCCCCCTTGGCGCGGGCGTTGTAGTTGCTTTCCCGCTTCACCACGCGGTGCACGAACTCGGCGGGCACCTTGTTGGCCCGGGCATGGGCCGCGATCAGCGCGTCGATGTTGTCCCGTCCGGCGATGCCGACCTGCCCTGCGCTGGTCCCCTGAGCCGCCTGGGCGAAGACCGGCGCCGGGACGGCGGCGGCGAGCAGGGCGGCGAGGATGAGGCGCATGGGAGACCCGTCGTTATTCTTACGGCTCAGGTTGTGCCCCGAGGGGTCGGGTCGAAATGAGGCGGGAACGTGAATTTCCGTCGCCCGGGCCCGCCTGTCCCCGCCTCGCTCCGTCCCTGTCGCCGGAATGGCACAGATTTCGTCCCCGTCCGGGCTCAGGCCGGCCCGAGGACGAACCGCTCGATCGCGCGGGCGAAGCCGTCCGAATCGTTGTCGTCGGTCACCGCGCCGGCGGCGGCCCGCACCGCCGGATCGGCATTGCCCATGGCGATGGCGAGGCCGCTCTCGCGAAACATCGCCACGTCGTTGCCCGCGTCGCCCAAGGTGGCGATGCGCCCCCGCGCGATGCCGAGGCGCCGGCCGAGATCGGCGACGAAGCGGCCCTTGTCGATGCCCGGCGGCGTCACGTCGAGGTAATAGGCCTGCGAGCGGTGCACCGCGGCCCGGGGGCCGAGCGCGGCGGCGAGCGAGGCTTCGACGGCGGCGAGGCGGTCGTGGTCGCGGCTCACGCCCACGATCTTGGCGGCCCGCGCCAGGGGCGCCGTCAGATCCGCCACCACAATCGGCTCGGCCTGAAGGGTGCGCGCCTCCAGATCCACGTAGGGCGCCGAGGGATCGCGCAGGAACCACGCCCCGTCCGAGAAGACCCATAGGTCGACGCCGGCCGCGCCAAGCTCCGCCGCCGCCGCCCGGGCTGCCGCCTCCGGGATCAGGGTCTCGGACAGCGTCACGAGATCGGGCCCGCAGACCGTGCTGCCGTTGAAGGCACCGAGGGGCAGCCGCAGGTCGAGCGCCGCAACGAGGGGGCGGAGGCCGACCGGCGGCCGGCTCGAAGCCACGGTGAAGCCGATCCCCGCCGCGCCGAGCCGCCGCACCGCCTCGACCGCGGCGGGGGTGAGGCGCTTGTCGGTGGTCACGAGGGTGCCGTCGACATCCGAGACGACGAGGGCGAGGCCGGGGACGCGGTCCATCGCAGGTCCTATCCGCCCGAGGCGTCGGAGGGGCGCCCGAGCCGGGTCGCGACCGCCGCCACGATGGCATCGGGCCCCTCCGCGATGCCGACGATGATCGGGTCCTCGTCCGGGCCCGGGGGCTCCAGGGCGGCGAACTGGCTGTCGAGGAGCGCGGCCGGCATGAAATGGCCCTGGCGCCCGGCGATCCGGTCCCGGATCAGCGCACGGTCGCCCTCGAGATGGACGATGCGCACCGCTGCCCGCCCGCCGGTCAGCGCCTCCCGGTAACGGCGCTTGAGGGCCGAGCAGGCGACGACGCCCCCCGCCCCGGCCGTCAGCCGCGCGTCGATCCAGTCGCGGATCCGGGCGAGCCACGGCGCGCGGGCGCGATCGTCGAGGGGCTGGCCGCCGCGCATCCGGGCGACGTTGTCGGGCGTATGGAAAGCGTCACCGTCGACGAAGGGAAGGCCGAGCTGCGCGGCGAGCAAGGCCGCCACCGTGCTCTTGCCCGAGCCCGACACGCCCGTCACCACGATCACGGGCGGGGCCGTCTCAGGCATCCTGAGCCGCCCGGGCCGGGGCGGCGGAGCCGGGCGCCTCCTGCGCGTCCAGGATGCGGTCGAGCAGGCGACGGGGTCCGAGGGTCATGTCGAAGAAGTCGTAATCTCCCGGCCGGTCGTTCGCCATCAGGAACTGGAAGTGCATCCGGAACGGCCGGAACCGGACCCGGGTGTAGGTCTCGGGGGAGATGATGTCGCGAAACCGGGCGGAGCGGATGGTCGGGTTGGTCACGACCGCCCCCGGCGGCAGGGGCAGGTCGAGCTCGCGGATCGGGTTGAAGCCCGGAAAGTTCATCCAGTCCTGCGGCGCCCCGTAATCGACCCAGACGATCCGCCGGCAGGTGACGAGGCTCGCGATCTCCGCGCGCAGGCGCCGCGCCCGCGGCTGCAGGGCCACCAGCGGCAGGCCCGAGCCGAGGGTGACGAGGCCGAGATTCGGGCCCTCGGGGCCGAGGCCGATGCGTGCGTTGCGGGCGATCACCCGCGCGGCGATCTCGACCGCGGTCAGCGCGCCTGAGGAATGGCCGACGATCAGGATCTCGTCCGGGGGCGGCGCGTCCGGCTGCCCCTGCTCCATGGCGTGAAGGCGCGCGAGGACGTGGTCGGCGAAGGCGTCGAGGCGGCGCTCGTAGTCGCGGCGCCAGCCCTGGCCATGCTGCCAGTTGAACACCCAATCGTTCAGGAGCTGCCAGAAGAAGATCCGGTTGAGGCCCGCCTCGACCGCCTTCACCACGGCGAGCGCCGCGATCAGCCCGGCGCCGATCCGGGCCGGCATCGGCAGGGTCAGGCCGAAGACGCCTCCGGCCAGGGCGGCCTGGACCCCCCAGGCCACGAGGGCCGCCGCCGCCGCCAGCAGGAGCAGCATCACGAAGGGGTAGAGAATGACGTTCCCGTATTTCCAGTGCAGCCGGTAGAACGTCACGAGCTTGCCCACCGCGACCGCATGGGCCGTCCCGACGAGCAGGAGGGCGGCGCTGGCGAATTTCGATCGGGCGAAGTCCCGCCCGACGATGTCGTCCCACAGGAGCACTTCGTAGCGCGTCTCGGCGCCCTCCGTTTCGGGATGGGCCGCGACCTGCCAATCCTGCACCAGCGCCTCGCGGTCGGCGGTCGGTTCGGCGGCGTCCGGCAGGGCCGGAGCGGTCGCGAGCGTCCGCATCTCCGCCCGGCCGATCACGCGCTTGGACTGCCCGAACACCTTGGCGTAGCGGGTCAGCTCGCGCACGAACAGCAACCGGTAGCGGCTGCGGGCCTCCGGATCGTAGCCCGGCACGTAGAACACGTGCCGCCGTGTGACCGAGCCGGGTCGCGCTTGGCCCGGTCGCAGGTCCGGCAGGCCGGGCGGTGTGTAGCTGAGGGGCCTCGACATCCCTGCCTGCGGTTCGGCCGGCGGACAGGCCGGCCCGCCAGGGGTTAGCCCAAACCCGCCGGGGCCGGCAAATCGTGGCGCCCCGGTTCCGACGCGGATCGGGCGTGGACAAGTGTGGCTTGCGGGGACAGGGGCGGGTCCCGGCCGGTCGGCAGGCCGGTGTGGCGGGCTCGCCACGGACAGCTTGACCGTTTTCGGGTTACCCAGCCGGTGAGAGAAACCGTCAGGCGAACCTGAATGCGCTCCACTGCAACTCTCCTCGTCACCGCACTGGCGGTGTCGGGGTGCTCGGTGCTTCCTTCGGCGGGCCCGACGGCTCGGCAGATCGATGGGGGGGCGGACATCGCCACCGTCGAGGGGGTGTTTGCCCGCTACGAGATCATCGACATCGATCCGGCCGTGGTCGA
>NZ_CAKLBV010000119.1 GCF_920984675.1 Methylobacterium sp. Leaf118
GGCGGCGGCGGCGAAGGCCGCCCGCACCGGCGCCGAGGCCACCGCCGCCCTGGAGCGGGCCGGAACCGGCCGCTCCAGTTACCTCGCGAGCGCCGATCTGGTCGGCCATCCCGACCCCGGCGCGGTTGCGGTCGCCCTCGCCTTCGAGGCATGGGCGGACGGCACCACGTGACGGGACAGGCGGCATGGACCCAGGCAATCAGGCTCAGATCGACTACTGGAACGGCGAGGTCGGGCAGCGCTGGGCGGAGAATCACCGCGCCCTCGACGCGGTGTTCACGCCGTTCACGCGGGCCCTGTTCGACGCCGCGGATCTCCGACCCGGCGCCCGGGTGCTCGATATCGGCTGCGGTGCGGGCGAGACGACCCTCATCGCCGCGGAACGGGTCGGGCCGTCCGGCCACGTGACCGGCGCCGACGTGTCCGAGCCGCTGCTCGCCACGGCGCGGACGCGGGCGGCGGCCCGGGCTCCCGGGGCCGCGCCGGTCGCGTGGCTGCGGGCGGACGCCCAGACCCACGCCTTCGACGCGCCGTTCGACCATGCCCTGTCGCGCTTCGGCGTGATGTTCTTCGACGATTCGGCGCGGGCCTTCGCCCAGCTCCACCGGGCGCTCGTCGGCGATGGGCGGCTGACCTTCCTGTGCTGGCGGGCGATGGCGGAGAATCCCTGGGTCGCCCTGCCCTGGGCCACCGTGCTGCCGCTGGTCCCCGATGCCGCGCCGCCGCCCTCCGACGCGCCGGGCCCGTTCCGCTTCGCCGCCCGCGAGCGGCTGCTGCCGATCCTGGAGGGGGCGGGCTTCCGGGACATCGTCTGTGCGCCGACGGACCGCACCATGGTGGTGGGCGAGACGCCGGAGGCGGCCGCCGGCTTCGTCGTCACCCGCGGCCCCGTGGCCCGCATGCTGCGCGAGTAGGAGCCGGCGGTGCAGGAGGCCGCCCTGCGCCGGGTCGTCGATCTCTTCACCGCGCAATCCGGCGCGGGCCCGGTCGAACTCGGCGCCGCCTGCTGGCTCGTCACCGCACGGGCCTGAGCGATGGCGCGGCCGGGCGACAAGTCTTGCCCGGCCGCGCTTGCCCGGCACCCAAGACCATCGATGGATGGGAGGATCTGCGCAGCGTTGTCGCGCGCGCCACCAGCGTAGAATTTGGCACACCCCTTGCTGCAGGCCGGCGCCGTCAAGGAGTGAATGATGGATACGATGTCGAACCGGACCCGCTGGATCCAGCTCGCCCTGGGTCTCGTCGTGATGATGACGATCTCCAGCCCCCAATATGTCTGGACGCTGTTCGTGAAGCCGTTCCAGGCGACCACCGGGGCGAGCCTGCCCGCCGTGCAGGTCGCCTTCACCCTGCTCATCGTGCTCCAGACCTTCTTCTCGCCGGTCCAGGGCTGGCTGATCGAGCGTTTCAGCGCCAAGGCGATGATCGCCCTCGGCGCCGCTTTGTCCGGGCTCGGCTGGGTCGCGGCGTCGAAGGTCGAGACCCTGTGGGGCCTCTACGCCACCTACGGCCTGCTCTGCGGGCTCGGCACCGGCATCGTCTATGTCGGCGTCGTCGGCCTCGTGGTGCGCTGGTTTCCCGAGCGGCGCGGCTTCGCGGCGGGCGTCGTGGCGGCGGGCTACGGCATGGGGGCCATCGCCACCACCTTCCCGATCACCGACATGATCGCCGCCTCCGGCTTCCGCCACACCCTGCTGGTGTTCGGCGCGATCATGGCCGCGATCGGCGTCGTGGCGGCGCTCGGCCTGCGCATGCCGAAGCCGGGCGAAACGCCCAAGATTCCTGCCGACAAGGTGGCGAGCGCCGCCCGCGACGTGGCCCCGGCCCAGATGCTGCGCACCCCGCTGTTCTGGCTGATGTTCGCCATGATGGCGATGATGTCGACCGGCGGCCTGATGGTGGTGGCGAATTTCGCGGCCTTCGCGAAGGAGTTCGGCGTGGCCGACGCCATCGTGTTCGGCTTCGCGGCGCTGCCTTTCGCCCTCACCTTCGACCGGATCACCAACGGCCTGACCCGGCCGTTCTTCGGCTGGGTCTCGGACCATGTCGGCCGCGAGAACACCATGGCCTTCGCCTTCGCCCTCGAGGCGGTGGCGATCGTCATGCTGCTGATGTTCCGCGAGAACGCCTACGCCTTCGCCCTGCTCTCGGGGCTGGTGTTCTTCGCCTGGGGCGAGATCTTCTCGCTGTTTCCCTCCACCCTGACGGACACGTTCGGGACCCAGCACGCCACGACGAATTACGGCTTCCTCTACATGGCGCAGGGCATCGGCTCGCTCCTCGGCGGTCCCGTCGCGGCGCTGATCCACGACTCGGTCGGGAGCTGGGTGCCGGTCTTCGGCATCGCCATCGCCCTCGATCTGATCGTGGCGGCCCTCGCCTGGTTCGTCCTCAAGCCCGCCCGCCGCGCTTATCTCGGCGTGGGAGGCCCGGCCGTGCCCGCGGTGGCCGCCCCCCTCGCCGCCCGGCCGGCGCTCTGACGAAGCGGGGCCGGTCCCGGGGCTCCGGGACCGGCCCGCCTGCCCCGGCCGACCGGGTCGGGGCCGGTTTGACGGGCCGGATCGGTTCTGGGCAGGGAGAGGGACCTCCCCCGTCGCCCAGGCTCCCGCCATGCCCATCCCCCCGCGGCCCCGGCCATGACGGCACCGCTCTCCCCGGCACCGCTCTCCCCGGCACCGCTCTCCCCGGCGCCGTCCCCGGCGCCCTGGCTCGCCATCGTCGGCATCGGCGAGGATGGCCGGGCCGGCCTCGCGCCCGCCGCCGCCGCCGCCCTCGACGCCGCGGAGGTCGTCTATGGCGGGCGGCGTCATTTCGCGCTGGCCGGCCCCCTTTCCGGCGAAAGCCGGCCCTGGCCGAGCCCGATCGGCGACGCCTACCCGGACATCCTGGCCCGGCGCGGACGCCCGACCTGCCTGCTGGCCACCGGCGACCCGTTCCATTTCGGCATCGGCGCCGAGATCGCCCGCCTCGTCCCGGCGCCCGAGATCCGCGCCTTCCCCCAGCCCTCGGCCTTCAGCCTCGCCGCGGCCCGGCTCGGCTGGTCCCTGCCCGAGACGGCCTGCGTGACCCTGCACGGGCGCGATCTGTTCGGGCTCGTCCCCTGGCTCCAGCCGCGGGCCCGCATCCTGGCCCTGTCCTGGGACGGCTCGACCCCCGCGGCCGTCGCCGGCCTGCTGGCGGAGCGGGGCCTCGGCGCGTCCCGGCTGACCGTGCTCGAGGCGATGGGCGGCCCGCACGAGCGCCGGCGCGCCACCGCGGCGAACGCCTTCGCGCTGACCGACATCGACCCGCTCAACACCCTGGCGCTGGAGGTGGAGGCGGGCGTTGCGGCCCGGATCGTGCCGCTGAGCCCCGGCCTCGACGATGCCTGGTTCGAGAATGACGGGCAGCTCACCAAGGCCGAGATTCGCGCCGTGACGCTGGCGGCCCTGCGCCCCCGGGCGGGCGAGACGCTCTGGGACCTCGGCGCCGGCGCGGGCTCGATCGGAATCGAGTGGTGCCTGCGCCATCCCGCCAACCGGGCCGTCGCGGTCGAGCGGCACGAGGATCGGGTGGAGCGGATCGGGCGCAACGCCCGGGCCCTCGGCGTCGGGGCTCGGGTCGAGGTCCGGCGGGGCGCCTCCTCCGAAAGCCTGGCGGCTTTGCCCGCCCCGCAGGCCGTGTTCGTCGGCGGCGGCGTGGCCGAGCCGGGCCTGCTCGCCGCCGCCCGCGCGGCGCTTCCCCCCGGCGGGCGCCTCGTCGCCAATGCCGTGACGCTCGAGGGCGAAGCGGCGCTGCTCGCCGCCTATGCCGGGGCCGGCGGGCGCCTGCGCCGCCTCGCGGTCGCCCATGCCGCACCGGTCGGCGGCCTGACC
>NZ_CAKLBV010000120.1 GCF_920984675.1 Methylobacterium sp. Leaf118
GGGCGTCCCGCCATACCCAAACAGGGGGTCAAAGTTCGACGCCGATCCAGGGTCAATGTTCAACGCTGTTTGACAGCTTTGTCATCGTCTGAGAGCCGAGCGAGGCTTTCGAGCTTGCGGATGAGTGGATTTGTGTTGCTGGCCAGCTCGCCCCCGCCGGCATCGAGGTTGCCCTGCATCGCGTCTTTCACCCTGGTTCCTATGTGAGGTGCCCACGACCCGAAACGAGCAGTAGGAGCATCGTCATATTTCTAGGATGGGCGTCAGGGCTATTAAGTGCGTCGTGCCAGACGCACTGTTGCAAAAATCAAGACAGTTTTGCACATTTTGCTCGACCCTGCTTCTACAACGGGTTAGCGTGTGCATAACTCATGAACGAAACTATGCACAAAAACCCGCCCCCTCGCCTGATTGGATACGCCCGCATCTCAACGGTCGGGCAGACCCTCGACGTGCAGCTTGACCAGCTCCGTGCCGCCGGATGCCGGACGATCTTTCAGGAGAAGGTCAGCGGGGCAAAATCCGACCGCAAGGAGCTGGCCCGGATGCTCAAGGGCCTGCAATCCGGTGACGTGGTGGTGGTCACGAAGCTGGATCGCCTCGCCCGCTCGATCTTCGACCTGTTCTCCATCGTGAAGCGCATCAACGACGCCGGCGCTCGCTTCCGCTCGATCGCGCAGGAGTGGGCCGACACCGGCTCCGCCCAGGGCCGCATGATGCTCGCCGTCATGGGCGGGATGGCCGAGGTCGAGCGCGAGATGATCCTCACCCGCACGGCTGAGGGCAAAGCCCGCAAGAAGGCCCGTGGCGAGCTGCGGGAGGGGCGTCCGCCCAAGCTCACCCCAGCCCAGCGGCGGGAGGCACTGGCTCGCCTTGATGACGGGGAAACCCTTGTGGACGTAGCGCGGACGTTCAACGTCAGCCACAGCACCATTCAGCGGCTCAAGCCGAAGGTAGGCGCATGACGATGTCGGACGTAGCCAAGGTACGCGAGGAGATCGCTGCCCTTATCGCGCTCGAACTCGGGTTCGGCGATCCGGGCCAGTCCGCGGCGGCGGTGCAGCCTGCCTCCGTCGCCCCGCATCAGGCCCCGGCTCAGAGCTTTTTCACGAGCGCCCAACCGCGCAGTGACGGGCACAAGGCCTATCTGGACATTATCGGCGATGGTTGCGTGCTGCGGGCCGACTCGCTGATCAACGCCAACCCGACCGACAGCCTGCCCACCAACGTCCGCAAGCTGCGCGCGCAGCTCGTCGAGGAAAACGCGCTCGTGCCGCAGGACGGTTGTCTACGCCTGACGAAGGACCTCGCCTTCACCAGCCTCTCGCCAGCCTCGGCGCTGGTCAAGGGACGCAGTTCGACCGGACACGGCGACTGGGTCCGCACGACGGACCGCAAGCGCCTCGGCGAAGTGCTGCTCGAGCCGTGAGGTTGAGGGGAGAAAGTGGGTTGAGCGCGTCGCCGACGACCCAGCGTGTCTCCTCGTCTTGCGTCGCACCCGCGCCAGCGACGGATCGACCGGCACATCAGCGGCGCAAGCCGTGCGCTGCATCAGCGCCGCAACCCCGATCTTCCGAACTCACAGCCGGTGCACACCGACGGACCCGCGCAGTCCGACACGATTCGAACGGGTGACCGTTGCCTGAGGGGGGCCACGCGTTCATCCCTTTGAGCTATCACGATTTTCGTTTCCCCCATTGAGCGGCGTTGCGCGGCAGGGCCGATTGGGCTACTGACGTGGCGGATTAGCACCCGTAGCTCAGCTGGATAGAGCGTTGCCCTCCGAAGGCCCCAGCCTCAGCTCTCCAGCTTGCTAAGTGCCTCCTGCAAAACCAAAAACTTAGCTCGATGCTGATCGACGTCTACGACGCTGGGAGCACTCCGCGGCGCAATTGGGCCACAGCCGCGAGCGGCTGTGCGTAGTAACCAGCAACCCGATCATGGCGCCCTGTCGGCGTATGCGGACGTAGAGTTCGCGCGCGGCACATCCAGTTGCAACCCTGAGAGCGCGGGCCAAAGGGTAGAGCGAAGTCCTAGAAAAACCGCGGGTCCGGCAAGGGAGTGCCTTCTGCGCCCGCGAGCTTCATCGAGCTATCCTTGGCGCATCCTCACTCTGTGACGACAAGACGGACTGGCTTCCGATCTAATGATCGGCGCGTAGCCCGAGTCGATGCGGGTCGTGACGATGCGTGCACTCCAAGTCGGCACCGGCACCTGGCGCCGTCGAGAATGTTGTCGAGTGTAAGCATCCCGCGCGGGTGCCCCACGCTGGAAGCGACTCGAAATTCGATGATCGAAAAAGCCAAGCGGACGACCGAGGACGCCATCGATAGCGATGGGTTCGTGGCCCGGGCCTACTTCCCGGGACATCTGAAACGAGGTCACTCCGACCACGGCTTCGGCCCCCTGGCGACGATCATGGAGTCGTTTCTGGCTCCCGGCACGCATATCAAGCTCCACGAGCACGTGCAGGACGAGATCGTCTCCTGGGTTCCTGCCGGCGTCATGCGCCACGACGATCCGCAGGGCGAACATCTGACCGTCGACGCCGATCACCTGATGATCATGAATGCCGGGCGCGGCTTCCAGCACGAGGAGCGCACCCGCGCCGACGACCCGCCGTTGCGGATGCTCCAGATCTTCGTGCGGCCCCAAGCCGCCGACCTCGAGCCGCAGATCCAGCACGGGCGCCTGCCCGACCCCGAAATCAACGCGTGGCGTCACGTCTTCGGCCCGAGCGGGAGCGAAGCGCGGTTCACCGTGCGCAACGCCGTTCACTGTCACGACATCCGGATGAGTCCGGGCGAGACCGCTGTCCTGCCGGCCCAGCCGGGCTGGCACACCTACTTCTTCGTCTTCTCCGGCTGCATCGAAGCCGAGGGGCAAACGTTCGGCGAGGCCGAGAGCGGTCTCTGTTCGGACGGTGCGGAGGTCAGGATCCACGCCACCGCGGCGTCCCTCATCGTTGCCTTCGTTGTTGATCCCGACGCCCCGATCTGCCGCGGCGGCACCGTCGGCGATGGCGAGACGGTGCAGCGCATGGCCGCCCGAGCCCGGTCATAGTTTGTCCGGGCGGCCCCAATGCGCGAGAGCGCATTGAGGGCCGGTAGTCTCATCACGTCGAGAATCGACCGTGCACGGCCAGGACTGGCCGTCGCATCGTGCCTCTATCGCGGACCGCCGCCACGGCGCCTTGCGATCTCCTGCCCTTCCTCATTAAGCGCTCCGGACGGCGCTCTCGTGTCGTCGGACACCGGGCGCATGCCATGGTTCGAGGTTCGAGACGGCGGGCGGTTCGCGGCGGGATCCCCCGCGGCCCGCTTCATCGAGAGGGCGCGACGGGCGTGGGACGCGGTCGTGCTGCGCCTCCGCTCGCGCTCCTTGCTGACGCGCTTCACTGCCGCGGCCAGGAGCGCCGCCTTCTCGCGGGTGCCGCTGTTATCCGAGGCCGGACGAGCGCCCGAAGGAGCCGCCTTGCCCCGCACCTCGCGGCGCTGACGGCGTGAGACGTCACGGGCCCGGTCGCGCCGTTCACGAAGGGGTCGTGTCCCAGGGGGTGGTGTAGGAGCAGCCCACCGCTGAGGTGGTCATCGCCGGTCTTCGAGTAGGGT
>NZ_CAKLBV010000121.1 GCF_920984675.1 Methylobacterium sp. Leaf118
GGGGTGGGGAGCGGACCCTGACCCTTCGCCCTAAAGCGGACGTTCGTGGATGGGCAATCTGACCCAGTGTGGGACCGGGAACCCTGGGGCCAAGCGTAAGCGTCAGGCTGCGGCCAGCTCGGCGCGTAGGTTACGGATCTCTTGGTCGCGTACTTCAACAACCCTGCGTAGGTTGAGCAATCCGATCACCTGCTTTGCCAAAGCGTTGAGGCACTCGGTCTGTTCTTCGTTCAGGCCACCCGGCCGAACGACCGTGTCGATGACACAGAGCGTGCCGAGGGTTTGGCCCTCCGGCGAGGTCAGAGGGGCACCAGCATAGAACCGGATGCCCGGTTCTCCCGTGACGAGAGGATTGGCGCGAGTGCGCTCATCCTTGCTCAGGTCGGGGATCACGAGCAGACCGGGGCGTCCCAGGGCATGGGCGCAGACAGATGAGTTGAGGTCGGTCTCGCAGGGTTTGAAGCCGGAACGAGCCTTGAACCACTGTCGTTCCGCCGCCACGAGGCTGACAAGCGCCACTGGCACTGCGCACACTGAGCGCGCGAGTAGGACAATCCCGTCGAAGCTGGCTTCCGCATCCGTATCCAGGATGGCGTAGGCATCAAGGGCAGCGAGACGGTCGGAATCGGTGATGGCAGCTACCGGGTAGGGGTCGTTGCTCATCGTCTCAGGTTTCCTGTCGATTATGGAGAGCCCCTGAGGGCGGGCCGATCAGGCGGCGCAGAACGCGACCTACCTGTTCGGCCGAGTAGGGTTTATGAAGTAACTCGAAGCCATGATCATTCTCGCGAACGAGGACGTGGCTGTAGCCAGAGGTGAGCACCACCGGCAGGCCGGGGAAATCGCTGCGGATCGTCTTGGCGAGTTCGAGACCGCCCATGCCGGGCATCACCACATCCGAGAACACCGCGCGGAACGGCGACGTTCCAGTGCCGAGCCGCTCCAGCGCCGCTTCGCCGCTGACAACAAGCTCCGTTTGGTAGCCGAGGTCTTCTAATAGTTGGGTGGCGGTTCGTCCGACCTCGATGTTGTCCTCAACGATCAGGACGCTTTGTCCGTAGCCCAGGGGCGAGAGAAAGGCGTCAGGATCGATGGCGCTATCTGCGACGGCTCCACCTTCAACCTCAGGCAGGTAGAGCGTGAAGGTGGTGCCGTGCCCGACTCGGCTGCTCACGTCTACGTCGCCGCCAGACTGCTTGGCGAAGCCGAAGACTTGACTGAGGCCGAGCCCGGTTCCCTTACCCACCTCCTTGGTGGTGAAGAACGGCTCGAAGATGCGCTCCAACTGCTCCGGGGCGATGCCGCTTCCGGTATCGGTCACGGAGACGAAGCTGCCGCTCTGCGCGGCATGACCACGGATGACGGGCATCTGCTCTACTGCTTGTACAACGATCGTCAGCCCGCCCTCACCATTCATGGCGTCGCGGGCGTTGACGGCCATGTTCACCAGCGCCGTGTCGAACTGGCTCATGTCCGCATTGACGTAGCACGGCTCTGACGGCAGGTCGGTGGTGATCCTGATGCGGGAGCCGGTGAGCGTGCGCATCATGTCGCCGATCCGACGCAAGCTCTCGGCTGCGTCGAACACCTCCGGCTTCAGTGCCTGTCGGCGCGAGAAGGCTAGAAGCTGGTTGGTGAGCTTGGCGGCACGCTCGACGGTGTCGGAGATCGCACCGATGTAGCGGTTACGCCGCTCCTCGGAGAGATCGGGACGCTTGAGGAGGTCGGTGGACGACTTGATGACGGTGAGAAGGTTGTTGAAGTCGTGGGCAACGCCGCCGGTAAGCTGGCCCACGGCTTCGAGCTTCTGGGACTGCCGGATCATGTCCTGTGCGATCGTCAACTCTGCTTCGGCTCGCAGGCGGAGTGAGATATCGCGGGCATAATGGAACGCGCCGACGACCCGTCCATCCTCATCCCGCAGGGGGGAGTAAGACACCTCCCAACACGGTTTGACACGATTAGGATCGCCGAACTCTTCGGTGACCGTGAAGACCTCGCCGGTCAGCGCCCGCGCCATAAGACTCCGCATGACGGGCGCTTGGTCCGGCAGGAAGAGATCCGGAAACACGTCTCCAAGCTGTACCCGGTAAGCAAAAATCCGGTAGAATTCGTCGCTGTGCGCCTGATTGAAGGCGATGAGGCGGAACTCCGTATCGAAGGCACAGATCGGTGCGACGCTTGCCTGGATAATGTCGCCGTAGAGCCGAAGTTTGACGGTGCGCTCGGCCACCCTTGCTTCGAGCGTCTCGTTCAACTCCCGCAGGGCGACCTCGGCCTGTCGCCGTGCCGTGATGTCGGACGCCACGCCATACCACTCGATGATGTTGCCCTCGGCATCGAGCAGCGGCACCGCGCGGGAGAATGCCCAGCCGATGGTGCCATCGACCTGATTGACCCGATGCTCGATGGCGTAGGTTGACTTGGTCCGGACCGCTCGTTCGATCTCCGCCCGCACGGCCTCGCGGTCGCTGGCTGGGATGTACTCGTCCAACCAGTTTGGGTTCGTGCTGCTGGTGTCGGGGATAAAGTTGCCGCCAGCGAGTTGCTCAAGCTCGGTCCAATCCGAGTTGACACGATAACGTACCTCTGAGGAGCTACGGATCAACGCATCGAGCGTCTGCTCGCTTTTCTGGAGGGCAGTCTCGGTCTGTCTCCGTGCGGTGATATCGGAGAAGAGGACCGCGACCTGACGCAAGCTCGCTGGTTCGACACGATGCGCGGTGACAGCCAGATCGCGTCCTGTGGTGAAAAGATGCTGCTCGAACTTGATCGGCAAGCCGGTCCGCAAAACCTCGCCGTAGCGATGTGCCCATTCGTCGGCCTCAGCGCCAACGACCTCGCGCAGACGCTTTCCGACGACGTTCGGGATGCCCGAGTTCGCCATGAAGGCTTGGTTGGCCTCGATGTGGACGTAGTCGCTCAACGGTCCCTCAGGCCCGTCGAGGAACTCGATGACGCAGAACCCCTGCTCGATGGAATCGAAGAGCGTGCGGTAGCGCGCCTCGCCATAGTGGCCGCCGCCAGCCTCAGCATTCAGGGATGCACGGTCGAGGACGGTCATGGCTTCGAGGATATCCCCGTCGACATTCGCTGCGCGTCCCTGGTCTCGTGATGGAGGCGCAGCAGGCGCACGGCTGCGCGCATCAGGTCGCTCGCGGAGGCATACTCCCCGAGCGACACCTGTTCATCGACCCAAGCGGCAAGCGGCTCGGTCAGCGCGACGTGGCGGGAGTGCTTGGCGGGCATGATCCTTGTTAGCACACCCTTCGGAGGTGGGTGTTTCCTATCTAACACCTGCGACTAGATGTGCGGCTCGTTGGCGGGCGAACTTCCGAAGGTAATGCGGCTCATAGCGACGAGTGGCTGTTTCACCGAACGCTCGGTCGGAAACGGTGAGATCGCGCCACCTCCGTCCCAGCCGTAGGTCACTGGTTCACAGAGCAGCTTGCAAGCAGACGTTCCTGGCTTCTGCAAAGGGTCGG
>NZ_CAKLBV010000122.1 GCF_920984675.1 Methylobacterium sp. Leaf118
CAGGGCCGCCCCGCAGGCGAACGCCAGCAGCGCCTTCGGGGCACGCCACCAGACCGGCTCCGGCCGTTCGGCATTCGTCACCGCGTCGCCGCAGCGCAGGCCGAGCTGCAGCAGCGCGATCAGGTTCTTGGCATCCGCGACCTGGGCGCCGTGGCGCACCTGGATCCGGGCCGGGCAGGTCCGCGCCGTTTCGACCCAGTGCGCGGCGGGCCGGGCGTGCAGGCCGGTCGGGTAATCGACGGTCCAGTCGAAGCGCTGGCGCAGGTCGGTGGCGGGCCCCGACAGGTCGGGCGCCGCCGAATCCTCGGTGAGCGCCCGGGCGATCTCCGCCTCGCTCGCGGTCGAGGCCAGGCGCTCCAGCCGGGCCTCGTCCTGGATCAGGCGGGTCAGGCGGCGCAGCACCGTGATGTGCGTGTCCGACTGGGCCGCGATGGCGACCACGAGCCGGGCGGTCTGGCCGTCGTGCCATGCGAGGCCGCCGGGAATCTGGAGCACCGCGAGGCCGCTCTCGCGCACGAGGTGGCGGTCGTCGACCATGCCGTGCGGGATCGCCACGCCGTGGCCGAGATAGGTGTTCGACACGGCCTCCCGGCGCAGCATGCTCGCGCCGTAGGCGGCGTCGATGCAGCCGGCGGCGGCGAGGAGCCCGGCCGCCTCGCGGATCGCGGCCTCCTTGCTCGCGGGGGCGGCGGCGAGGCGCACCAGCAGGCGCGGGCTCGCGAGTTTCGGCGTCGGCGCCAGCATGACGGCTCTCCTCCCGGGTGAGCACGCCCCGGGTGAATCACCGGGTGCGGTGTTGCGCCGAATGAAAACGTTTTCACAAAATGAGTCAACAGGACTTGGCATCAAAATGCAGGTGGTCCGCTTGCCGAGAGCGCGGTGCGGTGGCAGAACCGCGCCATGATGGTGAAAACGTTTCCTGCCTCATGAGCGTCGGCATCCGCGACGTGGCCCGCGCGGCGGGCGTCTCGACGGCCACCGTCTCGCGGGCGCTGGGCCGCGGCCCGGTGAGCGAGGCGGTGCGGGCGCAGGTGGAGGCGGCGGTGCGGGCCACCGGCTACCGGCCCAACCTCTCGGCCCGGCGCCTGCGCTCGAAATCGGCACAGACGATCGGCCTGATCGTGGCCGACATCCGCAATCCCTTCTTCACGGCGGTGAGCCGGGCCGTCGAGGACGCGGCCTATGCGGCCGGGATGCGGGTGATCCTGTGCAACACCGACGAGGACCCGGACCGCGAGGCGATGTACCTGCGCCTGATGGAGGAGGAGCGCGTCACCGGCGTGATCTTCGCCCCCACCAAGACCACCGCCGACGCCCTGACCGAGGGGAGTCTCGGCTTCCCGACCGTGTTCATCGACCGCTCGGGGCTGCCCGGCACCCATGACAGCGTGGTGCTCGACAACCCGGCGGCGGCCGGCGCCCTGGTGGACCACCTCGTCGCCCAGGGCTACGCGCGGATCGGCGGCCTGTTCGGCTCGACGAGCTCGACCGCGCGGGAGCGCCGCGCCGGCTACGAGGCGGCGATGGCCCGCCACGGTCTTCCCGCCCTCGCCCGCGCGGTCGCCCCGAACGCGGCGGCCGCGGAGGCCGAGGCCGTGCGCTGGCTCGGGCAGGGGGACCGGCCCGAGGCGCTGATCCTCTCGAACGGCCTGATCCTGATGGGGGCAGTGCGCGCCGCCCGCCATCTCGGCCTCGCGATGCCCGCAGACCTCGCGCTGGCGGGCTTCGACAACGAGCCCTGGACCGACCTGGTCGAGCCGGGCCTGACCGTGATCGAGCAGCCCGTCGCCGAGATCGGCGCTCAGGCGATGCGTCTCCTGTTCGCGCGCATC
Organism: Methylobacterium sp. Leaf118; assembly: GCF_920984675.1. Lineage (GTDB taxonomy): Bacteria > Pseudomonadota > Alphaproteobacteria > Rhizobiales > Beijerinckiaceae > Methylobacterium. The sequence goes on from NZ_CAKLBV010000122.1 coordinate 1,833, forward strand.
GAGAGCCCGAGCCAGCCGGTGCGCAAGGTGATCCTGAGCGGACGGACGGTGCTGCGGGGCTCGACCCGGCGGCGCTGAGGGTGCCCGGGGAGTCGACGCGCTCCGAACCGCCGGCCCGCGGGCGCGTTGCCCGCCTGCGATCCCGGGGACCCTCGATGCGCCTCTCTCTTGCTGCCCTGCTGATTCTCGTCGCCGCGCCGATGGCGACGCCCGCCGCGGCCGGGCCGGCCCAGTCGTATCTGTTCGGCGAGCAGCGCTTCCGCGACGCCTGTCGGCCGCCCCTCAAATACGCGGCCGGCGCCTGCGTGCGCCGCTGCCCGGCGGGCTATCAGGACCAGGGCCGCACCTGCCGCTTCCGCGACATGCGGCGCTGACCGTCACCGGCCGGCCCGGCAAGCGGCTTGCCTCCCGCGCCGCACCATGCGACCACAGGTTCGTCCGCTACAGGCGGTACGGGAGAGCCCAGACCGGTCGAAAGCCTGGTCATGGCGCCGACGGAGCAACCACCCCCGGAAACTCTCAGGCACAATCACCGTATCGTTGGACAATCTGGAGAGAGGCGCCGACCGGCGTCCACCGAAGGAGAAACCTCGCCCGTCCGTCGGGTGAGGGAAGCTCTCAGGTAACCGCGACAGATGGGGGCACCTTGCCAGCCGGCCGGCGGGCGAGAACCGTCTGTCGTGGAGTGCCCGATGAATTCGCACGCTGCCGGGGCCATGAGCCCTGCCGCCCCCCAAGCCACCGCATCGCTCGCGCCGACGCCGCTGCACGCGCTCCACCTGCGCCTCGGCGCCAAGATGGTGCCGTTCGCGGGCTACGCCATGCCGCTGCATTACCCCGCCGGGCTGCTCAAGGAGCACCTGCACACGCGGGCGGCGGCCGGCCTGTTCGACGTCTCGCATATGGGCCAGATCGCCGTGACGCCGCGCTCCGGCGACGTCGCTGAGGCGGCGGCGGCCCTCGAGGCGCTGATCCCCATCGACATCCGCGGCCTCGCCGACGGCCGCCAGCGCTACGGCGTCCTGACGGACGCGGCCGGCGGCATCCTCGACGACCTGATGGTGGCGCGCCGGCCCGAGCGGCTGCACGTCGTCGTCAACGCGGCCAACAAGGCGGCCGATCTCGCGCATCTGCGCGCGCATCTCCCCGAGGCGATCGACCTGGCGCTTCTGCCGGATGCGCTGATCGCCCTGCAGGGGCCCAAGGCCGGCGAGGTGCTGGCGCGCCTCGCCCCTGACGTTGCCGCGATGCGCTTCATGGACGTGCGCATGGTCGCGATCCTCGACACGCCCTGCCTCGTCAGCCGCTCCGGCTATACCGGCGAGGACGGGTTCGAGATCGCCGTGCCCGCGGCGCGCGCCGAGGCGGTCGCCGAGGCCCTGCTCGCGAGCCCCGACGTGCTGCCCGTCGGCCTCGGCGCCCGCGATTCCCTGCGCCTCGAGGCCGGCCTGCCGCTCCACGGGGCCGACATCGATCCCGGCACCAGCCCGGTGGAGGCGAGCCTCGCCTGGGCGATCTCGCCCGCCCGTCGCCGGGGCGGCGCCCGCGCGGGCGGCTTCCCGGGGGCCGAGCGCATCCTGGCCGAGATCGAGGC
>NZ_CAKLBV010000123.1 GCF_920984675.1 Methylobacterium sp. Leaf118
CGCCGCCGCGGCGGGCGGCGCGTCGAGGATCGCCATCCCGGTCGGCACCGCGCCGTCGAGGGAGGCGAGCTGCACCGGGCGCTGGGGCGGCAGCGGCACGGCCAAAGCGGTCGCGACGACGGCGAGATCGGCGGGGCGGCGGGGCGGCAGCGGCGCCACGACCGCGCGGTTGGCCTCGGACATGCCGGTCAGCAGCTCCTTGGCCGAGGGGCCGTCCTGCCGCAGCGCCGCGGTCCGCAGGGCCTCCGAGGCGTTCGGCGCGGCGTAGGCCATCGCCTGGGCGGCGCCGACCGGATCGTTCGGATCGGCGCTCGCCAGCGCGATGCTGGCTTTGCCCCGGGTCTTGGCAGGCGGCGCGGCGCTCGCCACGGCGGCCGGGGCCGGGCTCGCTCCACCGCCGAACAGCGAGGCGAAGAACCCCTTCACGCCCCCGCCGTCGTCGGTCTCGTCGGCGCTCGCCAGGGCGGTGTAGCCGAGCACGGTGCCGCCGCGGGCCAGGATCTCGGCGCGGGCCTCTTCGTAGCGGGCGAGCGGCTTGCCGTCGGCGGGAAGGTGGACGGTCTTGCCGTCGGGGAACAGGCGGGCGAGCTGGTCGCTCGTCATCCGCGGCCAGGAGCGCACCGAGCCGACATCGAGATGGACGAAGGGCGAGCCCGAGCGCGGATACCAGCCGACGCCGCCGCGCTGCAGCCGCATCCCGGCGGCCCGGATCTGGTCGACGGTGGCGTCGGTCATGAAGAAATCCATGGCCTTGCCGAGCATGTGCTGGCTGGTCTCCGCGACGCCGGAGGAGCGGCGGCGGAGCATCCCGTTGGTCTTGGGGCTGCGATAGCCGCTGACGATGTGCAGGGGGGCGGTCGAGCCGATCGAGCGCTGCGCCTCCCACACCACGTCGAACAGGCGCGGATCCATCTTGGTGGCTTCGTTCTCGCGCCAGTCGCGCAGGAGCCAGTTGAGCTGGTCGAGGGATGCCCGGTCATAGCGCCCATCGCGCTTGAACGTGACGGTCAGGGTCTCGCCGGTATGCTGGTGGGCGAGGGAGAGGGTGCGGGTGTCGCCGTTGGCGACCGCATCCTGCGTCGGTGCGACGCTCGTCAGAAGCGCGGCGGCCAGCGAGGCGGCGATGGCGGCGGCGCGCCGTCCGCGTCGGGCGGCAGGAGAGGGCGTCCGGGTCCGCAGCAGCGTCAGCAGCATGTTCCTCACCTCCGCCGGACGGCGCGGCGCGGGGTTCGCGCCGGGCTCGTGGCACGGGGCCCGACCGGCTGAGGCCGGACTCCGTGCGGCGCTCGCGCCGTCTGTTGATCGACGGCTACGGGCCAACCGTGGCGATGCTGGGGGCCAACCGTGGCAGAAACGTGCCGCGCAAGAGCGCCCGCGCACACGTCTTCGCGTCCGGCCCCGCTCGACCGGGGAAAACGAGGGATCGGTCGCGACATATCGGCCGCGCCCGGTCCCGCCAGGGAGCGAGGCCGGGTCGCCCGGCGCGCCGATTCGCCTACCAGAAGCTGCGGGTCTCGCGGCGGGTCGCCTCGGGCGGCCACGGCTCGCCGAACATGTCGACGTCGCGCCGGGGCACGGGCCGGACGGCCTCTCGGGGCTGGCGCGGCGCCGGGCGGTGCAGGTCGCGCGGCGGGGTCGCGGTGCGCGGGCTCGCCACCTGCTTGGTGCCGGCCGGCGCCCGGGCCACCGCGTCCGAGCGCGGGGCGAGGCCGAGGGCGACCTTCATGGGACCATCGTAGCCGTAGAGGTCGGTCAGCGTCCGGTAGCTCCCGACATCGTCCACAGAGGCCGTGAAGTAGGCGAGGTGGACGGGCAGCTTCTCGGGCAGGCGCAGGGTGCGCTCGCCCTTGCCGATCAGCTTCTTCAGGCGCTCCTGCGTCCAGTCGGGCAGCACCGCGTCGGCGAAGCGGAACGGATCGTCCACGCGCACGCAGCCATGGCTGAAGGCGCGGGTCGTGGCCGAGAACAGCGAGCGGTTGGGGGTGTCGTGCAGGTAGACCGCGTGGGGGTTGGGGAACATGAACTTGATGAAGCCGAGGGCGTTGCGCTCGCCCGGGGGCTGGCGCAGCGAGATCTGCCCGCCGCGCCGCACCACCTCGAACCCGCCGGTGCGGCCCGAGGCCAGCATCTGCTTGAGGATCGAAGGCGGCACGTACCAGGACGGATTGACGACGGCGTATTCCATCAGTCCCGAGAAGGTCGGGGTCGGGCTCTCGGGCTTGCCGACGATCACCCGGGTCTCGTCCTTGACCGCGCCGCCGCGGAAGACCCGCAGCTTGAACTCGGGCACGTTCACGAAGACGTAGTCCGGCCCGAGATCGGCGGGCAGCCAGCGCCAGCGCTCCATGTTGACGATCAGGTCCGCCTCGCTGCCCGTGGGCTTCGGTAGAGCGGGATTGGCGAGCGCCGCGACGGTGGCGCGGGTCAGCGTGCCGTTGGCGGGCAGGCCGCGGCTGCGCTGGAAGGCGGCGACCGCGTCGGCGACCGGACGGTCATAGGCGTCGCCCGTGCCCGTGCCCGTGCCCGTGCCGAGGCCGAACCGGTCGCGCAGCAGCGTCACCCGGGGATCGTTCATGCCGAGCTTGAGCACGGGCCCGGCCGGCAGCTGCACCGTCGGCGGCGCGCTCTGGCTGCCCTGGGGGCGGCCCGCCCGCAGCGCGGCGAGCCGGGCCTTCAGCGCCAGGTAGCCGGGCTGGCGGGGATTGAAGGCCTGGAGCGTCTCGCCGGCCCGCGCTCCCGTGCTCGCCACCCGGGCGAGGGTCGCGTCCGCCGTCGGCAGGTCGAGGCTCGGGGTGATGTTCTTGGAGATCGCCGCGAGGTTGACCCGACCGCCGCGGGCGTCGCGGGCGTAGAGGGCGATGACCGCCGAGAGCTTCAGGTCGGCTTCCGCGATCTCGGCGTCGGTGTCGGGGCGGCTGAGCTTGCCGAGCACCGGCACCGGATAGGCGTTCGGGTCGAGCCCGTCCTCGCCCGCCGCGCGCAGGCGCTCGATCGCCGCGGTCGCGGCCGGCGTGAAGGCGCCGTTCTCGATCCAGGCCGGCTTGAAGTTGCCGAGCGCGTAGAAGGCCTGCATCGCCTCCCGGTCCTTGCCCGGAAGGCGCGGGAGCAGGGGCGCCGGATCGTTCAGACGGGCAAAGAGCGCCGCCGGGAGCGGCTCGGTCGGCGCCACCGGTGCGGGCGGGCCTTCCGCGGCGGGCGCCGGCGCGTCGGCCAGAGCAGGCGTTTGGGCGGGCGCCTCGGCGGCGGGCGGCGCT
>NZ_CAKLBV010000124.1 GCF_920984675.1 Methylobacterium sp. Leaf118
GCCTGCTGGCCCCGCCCGAGCGCGCGGCCCTCGCCGCCGCCGCGGAGGCCGCCCGCAAGGCGGCGCGGTTCCGGGTCCAGGCGGACCCGGCCAGCGGCGTCACCATCGGCGTGCCGGAGCGGATGCTGCCGAAGCGCAGCCCGCTGCCCGGCGGCACCCGCTGGCAGAGCGCCGACGGGCGCGTCACCCTCGACACCAAATCCGCCCCGCCCGGCACGACCGATCTCGACGCCCTGTTCGAGCGCGCTACCGCCGCCGGCCCCGAGCGCAAGGTCACCTACAAGCTGAAGAAGCCCGACTTCTTCGTCGTCACCGCCGAGACCGCGACCGGGCGCTCCTATGTCCGCTACGCCCTGGGCGAGGCGGGCATCCGGGGCTTCACCCTCGGCTACGACCGGGCGCTGGCGGGCGAGGTCGAGCCCCTGGTGATCGCGGTGGCCAACAGTTTCGCGCCGTTCCCCGAGAACGCGCCGTCCGTGGGCCTGCCGGCCTCCGTCGCCGCCTCGCCCCAGGCGCCGGCTGCCAAGCCCGGCCAAGGGCACGCCCCCAATTCCGGCCCCGCGCAAAATTCCGCCCTCGCGGCGACGTCGGCGGAGGCGCGTCCCGGCGCGACCGGCCTCCATCTCGGCGGCGGGTGGGTGCTGACGGCGGCCGCAGCCCTCGAAACCTGCCCGGCGCCCCGGATCGGCGGCCTGCCGGCCCGAATCGAGCGCCGCGACAATGCCGTCCGGCTCGTCCTGCTGCGGGTCGAGGGATCCGTCGGCGGCGGGGTGGTGCCGTCGCCCCGGGCGGAGGTGCCCGCGTCGGACGAGGCGCTGCTCGCGCTCGCGGCCGACAGCCGGGACGGCCGCAGCGTGGCGCCGGGCACGGCCGGCACCGGCGGCGTGTTCGCGCCGCTCCAGCCCGGTGCCGGCGGTGCGCCGGTCCTCGACCGCTCGGGGCGTCTCGTGGGGCTGGTCGAGCGGTTTCCCGCCGCGCCGCGCCTGATCGCGGGCGTGATGCCGCCGACGAGCCATGCCCTGGTGCCGGGCGCGGCGGTCGCGGCCTTTCTGAAGGAGAGCGGGATCGGGCCGGGTTCGGCGCCCGCTCCCGCGATGACCCTGGGCGGGGCCGCCGCGCCGCTTCTCGGTGCGGTTGTCGGGATCGCCTGCGGGCGCTGAGGCCCGTCGGGGTCAGTCGAGGACGACGGCGACGAGGGAGAACAGGCCCGCCAGGAGCAGGTTGCAGGCGATGAGGACGAGGACCGTCATGATTACGCTTCGCGACTTTCGGAGGAGGGCGGGAGAGGCGGGTCGTGGGTGCCTCACGAGCTCCTAGCCCGCAAAGCTTGACGATATGCTCTTCCGGCCCGATTGCGGCGTGGACGGGGCCCCGCCCCCGGAAAAGCGGTGCAGGGAGACCACAGCTCGTCTCTTCCGCCGCCGCGCTTGAACCGGGCCTGAACCGCCGGGTGCGGTCGGGCCCCGCTCGGCGGGACCGCCATGCCGCGCCGCACCCGACGCCGTGCCGCGCCGCAAAATCGTCAAGGTTGCGTCCCTTCGTGAGAGGTCCGCGGGTTGTCCCGTTTCGAGACAGTGCCGGCCATGATCTCCCTCAAAGAGTCCTTCCGCGCCGCCGTCGGATTGCTGGGCCGCGCACCCGCCCGGATTCGGGTCGCCTCGCCCTCCGCCGCCGTGGGGAGAAGAATTCCGTCGCCGGAGGCTTCCGCCTCGGACGATCCCTACTTTCTTGCGGTCGCCGAGGCGTTGCGGGCGGCCGGCTATCTGGATTCCTGAAAACCCGGCGACTAAGCCTCGCCCTCGGCCGGCGCCCATCCCGGGGGCCGGTGCCGGAGGCCACACGCGCATGACCGCTTCTCCCGCCCTCCCGCGGCCGGTGTCGCAGGACGTTCTGGCCGCCGTCGGCGGCACGCCGCTGATCCGCCTGCGCCGCGCCTCGGAGGAAACCGGCTGCACGATCCTCGGCAAAGCCGAATTCCTCAATCCCGGCCTCTCGGTGAAGGACCGCGCCGCGCTCTCGATCGTGCGGGATGCGGAGGAGCGCGGCGTGATCCGGCCCGGCGGCACCATCGTCGAGGGCACGGCGGGCAATACCGGGATCGGGCTGGCGCTGGTCGCGGCCGTGCGCGGCTACCGCACCGTCATCGTGATCCCCGAGACCCAGTCGGCGGAGAAGAAGGAAACGCTGCGGCTCGCCGGCGCCCGCCTCGTCGAGGTGCCGGCGGTGCCCTTCGCCAACCCGAACAACTACGTCCACGCCGCCCGCCGCCTGGCCGAGCGGCTGGCGGAGACGGAGGAAGCCGGCGCCTTCTTCGCCGACCAGTTCGACAACATCGCCAACCGCCGCGCCCACGTCGTCGGCACCGGCCCCGAGATCGTCCAGCAGACCGACGGCGCGGTCGACGGCTTCGTCTGCGCGGCCGGCACCGGCGGCACCCTGGCAGGCGTCGCCGAGGCGCTGCGGGCGCTCAAGCCCGGGGTCAAGATCGCCCTGTCGGACCCCGAGGGCTCGGCGCTCCACGCCTACTACACGACGGGGACGCTGAAGGCGGAGGGCTCCTCGATCACGGAAGGCATCGGCCAGGGCCGGGTGACCCGGAACCTCGAAGGCTTCACCCCCGACCACTCCTTCCGGATTCCCGATACCGAGGCGCTCGACATCGTCTTCCGCCTGATGCGGGAGGAGGGGCTCTCGCTCGGCGGCTCGTCGGGAATCAACGTGGCCGGCGCGATCCGGCTCGCCCGAGAGCTGGGGCCGGGCCACACCATCGTGACGATCCTCTGCGATGGGGCGGCGCGCTACGCCTCGAAGCTGTTCAACCCCGCCTTCCTCACGGAGCGCGGCCTGCCGACGCCGGATTGGCTGGGCGCGCCCGCGGGCCCGCTGCCGGACTGGCGCGCCTGATACGGGCTCCGCTTGATCAAAGCGGAGCCCGGATCAGGCAAGCCCGCGCGGCGTTTGAGCGAAGCCCAAA
>NZ_CAKLBV010000125.1 GCF_920984675.1 Methylobacterium sp. Leaf118
GTGCGCAGGATCGAGGAGGCTGTTCGCGACCATGCCGACAGCGCGCACTGCGTCCTCCTCATCACCCACGAAGGGTTGTTCCTCCTCGGTCCGGAAAAGCTCGCAGGTTGGCATGTCCGCATCGACGAAGTTCCGGATGGCGCCGTTCTCACAAGTGCCTTCCCGGCTACGATCTCGTTCCTCGCCTTAAGCACGTTGTACGACCTGGAGCCGACCGGGCACGATAACTGGCATCAGGTCGTACCCCGTCCGGGGGTCGATCCCGTCAAGCCGAGCGAGTACCGGACCGACGCTGCGGGGCCGCTCGCTGCCTTCCACAAGGCCACCACGAACTCTTACCGCGCCGTTTTCGTCGATCTCTCGGCGTGGGAAGACGCACGCGCCCATGGCAGGCAAGTACACTGGTGGTCGATCTGGACACCGACGAGCCTGCGCTGCTGCACCTCCGTCGCGATCACGGGAGCCGGGTTTTTCCGCAGCATGCTGTATCACGCCTGCGTTTTCATCCATGGCGACGAACTGGCTTTTGAACGGCTCGATCCGCCTACGTTGGCGCCCCGCGCGAAACCGCGCGTCACAATCCGCTATTTCGCGCGGCATCCCGGCTCAACGATGTGGTGGCAGACGGACGATGGTAGCCTCTGCTTGGTGCGCGTCTCCGAGCACCTCCAGCAGATCGGCTTCAAGGGGTATTGGTCGTCCAACCACGAGGCCAAAGCGTACTTCAGGCATCGCTTCGGAGGTGATGCTGTCGAGCCTCGACAAGCCGGGACGAACGCGCTGCGGCGTCACACGGCATGCGCGTTTGTCTACTCGAATAAGGCGCAACCCGCCGAACGACCGCTTTTGGAGCTTCTCAACTTGGATGAGGGCACCGTCTCGGTTGCGCGCGAGCAGGAAGACATCATTCAGTTCGTGATGCGCGGCGCCATCCGCGATCCGCGCTTCGAAGGTTCTTATGACGTCTACCTTTACAGCCAGGATCAGGCTGAAGCGCTCGCCACCTATCTCGTCCGCGAGGGCATCACGGTCGAAGAGCGAGTGGAGGTGATCCCGGTCGCCGAGGCGGGCATCATGGAGGTCGCGCGTCCGGAACCGAAAGGCCGGTACACGACGATGACGCCTGCCGCAGACGAAGCAACGGCTAGTGAACGCGAGGAGCAAAAGTTGGCGAAGGACCGGGAAAGAAAAAAGCGGCAGCGCGCTGCCTCAAGGGCGGAGGAGAAGGCGAATGGCAGCTATCGCGGGCGCGGGCGGCCTCGGAAGGTGAAGTTCCAGCCTTGACTGCAATCCGACGTGCGGATTGATCTGCTCGTCACCGATGTCGGCCTGCCCGGCGGCATGAACGGCCGTCAGATGGCGGACGCCGCCCGCGTGTCGCGTCTGGGCCTCAAGGTGCTGTTCATCACCGGCTACGCGGAGAACGCCCTGCTGGGCAAAGGCAAGCTCGAACCGGGCATGGCGGTGATGACCAAGCCGTTTGCGATGGACGACATGGCCTCCCGCATCTGCTCAATGATCGAGGCGGGCGCCGAGCAGCCTCGACGCTCGTAGCGGCCACGATGAGGCATGGGCCAGAACTTCGGCCACGCCTTGGTGGCTGATCTTGATGCCGCAGTCGTATGTCAGCCCGCCCAAGAAGTAGAACTCGTCAGCGTGCTGCTCGGCGATATCGACCCAGCATCGCTGTGTGCATCAATCCTGTGATTGTTGGGCGTTGTCGTTGACGGCCTTCGCGGTATCGGTCGCCTTACGAGTTAGCGTGCGACGTGATCCCCGGATCGCCTGTGCCGTCTTGACTGAACGGCGTCCGATCCACGCATCATGCCGACCAAGAGGTTTGCGCCCTGATCGATTTTGGTACGGCATCGTACAATTTTCCCCAGTCAGGGGGCTCATTCGCAACTCATGCGCCGCATCGCATCCCCTAGATGGGGGACGATCGCGAAAGCTGTCGCGCTTGACATCGTACACTGTAGGGGTGGCATCGCCCCCGTCGATCTCCCTGGCGGGCGAGAACATCGGCCACACCCTGGTGGCTGATGTTGATGCCGCGCTCCAACATCGTCGCAGAGATGGTCTGCACTGGCCGTTGGGGAATGGTGGAACCCAAGGTCGGCCCCGCCTAAGCGCCGTCAAATACGCGGCAGAAGCGTATCCGGCATCCAGCTAAAAGAGTAGGTGCTGAGGGAAGCTCCCATCTGGGACAAAAATCGAAACCGTAGTAGGAAGAGAGAAGTCCCTCACTGAGAATGGATACAAACACCGTTATCATCGGCCAATCTTCATCGACCTTAATTAACATCATCTGCTTATGCTCATCGAAGGCTGCGACCTGATCGCGGAACAGCAACTCGATAGACCGCAATTCATCGCTCGCAATGCGTTTCCTCGCCCAAATCATACGCAGACCGCCCGTTTCGCAGGCTTTTGCTCTCGTGGCGACACTGCGGCAAGTGACTCTTGGGCATTGCCCCCATCAATGTACCCGTGGATTAAGCGGCCACATCGACCGTGGGGGCCATTCGTGTGGCCTCAGCACACCATCAGCAATTTACCGCACGCATTTTTGTGCGTTTTCGTGCTGACAGGCTTGCGCCGAGTACCCCCGAATTGAAAATCGCTTCAGGCTGGCAAAGCTCAGCAGGGGGTATCTATGACGTTCGAAATTTTTTTGGCGGTAATGCTGGCGGCGGCGCTCGTATCGGTAATGGTGCTTTTCTCGCGCGCCTCAGAAGGGCCGATGTACATTAAGCGTGGCGGTCGATTGATCCGTCGGGACCCGCCGACTCCCTTGCGATGAAAACACGGATCGGCCAGCCTCAGGTTCTCGGCCGGTCATGGGTCAGGCTCAAAACTTGTCAGCTTGATCGTGCGGGGGACTGTTTCCGACCCTTTGCAGAAGCCAGGAACGTCTGCTTGCAAGCTGCTCTGTGAACCAGTGACCTACGGCTGGGACGGAGGT
>NZ_CAKLBV010000126.1 GCF_920984675.1 Methylobacterium sp. Leaf118
CCCTGGGCGCCGTGCCGGCGACCGGCACGCCGTCCCCGGATCCGGAGCCGGCCCTCACGCCCGAGCCGGGCACGCCAGCGGACCCCGAGGCCGCCCCGTCGACCCGGCGCCCCCCGGGGGCGATCGCCTGACCGGGCCGTGAGGCCCGACCCGGAGGGTCGGGTCAGGCCGCTATTGGAACGAGTATTTGCGGATCACGACGGCGAGGCCGAACACCAGCAGGGCGACGATCGCCGTGATGCTGGTCCACAGGGCGCGCCGGGGTTCGGTCGACGAGAGCGGCATGATCGGCTCGACGACGGGCGTGAAGAACTCGACCTGCCGGCTCGCCAGGATGCGGGCCGCCTCGTGGGCGGACAGGACCTTGGCGTAGTAGGTCTCGGCGTCCTTGCGCTGGTTCTCGTAGGCCTCGAACTGCGTCATCAGGTCGGACAGGATGCGCTGTTCGTTGGGATCGGAGCTCGCCGTCTGGCGCTCGATCTTCTCGATATTGTCGTCGAGATCCCGGATCTGCGCTTTGAGATCCCGGATGGGACGCGCGTCCGCGGAGAGGTCGCGCATGCCCAGGCCGAGCTGCACCGAGAAATCGATGCGCTGCTTGCGCAGGGCCGCGAGCATCGTGAGATTGCTCGTGTTGGTCGCCTTCGCGTCCAGCACCCCGCCGCGATTGCGCAACTCGCGCACGGCGATCCGGGTCTTGAGCATCCGCTCCTCGGCGACCGCCAGCTCGCGGATCGTCTCGGTGAGCGCCGCGTTGCGGGCCTTGATGCTGAGTTCGTTCACCATCCGCTCGCTCTCGGCCAGGATCGCCTTGGCGAGATCGAAGGATTCGGCGGGCTCGAAGGCCGCCACCGTGAGGGTGATGATGCCGGCGGTGGTGTCGAGCTTGGTCTCGATCCGATGGTTCCAGTAGCGCATGAAGCGCTCGATCGGCACGTCGGGCTTGGCCCGCGATAGGTAATCGATCGACTCGCGGGTAAACAGATCGCGGACCGGCCGCTGACGCTCCAGGGTCTCGACCATCTGACGGCTGGCGATGTAATTCATCGTGATCAGCGTGTCTTGGATGATCATCTGCCGAGGATTGGTCTGGCTGTCGTCGTCGCCGGTCTTCTCGCTGTTGACCTTGTCGACGTTGCCCAGCGCCGGCCTCAAGGCGAAGCGGGCCTCCGTCACGTAGCGGTCGGAGGCGACGAGATACAGGTAGCCGGCCACCAGGGTGAGCGGCAGCACGAAGAGCAGCACGAACAGGGCCGGAACCCAAGGATCGCGCCGGACGTGGGTCTTGTAGGCGCGGATGCCCTTGCGGTGGTCCGACTGGCGCGCGATTCGGGCGAAGCGCTTGAGCGACTCGGCGACCGCGGTGGAGCGATCGCCCGTCGTCAAGCCGGAGCCGGTCGGGCTGCTGATCTCGGTCGTCATGCGCCCTCGGTTAAGTTGGCTACCGGTCGCCTGCGGGACGACCCTGCCTCGAAACGTGGTGTCTCGCGTGGCCTCGCGGCGAAACCGTGTCCCGTCCGCGGGCCTGCCCTCAGCCGTTCAGGCGGCGATAGGCCATGATGGCCTCGTTGACGTTGTCGTAGACCACGGCCTGTCCGTTCACGATGATGATGGCCTGGCTGCAGTAATCGCGAATCTGCTCCATGCTGTGGGAGATCAGGATCACGTCCGCCGTTTCGCGCCGCTTCCCGAACACCTCCCGGCAGCGCTTCTGGAAGCGCGCGTCGCCGACCGAGAGGGTCTCGTCGATCAGATAGGTGTCGAACGGGATCGCCATGCTCATGCCGAAGGCGAGCCGCGAGCCCATGCCGGACGAGTAGGTGGAGACCGGCATGTGCAGGTAGCTGCCGAGTTCGGAGAAATCCTCCACGAATTCCAGCACCCGGCGCGGATCCTCGCCATAGATCCGGGCGACGAAGATGACGTTGTCGCGCCCGCTCATCTTCCCGTTGAACCCGCCCGAGAAACCGAGCGGCCAGGAGACCCGCAGGCGCCGGGAGACGCGGCCGCGGGTCGGTTCCTCGACCCCGGAGATGAGGCGCATCGTCGTCGACTTGCCGGCGCCGTTGATCCCCATGATGCCGTAGCTGATGCCCGGCTTGAGGGTGAACGACACCCGATCGAGGATGGTGCGCCGCTTGCCGTAGACGGAGTAGATCTTGCTGACGTTCTCGAAGCGGATCACGGTTCGATAGTCCCGCCGGTCGAAGGAGGCCGGCCTGCCGCGCGCCGTCGCGTCCGCGGGTCACGGTCCGGTCGTTCCGGGAGAAGCCCGGAAAAAGCGGCGAATCTGAGGATAGGCCCCGGTCCGGCCGGTCCGGGCAACGGACGGGCCCGGCCTCAGCGCCGCAGGGCGGCGGGTGACTCGACCGAGCGAGGGCCGGCCACGAAGGCGCTGACGGCCGGCATGCCGGACCGGCTCCAGAACTCCTCGACCGCCGGCAAGGCGTCGCGTCGCGGTCGCGCCGTAGCGACACGGACGGGCGCCGAGGCGGCGGGGGCGGCCTGGACGGCGGCCACGAACAGGCTGCGGAGCTGCTCCCGCGGTTCCGCATCCGCCGCGACGATCGGGCGGACCGGGTCCGCGGGCGCCGCCGCGGCG
>NZ_CAKLBV010000127.1 GCF_920984675.1 Methylobacterium sp. Leaf118
TTTGGGCTTCGCTCAAACGCCGCGCGGGCTTGCCTGATACGGGCTCCGCTTTGATCAAGCGGAGCCCGTATCAGGCGGATCGCGCGCGACCCGGCCGCAATCCGCCGGGCCGAGCGCCCCCGATGAGAGGCGCCCCTACGCCGCCATGAGCCCGCGCTTGCGCAACAGCGGCTCGATGCTCGGCAGCCGGCCGCGGAATGCCTCGTAGGCGTCGCGGGCCTCGCGCAGGTTGCCCGCGCCGTAGACGAAGCGGCGCAGGCGCGTCGCCGTCTCGGGATCGAAGATGTCGCCCGCCTCGCGGAAGGCGTCGAAGGCGTCGGCGTCGAGCACCTCCGACCAGAGATAGCTGTAATAGCCCGCCGCATAGCCGTCGCCGGAGAAGATGTGGGCGAAGTGCGGCGAGCGGTGCCGCATCGCGATCTCCGCCGGCATGGCGATGCGCTTGAGGGCGTCCGCCTCGAAGGCCGGCACGTCGAGCCCGTCCTCGCCTGCCGACGAGAGGTGGAGCGTCATATCGACGATGGCCGAGGCCGTGTATTCCACGGTGGCGAAGCCCTGGTTGAAGGTCCGCGCCGCGAGCAGGCGCGCGAGCAGGGCCTCCGGCATCGGCTCGCCGGTCTGGTGATGGCGGGCATGGGTCCGCAGCACCTCCGGCTGCTCCAGCCAGTGCTCGTAGAGCTGCGAGGGCAATTCGACGAAGTCGCGCGCCACCGCCGTGCCCGACAGGAGCGGATAGGTCACGTCCGACAGGAGCCCGTGCAGGGCGTGGCCGAATTCGTGGAACAGAGTGCGGGCGTCGTCGAAGGAGAGGAGCGTCGGCTCGCCCCGCGGGGCGCGGGCGAAGTTCAGCACGTTGACGATGATCGGGCGCACGTCCCCGTTCAGCCGCTCCTGCGAGCGGAAGGCGCTCATCCAGGCGCCCGAGCGCTTGGAGGACCGGGCGAAATAATCGCCGAGGAACAGGCCGATCTCCGCGCCGTCGGCGTCGCGCACCCGCCAGGTCCGCACGTCCGGGTGGTAGCGCGGCACGTCCGAGACCGCCTCGAAGGCGAGGCCGAACAGCCGCGTGGCGGTGTCGAAGGCCGCCTTGATCACGCCGTCGAGGGGCAGGTACGGCTTGATCTCGGCCTCGTCGAGATCGTGCTCCACCCGGCGCAGCTTCTCGGCGTAATGGCGCCAATCATGGGCCTCGATGGCGAAGGACGCGCCCTCGGCTTCGGCCAGCGCCTGGAGCCGCTCGCGCTCCGCCGCGGCCCGGCGCAGGGCCGGGGTCCAGACTTCGCGCAGGAGCGCCATCGCGGCGTCGGGCGAGCCGGCCATGGTGTCGTCGAGGCGGAAATGGGCGAAGCTGTCGAAGCCGAGCAGCCGGGCCCGCTCGGCCCGAAGGGCCACGATCTCGGCGATGAGGCTGCGATTGTCGGTCTCGCCGCCGTTCTCGCCGCGGCGGATCCAGGCCTGATAGGCCCGCTCGCGCAGATCGCGCCGGGTCGAGAAGACGAGGAACGGCTCGATCAACGAGCGCGACAGGGTGACGAGGTGGGCGTGCCCGCCGTCCCGCTCGGCCGCCGCCTCGGCGCAGGCATCGCGCAGGAACGGCGGCAGGCCGGCGAGGTCGTCCTCGCCCTCGAGCGGCAGGACGAAGCCGTTCTCGTCGGCGAGCAGGTTCTGCGAGAATTGCGTGCCGAGTTCGGCGAGCCGGGTGGCGATGGCCGCGATGCGGGCGCGGGCCTCCGGCGCGAGTTCGGCGCCCGCCCGGCGGAAGCGGCTGCGGGTGCGGTCCAGAACGCGCCGCTCCTCGGCGCCGAGCCCCTCCGCCTCCGGGTCGATGGCCGAGAGCCGGGCCCAGAGGGCGGGGTTCAGGGTGATCGCGCTGCCGTGCCGCGCGAGTTGCGGCGCCACCGCCCGCTCGATCGCCTGCAATTCGGGGCTGGTGGTGCTGCCGGTGAGGTTGAAGAACACCGAGGAGACCCGGTCGAGCGCCAGGCCCGACCGCTCCAGCGCGGCGACGGTGTTGACGAAGGTCGGAGCCTCGCCGCCGGAGGCGATCGCCGCGATCTCCGCCTCGTGCGCCCGGAGGGCGTCGGCGAAGGCCGGGACGTAGTGCTCGGGCCGGATCGCCTCGAAGGGCGGCATGCCGTAGGGGGTCGCCCAGTCCGCCGCGTCGAAGGGGTTGGCCCCGGATCCCGCGCTCCCGGTGGAAACGCGGTCGATGTCGGCGGTCATGCGTGGGCCTTTCGGAGGAAACGTCGCTCGGTCCGCCGCCATCATAGGTCCGTGGCCTCCGGGCCGCAAAGCGCCGCCTTCGGGCCGGGCGGGGCCGAATTCGCGCGATGCGTGGCGCGGAGGGCCTAGCCCCGCCGTCGCCGGCGGCGAAACAGTGGGCAGGCCGGTCCCGTGTCCGCGAAACGGGCCGGATGAGCGGGCCGGGTAAGGATCCTCGAGGCATGACGCCGTCGTCCCGCACGCGCCTGGCCGGCCTCGCCCTCCTCGCGGCCCTGTGCGGCGCGGCCCTATCCGGCGCGGACGCCGCCCCGGCGGGAGCCGAACCCGTCCGGGGGCCGCCCGAGGCCACGGTGCCGCTGCC
>NZ_CAKLBV010000128.1 GCF_920984675.1 Methylobacterium sp. Leaf118
GCTGTCAAACAGCGTTGAACATTGACCCTGGATCGGCGTCGAACTTTGACCCCCTGTTTGGGTATGGCGGGACGCCCCTGATCAGCCCGGCGAAGCGGGTCGGGGTGGCGCAGCCGGGCTGATCAGGGGTCCAGCAGGCGCGACGTGTGTGCCAGTCTCAGGCGCGGTTCTTGAAGCGCCAGCTCTCGTTGCCGGTCTCGACGATCTCGCAGTGGTGGGTGAGCCGGTCGAGGAGCGCCGTGGTCATCTTGGCATCGCCAGCGAACACGCTCGGCCATTCCCCGAAGGCGAGGTTGGTGGTGACCACGATGGAGGTCGTCTCGTAGAGCTTGCTGATGAGGTGGAACAGGAGTTGGCCGCCCGACTGCGCGAACGGCAGGTAGCCGAGCTCGTCGAGCACCACGAAGTCGAGCCGGGCGAGATGGTCGGCGATGCGGCCGTGCCGGCCGGCGCGTGCCTCGGCTTCGAGCCGGTTGACGAGGTCGACGACGTTGTAGAACCGGCCCCGCATGCCATCCCGGATGCAGGCTCGCGCAAGGGCGATGGCGAGGTGGGTCTTGCCGGTGCCGGTGCCGCCGACGAGCACGACGTTGCGCTGATGCGCCAGGAACTCGCCGCCGGCGAGATCACGCACCAGCACCTCGTTGATCGGAGTGCCGTCGAAGGCGAACTCGGCGATGTCCTTGGCCAGGGGCAGTTTGGCGATGGTCATCTGGTAGCGGATCGAGCGTGCCTGCTTCTCGGAGATCTCCGCCTGGAGCAGGTCGCCGACGATCTGCTGCGGCTCGTGGGTGCGCTTCACTGCAACCTTGATGATCTCGTCGTAGGCGGCCTTCATGCCGAAGAGCTTCAGATCGCACATGGTGGCGAGGATCTGCTGGCGTTCCATCATGGTGCTCTCCTCAGGCTGTCGTAGCGGGCACAGTCGGCGACCGGCTCGTGGCGCAGCCGCAGGCTCTCAGGCGTCAGGATGGTGACGGGCGTGGTCGGCTCGCGCTGCCGGGCGAGGATGTTGAGGACGACATCGGCCGAGTACACGCCCTCGCGCAGGGCCTCGGCACAGGCCGCCTCGACCGCCGGCAACCCGTCGCCGAGCACGGCGGTGAGGATCTCCACCATCTGCCGGTCCCCTCCGGCGCTGCCGGCGAGCTTGCGTCGAACCCGGTCGAGGGCGGCGGGCAGCACCCAGTCCTTGAACGGTGCGCCGTTCCGCAGCGCGCCGGGTTTGCGGGCGAGCACGGGGACGTAGTGCCAGGGATCGAACACGGTCTGATCCCGGCCGAAGGCACGCGCGTGCTCGGCGACGACGCGCCCGACCTGCCGGATCTCGACGCGATCGGCGTAGGCCCGCACTTCGACCGGGCGGCCAATGGCGGAGGCGGCGACCGAGTAGCGGTTGTTGTCGAAGCGTACGAGGCAGGTCGTGGACACCGAAGCGGTGACGGCGTGGAAGCCGTCGAAGCGGCCAGCATAGGGCACCAGCGCCGCCCGCTCGGCCTCGAACCGCTCCCAGACGCTGCGCTCGCGCTCCTCGGGATGCGGATGGGCCTTGGCGTAGGCGATGGCTCCATCGAGTAGGAGCGCGTTCAACTCGTCGTAGCTCTTCACCCGGACGCGCGGGGTGAAGAAGCGCTCGCGCACCAGCCCGACCTGGTTCTCGACCTGCCCCTTCTCCCAGCCCGAGGCCGGCGTGCAGGCGACCGGATCGACGAGGTAGTGCGAGCACATCTGCAGGAAGCGACGGTTGTAGGCGCGCTCGCGACCGACGAAGATCGTCTCCACCGCGGTCTTCATGTTGTCGTAGATGCCGCGCTGGCAGGTGCCGCGGAAGAACGCGAATGCCCGGTCGTGGGCGTCGAACACCATCTCCTGGCTCTCGCGCGGATAGGCCCGCACAAACAGCATGCGCGAGTGGCAGAGCCGGACGTGGGCGACCTTGACCGTGACGGTCGTGCCGCCGATCAGCACGATCTCGTGGCTCCAGTCGAACTGGTAGGCCTCGCCCGGGGCGAAGATGAGCGGCACGAAGGCCTGGGCCGTGACCGAGGCGCGCTCGCGCTTCCAGGTTTTGGCATAGCGCCGAACGGCATCGTAGCCGCCCTCGTAGCCGAGCCCGCGCAGCGCCTCGTAGATCCGGATCAGCGTCAGTCGCTCGCGGGCGGACCTGCCGGCGTTGGTGGTCAGCATCCGATCGAGATCGTCGCGCCACGGCCCGAGCTTGGGCAGAGGCTGCACGTCGCGCTCGTAGGTGAAGGCGGTGGCCCCCGACCGGATGACCTTCCGGACCGTGTTGCGGGAGACGTGCAGGTCGCGGACGATGTCCTTGATCGCGCGGCCGCGGGTGAAGAACTCGCGCCGGATGCGCGCAATCGTGTCCACGCCCTTCATCCCCCTGCACCACCCTTCCGGCCGCACCGGAGGGCAGTCTGCGAGAACGAGGTTAGGGGGTCAGAATTGGACGCCGATCCCCCGCCTCAAGGGGTCATAGTTGCACGCCGAAACACAG
>NZ_CAKLBV010000129.1 GCF_920984675.1 Methylobacterium sp. Leaf118
GCGCGGTTGCTGTCGTTGGCGCCGAAGCCGTAGCCGGCGTTGAAACCGGCGTAGAAGCCGGTCCAGGTGAAGACGGGCACGGGCTGGAACACCGGCGGGGGCGCCATGCGGCGCGGGAGATCCGCGGCGGAAGCGGCCGCGGTGGCGGCGATGAGGGCGCTCGAGGCGAGAAGCAGGGTCTTCATGGTTTCACGTTCCTGGGTTTGGCGGGAGCCGGCGCGTACGGGCCGCGACCGGGTGTTATGGCCTGTCATCCTGGCCGGTGATGGGGTGGCCGGGGACCTTCCCCGGATGTTCCTTCGCCCTCCTGCGATGACGGAGAAATAGCCCGAACCCGTCAACGAATCGTGAAGCTTAGAGGGCCGCGCAGGGCCCACTAGATCGATGGTGTCGTTTCGCACATCTGCCGGATGCTTGGTCTCCCCGGAGGATCGTCAAGTCCTGGCCCGTCCCCGACTTGCCGGCTTGGTTAATGATTTCTTACGGGGCCAGGGCCGACGGCCGGTGCGGTCAGGCCCCAGCCAAGCGGCGGGCGGCCGTCTCCGTGCGCGCGGGCAGGCGGCGCCCGCTCCTTGGCGCTTCTCTTGTGCGCCCCTTGAGCGCCCCTTGGTCGCCCCCTTGGTCGCCCCCCTTGATCCCACCCCTCGGCCTTCCCTCGACCGACCGGAATAAGGCCGCGTTAACCCTGTTCGGGCGAGGCTCGCTCGAGCCGCCCCTCGGATTCGGGCGGCGTTTGGCTCGACGGACCTGCTTATGCCCTCCGAATCGCGGATGCCGCGCGGCCTCCTCGCCTGGACCCTGAAGGTCGTGCTGGTCGTCGGCCTCGGCTCCGTCGCGCTGGCGCAGTACGTCGCCCACTCGACAGACCCCCGCGTGCAACGCCTGGCGCGGGGCCCCGCCGAACCGGAGACGACGGGGGCGATCGGGCCGGCGGCGCGGGCCTCCGCCCTGGATCCCTGCCTGGCGCGGGGACGCTGAGATCGGCCGGCGCGCGATGCCTCGGGCGCAACCGTCCCCGCCCCCGGCGCGCAGAGCTCCGGCTCGCGGGATCGATTGACAAGTCGGCCCGGCACTTTAAGTGTCCCGCGCGTCCGGATGCGCGACGGTGGCTTGCGCGCGGCTCTCGTGAGGACCGTCGGCACGCGCCCGGCCCCGCCGAACCGGCCGATCCCACGCGCGATGGTTTTCTGCACCCGATGTCTTTTGCCGATCTCGGACTGAGCGACAAGGTCCTCCAGGCCGTCACGGCGGCCGGCTACACCGAGCCGACGCCGATCCAGGCCCAGGCCATTCCCCACGTGCTTGCCCGGCGCGACGTGCTCGGCATCGCTCAGACCGGAACCGGCAAGACGGCGGCCTTCACCCTGCCGATGCTGACCATGCTGGAGGCCGGTCGCGCCCGGGCCCGCATGCCGCGCACGCTGATCCTCGAGCCGACTCGCGAACTCGCCGCGCAGGTCGAGGAGAATTTCGAGCGCTACGGCACCAACCACAAGCTCAACGTGGCGCTCATCATCGGCGGCGTCTCCTTCGCCGACCAAGACGCGAAGCTCACCCGCGGCACCGACGTGCTGATCGCGACGCCGGGCCGGCTGCTCGACCATTTCGAGCGCGGCAAGCTGCTGCTCACCGGCGTCGAGCTCCTCGTCATCGACGAGGCCGACCGGATGCTCGACATGGGCTTCATCCCCGACATCGAGCGCATCGTGAAGATGGTGCCCTTCACGCGCCAGACGCTGTTCTTCTCCGCGACCATGCCGCCGGAGATCGAGCGGCTGGCCGACATGTTCCTCTCGAACCCGCAGCGGGTCGAGGTGGCGCGCCCGGCCTCCACCGCGACGACCATCGAGCAGCGGCTCGTGGCCACGGGCGGCGAGGGGCACGAGAAGCGCAAGATCCTGCGCCAGCTCATCCGCTCGGCGGACGAGTTGCAGAACGGCCTCATTTTCTGCAACCGCAAGCGCGACGTGGCGCTGCTGCAGAAATCCCTGGCGAGCCACGGCTTCAACGTGGCCGCGCTCCACGGCGACATGGACCAGCGCGCCCGCACCGCGGCGCTCGACGGGTTCCGCAGCGGCGAGGTCCCGCTCCTCGTGGCCTCCGATGTCGCTGCCCGGGGCCTCGACATCCCGGCGGTGAGCCACGTTTTCAACTTCGACGTCCCCCACCACCCGGAGGACTATGTCCACCGGATCGGCCGGACCGGGCGCGCGGGCCGGGCCGGGCGCGCCTTCACCCTGGCGAGCCGGGCCGACGAGCGCTCCCTCGCGGCCATCGAGAGCCTGATCGGCCGGCCGGTCGCGTGGCTCGACGGCGATCTCTCCGCCGTCACCGACGAGGCGGAAGGCGACGAGCCGCGCCGCCGCCGCGGCAGCCGGCGCAAGCCGAGCGACGGGGA
>NZ_CAKLBV010000130.1 GCF_920984675.1 Methylobacterium sp. Leaf118
CAGCTCGTCGGGTATGTGGTGCCGGAGGCGGGGGCGGAGGTGGATGGGGCCGCCCTGCGGCGCGCCCTGGCGGAGCGGCTGCCGGACTACATGGTCCCGGCCGCGATCCTGCGCCTCGAGCGCCTGCCGCTGACCCCCAACGGCAAGCTCGACCGCCGCGCCTTGCCCGCCCCCGACTTCACCTCCGCCAGCCGGCGCGCCGCCAGCACCCCGCAGGAGGAGGTCCTCTGCCACCTGTTCGAGGCCGTGCTCGGCCTTCCCCAGGTCGGGCCCGACGACAGCTTCTTCGATCTCGGCGGACACTCGCTGCTCGCCATGCGCATGATCGCGCGCATCCGCCAGGCCTTCGACACCGAACTCTCGATCCGCACCCTGTTCGAGGCGCCGACCCCCGCCGGCCTCGCCGAGCGGCTCGGCCCCGGCGGCGCCCGCCGCCGGCCGTCCCTGCAGCCGCAGGCCCGCCCCGCCGTCCTGCCCCTGTCCTTCGCCCAGCGCCGCCTGTGGCTGCTCGCCCAGATCGACGGGCCGGGCGCGACCTACAACATGCCGTTCGCCGTCCGGCTCGAGGGCCCCCTCGACGTCCCCGCCCTCGCGCAGGCGCTGCGGGACGTGGTGGCCCGCCACGAGAGCCTGCGCACCCGCTTCGCGCCCGACCCGGCGGGCGGCCCGGTCCAGCAGGTGCTGCCCGCCGACGATCCGCGGGCGCTGCCGGCGCTGACCCACCGGGCGAGCACGCCGGACACCCTGGCGGAGGATCTGGCGAAGGCGAGCCGCCACCGCTTCGATCTCGCCGGCGAGGGCCTGATCCGCACCCACCTGCTGGCGCTCGCGCCGGACCGGCACGTCCTGCTCGTGCTGATCCACCACGCCATCGCCGACGGCTGGTCGCTGGCGCCGCTGGCGCGCGACCTCGGCACGGCCTATGCCGCGTGCCGCCTCGGGCAGGCGCCGGCCTGGGCGGACCTGCCGGTGCACTATGCCGACTACACCCTCTGGCAGCAGGACTGGCTCGGCCAGGACAGCGACCCCGACAGCGAGGGCGCGCGCCAGCTCGGCTACTGGCGCGAGGCCCTCGCGGGCCTGCCCGAGCAGCTCGACCTGCCCGTCGATCGGCCGCGGCCGGCCGTCTCGAGCGGGCGGGGCGGCCACGTGCCGGTGCGGATCGAGCCGGAGCTGCACCGGCAGCTGCGCGGCCTCGCCCAGGGCCGGGACGCGAGCCTGTTCATGGTGCTCCAGGCGGGGCTCGCGGCGCTGCTGAGCCGGCTCGGGGCGGGCCCGGACATCCCGATCGGCAGCCCGACCGCCGGACGCACCGACCCGGCGCTCGACGACCTGATCGGCTTCTTCGTCAACACGCTGGTGCTGCGGGTGGACACCGGCGGCAACCCGAGCTTCGCCGGCCTGCTCGGGCGGGTGCGGGAGCGGGCGCTGGCCGCCTACGAGCACCAGGACCTGCCCTTCGAGCGCCTCGTGGAGGTGCTGCGGCCGGCCCGCTCCCTGGCGCGCCATCCGCTGTTCCAGGTGATGCTGGTCCTGCAGAACACCGCCGCGGTCGCGCTGGCGTTGCCCGGGCTCAAGGCGAGCCCGGTATCGGTCGACACGGCCACGACGAAGTTCGACCTGACCTTCAGCGTCGAGGAGCGGTTCGGCCCCGAGGGCGCGCCGGCGGGGATCGCGATCGACGTGGAATACGCCTGCGACCTGTTCGAGGCGGCAACCGTGGCCGATCTCGGCGCGCGCCTGGTGCGGCTTCTCCAGGCCGGCGTAGCGGCGCCGGACACGCCGATCGGGCGTCTCGACATCCTGTCGGCGGCGGAGCGGCACCGTCTGCTGGAGGCGTGGAACGCGACCGTCCGGCCGCTGCCGGAGGCGAGCCTGCCGGCCCTGTTCGAGCGGCAGGCGGCGCGGACGCCGGAAGCGACGGCGCTGGTCCATGCCGGCGAGCGGCTGAGCTACGCCGCCCTGAACGGGCGGGCGAACCGGCTGGCGCGCCACCTGACCGCGCTGGGCATCGGCCCGGAGGCGCGGGTGGCCTTGGCGCTGCCGCGCTCGAGCGAGATGGTGGTGGGCCTGCTGGCGATCCTGAAGGCGGGCGCCGCCTACGTGCCGCTCGATCCGAACTACCCGGTGGAGCGCCTGCGCTTCATGCTGGCGGATGCCGCGCCCCGGGCGGTGCTGACCACGGCCGCGCTGCGGGCCGAGCTCGCCCCGCCGGCGCAGGTGGCGGTGATCCTGCCCGAGGATCCGGCCCTGCAGGCGCAACTGGCCG
>NZ_CAKLBV010000131.1 GCF_920984675.1 Methylobacterium sp. Leaf118
GCTCGCCACCGCCACCCGGACGGCGCCGACGCCGAGGGCGGCGCCCTTCAAGGTATGGGCGAGGTCGGCCCGGTCCGCGGACGGCCGGTCGGCCTCCAGGATCGCCGGCAGGAGGCGGCGGCATTGCCCCACGAACAGGCCCAGCACCTCGCGGGCGAGGTCGGCCTCGCCGAAGGTCTGCGCGGCGAGGTGGTCGCGGTCGATCAGGGGATGGGCGCTCATGTCCGGTCTCCGCGGATCGGCGTGGAATCGGGGCCCGCCGCGCCGGGACGGCCAGCCGCCTGTGGGCGGCGGGCGCTATCCACAGCGCAGGGCGGGCGCGGGCGTACCGGTTTAAGCCCCGGCGCGTCAGAACTTGAAGACGACGCCCCGCGCCAGGCCCCGGCTTGGTAACCATTCCGTTAAGGTTTTATGGGGGCGCCGCCGGGTTCGGGTATCCGCGGCGGGACCTGAACGACTAAGGTGCCCGTGCCAAACGGGTAAATCCGTCTTCGCTGCGGAGGGCCGCCTCGTGCGCCCCGGAGCGGAAGACGGCGATGCGTAACGAGGCGTGTGCATGGCCACCGACAAGAAGCTGAAAGATCCGGCGGAGGCCGCTCTCTCCGCGATCGAGCAGGCTTTGAATCTGGACATCCCGGTCGCGGGGGAGAACACCCGCGTCGAGCCGCGCCTTCCCGACGTCGGCGACGTCGATCCCCTGTCCGATCCCCTGGACGGGGCGAACGGGCGCCGGATCCCCACCCTCGACCTCGACGGGCCGGGCTCCGAGCTGCCCCCGCCCGAGCGCGGGCCCTCGCGCCGCGAGGGCGGCCTGCTGCCGCCCGACCGCTCCCTTGTCGCCAACGACGACCGCCTCAACATCGGCATCCTCCAGCAGACACTGCGGGTGCGCCCCTCGCGCAAGCCCTACCTCGTCGCGGGCATCGCCTCCTTCCTCTGGCTCAACGGCCTCGTGGCGCTCGCCTGGAACCAGTCCGGCGGCGACCTGAAGGCCTTCATCACCGGACTCACCGCGCTCCAGGCCGCCGTGGTGGCGACCGCCGTGGCGGGCCCGATCGTGCTGTTCCTGATCACCGCGATGCTCGCGGTGCGCGCCCACGAGATGCGCCTCGTCGCCCGCGCGGTCGGCGAGGTCGCGATCCGGCTGGCCGAGCCGGAGAGCTTCTCCACCGACGCCGTCCTGACCATGTCGCAGACGGTCCGCCGCGAGGTCGCCGCGGTCGGCGACGGCGTCGAGCGGGCTTTGGCCCGGGCGGGCGAGCTCGAGACCCTCGTGCGCGGGGAGATCTCAACCCTGGAGCGGGCCTATTCGGACAACGAGATCCGCATCCGCACCCTCGTCGACGAGCTCGTCGCCCAGCGCGAATCGATCGTGGCCAATGCCGACCGGGTGCGCGGCGCGATCACCGGCTCGCACGAGAACCTGTCGAGCGAGCTCGACGGCGCCGCCGCACGCATCGTGGCGGCCATCAACGGCGCGGGCGAGCGGGTCACCACCGCCCTCGACGAGCGCGGCGTGGCGATCACGACCGCCCTCGACGCGCGCAGCACCGCGATCACGACCGCCCTCGGCGAAGTCGGCGACCGGGTCGTCGGCAACGTCTCGACCCAGGGCGACGACCTGATCCGCCAGCTCTCCGCCACCAGCGACGGCGTCCGCGGCGGCCTGGAGGCGATCGGCACCGGACTGACCGCCGCCCTCCAGCAGCGGGCCGACGAGGTCACCCAGGCCTTCGAGCGCACCGGTGGGGCTCTGACCCGGACGCTGGCCGACAATGCCGGCACCGTGTCGCGCTCCCTCACCGAGACCGGCACCACCCTGATCGAGGCCCTCGACCGCCAGGGCGGCAGCGTGCGCCAGACCTTCGAGCGCTCGGCCCGGACCCTCGAGGAGACCTTCCTGACCCGCGGCACCGAACTCGCCGACCGCTTCGCCCAGACCGGTGGGACCATCACCGCGCGCTTCGCCGAGACCGGCGAGGGCCTGCGCCAGCAATTCGCGGCGACCGGCACCGGCATTGCCGACGACATCGCCGCCCGCGGCGCCCGCCTGCGCACCGAGATCGAGACGGCGGGCGCGGGTGTGTCCGAGCTGATCGAGGGCCGCGGCCGCGACGCCCAGGCCGCCCTGGCGCTCGCCGCCGGCGGCGTCGCCCAG
>NZ_CAKLBV010000132.1 GCF_920984675.1 Methylobacterium sp. Leaf118
CCACCGTTCTGGCCGTCGAACGAGAACCGGTTGCCGGCCGCGCCGCCGGTCGCGGCGCCGGCCACGCCCGCGCCCCCGCCCAAGCCGCCATACATCTGGACGATCACGGCGCCGCCCGAGCGCACGAGGGTCAGCCCCCCGGCGGCGCCCGCGCTGCCGTTCGCGTTGTCGGCGCCCGCGGCCGTGCCGCCCGCCCCGCCGCCGCCGATCTCGACGGAGAGCGTCGCCGCCAGTTCGGAGGCCGGGAAAGTCTCGAAGCCGAACCCGCCGGCGCCCCCGCCCGCGCCGCCGCCGCGCACGCTGCCGGGGGCACCGCGCCGTCCGGAGCCGCCGCCGCCACCGCCGCCGACGAGGATCACCGTCACCTCCCGCGCCCAGCCGGGCTTGGTCCAGGTGTCCGATTCGGTGAGGACGGTGACCGCGCTGCGGAGCGTGCCCCGCTCGAACGTCGCGGTGCCGGTCGCCCGATCGACCGTGAAGACGCTCGCCCAGAGGCCGCCGTCCGGGCTCACGCGCAGGCTCACATCGTCGTCGCCGACGAGGCCGAATTCGGCCCGGCCGGAGAAGCCCGACTGCATCAGGAGCGACAGCACATTGCCGGCCGCCTGCTTGTTGAGCGTGGTGCGGAGATCGCCGGTCCCGCCCTCGCCCGCGGTCAGGGCCGTCCAGAGGGCCGTGTTGAGCTTGGCCGCGAACGGATTGTCCGCATCGGCCGCGGTGCCGACGCCGAGGCGGGCGAGGTTCTGGAGCGCGGTGAGCGTGGTGCGGAACGGGATCCAGCTGTCGTTGGCGAAGGCGTAGATCTCGGCCTCGTCGGCGACGAAGACGAGCCAGCCCGGCCGCGGCGCGAGGGAGAGCCACGCCCCGTCCTGGTAGCGGGCGATGCGCCCGCTCCACCCGGCCCAGGCCCCCGTCGGCGCGGACGCCGCGATCAGGTAGCGGTCGCCCTCGGCGGGATCGCTCGGCGGGGCCGAGGCATCCTTGTCGATCACCGCGAGCTGGACCAGCGCGTCGAGAAGCGTCAGCGCCTCGTTGTGGGTGACGTGCTTCTGGGCCTGCCCGCCCGCGATCAGCGGCAGGGCGAGGCTCGGGGTCGTGTCGGCCATGGGGCGGCTCCGAAGAGGGTTCAGGTCGTGAGGGTCACGCGGGCCCGGCGGGCGGGCCCGCGGCCGCCGACGGTGCCGACCTGCGCGACGGCGAAGTCGATCGCGGTGCGGGGGCCGCCGAAATCGGCCGCCTCCTGCGCGTAGAGGAGGCTCGGGCCGACGGCGGTGAGGCTGCGGCGCACGGCGCCGTCCGGATCGAGGATGTCGACGGCGTAGGCCTCCGCGCCGTCCTCGAGGGGCACGTCCGCCGGCTCCCAGGCATCGGCGTCGCGCCGGGCGCGGCGGGTCCAGCTCAGCCGCACGCCGCCGGGCTCGCGCCGCGCCCGCAGATGGACGGGGCTGAGCGGCGTGAAGGCCGACAGTCCGGCGGTGGCGGCGAACCCCACGAAGGCCGGATCGGCCGGGTCGCGCCCGGCGGGGCCGACCCGGTAGAGGAAGGTGCGGCCGGCCTCGTCGAGCCGCTCGACCAGGGGGGTGACGGCCCCGTCGTCGAGGCGCATGATCAGGCTGCCGGCCGGGGTGGGGCGGCCCGCGGCGGCCTCGCTGCCGGCAAGCCCGCGCAGGAGCGTGGTCAGGCGCCAGGTTCCCGGCCCGATCAGGGCGACGCCGGCCGCCGACAGGATCTCGGTCGCCCCGTCCGGCCCCACCAGCGCGAACAGATTGGCGCCGGCGAGCGCCGCGGATTCGCCGACCGCGCTCAGACCCTCCGCGTGGCGCAGACGCAGATCGAGTTGGGCCACGCGGTCGAATCGCCAGACCGGCCCGGCGGGCAGGACGCTCAGCGTCTCGCCGAGGCAGGCCGGATGATCGACGAGGCGGTGGAACGCGAAGGGCGCCCCCTCCCCCGTGGAGCGCCAGACCGCGACCGCGCCGGGCCAGGGCTCGGCGGCGACCGCGAGGACGGAGAGCGCCACCGGATCGCTGCCGACCGCCGGCAGGTCGAGCACCCGGGCGAAGACGGGTCCCGGCAGGGCCGGCGGCGTCCGGACCGGCGGCGGCGACCCGGCGGCGAGGGGATCGCGCCCGGCGACG
>NZ_CAKLBV010000133.1 GCF_920984675.1 Methylobacterium sp. Leaf118
CAAGGCTCTCGCGCGACAGATCGAGCGCCTCGGCTTCTCATGTGCCATCACACCCGAAGAGACAGTTTCTATTTAGACCCATCGGCGATGCCCCCCACGACGGCGGGGCGGCGGGCGTCCGCCGGACACTCGGAACAGGACCGTCGCTCCTCGTCCGGACCGCTGGGTGTGAGAGACCCTGCGCCCCATTGCGGGGCGCGCGGGCGGCCGTCACCCTGTCCGGGTGGAGGTCGCCCAATGTCGTCCCGTGCCGCTTGAAGATCTTGGGTGGGCGCCCAGCCTGCTGACCCGGCGGGGGCGCGTCGGTGTATTCACCGGCCTCTATCTCTACCAGGGATCGGTCGCGGGCTTCGCGACGCTCGCGCTCGCCAACCATCTCGTCGCGAACGGTCATGGCACGAGCGCGGTCGGCACGCTCCTGGCCCTCGTCGGCCTGCCCTGGGTGTTGCAGCCGCTGCTGTGGGGGCCCCTCCTCGACCGGGCTGCGCCGCATCCGATGGGCGCGCGCCGTGTCTGGCTCGTCCGCGGGCTGCTCGGAGGCCAGATCGCCCTGTGCCTGCTGCCGCTCCTCGGCACGCGACCCGATCCGGCCGCCCTCGGCATGGTCCTCCTGCTCCACAGCCTCTGCGCCTCGCTCGCCGACACGGCGACCGACCGCATGATCGTGGCGAGCGTACCGGAGGACGAACTCGGCCGCGTCAGCGCCTGCACCCGCGCCGGCTTCGTCACGGGCTCCGCCCTCGGGGCTGCTTTGTTCGGCTGGCTGCTCCCGGAGATCGGCATTCCCGGCGCGGCCGCAATGCTCCTCGGCCTGAGCACCGCCCTCGCCGTGGCCGCCGGCCTCGTGCGCGAGCGGCCGGGAGATGCCTTGCTGCGGATCGCGCCGCCTCCGCGATCGGTCGCGCGGATCCTGTCCGGAACGCCGCGGGCGCTGGCAGCGCATCTGCGGGGCGTCCTTCGGGTCTTCGCCGTGTTCCGCCATCGCGAGGCGGCGCTGCTGCTCGCTGCGTGCTTCGGAATCGATTTCGCCCTCTCGCTGTTCCAGGTGCCCTTCGCGGTGGCGATGGTGCGCGACCGCGGGTGGGACGCGGGGGCGCTGTCGCAGGTGCAGGCGATGCTGGCGTTCCTCGGCGGCACCGTGGGGGCCGGGCTCGTCGGCGTCGCCGTCGATCGGGCCGGGCCCGCCCCGGCCCTGCGTCGGCTGTGCCTCGCCTGCGCGGCGGCCTTCGCGGTCATCGCGCTGCTGGTCCTCGGCGGGTTCGAGGCGCGGGGCGGCCCGGTCATCCTCGGGCTGGCGAGCGTGGTCCCGGCCCTGCTCTACGTCGCGCTTCAGCCGACCGTCGTGCTGGCGAGCCGGGCGGAGGGCGTGTCGGCGACGCAGTTCCAGATCTTCATGGCGGCGATGAATCTCGGCGACGTCGCCGGCGCGTCGCTCGCGGGCGCCTTCGAGCAGGGGGCCTCCCCCGCCGCGACGGCCTGCGGCGTCGCCCTCGTCTTCCTGCTGGCCTCGATGCGGCGCGGCCGGTGACGAGGCTTCAGTAGCCCTGCCCCTCGGTCTCGACCAGGATCTCGCGCTTGCCCGCATGGTTGGCGGGGCCGACGAGGCCTTCCGTCTCCATCCGCTCCATCAGCGAGGCGGCGCGGTTGTAGCCGATCTGCAGGCGGCGCTGGATGTAGCTGGTGGACGCCTTCTTGTCGCGCATCACCACGGCGACCGCCTGATCGTAGAGATCGCCGCCCTCGCCGCCGCCGAACTGGCCGGCATCGAAGACCGCCCCCTCCTCGGCCGGGGCGCCGGAGGCCGGCCCCTCGCCCTCCTCCGCGGTCACGGCCTCGAGATAGGAGGGCCGGCCCTGGCGCTTCAGATGCGCCACGACGCTCTCGACCTCGCTGTCCGAGCAGAACGGGCCATGGACACGCGTCGTGCGCCCGCCGCCGGCCATGAACAGCATGTCGCCCTGACCCAGCAGCTGCTCCGCGCCCATCTCGCCCAGGATCGTGCGGCTGTCGATCTTGCTCGTCACCTGGAAGGAGATCCGGGTCGGGAAGTTCGCCTTGATCGTGCC
>NZ_CAKLBV010000134.1 GCF_920984675.1 Methylobacterium sp. Leaf118
CTTGAGGATGCCCTCGGCGTCGAGGCCGGCCTGGGCGTACATGATCTCCGGCTTGTCGTGGTCCTGGTAGAGGTCCGGCAGGGTCAGCGTCCGCACCCGCACCGTGCCGGCATCGAGAACGCCCCGCTCCGACAGCAGGTGCAGGACCATCGCCCCGAACCCGCCGACCGAGCCCTCCTCCACCGTCACCAGAACCTCGTGGTGGGTCGCCAGATCCACGATCAGCTCCGCGTCGAGCGGCTTGGCGAAGCGCGCATCCGCCACCGTCACCGCCACGCCCTCCTCGGCCAGGGCGTCGGCCGCCTTCAGGGCCTCCGACAGGCGCGTGCCCAGCGTCAGCAGCGCCACCCGCGCCCCGTCCGGGCGCCGCACCACCCGGCCCCGCCCGATCGCCAGCGGCACGCCGGCCTCGGGCAGCTCCACGCCCACCCCCTCGCCGCGGGGATAGCGCAGGGCGATCGGCCCGGAATCGTGGGCATGCGCCGTGGCCACCATGTGCACCAGCTCGGCCTCGTCGGCCGCCGCCATCACCGTCATGTTCGGCAGGCAGCACAGATAGGCGAGGTCGAAGGCGCCCGCATGCGTGGCGCCGTCCGCCCCCACCAGCCCGGCCCGGTCGAGGGCGAAGCGCACCGGCAGGTTCTGCAGCGCCACGTCGTGCACGACCTGATCGTAGGCCCGCTGCAGGAAGGTCGAGTAGATCGCCACGAACGGCTTGTAGCCCTCGGTGGCGAGCCCCCCCGCGAACGTCACCGCGTGCTGCTCGGCGATGCCGACATCGAAGGTCTTGTCCGGATGCGCCTTGCCGAACAGGTCGATGCCGGTGCCGCCCGGCATCGCCGCGGTGATCGCCACCACCTTCGGGTCGGCGTCGGCCGCCTTGATCAGGCTCTCGCCGAACACCCGCGTATAGGCCGGGGCGTTGGCCTTGGCCTTGGCCTGGACCCCCGACACCACGTCGAACTTGACCACGCCGTGATAGCGGTCGGCCGAGGCCTCGGCCGGGCCGTAGCCCTTGCCCTTCTGGGTGACCACGTGGAGCAGGATCGGGCCCTGATCGCTATCGCGCACGTTCTTCAGGACCGGCAGCAGGTGGTCGAGATTGTGCCCGTCGACCGGGCCGACATAGTAGAAGCCCATCTCCTCGAACATGGTGCCGCCGCCCACCACCAGGGAGCGGGCGTATTCCTCCGCCCGCACGGCCCGCTCGTAGAGGGCCTTGGGCAGGAGTTTTCCCAGTTGCTTGGCGGTCTCGCGCAGGCCCCGATAGGTGCCGCCCGAGGCGAGCCTCGCGAGATAGGCCGACATGGCGCCCACCGGGGGGGCGATCGACATGTCGTTGTCGTTGAGGATGACGATGAGGCGCGAATGCAGGGCGCCGGCATTGTTCATGGCCTCGTAGGCCATGCCGGCCGACATCGAGCCGTCGCCGATCACCGCCACCATGTTGCGCCGCCGGCCCGGCTCCGCCCCGGTCGCCTTGGCCTGGGCCACGGCGAGGTCGCGGCCGACCGCCATGCCCAGGGCCGCGGAGATCGAGGTGGAGGAATGGGCCGCGCCGAAGGGGTCGTAGGGGCTCTCGCTGCGCTTGGTGAAGCCCGACAGGCCCCCGCCCTGGCGCAGGGTGCGGATGCGGTCGCGCCGCCCCGTCAGGATCTTGTGCGGGTAGCACTGGTGCCCGACATCCCAGACGATCCGGTCGTCGGGCGTGTCGAACACGTGGTGCAGCGCCACCGTCAGCTCGACGACGCCCAGCCCCGAGCCGAGATGCCCCCCGGTGATCGACACCGCGTCGATCATCTCCGCCCGCACCGCATCGGCGACCCGCTGCAGCTCGCTCTCCGGAAGCCGACGCAGACGGTCCGGCGTCTCAAGACCCTCGAGGATCGATGTGTCCGCTAGTGCCA
>NZ_CAKLBV010000135.1 GCF_920984675.1 Methylobacterium sp. Leaf118
TTGGCCCGCGCGGCGCGGGGCTTGGCCACCGGGGCGAGCGCGGCCGGGGCGGCCGCGACGCGGGTCTCGATGGCGAGCGGGGCCGCAGAGGCGGCCCGACCCAGCTCGGCCTCGGCCTGGAGCCAATGGGCCTCGGCCCGGCCGAAGCCGCGGCCTTCGTCTTCCCAGATGGAGTAGGCGCGTTCGCGCACCTGATGTTCGCACAGCTGCATGAAGGTCTCCCGAAACGTCCGAGGCGAGCCCGAACGATGGGAGGTCGTGGTTAAGGAGCGGTTAATCGCTCCGACCGTTTCAGCGCGACCGGTGCGAGAGGCGGCGGTGGTTCGCCCGGACCTTGCGGCGGTAGCCGGCCACGACCGCGCCGGTG
The DNA here is from genome assembly GCF_920984675.1 of Methylobacterium sp. Leaf118. GTDB lineage: Bacteria > Pseudomonadota > Alphaproteobacteria > Rhizobiales > Beijerinckiaceae > Methylobacterium. Next base: position 368 of record NZ_CAKLBV010000135.1, read on the forward strand.
GAGGCGCCGGTGGCGAGCTGCATCGCCGCCTCGCCGGCGGCGAACACCTTCTCGCTCACCATGCGCTCGGCCTCGGCCTGCGCGGCGGTGCCCCCCGCCGCCAGCTTGGCCATCCGCAGGCCGATCACCGCCTGGGCCTCGAAGGCCAGCAGGGTCGTGTCGACCCCGAGCTTCCAACATGGTCCGAACATCGTCGCGCGTTCCTTCGGGTCTGCTGCCGGGTCAATCGAAGCTGCGGCCCTTGGCGGCGGAGCCGCCGAGGCTGATCTTCTTCTGCGGGGCGGGCGCCGCCTTGCCCCGGCCGACGGCGGCGGGCTCCGGAGCGGCCTGCGCGGGCTTCAGGCGCGACTGCCCGTGGATGACCGAACCGATCTCGCCGGCGGCGCGGATCAGGTCCTCACGCTCGCAGGCGCGGGCCACCTTGAGGCCGAGCTGGTGCATGTGGCTCTTGCCGTAGAGGTAGGCCGCGAGCCGCGCCCGGGTCAGCGCCGGGATCGCCTCGAGGATGTAGGGCAGGTCGTATTCGTCGGCGCGATAGACCTCGCCGAGCAGTTCAAGGGAGACCGGGCATTCCGGATCGACGGTTGCGCCGGTGGTCGGGTGGGCCTGGCTCATGGGTCACCTGTCGTCGATGGGGCGGGATCGCTCGCCGCGACCGCGGTCGCGGGCGAGAGGGGGGACGCGGACACGGACACGGACGGACGCTCGAGGACACGCGCGTCGAGGCATCCGGTGCAGACCGAGGCGATCGCGAGGCGCGCGCGCCGATCCGCGCGCTCCCACACGGTCTCGCGCCCCGTCCCACTGCCCGCGGGCCGGCCGCCGGCCAGTCCGGTGGCGCCCTCGGGGGACGGGTTGGGGCGGATGCGCAGGGAGAGCGGTTCCTCGGCGCGGACAGCGGCCGGCATAGCGAAGAGCGCCGCGGCGGCAAAGGCGAAAATCGGGCACGGCGTCGCGCGCCCGTTCCTGGGGTGTCTCCTGCCCTGCCTCATGCGGATGCGCGGCCTCGCCCTGAACCATCGGGGACTGTCGGGCCGGGTCCAAAGAGAGAGCACCCGGGCCGGCAGAATCGGCCCGTCAGGGTAAACCGCGTCTTAAGGGCGGAAGCGTGGTGCCCGCGCCGCGCGAACGCGAAAAAGCCCGGCGCGGGGCGCCGGGCTTCGCGGAGAGGGCGGCTCCCGGAGGAGCCGCGATCCCGTTCGGTCCTAGTAGGAGCCGAACTTGTAGTTGATGCCGGCGCGGACCAC
>NZ_CAKLBV010000136.1 GCF_920984675.1 Methylobacterium sp. Leaf118
GATATCGAGCGCCGCATGGGCGAGATCGCGACGCAGGTCACCGCGCCCCGGCCCCTCGGCCGGCGAGGCCGTCCCCTCGCCAGCGAGATGCGCGACGCCGTCGCGGAGGTGCGCCGCCGCCAGCGCGAGTTGGAGGCGGGCGCCGCCGAACCCGCCCCGACCGAATCCCCCGTCACGGCTCCCGCCGCGTCCCCGATCGCTGTGCCCGCCGAGCCTCCCGTCGAGGCCGCCCGGCCCGCGCCCGAGGGCAGCGTCCAGCCCTCGCCCGCCATCGCGGAGTTGCAGCGCGAGACCACGCGTCTGCGCGACTCCATCGGCAGCCTCGCCACCGGCCGCGATGTCGGCGCGCTGGAACAGGCCATGCGGGCGCTCATCACCGACATCCCGCGGGCGAACGAGCCGGCCGACCTCGCCGCCATCGCCGCGCCCATCGAGCTGATGCGCGTCCAGGTGGAGCGCTTGGCCGAGGACGTGGCCGCCAACGTCCATGCCCGGGTCGCGGGCGACGTCGCGCGTCTCGCCAGCAAGGTGGACGGCGCGCTCTCCGGCGCCGCGCCGACCTTCGCCGACCAGAACGCCCTCGACGGCGTCTTCCGCGAACTCGACGAGATCCGCCGCCTCGTCTCGGCGCTCGCGGGCCCGGAGCGCATCCAGAGCCTTGCCCAGGGCGTGCAGGCGATCAGCGCCCAGATCGCGCAGCTGCAGCAGGGCAAGGAGGCCGAGGCCGCCGAGCTGAAGCCCCTGCTCGAGGAAATCCGCAGCGAGCTGCGGGCGCCCGGCGAATCGCGGGAGCTTCTGGGCCGGTTCGAGGCCCTGGCCGACCGGATGGATCGGGTCGCGGCCAACCCGGTCGGCGACCTGATCGGGCGCCTCGAATCGCTCGGCGAGACGCTGCGCCAGCCCTCCGCCGCGCCGAAGGATTTCGACGCGATCCGCGGCATGCTAACGACGCTCGTCGAGAAGGTGGACGACGTCAGCAAGGGCGGGGCCGGCCTCGACGCGCTGGAGCAGCAGGTCGTGGCGCTCGCGAGCCGCCTCGACACGCCGAAAGCCTCCGACCCGGCCCTGGCCCGCCTCGAGCGCACCATGGGGGACCTGGTCGCCCAGGTCACGACGCTGAAGCAGGGTCCGGCCGCCACGGAAGCCGGTCCGGCGCGCGACGGCGCCCTCAACGGGCTGCGGGCGGATCTCGCGGAGATGCGTGCGGCCCAGCGCAGCGCCGACCAGCGGCTCCAGGCGACGATGGACGGGGTGCAGGCGCTGCTGTCGCGCCTCAGCGACCAGCTCGACCGCAGCGGAAGCGCGACCATGACCTCGACGGGGGCGCTCGCCGCGGCCTCCGGCGCCGTGTCCGCTCCCATCTCGGCCACGATGTCCGCGCCCGTGTCGCCCCCCATGCCCGCGGCCGCCCCGGCGCCGCGTATGGAGCGCGCCCCGGTTGAGGAGACCGCCCGCGGCCGTCTGGCCGAGCCGGCCGCCAGCCCGCCCGCCGCCAGCCCGCCCGCCGCCCGCCCGCGCGTGCCGCGGCCCGAGGCCCCCACGCCGGAGGCCGTCC
>NZ_CAKLBV010000137.1 GCF_920984675.1 Methylobacterium sp. Leaf118
GGTATGAGTTTCCACCGGCTTTGGCCGTCCCTTGCGGATGAAACCTGTGGCATCGTGGATAGGCCGTCGGCGGAGAGGTCGATTTGTCCTTGGTGCCCTTACAGCCCGCGTATGAGTTGGACCCGGGTTCCCTGAAGTCCCCTCGCTTGCGTCAGGAGTTCGCTCTGGAGCGCGCTATTTAGATTGTCCTTCCCGGGGAGTCTGCGCCGGCGGCCTGACCTGCGGAGGTGATGATGGAGGTTCTGTATCCCCGGTGCGCCGGGCTCGACGTTCACAAGGACACGGTGGTGGCGGCCGTGCGGTTGGCCGGGATCGGGGCGCCGACCCGCGCGGTCGAAACCTTCGCGACGACCACGCCCGGGTTGTTGGCCCTGTCGGCGTGGTTGGCCGAGCACGGCTGCACCCACGTGGCGATGGAGGCCACGGGTGTGTACTGGCGCCCGGTCTGGCACGTGCTGTCGGCGGAGGGCCGCACCCTGATCCTGGCCAACGCGGCGCATGTGAAGAACGTGCCCGGCCGCAAGACCGATGTAGCCGACGCGGTCTGGCTGTCCGATCTCCTGGCCCACGGCCTGATCCGGGCGAGCTTCGTGCCCGAGGCCGAGACCCAGGTGATGCGCACGTTACTGCGCACCCGCAAGCAGTTGGTCCGCGAGCAGGCGTCCCACGTCCAGCGCATCCAGAAGACCCTGGAGGACGCCAATCTCAAGCTCGCCTCGGTGCTCACCGACATCATGGGCCAGTCCGGCCGCGCCGTCCTCGATGCCCTGGCGGCGGGCGAGCGCGATCCGGCGGCCTTGAGCGGGCTCGTCGGCCCGCGGGTCAAGGCCGGGCGCGACAGCATCCGGGCCGCGCTGACCGGACGCCTCGGCGAGCCGCACCGCTTCCTCCTCGGCCTGCATCTCCGGCAATACGATGCCCTGGCTGGGGCAGTGGCCGAGATCGACGCACAGGTGGAGCGCGACCTCGGCCCTTTCCGGGACGCGGCGGGGCTGCTGGCGACGATCCCGGGGGTGAGTGACCTGACCGCCCAGGTGATCCTCTCCGAGATCGGCCCCGACATGAGCCGCTTCCCCACCGCCGGCCACCTGATCTCCTGGGCTGGCCTGTGCCCGAGGAACGACGAGAGCGCCGGTAAGCGCCGCTCCACCCGCCTGAAGAAGGGCGCGCCCTGGCTCAAGACCACCCTCGTCCAGTGCGCCTGGGCTGCCGCACGCAAGAAACAGAGCTATCTCCAGGCCCAGTTCCAGCGCCTGCGCCACCGACGCGGACCCAAGAAGGCCGTCTGCGCGGTGGCAGCCTCCATCCTCACCGCCGCCTACCACATGCTCAAGAACGGCACGGCCTACGCCGATCCAGGCCGCGACCACGTCCGCAAGACGGCACCGGCGACGCGCGCCAAGGCTCTCGCGCGACA
>NZ_CAKLBV010000138.1 GCF_920984675.1 Methylobacterium sp. Leaf118
GGGTCGTGTCCCAGGGGGTGGTGTAGGAGCAGCCCACCGCTGAGGTGGTCATCGCCGGTCTTCGAGTAGGGTTCGAGTTGCGAAGCTTGAACTCACACACCGGAGACGACGATGACCGACGACAGGATGGCCCTGATCGATCTGATCGAGAAGAGGGCGGACGGCGACCTTGTGCGCGATCTGCTGGGCTATGCGGCCGAGCGCATGATGGAGTTGGAGGTCGAGGCACGCACGGGCGCGCCGATTGGCCAGCGCAGCTCGGACCGGCTGACGCAGAGGAACGGTTACCGGGAACGGGCCTGGGAGACGCGCGCTGGCCGGATCGATCTAGCGATCCCGAAGCTGCGCAAGGGCAGCTACCTGCCCTCGTTCCTGGAGCCACGGCGCACGGCCGAGAAGGCGCTCACGGCCGTGATCCAAGAGGCCTACGTGCACGGTGTCTCGACTCGCGCCGTGGACGACCTCGTCAAGGCGATGGGCGGCTCGGGCGTGTCGAAGAGCCAAGTCTCGCGGCTGTGCGAAGAGATCGACGAGCGGGTCAACGCCTTCCTCTCGCGGCCCATCGAGGGGGCTTGGCCTTACCTGTGGATCGACGCCACCTACGTGAAGGCGCGCGAGGCCGGCCGGATCGTCTCGCTGGCCGTCATAGTCGCGGTCGGCGTCAACACCGACGGGCGGCGCGAAGTGTTGGGCGTGGCCACCGGCGCGTCCGAGGCCGAGGTGTTCTGGAAGGGCTTCCTGCGCTCGCTGGCCGACCGGGGCCTGCGCGGCGTGAAGCTGGTCGTGGCCGACGATCACAAGGGCCTGCGGGCCGCCGCCGCCAAGGTCTTTTCGGCCACCCATCAGCGCTGCCGGGTGCATTGGATGCGGAACGCGCTCGCCCACGTCGCACCCAAGCAGCGCCCGGCGGTGGTGGCGATGCTCAAGACTATCTTCGCCCAGGACGGTGCTGCAGCGGCCCGGGCGCAGTGGGCCTCGGTCGCCGACACGCTGCGCGAGCGCTACCCGAAGCTGGCCGGCCTGATGGACGAGGCCCGCGACGACGTCCTGGCCTATATGGCCTTCCCGCGCGAGCACTGGCCGCAGATCGCCTCGACCAATCCGCTCGAACGTCTCAACGGCGAGATCAAGCGCCGCTCGGACGTGATCGGTATCTTCCCCAACGACCGGGCCGTCGTCCGGCTCGTGGGCGCGCTGATGCTGGAGCAGAACGACGAGTGGGCCGTCTCGCGCCGCTACATGAGCCTGGAAAGCCTCGTCGCCTTGAGCGATGATCCCGTCCTCAGGCTGTCGGCCGTGGCAGCCTGATCACCTTCGGACCCTGCCGAGGACCAGCGCTCATACACCACGTCACGGGACACGACC
>NZ_CAKLBV010000139.1 GCF_920984675.1 Methylobacterium sp. Leaf118
CCCTCGCGGATGGCGAAGCGCAGCTTCTCTTCCATGGCCACCGGCACGATCAGCACGACGTCCATGGTCACGTTGTCGCCGGGCATCACCATCTCGGTGCCCTCTGGCAGCGTGCAGATGCCGGTCACGTCCGTGGTGCGGAAGTAGAACTGCGGGCGGTAGTTGGTGAAGAACGGCGTGTGGCGGCCGCCCTCCTCCTTGGTCAGGATGTAGGCCTCGGCCTTGAACTTGGCGTGCGGCTTCACCGAACCCGGCTTGCACACGACCTGGCCGCGCTCCACGTCCTCGCGCTTGGTGCCGCGCAGCAGCACGCCGACGTTGTCGCCGGCCTGGCCCTGGTCGAGCAGCTTGCGGAACATCTCGACGCCCGTGACCGTCGTGGTCTGGGTGTCGCGGATGCCGACGATCTCGACGGTCTCGCCGACCTTGACGATGCCGCGCTCGACGCGACCCGTCACCACCGTGCCGCGGCCCGAGATCGAGAACACGTCCTCGATCGGCATCAGGAACGGCATGTCGATCGGACGCTCCGGCTGCGGGATGTACGCGTCCACCGTCGCCATCAGCGCCAGAACGGCGTCGTGGCCGATCGCCTTGTCGCCGTTGTCGAGCGCGACCTTGGCCGAGCCCTTGGTGATCGGGATGTCGTCGCCGGGGAAGTCGTACTTCGAGAGGAGTTCGCGCACCTCCATCTCGACGAGCTCGAGCAGCTCCTCGTCGTCGACGAGGTCGACCTTGTTGAGGAACACCACCAGGGCCGGCACGCCGACCTGACGGGCGAGCAGGATGTGCTCGCGGGTCTGCGGCATCGGGCCGTCGGCGGCCGAGACCACCAGGATCGCGCCGTCCATCTGGGCGGCGCCGGTGATCATGTTCTTCACGTAGTCGGCGTGGCCGGGGCAGTCGACGTGGGCGTAGTGGCGGTTCGTGGTCTCGTACTCGACGTGAGCCGTCGAGATCGTGATGCCGCGCGCCTTCTCCTCGGGGGCCTTGTCGATCTGGTCGTAGGCCGTGAAGGTCGCCCCACCCGACTCCGCCAGCACCTTCGTGATCGCCGCCGTCAGCGACGTCTTGCCGTGGTCGACGTGGCCGATCGTGCCGATGTTGCAATGCGGCTTGTTACGGGAGAACTTTTCCTT
>NZ_CAKLBV010000140.1 GCF_920984675.1 Methylobacterium sp. Leaf118
GATGCTTGCCGCCGCCCGCCTCGCCGAGGCGCCCTGCGGGGCCGCGAGCGCCGAGGGGCTGAGGGAGGCGGCGCGCCGGCTCGCGGGCCGCCCCAAGCTCGTCTTCCTCGTCTCCGATTTCCGCTGGCCCGAGGCGCTGATCGCGCAGGTCTTCGCGGCCCTCGCCCTGCACGACGTGACGCCGGTCCTGCTCGCCGACGCCGCCGAGGACGAGGGCCTGCCGGCCTTCGGCCTCGTCGAACTCGACGATCTGGAGGGCGCCGGCCGCCGCCTCGTCTTCCTGCGCCCGTCCCTGCGCCGCCGCTGGCAGGCCCGCGAGGCCGCCCGGATCGAGGCCCTGCGCAGCCTGTGCGCGCCCTATGCCCGCCCCCCGTTCCGGCTCGCCGACCGCTTCGACGCGGACGCGCTGACCCGTCACCTTCTGACGACGTGACGATGCGCGGGCTCCTCCTCGTCCTCCTCCTTGCCGCCGCCTCGCCGGCGCTCGCCCAGGTGCGCGGCGTCGAATTGCGGGTGCCGCGGGCCTTCGGCTACTTCCTCGGCGACCTCGTGCAGGTACAGGCCGACATCCGGGTCGATCGAGGCTTCACCCTGCAGCGCCCCTCGCTGCCGAAACCCGGCCCGGTCGCCTATTGGCTCGACCTGCGCGCGGTCACGGTCGAGGAGCGGCGCGAGGGCGAGGCGACCCTGATCCGCCTGCGCCTGACCTATCAGAGCTTCTACGCCGCCCTCGATTCCCGCACCCTCGACGTGCCGGGCTTTCCCGTGACGATCGAGAACGCCGGGCCGGAGGGGCTCACCACCGCCACCGCCCCGGTGCCGGCCTGGAAGATCGGCGTCTCGCCCCTGCGCCCGGTGCAGCCGGAGCGGCGCGACGACCCGGCCGAGTACCTGCTCCCGGACGGCCGCGCCCCGCGCCTCGACCCGCAGCCCGCGACCACCGCCGCCCTGACCCTGCTGGCGCTCGGCGCGCTG
>NZ_CAKLBV010000141.1 GCF_920984675.1 Methylobacterium sp. Leaf118
GCGGGCCGAGCTCGCCCCGCCGGCGCAGGTGGCGGTGATCCTGCCCGAGGATCCGGCCCTGCAGGCGCAACTGGCCGGCCTGTCGGCGGCGGATCTCGGCGACGACGCGCGCACCGCCCCGCTCACCCCCCACCATCCCGCCTACGTCATCTACACATCAGGCTCCACCGGAACGCCGAAGGGCGTCGTCGTCACCCATCAGAACGTCGTCCGCCTGTTCGCCTCGACCGCACACCAGTATCGCTTCGGCCCGGACGACGTCTGGACGATGTTCCACTCCTACGCCTTCGATTTCTCGGTCTGGGAGATCTGGGGGCCGCTGCTCCATGGCGGGACGCTCGTCGTCGTGCCGTTCGCGATCAGCCGGTCACCGGCGGCGTTCCTCGAATTGCTCGCCTCTGAGCGCGTCACGGTCCTCAACCAGACGCCGTCGGCCTTCTACCAACTGGTCGAGGAAGAGCACGCCAATCCCGCCGCGCGCTTCGACCTGTCGCTGCGCACCATCATCTTCGGCGGCGAGGCGCTCGATTTCGGCCGGCTGCGCACCTGGTACGCGCGCCATCCGATCGATCGTCCGCGGCTCGTCAACATGTACGGCATCACCGAGACGACGGTGCATGTCACCTATCTGGCCCTCGACGAGGAGGTCCTGCATCGGCCGAGCACCAGCCTCGTGGGCCGGGGGCTCGACGACCTCGCCGTCTACGTCCTCGACACCACCCTTCAGCCGGTCCCGGTCGGGGTGCCGGGCGAGCTCTACGTCGCGGGCGCCGGCCTCGCCCGCGGCTATCTCAACCGCACCGGCCTCACCGCCAGCCGCTTCATCGCCTGCCCGTTCGGGCCGCCCGGGGGCCGCATGTACCGGTCGGGCGACGTG
>NZ_CAKLBV010000142.1 GCF_920984675.1 Methylobacterium sp. Leaf118
GGCGGCTCCCGGAGGAGCCGCGATCCCGTTCGGTCCTAGTAGGAGCCGAACTTGTAGTTGATGCCGGCGCGGACCACGGCGAACTCGGTGTTGCGATCGCGGGCGGTGCCGCCGCTGGCCAGGAGCACGCCCGGGCTGTTCGTGTAGACGAGTGCGCCGGCCGGGGTGGCCCCGAAGGCGCCGGTGGTGCGGTTGCCGCGGTCGAGGTTCACGTACAGGCCTTCCACCTTCAGCGTCACGGCCGAGGAGCGGAAGAAGTTCAGGAACGAGTCGGTAGGCAGCGCGTACTCGACGCCGCCGCCGGCCGCCCAGCCGGTGCGGAAGTCGTCGGAGGAGGTGTTCGGCAGGCCGAACTCGCGACCGCCACCGGCGCCGTAGGCGAAGCCGCCGGTGCCGTAGACGAGGGTGCGGTCGAAGGCGTAGCCGAGACGGCCGCGGACGGTGCCGAAGTAGTCGAGGCCCGAAACGCCGTTCGGGTTGAACACCTGGGCGCCGGCCAGCAGCGGGGCGCTGCCCGCGGCGGTGCTGAACTGATTCCGGTTGCGGCCGAAATCGACGTACTGGGCGTCAGCCTCGATACCGACGACGAAGCCGGAACCCGGGGTGAACTGGTAGTTGTAGCCGATCTGGCCGCCGCCGACGAAACCGTCGGTGCTCTCACGGGAGTTGCTGAACGCGAAGGCCGCGGTGGTGCCGGTGGCGACGAGGCCGGAGGCGTCGTTCACGCCGACCACGGTCGGGGCGCGGTTGCTGTCGTTGGCGCCGAAGCCGTAGCCGGCGTTGAAACCGGCGTAGAAGCCGGTCCAGGTGAAGACGGG
>NZ_CAKLBV010000143.1 GCF_920984675.1 Methylobacterium sp. Leaf118
ACCTTCGGCGACAACCGTCCGGCGGCCGAGCCGCTGATCGGCGTGGGCGACGCGGTGGCGGTGCAGATCTGGGAGGCGGGCTCGGGCGGCCTGTTCTCCGGTCCGCTGGTGGCCGACCGCTTCTCCGCGGGCTCCAAATCCGCCCTGATCCCCGAGCAGATCGTCGGGCCCGACGGCGCGATCACCGTGCCCTATGCCGGGCGCATCAAGGTCGCCGGGCGGCGCACCCAGGACGTCCAGGGCCTGATCGAGACCGAACTGGCCGGCAAGGCGATCCAGCCGCAGGTGCTGGTCTCGGTCACGCGGCCGGTCTCGCAATCGGTCACCGTGACCGGCGAGGCCACCGCCGGCTCCCGCGTGCCGCTGTCCGGCCGCGGCGACCGGCTCCTCGACGTGATCGCCCTGGCCGGCGGCGTGCGCACGGCGGTGGCCGAGACCTTCGTGCGGCTCTCGCGCGGCGGGCGCACGGTGACGGTGCCGATGAGCACGGTGGTGGCCAACCCGCGCGAGAACATCTTCGTGCGCGCCAACGACACCCTGACGCTGGTGCGCGATCCGCAGACCTTCCTGGCGGTGGGCGCGCTGGGCAACACCACCGAGATCCCGTTCGGGGCCGAGGGCCTGACCATGGCCCAGGCGCTGGCCCGGGCCTCCGGCCTGCGCGACAGCCAGGCGAACCCGGAGGGCCTCTACCTGTTCCGCTACGAGCCGGCCGGAGTGGTCCGCCGGCTGCGGCCGACCTCGCCGCTGCTGAGCGCGCCGATGGTGCCGGTGGTCTACCGGGTCAACATGCGCGATCCGCAGAGCCTGTTCCT
>NZ_CAKLBV010000144.1 GCF_920984675.1 Methylobacterium sp. Leaf118
TTCTGGCTCTCGGATGAGCAGTGGGCGGTGATCGAGCCGTTCCTGCCCCGCAATCAGCCCGGACCCGAGCGCAAGGACGACCGGCGGATCATCTCCGGCATCCTGCACGTGATCACCGCAGGCTGCCGCTGGTGCGACTGCCCGGATACCTACGGCCCGTCCACCACGGTCTACAACCGCTTCAACAGGTGGTCCCGCCGCAGCTTCTGGCGCGCGATGCTGGCCGCCCTGGCCAAGGCTGGATGGGCTGGGGACGCGGCCGCCCTCGACAGCACCTATGTCCGGGCCCACCGCTCCGCCCACGGTGGCAAAGGGGGGCTCGCACGCAGGCCATCGGCCCGTCGCGCGGCGGCCAGACGACCAAGGTCCACGCGCTCACCGACGTCCTCGGTCGCCCCGGCGTCCTTCTGCTGACGCCGGGCAACGCCAGCGACGTGACGACCGCGCCAGCCGTGCTGGCCGAGGCGCCCGGCCGCATCCGCCGTCTGGCCGCCGACAAAGGCTACGACGCCGACTGGCTGCGCACCGATCTGCGGGAGGCAGGCATCAGGCCCGTCATCCCGGGCAAGCGCGGCCGAAAGCGGAAGATCCGCCACGACAAGCGCCGCTACCGCGAGCGCTGGCGCATCGAGGCGACCTTCAACCGCCTCAAGGACTTCCGCCGCATCGCAACCCGTTACGACAAGCTCGCCCGCAACTACGCTT
>NZ_CAKLBV010000145.1 GCF_920984675.1 Methylobacterium sp. Leaf118
GCGGCCTTGGATCCGCTCAGCATCAGAGCCCCACACCAGTCTGTTCGCATGGTGCCGTGCTGGGGGTGGACGCCGAATAGCTGCGGCGCCGTCCAGGCAAGGAATGCGGCCTCCGCACCGAACCGGTCTACGAAGTCGAGCGCCGACTCCAGCATCGTCCCCCAGGCCGTCGCGCCGAGCCGAGGGCAGGGCGAGCGGTCGGCCCGCATGGTGAGGAGGCCGCGCTTCCACGCAGCCGCCTCAGGCGGAAGGTTGGCGAACGTCGTCTCGGGTTGCAGCATCGGGTCCGGTCGCGAGCGAAGGGACCGGATGCATAGAGGCGGCGACTTGCCAGAGGCTTACGCCTTCTCTGCCCGCGCCAGCAGGATCGCCGTCCGGGCTGCCGAGCGCCGAATTGCTGGTTCGCTATCCTTATCGCCCAGCACCGATTAGGGTCGAGACTCGATCAGCACCAGAAGGCGATGACGGCGGCGAGCGCGAGGGCGAAAGCGTAGTTGCGGGCGAGCTTGTCGTAACGGGTTGCGATGCGGCGGAAGTCCTTGAGGCGGTTGAAGGTCGCCTCG
>NZ_CAKLBV010000146.1 GCF_920984675.1 Methylobacterium sp. Leaf118
GTCCCGCGCCCCAGGCCCCGGTCGCTCGGCCCCGGCCGTCGGCCGAGCCGCGCCCGGAGCCCGGCCGCTATCAGGTCCCCGCCCTCGAACTGCTCGCCCGCCCGCGCGAGGCGGCCCCGGGCACCGAGGTCTCCGCCGAGGCCCTGGAGCAGAACGCCACCATGCTGGAGGCCACGCTCCAGGATTTTGGCGTGCGCGGGGACATCCTCGCCGTGCGTCCGGGGCCCGTCGTCACCCTCTACGAGCTGGAGCCCGCGCCCGGCACCAAGTCGAGCCGCGTCATCGCGCTCGCCGACGACATCGCCCGCTCGATGTCCGCCGTCTCCGCCCGCGTCGCCGTCGTGCCGGGCCGCAACGCCATCGGCATCGAGCTGCCGAACGCCAAGCGCGAGACGGTCTTCCTGCGCGAACTCCTCGCCGCGGCGGATTTCGTCGAGACCAAGCACAAGCTCGCCTTGTGCCTCGGCAAGAATATCGGCGGCGAGCCGATCATCGCCGACCTCGCCCGGATGCCGCATCTCCTCGTCGCCGGCACCACCGGCTCGGGCAA
>NZ_CAKLBV010000147.1 GCF_920984675.1 Methylobacterium sp. Leaf118
GCCGAGGAGGACGGGATCATCCTCGGGACCTACTACATGCGTCCGAACCAAGCGGGCGGTGGTCGCCACGTCTGCAATTGTGGCTTCATGGTAAGCGCCGCTGCCATCGGGCGTGGCATTGCAGGACGCATGGGCGAGCATGCCTTAGCTCACGCCCGGTCTCGCAAATACCGGGGCATGCAGTTCAACTTCGTGGTGAGCACGAACGAGCGGGCGGTGCGCCTCTGGCAGAAGCTTGGGTTCGAGATCGTCGGGCGGTTGCCACTCGCCTTCCACCATCCGGCCCACGGTGATGTCGATGCGCTGGTGATGTTTCAGGCGCTCTGACAATCTGCCGCCAGGGTCTGCAATGGGACGCGAGCAGACGACCTAGGGTCGAGACTCGATCAGCACCAGAAGGCGATGACGGCGGCGAGCGCGAGGGCGGAAGCGTAGTTGCGGGCGAGCTTGTCGTAACGGGTTGCGATGCGGCGGAAGTCCTTGAGGCGGTTGAAGGTCGCCTCG